>NZ_CP023202.1:0-632500 GCF_000220705.2 Streptomyces xinghaiensis S187 | reverse complement strand
TGGCCATGATCCGGTCCGGGGTGACGCCGCAGGCGAGGGCGTGTTGCAGCTCGCCGAGGGAGGCGACGTCGACGCCCACCGCCGCCGGGTCGGCCGCGGCCAGCCGGCGGACCAGCGAAGCGGACCGGTTCGCCTTGTGCGCGAAGTACACCCGGCCGGTGAGCCGGTGCTCCCGGTAGACGCCGCGGAAACGGTCGGCGTTCTCGGCGATCCGGTCGGGGAGCAGCAGGTTGAGCGGGGAGCCGAGGGCGTCGGCGAGGGAGTGCAGAAAAGGGGCGTCCGCCAGCAGCGAGCTGAGCGGTGGCTCCAGTCGTGGTCGCAGATACAAGGGCACGCGCACGACAAACCCCTCCCCCTGGCCGGTGGCGTCGCCGGAGACCGGACGGCACCTCGTACGGCTGTCGGCCGCGCGGACAACCGTACGGGAATCATCATGTCCGGGGACATCTCCCTTTAAGCCCTGGCTTGCCCGCCGGGCTCGACCGCGCCGGGAGCCCGGGTGCCGCCACCCCGCCGGAGGGTGATGGGCGGCCGGGAGCCGGGGACCGGAACCGGTGCGGGGTGCGGGACGGCCGCCTTCCCCCGGTGCGGCGGTGCCGGTTGCCGGTACGGGACATGCCGTGCCGGGGAACGGCGGCCGGCACCTCCTCGGCGGCGTCGGCGCTGTATCGGCAATGGGTTCCATTGCCGATAAGCTGCCCGGTGTCGCCGGGTTCCATGCCGCGCGGCGCGCACACCGCGGGCCCGGGTGCCCCGGCCGCGCCGCGTGCCCGGGTGCTCAGCGCGGGGTTCCCTCCGGGCTGGGGGCGGGGGCGGCGGGGGCGGGGGTCTCGTCGAGGGTGTTCGTCCGTGTCTCGCGCGTCCGCCACACGGTGAGCGCGGTGATCGCCGCACCGCCGCACAGCAGCAGGGAGACCGGAGTGCTGTCGCCGCCGGACGAGGCGAGCAGGCTGCTGGCGATGAGCGGGGAGAAGCCCGCGCCGATCAGCGTCGCGCCCTGGTAGCCGAGGGAGGCGCCGGTGTAGCGGACGCGGGTGCCGAACATCTCGCTGAGCAGGGCGCCGAGGGGTGCGTACATCAGGGACTGGGCTATCCCGTGGCCGAGAACGAGGGCGAGAATCAGCAGGCCGGGGGAGCCGGAGTTCACCAGGGCGAGGACCGGGAACGCCAGCGCGGCGGAGGCGACGGCTCCGGCCAGCACGACAGGACGGCGGCCGATCCGGTCGGACAGGGCGGATGCGGCCGGCAGCACGAGCAGGGCCGTGCACGAGGCGAGGACGACGCCGGTGAGGACCTGCGGGCGGCTGTAGCCCTGGCCGACGGCGTAGGAGATCATGAAGCTGGTCAGCAGCGACTGCGCCGTGAAGGCGCCGATGCCGATGCCCGCCGCGCGCAGCACCGGAGCGGGGCGGCGGAGCACCTCCACGACCGGCGGCCGTGCGGCGGGCTCCCTCTTGGTCCGGGCGAACAGCGGGCTCTCGGCGACCTTCAGGCGGACGAACAGGCCGACGGCCAGCAGTGCGATGCTGAGCAGGAACGGCACCCGCCAGCCCCATGAGCGGAAGTCGTCGTCCGGCAGCGCGGCGACCAGCGTGACCACGCCCGCCGAGAGGACCGAGCCGAGCGGGGCCCCGAGCTGGGTGGCGCTGGACCAGAGGCCGCGCCGGGAGCTCTGGGTCCGCTCGGCGTGCTCGACGACCATCAGGGTCGCGCCGCCCCACTCCCCGCCGATGGCGAGACCCTGCACCACGCGCAGGGAGACCAGCAGGATGGGCGCCCACACGCCGATCGCGTCATAGGTGGGCAGGACGCCGATGAGGAAGCTGGCGACGCCCATCAGGGTCATGGTCAGCAGCATCATCGACTTGCGGCCTATCCGGTCGCCGAAGTGGCCGAAGAGGATGCCGCCGAGCGGACGGGCCACATAGCCCGCGGCGAAGGTGCCGAAGGCCGCGATCGTGCCGACCGCGGGGTCGGCGCCGGGGAAGAACAGGCTGCCGAAGACCAGCGCGGCGACCGTTCCGTACACGAGGAAGTCGTAGAACTCGATGGCGGTGCCGAGCATGCTTGACAGGGCCACGCGGCGCAACTGCCGCTGGTCTTCGGGGTTCTGGCGGGCCGGGGAAGAGGAGGGGGACGGCTGCACGGTGAGCTCCTGAGGCTGGGGCCGGATGCCCGAGGAACCTAGGCAGCAATCACATGCTCGTCAATAATTTGCACAACATTATTCGAGTCGATCCTCGGCCAGGCGCAGCAGCAGGCCGTGCAGCGTCTCCCGCTCGTCCGTGGTGAGCGGGGCCAGCAGACCGCCCGTCACGCGCCTGCTCGCCTCGTCGCTGTCGCGGAGAAAGGCACGGCCCTCCCCGGTGAGCACCACGAACCGGCTGCGCCGGTCCTCGGGGGACGGGCGGCGCTCGGCCAGGTGCAGCTTCTCCAGGTCGTCGACCAGCCCGACGATCGCGCTGGGGTCGTAGCCGAGCCGGGTGCTCAGCTCCCGCTGGAGGGCCCCCTCGCAGGTGGCCAGGAAGCGCAGCAGCGCGTAGTGGCGCAGGCGCAGCCCCGACTCCTGGAGGGAGGCGTTGAACAGCTGCCCCGAGCGCAGGCCGAGGCGGTAGAGCAGATAGCCCGTGTCCGCGTGCAGTTCGCGCATCCACGGTTCGTGCGCGTCGATCGGGGTGCCGGCGGATTTCTCGGTGTGCGGCTTGCGGGTGATGGCGGGCTCCGGGGTCCGGGGTGTGCGGCGTACGGGAGCAGTCTCGCGCACCTTGCCGAGTGGGAACAACTATTGACGTCAACAATCATTGCTCTTAGCTTCGATTGCGCAGTCGCTGCGTCTCCACGCTCCGCACCACTCCGTGAAGGGACTCGCTTGTGCACCTGATCGATCTGAGCGGCAAGGCCGCCGTCGTCACCGGCAGCGGCCGGGGCCTGGGCCTGGCCTACGCGCGGGCTCTGGCCGCCCACGGCGCCTCCGTGGTCGTCAACGACATCGACGAGAGCGTGGCCGTGCAGGCCGTGAAGTCGATCACCGAAGCGGGCGGAACCGCCGTCGCCGAGGCCGTCGCGGTCGGTACGGCCGAGGCCGCCGACCGGCTGGTGAACCGTGCGGTCACCGAGTTCGGCCGGCTCGACATCCTCGTCACCAACGCCGGCATCCTGCGCGACAAGGTGCTGTGGAAGATGACCGACGACGACTTCGACGCGGTGCTCACCACCCACCTCAAGGGCACCTTCACCTGCGCCCGGGCCGCCGCCGTCCGCATGCGCGAACAGGGCGGGGGCGGCACCCTGATCCTGGTCGGATCCCCGGCCGGGCAGCGCGGCAACTTCGGCCAGACCAACTACGCCGCGGCCAAGGCCGGCATCGCCGCCATGGCCCGCACCTGGTCCATGGAACTGGCTCGCGCCGGCATCACCGTCAACGCGATCGTGCCCGTCGCGGCCACGGCGATGACGGAGACCGTCCCCGCCTTCGCCCCGTACATCGAGGCCATGAGGAACGGCGAAGCGCTGCCCGGCTTCCTGCGCAAGGGGGAAGGCTTCGGCACCCCCGAGGACTGCGCCGCCCTCGTCCCCTTCCTCGCCTCCGGGACGGCCCGTGACGTGACCGGCCAGTGCATCGGCATCGGCGGCGACCGGGTCACGCTCTGGTCCCACCCCCGGGAGATCAGGGCCGCCTACGCCGACGGCGGCTGGCGCCCCGAGGCGCTGGCCGACGCCTGGCACACGTCGGTCGGCGCCGAACCCGAGACCGTCGGCATCCCCGCGCCCAGGGTCCCGGAGGCATGATGAACGTCGAGGAACTGGCCGCGATCGACGTCCACACGCACGCCGAGGTGTCGTCGAAGGGGCACGTGTCCCTGGACGACGACCTGCACGACGCCTCCGCCGCCTACTTCAAGGTCGAGGGCAAGCGGAAGCCGACCCTGGAGGAGACGGCCGCGTACTACCGCGAGCGGAACATGGCCGCCGTGATCTTCACGGTGGACGCCGAGTCCGCCACCGGCACCGAGCCGGTCCCCAACGAGGAGGTCGCCGAGGCCGCCGCCGCCAACGCGGACGTGCTGATCCCCTTCGCCTCCATCGACCCCTTCCGCGGCAGGGCGGGTGTGCGCCGGGCCCGCCGCCTGGTCGAGGAGTACGGGGTGAAGGGCTTCAAGTTCCACCCCAGCATCCAGGGCTTCTTCCCCAACGACCGTGCGGTGGCCTACGCCTTGTACGAGGTCATCGAGGAGACGGGGACGATCGCCCTGTTCCACACCGGGCAGACCGGCATCGGCGCCGGCGTCCCCGGCGGAGGCGGCATCCGCCTGAAGTACTCCAACCCGCTGCACGTGGACGACGTGGCCGCCGACTTCCCGCACCTGAAGATCATCCTCGCGCATCCGTCCTTCCCCTGGCAGGACGAGGCGCTCGCCGTTGCCACGCACAAACCGGGGGTGCACATCGACCTGTCCGGCTGGTCGCCCAAGTACTTCCCGCCGCAGCTCGTGCAGTACGCCAATACGCTGCTCAAGGAGAAGGTCCTCTTCGGTTCCGACTTCCCCGTCCTCACCCCCGACCGCTGGCTCGCCGACTTCGGCAAGCTGGCGATCAAGGACGAGGTCAGGCCGAAGATCCTCAAGGAGAACGCCGCCCGCCTGCTCGGGCTCACCACACCGTGAAGGGGCGCCCCATGTGCTCTCCCACGCGCTCCGCCCGGCACGACGACGGACGGGAGCGGACCGATGCGCAATGAGGGACTGGGTTCCTGGCCGGCGCGCCGGGCCCGCAAGACCCCGCACCGCCCCGCGCTGGTGCACGACGACGTCACCGTCACCTACGCGGAGCTGCACTCCCGCACCACCCGTCTGGCCCACGCCCTGCGCGCCGCGGGCATCCGGCGCGGGGACCGTGTCGCCTACCTCGGCCCGAACCACCCCTCCTACCTGGAGACGCTGTTCGCCACCGGCCTCCTCGGCGCGGTCTTCGTCCCCCTCAACATCCGCCTGGCCGGCCCCGAGATCGCCTACCAGCTCGCCGACTCCGGCGCCAGGGCGCTCGTCCACGGTCCGTCATGTGCCGGACTGGTGGCGGGGCTGCCGGACGACACCGACGTCCGGACGCACGTCGAGGTCGGGCCGGAGTACGAGCGGGCGCTGGCCGCCGGCTCCGCCGAGCCCCTCGACGAGCCCGTCAATCCGGACGACACCTGCGTCATCATGTACACCTCCGGCACGACGGGCCGTCCCAAGGGCGCGATGCTCACGCACGCCAATCTGACGTGGAACGCGGTCAACGTCCTCGTCGACCAGGATCTGACCGCCGGCGAGCGCGCTCTCGTCTCCGCCCCGCTCTTCCACACCGCGGGGCTGAACATGCTGACGCTCCCGGTGCTGCTCAAGGGCGGCACCTGCGTCCTGGCCGAGGCCTTCGACCCTGGTGCCACGCTGGACCTCGTCGAACGGCACGCGATCACCTTCATGTTCGGCGTACCGGCCATGTTCGACCAGATGGCCAGGCACCCGAGGTGGGCCGACGCGGACCTCTCCAGCCTGCGCACGCTCACCTGCGGCGGCTCCCCCGTGCCGACTCCGCTGATCACCGCCTACCAGGCGCGGGGGCTCACGTTCCTCCAGGGCTACGGGATGACCGAGGCCGCCCCCGGCACCCTGTTCCTGGACGCCGAGCACGCCGTGAGCAAGGCCGGCTCGGCCGGCGTACCGCACTTCTTCAGCGATGTGCGGGTCGTCCGGCCGGATCTCACCCCCGTCGACGCGGGCGAGACCGGGGAGATCGTCGTCCGGGGACCCCACGTCATGCCCGGGTACTGGGGGCTGCCCGAGGAGACCGCCGCGGTCTTCGCGGACGGCTGGTTCCGCAGCGGGGACGCGGCCCGCGTCGACGAGGACGGCTATGTCTACGTCGTCGACCGCCTCAAAGACATGATCATCTCGGGCGGGGAGAACGTGTACCCCGCCGAGATCGAGAACGCGCTGCTCGCGCACCCCGACATCGTCGAATGCGCTGTGATCGGCGTGGCCGACGAGAAGTGGGGCGAGGTGCCGCGGGCGGTGGTCGTCCCGCGCGAAGGAGCCGTCCTCGACCCCGGGGAAGTGCTCGGCTCACTGGCCGGGAGGCTCGCCCGGTACAAGATCCCCAAGTCCGTGGTGATCGCGGACGAACTCCCGCGCACGGCTTCCGGAAAGCTCCTCAAGCCACAGGTGCGCTCCCGTTTCGGCAACCAACCCGACGTCAAGGACCCCACATGAGCATCACTGTCAACGGTCTCGGCGAACTGAAGAAGCTGGCCGGCAGCGACCTGGGCACCAGCGAATGGATCGAGGTCACCCAGGAACGGATCAACACCTTCGCCGATGCCACCGGCGACCACCAGTGGATCCACGTCGACCCGGAGAAGGCCGAGGACGGACCCTTCGGAGCGACCATCGCGCACGGCTATCTGACCCTCTCCCTCTTCATCCCGCTCTTCACCGAACTGCTCGACGTCCGGGGCGTGACGACGAAGGTCAACTACGGCCTCAACAAGGTGCGTTTCCCCGCCCCGGTGCGGGTGGGTTCGCGTATCCGCCTGGCCGGCCGGCTGGTGGACGTGTCGGACGTGGCGGGCGGAGTCCAGGTCGCCGTCGAGGGCGCGATCGAGATCGAGGGCGGCGCGAAGCCGGCCGCGGTACTGCAGAGCCTGTCGCGGTTCTACGCCTGAGCGTGCCGCACGGGCACGAGGTCGAGGAGACGTTCCGCCGCGGTCCGCGCGAGCGGGGCGAGCCGGTCGAACACGGTCCGGAACGTCTTCTCGGCCGCGTCGGCGGGCCAGTCGTCCGGCAGGTGCACGACCGGCAGCCGGGGGTCACGGCGGATGATCCGCAGCCACTCCGTCTGCAGGACCAGCCGCAGCGCGAGCGCGTCGTCGGCCTCGGGCACCTCGGCCTCCCACTTCTCCCAGCGCCGGGCGAACGCCTCGTACCGCGCGGCCAGTCCGGACAGCTCCCAGGTTTCCTCGATCATCGCGCCGACGTCCGTGCGCGGGTCGGCGTGCGCGCGGAAGACCTTCACGTGCGCGGTGAGACCCAGCTCGTCGACCAGGTCCGACACGTCCACCTCGCCAGGGGCGATCCACAGTCCGTTGAACAGCGGGCCGAAGCCGCTCCAGGTCAGTTTCGAGCGCAGGTCGTGCCGCTGGCGCTGCCAGGAGTCCGGCAGGGAGAAACCGAGCAGGGTCCATGTGCCGTCCCACTGCCGGTTGACCGCGCCGGCCTGCCAGATGCGCCGCTCGCCGTCGCGCAGGACGGTGGCCGAGTGCTCGGTCAGCCCGAAGTACATCCGGCGGCCCTCGCGCTGGCGGCGCAGCAGGCCGCGGTTCACCATGCGGGTCAGGGTGGAGCGTGTGGCCTGTTCGCTGACGCCGGCCCGGGCGAAGACGTCGATGACGCTGCCGGAGTACACGCACACGTCCCGCCCGAGCACCTGGTCGCCGAGGAAGGTCAGCATCAGGGACTGCGGTCGCAGCGACTCTTCTCCGGTCACGCGTCCCACCGTACGCTGCGCCGATCAGCACGTCAGCCTCGGCCGGCGGAACGCGTGGGCGGGGCCCGGTGCCCGGCCCCGTTCGGCGACGCGGGAGCGTCCGGGGCGCGGGAGGCGGCACGCCGGGAAGGGCGCCTGACGGGCCATCGCCCAGTTCAGGCGCCCTTCCCGGGGATCAGAAGAAGCCGAGCTTCTTCGGTGAGTACGACACCAGGAGGTTCTTCGTCTGCTGGTAGTGCTCCAGCATCATCCGGTGGTTCTCCCGGCCGATGCCCGACTGCTTGTAGCCGCCGAAGGCCGCGTGCGCCGGGTAGGCGTGGTAGCAGTTGGTCCAGACACGGCCGGCCTGGATGGTGCGGCCCGCGCGGTACGCGGTGTTGATGTCGCGGGTCCAGACGCCGGCGCCCAGTCCGTAGAGCGTGTCGTTGGCGGTCTTCATGGCGTCGTCGAAGTCGCTGAAGGAGGTGACGGAGACGACCGGTCCGAAGATCTCCTCCTGGAAGATCCGCATGTGGTTGCCGCCCTCGAAGATGGTGGGCTGGACGTAGTAGCCGCCCTCCATGTCCCCGCCGGCGGAGATCTGTTCGCCGCCGGTGAGGACCTTGGCGCCCTCCTGCCGGCCGATGTCCAGATAGGAGAGGATCTTCTGGAGCTGGTCGTTGGACGCCTGGGCGCCGATCATCGTGTCCGTGTCCAGGGGGTGCCCCGGGACGATCTTCTCCGTGCGGGCCACCGCCGCGTCGAGGAACTCCCGGTAGTGGCCCTGCTGGATCAGCGCCCGCGAGGGGCAGGTGCAGACCTCGCCCTGGTTGAGGGCGAACATCGTGAAGCCTTCCAGCGCCTTGTCGAAGAAGTCGTCGTTCGCGGACGACACGTCGTCGAAGAAGATGTTCGGGCTCTTGCCGCCGAGTTCGAGCGTGACCGGTTTGATGTTCTCGCTGGCGTACTGCATGATCAGCCGCCCCGTCGTGGTCTCGCCGGTGAAGGCGATCTTCGCGACGCGCGCGCTGGAGGCCAGCGGCTTGCCCGCCTCCACGCCGAAGCCGTTGACGATGTTGACCACACCCGGCGGGAGCAGGTCGGCGATCAGGCCCATCAGGACGTGGATCGACGCCGGTGTCTGCTCGGCGGGCTTCAGGACGACCGCGTTGCCCGCGGCGAGCGCCGGCGCCAGCTTCCAGACCGCCATCAGGATCGGGAAGTTCCACGGGATGATCTGGCCGACCACGCCCAGCGGCTCGTGGAAGTGGTACGCGACGGTGTCGTCGTCCAGCTCGCTGAGGCTGCCCTCCTGGGCGCGCAGCGCACCGGCGAAGTAGCGGAAGTGGTCGATGACCAGCGGGATGTCGGCGGCGAGCGTCTCGCGGACCGGCTTGCCGTTCTCCCAGCTCTCGGCGACCGCCAGCTCCTCCAGATGGGCCTCCATCCGGTCGGCGATCCGGTTGAGGACGGTGGCGCGCTCGGCCGCGGCGGTCCGGCCCCAGGCCGGGGCGGCCGCGTGCGCCGCGTCGAGGGCGGCTTCGATGTCCTCGGCGGTGCCCCGCGCGACCTCGGTGAAGGGGCGGCCGTTCACCGGGCTGGGGTTCTCGAAGTACCGGCCGAGCTTCGGGCTGACGTACTCCCCGCCGATCCAGTGGTCGTAGCGGGGCCGGTAGGAGACGATCGCGCCGTCGGTTCCGGGCGCGGAGTAGCGGGTCATGTCGATGGCCTCCTGGGATGCGCGTGCGGGCTCGCACCGGCTGTCATCGGCCGGTCCGGCGGAGGCTAGTGACCGGAAGGTTGCAACCACGTTGCGCCGGCCCCCGGTGGCCGGGCCGCCGGCCCGCCCGGCCGGACCGCTTCCGTCAGCGGACGGGGAAACCGCTCTGCTCGGCGTCCAGTTCGCGGACGCGCTGCAGGACGAGCGGGGCGCGCGGCGAACCCTGGGGGAGGACGGCCGCGAGCGCCGCCCACGCCTCCAGGTCCTCCGCGCCCCACGGGCTGCCCGTCCACGTACTCAGCAGCTCCGGGTCGCGGCGGGCCAGCAGGGCCGCGCGCAGCTGCCCGTCGACGCGGTCGCGCAGCCGGAGCACGGCCGGGGCCCGGGACGAGGGGAGCAGCGGGCCGCGGTACGCGGTGACGGCCGCCGCGGGCGACCCGCCCGCGAGGTGGCGCAGCACCGTGTCGAAGTCGGCCGTCACGGGTGCCGTCAGGCGGTACGGGCGGGAGTGGAGGAGTCCGTCGCCGAGGGCGCGGCGCAGCCGGGACAGTTCGGCGCGCAGGGTGACCGGGGTGGTGTGCTCGTCCTCGTAGAGGGCGACGAGCAGCTCGTCGCCGGTCATGCCCTCGGGGTGGCAGGCGAGCAGCACCACCAGTTCGCTGTGGCGGCGGCTGAGCCGGAGGGTGCGGCCGCCTGCGGTCAGCACGGCCTCGTCCAGGCCCAGGGCGCGGAGTTCCACGGCGGGGGCGGTCCGGGACGCGGCCGGTGGCGGGCCCAGCAGGGCGAGCTGCGACTCGGCGGCCCGCGCGACGGCCTGGACGAAGGCGAGGCTGTGCGGGTGGGCGAGCCGGTTGCCGCCGGTGATGTCGACCGCGCCGAGCAGGCGCCCGCTGTGCGGATCGTGTACGGGGGCGGCGGCGCAGGTCCAGGTGTGCACGGTGCGGTTGAAGTGCTCGGCCGCGAACACCTGTACGGGGCGGTCGACGGCGACGGCCGTACCGGGAGCGTTGGTCCCCACGGCCGACTCGGACCAGGCCGCGCCGGGCACGAAGTTCATCCGGTCCGCGCGGCGGCGGGCGGCCGTGTGGCCCTCGACCCACAGCAGCCTGCCCTGTGCGTCGCAGACGGCGAGCAGGTGTTCCCCGTCCATGGCGAAGGTGCCCATCAGATCGCGGAACAGCGGCATGACACGGGCCAGCGGGTGCTCGGCGCGGTAGGCGTCGAGGTCGTCGTCGGACAGTTCGACCGGCGCGGTGCCGTCCGGGCTGACGCGGGCCCGTGCGGAACGCCGCCAGGAGTCGGCGACGACCGAGCGGACGGACGATCCGGTCGGGTCCGGACGGCCGCCGCTGCCGGGGGTCCCGGCCTGCCCGGTGGTGAAGGCGTCGTGCGCGCGGCGGATCGCGCCGGCCCGCTGTGCGGGATCGGCGCCCGGTTCGAGAGCGACCCAAGGATTGACCACGGCGGCTTCCCGGAATGGATGAGCGGAGCGGAGTGTCACCATCGTGGCGGCGCATTGCGGCTTCGACAACAGATGGGGAGACCTTGATGACGGAAGAACCGGAGACGGCGGAGCAGCTCGCGGCCTTCCCGGAGTCCTGGGAACGCTGCCTGGCGGTCGTCGCCCACCCGGACGATCTCGAATACGGGGCCGCCGCGGCCATCGCGGGCTGGGTCGACCGGGGCGCGGAGGTGTCGTACCTGCTGGTCACCCGTGGCGAGGCGGGCATCGACGGGATGGCACCCGCGGACTGCGCGCCGCTGCGCGAGCGGGAGCAGCGGGAGAGCGCGGCCGTGGTCGGGGTGTCGTCGGTGGAGTTCCTCGACGGCTACCCGGACGGGGTGATCGAGTACGGCACGGCGCTGCGCCGGGACATCGCGGCCGCGATCCGGCGGCACCGGCCGGAGCTGGTGCTCACCCTCAACCACCGCGAGACCTTCGGCGGCACCTTCTGGAATACCCCGGACCACCGGGCGGTCGGGCTGGCCACCCTGGACGCGGTGGGCGACGCCGGCAACCGCTGGATCTTCCCCGAACTGACCGAGCGGGGGCTCCAGCCCTGGGACGGGGTGCGCTGGGTCGCCGTCGCCGCCTCCCCGCGGCCGACCCACGCGGTCGACGTGACCGACGGGCTGGAGAAGGGCGTGCGGTCCCTGCTGGCGCACCGGGCCTATATCGAGGGACTGACGGACGAGGATCCGGAAAGCTACGCCCGCGCCTTTCTGACCGGCAACGCCGAGGCCGCTTCCCTCCGCTTCGGCGGCCGCCCGGCCGCGGTCTTCGAGGTTTTCCCCCGCTGAGCGCCCCGGGCGGCCCGGGACGGCGCTCAGCCGTGCGGGATCTGCGGCGCGGTGGCGGCCGGGTGCGGAGGCGTGACGCGGGCGCCGGGTCAGGGCAGGCGGAGTGGGCGGCGTTCGAAGGCGGTGGCCAGGTCCTCGCTGATGCGGGCGGCCGTCTCGCGCAGGGCGGGCAGCAGCGCGGCCCGGGACTCCTCGGCCGTGCCGCGGCCGGTGTGGGTGGAGACGTTGAGCGCCGCCACGGGCCGGCCGTCGCGGCCCCGTACCGGGACGGCCAGGGAGCGGAGGCCCTCCTCCAGTTCCTCGTCGACCAGGGCGTAGCCCTCCGAGGCCACCCGGTCGAGGATGCGGCCGAGTTCGGCGGGGTCGGTGACGGTCCGGCCGGTGAAGCGCGGCGGTGTCCCGGCGGAGAGCCGCGCGGCGCGCTCCTCGGGGGGCAGGCCGGCCAGCAGGATCCGGCCCATGGAAGTGGGGGTCGCGGGGAAGCGGGTGCCGATGGTGATGTTGACGCTCATGATCCGGTAGGCGGGGACCCGGGCGATGTAGCGGATGTCCTGTCCGTCGAGGACGGCCACGGAGGCGGATTCGCGCACACGGGCGGCCAGGTCCTCCAGATGGGGCTGCACGACCTCGGTGAAGCTCAGCCCGGACAGCGGTGCGTAGCCGAGCTCCAGCACCCGGGGAAGCAGCCGGAAGCGCCGGTCGGCGGAGTGGACGTAGCCGAGGTGTTCGAGGGAGAGCAGGGCGCGGCGGGCGGTGGCCCGGGGCTGGCCGACGGCCTCGGCCGTCTCGGAGAGGGTGAGTCCGCGCGGGCCGGCGCCCAGGGCGGCGAGGACGTCCAGGCCGCGGGCCAGTGACTGCAGGAAGCCCGCGCCGAGCTCCCGTTTGGCGTCGGGCAGGGGCGTGTCCGGGGCCGTACCGGCGCCGGGGCGCGGGGGGCGGTCGCGGGCCTCGGACAGGGCGGCCTCCATGGCGGGCAGCAGGGCGCGCAGCCGGGGGAGCGCGGTGGCGGTGAGGGAGGCGGCGGTGTGCCGTCCGGTGTTGCTGACCACGCTGATGCCGCAGGCCGGCCGGCCCTCCGCGTCCCGTACGGGCACGGCCACGGCGATCAGGCCCTGCTCCATCCGCTGGTCGTCCACGGCCCACTCGGGGCTCTCCGGGCCGGTGACCATGCCCGCCGCGCAGCGGTCCGCGGGCAGCAGGTCGCCGATGCGGAAGACGGGGGTCATGGCGCGGCGGCGGATCACCTGCGCGACGAAGCGGACGCCGTCGCCGTCCGGCACCGCGACCGACACCGACTCGTCGAGCTCGTCGGCGATCAGCTCGGCGAACGGCTGGAGCGCGTCGGCCACGCCGCAGCTCGCCAGATAGGCGTTGCCGAACCGCATGAGCCGGGGCGAGAGCTCGATGTCCCGGCCCGTTGTGCGGAGCAGTCCGAGGTGGAGGAGGGTGCCCACGACCCGGTCGACGGTGGCGCGGGCCAGTCCGGTGGCGTGCACGAGGTCGCTGGGGCGCAGCCGCCGGCTGCCGGACGCGGTCATCGCGCGGATCACGGTGAGGCCGCGTTCCAGCGGACCGGTCACCGGCATGGTGCCGGTGACCGCCGCGGTGGTGTCGTCGCCGGTCATGGCCGGTCTCCTCTCCGTGGGGGTGGTGCGGAGGCTGCGGGCCGGGATCCGGTCGTGACCGTTGACAGCGGTGCGCGCGGGACGGAGACTCGACCTCGGTATCATTATGAACGAAAGTTCACCCGGCGAACAAGTGAGAGGGCATGGCAGAAATCCGCACCCTGCACGACGCCGTCGCAGAGCTCATCCACGACGGTGACACCGTGGCGATGGAGGGGTTCACGCATCTGATCCCGTTCGCCGCCGCGCACGAGGTCATCCGGCAGGGCATCACCGACCTCACGCTGGTCCGGATGACACCGGACGTCGTCTACGACCAGCTCATCGGTGCGGGACTGGTGAGGAAGCTCGTCTTCTCCTGGGGAGGCAACCCCGGCGTCGGCTCCCTGCACCGCTTCCGCGACGCCGTCGAGAACGGCTGGCCGCGCCCCCTCGAACTGGACGAGCACAGCCACGCCGGCATGGCCAACCGCTATGTCGCCGGCGCATCCGGACTGCCCTTCGCCGTGCTGCGCGGCTACCGGGGCAGCGACCTGGCCACCCGCACGGACACGGTCTCCACCGTCACCTGCCCCTTCACCGGCGAGGAACTGGCCGCCGTACGGGCCCTCAACCCCGATGTCACCGTCATCCACGCCCAGCAGGCCGACCGCGCCGGCAACGTCCAGCTCTGGGGCCTGACGGGCGTGCAGAAGGAAGCCGCGCTCGCCGCGCGGCGGGTGCTGGTGACCGTCGAGGAGATCGTGGAGACGCTGGAGCCCCGGCCCCGCGGCATCGTCCTGCCCGGCTGGGTCGTCACGGCCGTCGCCCACGTCCCCGGCGGCGCCCACCCCTCGTATGCCGCCGGCTACTCCGTCCGGGACAACGACGCCTACGCGGCCTGGGACCCGGTCTCCCGGGACCGCGACGCCTTCCTGGCCTGGATGAAGGACCACGTGTACGACAGGAGCGAGCCGCGATGACCACTGACGCCACCCCGGCCGGCGCCACCGCCCCGGCCGGCGCCCCGGGCACGCCGGCCGGCTGGACCTCCGACGAGTTGATGACGGTCAACGCCGCGCGTGCCCTCTCCGGCGCCCGCACCTGCTTCGTCGGCATCGGGCTCCCCAGCACCGCCGCCAACCTCGCCCGGCACACCGCCAACCCGGACCTCGTCCTGATCTACGAGTCCGGCACCCTCGGCTCCAAGCCGACCCGGCTGCCGCTCTCGATCGGGGACGGCGAACTCGCCGACACGGCCGACGCGGTGGTCTCCGTACCGGAGATCTTCAACTACTGGCTCCAGGCCGGGCGCATCGACGTCGGCTTCCTCGGAGCCGCCCAGGTCGACCGCTTCGCGAACATCAACACCACCGCCGTGGACCGTGGACCGGACCGTCCCGAAGGACGGCTGCCCGGGGCCGGCGGCGCACCCGAGATCGCCGCCAACTGCGGACGGGTGCTGATGGTGCTCCGCCACTCCACCCGCAACTTCGTACGGAAACTCGACTTCACCACCACCGTCGGCCACGGCACCGGGCCCGGCGACCGGGAACGGCTCGGGCTCCGCGGCGCCGGACCGACCGCCGTCATCACCGACCTCGGCATCCTGCGTCCCGACCCGGAGACGGCCGAGCTCGTCCTCACCGACCTCCACCCCGGAGTCACCGCCGAACGCGTCCGCGCCGCCACCGGCTGGGACCTGCGCGTCGCCGCGACGCCGGTCACCACCGCGCCGCCGACGGACGCCGAACTGGGCACCCTGCGCGCCCTGAAAGCCGCCGGACGGAGCGCCGCGTGAACCGCCCGGTGCCCCGCACCCCGCCGGCGGCCGGAGCGCTCCGCCCGGCCGGCGCCGGCACACGGACCGGGCCCGGGGACCGCCCCCGCCTCCGGGGCACCGCGCCCACCGGTGCCCGTCCCATCCCGCACCTCCAGGAGACGTCCGCATGAAGCTGTCCCACCCCGCGCCGGTGCCGTCGCCCGCGTCCGCGTCGGCGTCCGAGACGGTGACACCTCCCGCTCAGCCGCCGCTGGTCCAGGCCGACATCGACCGGGAGATCGCCGGGCTGCACGCGGCCTACGAGAAGGCCCGCGCCGGGGGCGCGCCCCCCGCGCACCACCCGCCGCGCGACTTCCGCCCCTACCGCAGCAGCGGCCTGCGCCACCCCAAGGAGCCGCTCGTCGCCGTGAACGGCGATCCGGAGACCGTCGAACTGCACGGGCCCGTCTTCGGCCCCACCGACGTCACCGAACTCGACGCCGACCTCACCCGGCAGCACCGCGGCGAGCCGCTGGGCGAGCGCATCACCGTCACCGGACGGGTGCTCGACAGCGGCGGCCGCCCCGTGCGCAACCAGCTCGTCGAGGTCTGGCAGGCCAACGCCTCCGGCCGCTACGCGCACCAGCGCGACCAGCACCCGGCACCCCTCGACCCCCACTTCACCGGCGTCGGCCGCTGCCTGACCGACGACCACGGCACCTACACCTTCACCACCATCAAGCCCGGCCCCTATCCCTGGCGGAACCACCTCAACGCCTGGCGCCCCGCGCACATCCACTTCTCGCTCTTCGGCACCGCCTTCACCCAGCGCCTGATCACCCAGATGTACTTCCCGGGCGACCCCCTCTTCCCGTACGACCCGATCCTGGCATCCGTCACCGACACAGCCGCGCGCGAACGGCTCGTCGCCACCTACGACCACGGGCTGTCCCGGCCCGAGTGGTCCCTGGGCTATCGCTGGGACATCGTCCTCGACGGACCCTCCGCCACCTGGATCGAGGAAGGCCGCTCATGAGCAGCACACCGCCCCGGGCCCTGCCGCCCACACCCTCCCAGACCGTCGGCCCCTTCTTCGGCTACGCGCTGCCCTTCACCGGCGGCGGCGACGTGGCACCACCCGGCCACCCCGACACCGTCACCCTCCACGGCCGGGTGCTCGACGGGGCCGGCGCGGCCGTCCCCGACGCCCTGCTGGAGTTCTGGCAGGCCGGGCCCGACGGCTCACCGTCCGGCGCCCCCGGCTCGCTGCGGCGCGACCCCGTCACCGGGGCGGTCCTCGGCCGGGACGGCGTCGAGTTCACCGGATTCGCCCGCGTCCCCACCGACGCCGACGGGCACTACACGCTGCGGACGCTGCCGCCCGGCGGCGCGCCCTACCTGTCCGTGTGCGTCTTCGCGCGCGGCCTGCTGCACCATCTGTTCACCCGTGCCTATCTGCGCGACGATCCGGACGACGGACTGCTCTCCACGCTGCCGGCCGAGCGCAGGGCGACGCTGCTCGCGCTGCCGGAGGAGGGCAGGCACCGCACCCACCGCTTCGACATCCGCCTGCAGGGCGAGGGGGAGACGGTCTTCCTTGACTTCGCCTGATTCCGCGGCCCCCGCCGGACCCCGGCCGGCGCGGCCCGGCGCCGGAGACGACACGGGGCTGCTCTCCCCGGTCCGGGCCGGTACTGCCGCCGAGGCGGCCACCGGCGACCGGGCCTGGCTCGCCGCCCTGCTCGACGCCGAGGCCGCGCTCACCCGCGCCCAGGCGGCGCTCGGCCTCGCCCCGGAGGAGGCGGCCGGCGCCGTGGACCGCGCCGTGCGCGAAGGCGCGTTCGACGTGCGGGACCTCGCCCTGCGCGCCCGCTCCGGCGGCAACCCCGTCATCCCCCTCGTCCGCGAACTGACCGCCGCCGTACGGAAGGCCGCGCCGGACGCCGCCGCGCATGTGCACCGGGGCGCGACCAGCCAGGACATCCTCGACACCGCCACCATGCTGGTCGCCGCACGGACGCTGCCGCTGATCCTCGCCGACCTCGAACGCGCCATCGACGCCCTGGGCCGGCTGGCGGACCGGCACCGCGCCACCCCCATGCCCGGCCGCACCCTCACCCAGCACGCCGTGCCCATCACCTTCGGCCTCAAGGCCGCGGGCTGGCGCTCCCTGCTCCTGGACGCCCACGACCGGCTGGCCGCGCTCCTGGACGGCGGCCTCCCGGTCCAGCTGGGCGGCGCCGCGGGCACCCTCGCGGCCTTCGGCGCGTACGCGCGGCCGGACGACGGGACGGACAACGGGACGGACCCGGCCGGCACCGGCGCCGCGGACACCGGGGAAACCGGGGGAGCGGCGGGCACGCGGATCGCCGCACAGTACGCGCGCGAACTCGGCCTCGCCGAGCCCGGACTGCCCTGGCACACCCTGCGCACCCCCGTCGCCGATCTCGCCGCCGGGCTCGCCTTCACCGCCGGGGCGCTGGGCAAGCTGGCCGCCGACGTCCTGGTGCTCTCCCGCACGGAGATCGGCGAGGTCGCCGAGGGGACCGGCGGCGGCTCCTCCGCCATGCCGCACAAGGCCAACCCGGCCCGGGCCGTGCTCATCGCGTCCGCCGCCCGCCAGGTCCCCGCCCTCGCCGCCGTCCTGCTCGGCTCGCTCGCCGCCGAGGACGAGCGGCCCGGTGGCGCCTGGCACGCCGAGTGGCAGCCGCTGCGGGAGGCGCTGCGCCTCACCGGCGGCGCGGCCGAGGCGGCCGCCGGACTGGCCGGGGGCCTGCGGGTCCGGCCCGAACGGATGCGCGCCAATCTCGACCTCACCGGCGGACTCGTCGTCTCCGAACGCCTGACCGCCGAACTCGCCCCGCTCCTCGGCCGTGAGGAAGCGGCCGGCCTGCTCGGCGACGCGGCCCGCCGTGCCGCCGAGCGCGGGACCGGCCTGCGGGAGGCGCTCCGCGAGGAACCCGCCGTGCGCGAGGCGCTGTCCGAGGAACGGCTGCGCGAGCTGACCGACCCCACCGGCTACACCGGTGAGGCCGCCGTGCTCACCGCCCGCGCCCTGCGCCGCGCGCCCCGCCGCTTCCCCGCGGGCCCGCCCTCCCCGCCGTCCGCATCCTCGCCGGAGGGACGGGCATGACCGGCCGGCCGCTCGCACACCACCGGCTCGACGGCCCGGAGACCGCGCCACCGCTGATCCTCGGCCCGTCCCTGGGCACCTCCACCGCCGTCTGGGAGCCGCAGACTGCGGAACTGGCCCGCACCCGCCGTGTGCTCCGCTGGGACCTGCCCGGCCACGGCGGCTCCCCGGCGGACCTCCTGCCGTCCTGGGACACCCCGGGCGCCACCACGGTCGCCGACCTGGCCCGTCTGGTGCTCGATCTCGCCGACCACCACGGCTGGACGCGCTTCGGCTACGCCGGCATATCCCTCGGCGGCGCGGTCGGCGCACACCTCGCCGCGCACCACCCCGGACGCGTCGAAGCGCTCGCCCTCGTCTGCTCCTCCGCCCGGTTCGGCGCGCCCGGGGCCTGGCGCGAACGGGCGCGGCTGGTGAGGGAGAAGGGCACCGCGGCGCTGCTGGAGGCCACGCCCGGACGGTGGTTCGCCGCCCCGGACCGGGCGGTCGCCTCCCGGCACGCGGCCGCCGTGCTGGCCGATCTCGCCGCCGCGGACCGGAACGGCTATGCCGCCTGCTGCGACGCTCTCGCCGGCTACGACCTGCGGTCCGGGCTCGGCCGCATCGGCGTGCCGGCCCTCGTCGTCGCCGGGCGCGACGATCCCGCGACCCCGCCCGAGCACGCGCGCGAACTCGCCGACGGCATCCCCGGCGCCGATCTGCTCGAACTCGCCCACGCCGCCCACCTCGCCGGCATCGACCGGCCCTCCGCCGTCGGCGCGGCCCTCTCGGCGCACTTCGGCGCCGGGGCGGCGCACCACCGAGATCCCGCGGATCCGGCCTCCGGCCGTCCCCGTCCCGGCCGTTCCGCCCACCCCGACACCCCGGAGGAACCCTGATGCACACCACCGTCGGCATCATCGGCGGCGGGCCCGCCGGTCTGCTGCTCGCCCGGCTGCTGGACCGGGCCGGTATCGACTCCGTCGTCCTGGAGCACCGTGACCGCGCCTATGTGGAGGAGCGGCAGCGCGCCGGCATCCTCGAACAGGGGACGGTGGACGCGCTGCGCGCCTGTGGTGCCGGCGAGCGCATGGACCGCGAGGGCCTCGTCCATCACGGCATCGAACTCCGCTTCGACCGCCGCAGCCACCGGATCGACTTCCCCTCCCTCACCGGCGGGCGCAGCGTCATGGTGTACGCGCAGACCGAGGTGGTGAAGGACCTCATCGCCCTGCGGCTGGCGGAGGGGGGCGGCCCCCTGCTGTTCGGCGCCGAGGCGGTGGCCGTCGAGGGCGCGGACACCGGAAGCCCGGTCATCCGGTTCACCCACGAGGGACGCGAGCGGACGCTCTCCTGCGACTTCGTGGTCGGCTGCGACGGCTTCCACGGCATCGCGCGCGAGGCGCTCCCCGAGACGGTGCGGCGCGTCTTCGAGCGGGTCTACCCCTACTCGTGGCTGGGCATCCTGGCCGATGTGCCGCCCTCCTGCGAGGAGTTGATCTACGCGCACTCGCCGCGCGGCTTCGCCCTGCACAGCATGCGCACGCCCACGGTCAGCAGGCTCTACCTCCAGGTCCCGAACGGCACCGACCCGGCCGACTGGTCCGACGAGCGGATCTGGGACGAACTCGACGCCCGGTTCGCCGTCGACGGCGACTGGAAACTCGAACGGGGCCCGATCACCCAGAAGTCCGTCACCCCGATGCGCAGCTGGGTCACCGAGCCGATGCGTCACGGCCGGCTGTTCCTGGCCGGCGACGCCGCGCACATCGTCCCGCCGACCGGCGCGAAAGGGCTCAACCTGGCGGTGTCCGACGTCGTGGTGCTGGCGCGGGCGCTCGAGCACTGGCGGGCCACCGGATCCGAGGACCTGCTCGACGCCTACTCGGACACCTGTCTGCGGCGGGTCTGGCGGGCGGAGCACTTCTCGTACGTCATGACGACGTCCCTGCACACCGATCCGGACCAGAGCCCGTTCGACGGCAGGCTGCAACTGTCCCAGCTGCACCGGATAGCCGACTCCACCGCCGCGGCGACCGAACTCGCCGAGAACTACACGGGGCTGCCGATCGGCTGACCGTCCGGGGCGGGGCGGGGGGTGGTCAGCCGGCGGCGGCCAGCGCGCCCATCGGGTCGTCCAGGACGTCCTGGACGACCGACTGCGCGGCACCCAGCAGCGCGGCGTCCCGGCCCAGTCCGGAGACGACGATCTCGCCGTGCGCCGCGCGCGTCGGATCGGCCACGTGCCGGCGCAGCTCCCGCTCCGCCGCGGGCAGCAGCCACGGGGACAGCTCGGTCAGCGCGCCGCCGAGCACGATGGTCTCCGGGTCCAGCAGGTTCACCACCCCGGCGAGGGCGGTGCCGAGCGCGGCCCCCGCGCCCCGCAGCGCGCGGC
The DNA here is from genome assembly GCF_000220705.2 of Streptomyces xinghaiensis S187. Taxonomy (GTDB): domain Bacteria; phylum Actinomycetota; class Actinomycetes; order Streptomycetales; family Streptomycetaceae; genus Streptomyces; species Streptomyces xinghaiensis. The sequence continues at coordinate 612,103 of NZ_CP023202.1, read as the reverse complement.
GCGCGGCACCGTCCCCCGCGACGGCGCGCGCCCGCAGGACGGCCACCCCGGCGGCTCCCCGCTCCTCGATCCCGGCGGCGCGGAGCAGGGCCTCCTCGCCCGCGTACTGCTCCAGGCACCCCCGCCCGCCGCACGCGCAGGGGCGCCCGGCGGGGCGTACCGGGACGTGCCCCAGCTCGCCCGCGAAACCGTGCGCCCCGCGCAGCAGGGACCCGTCCACGACGACCGCCGCGCCGATGCCGATCTCGGCCGAGACGTAGACGAAGTCGCGCGGCGCCGGGGTGCGGTCCCCGCGCCAGAGTTCGGCCAGCGCGCCGATGTTGGCCTCGTTGGCGATCGTCACGGGCAGCCCGAGGGTTTCCGCGAGAACGGTGCCGGCGTCCAGACCCTGCCAGCCCAGGTTCGGGGCGCGCACCACCGTCGCCGCGTCCCGCGCGACGAGACCCGGCACGGCCACCGCGACGCCGACGGGGCGCAGCCCCTCGCGCTCGGCATCCGCGGTCACCCGGGCACAGAGACCGGCGAGCCGCCGCAGCACCGGCCCGGGCGCGCTGCCGCGGTGCTCGCCCTCCTCCTCGGCCCGGACCCGGACCCGTCCCCGCAGATCCACGGCGCAGACGGCCAGCCGGTCCACCCCGATCTCCGCGCCGAGCCCGGCCGGGCCGCGCTCGTTCAGCGCGAGGTCACGGCCGGGCCGCCCGACCGTGCCCGGCCGGCTCCGGCCGAGCTCCACCAGCAGCCCGGCACGCGCCAGTTCGTCGACGAGCGTGGACACGGCGGCGCGGGTCAGCCCGATCCGGGAGGCGACGCCAGCCCGTGAGACCGGGCCGTGCGCGGCCACGGTGTGCAGCACCAGGGAGAGGTTCCGCTGCCGCATTCCGTGCTGGGTGTTGGGCGCCGGTACGGCCACGGCCCGGCTCCTTTCGTCGTGAGCGTTCCGACCCTACGGGGACGCCGGGACCGGTGCGCGGGCGGTGCCCGGCACCGGCCCGGCAGGTGCGGCAGGTGCGGTCGGCGGCGTTCCGTCCCGCGCCGCCCGCCGTCCGGCTAGCCCTCCAGGAGCGGTTCCGCGCTCTTGAGAGTCCGGGCCAGCCGCTCCAGGGCGGCCTCGTCCCGCTCCACGGGGTCCAGGGACGCCCCGCGGTCGGTTCCCCAGCGCCGGGCCACCTCGGCCGGGTCCTCCCCGGTCAGCAGCCCGGCCGCCTGCGCGGCCGCGCCCAGCGCGACCAGTTCGGAGGCCTCGGGCACCAGGACCGGGCGCCCGGAGAGCCGGCGCACCGTCTCCCGCCAGGCGGTGCCGCGGGCACCGCCGCCGATGAGCAGGATCGGCGCGCGCGGGTCGGCGTCCGCGTCCAGCACCAGGTCCAGCGCCGAAAGCAGCGCGTACACCGCGCCGTCGTAGGCGGCCTGGAGGACCTGCCCGGCGGTGGTGTCGTGCCGCAGGCCGTGGAGCAGCCCGGAGGCGTACGGCAGGTTGGGGGTCCGCTCGCCGTCCAGGAAGGGCAGCACGACGGCCGATCCGCCCGGCTCCACGGCCTCCCGGTCGCGGCCGAGCAGTTCCGCGAACCGGTCCACGGCCAGGGTGCAGTTGAGGGTGCAGGCCAGGGGCAGCCAGTCGCCGCGGGCGTCGGCGAACCCGGCGACCGTGCCGGTGGGATCGGCGGGACGGCGCGGGGAGACCGCGTAGACCGTGCCGGAGGTGCCGAGGCTCAGCACCGGCCGCCCGGGCCGCAGTCCGAGGCCGAGCGCGGCGGCCATGTTGTCGCCGGTGCCCGCGCCCACCACGGCGCCCGGCTTCAGCGGCAGACCGTCCAGGCCGCCCCGTACGGCTCCCGCGGCCGAGCCGGGGGGTACGACCTCGGGCAGCAGCGCCGGGTCGAGGGCGACCCGGCCGAGGATGTCCTCGTCGTAGAGGCCGGCCGGTGAGCCGTCCTCGCCGCGCCACCAGCCGGTGCCCGAGGCGTCGCCGCGGTCCGTGGTGCCGCGTCCGGTGAGCCGTTCGGTGAGGTAGTCGTGCGGCAGGCGGACGGCCGCCGTGCGCGCGGCGGCCTCGGGCTCGTTCTCCCGCAGCCACGCCCACTTGGTGATCGTGAACGCCGGGGCGGGCACCGAGCCGATCCGCCCGGCCCACGCCTCCGCGCCGCCGAGCTCCTCGACGAGCCGGTCGCGCTGCGGGGCAGAGCGCACGTCGTTCCAGAGCATCGCGGGCCGCACCGGCCGCCCGTCGGCGTCCAGGGTCACCAGCCCGTGCTGCTGCCCGCCGACCGCGACGGCCTCCGCGCGCTCCGCGGCCGCGCCGCACTGGCGGAGGGCCTCGGTCAGCGCCTCCCACCACTGCGCGGGATCACTCTCCCGTCCCGCGCCGCCGCTGACCCGGTGCGGCGCCTGCCCGCGGGCGACGACCTCGCCGGTGGCGGCGTCGACGACCAGTGCCTTGGTGGACTGGGTGGAGCTGTCCACGCCCACGACGAGCGGCCCGTCACCGGAAGCCCGCCCTCCCGTTGCTGTCATCGCGTGATCCCTTCCCCGGGCGGTTCCGTGCCCTGTCCGTGGTGTGCCTCTGGTGTGCCTGTGGTGTGCCCGTGCGGCCTTTCCGGCGGTCTCCCCGGTGGCTCCTCCGGTGATTTCTCCGGCCCGGAGGGCCTCCGGGCTTCCCAGCCGCGCTCGTGCATACTAATTTGTAAAGCGCCATGACGAAATAGCGAGGAGCCCGCAATGAGCTACCAGCCGACACCGGACGACAAATTCAGCTTCGGCCTGTGGACCGTGGGGTGGCAGGGACGCGACCCGTTCGGTGACGCCACCCGGGCCGCCATCGACCCGGCCGAGTCCGTACGGCGGCTCGCCGACCTCGGCGCGTACGGCGTGACGTTCCACGACGACGACCTCATCCCCTTCGGCTCCTCGGACGCCGAGCGCGAGTCCCACATCAAGCGCTTCCGCGAGGCGCTCGACGCCACCGGCCTGATCGTCCCGATGGCCACCACCAACCTGTTCACCCACCCCGTCTTCAAGGACGGCGGGTTCACCTCCAACGACCGCGACGTCCGCCGCTACGCGCTCCGCAAGACGATCCGCAACATCGACCTGGCCGCCGAGTTGGGCGCCCGTACGTACGTCGCCTGGGGCGGGCGCGAGGGCGCCGAGTCCGGCGCCGCCAAGGACGTGCGCGTCGCCCTCGACCGGCTCAAGGAGGCCTTCGACGTGCTCGGCGAGTACGTCACCGAGAAGGGCTACGACCTGCGGTTCGCCCTGGAGCCCAAGCCCAACGAGCCGCGCGGCGACATCCTGCTGCCCACTGTCGGGCACGCGCTGGCGTTCATCGAGCGCCTGGAGCGCCCGGAGCTCTACGGCGTCAACCCGGAGGTCGGCCACGAGCAGATGGCCGGGCTCAACTTCGCGCACGGCATCGCGCAGGCCCTGTGGGCGGGCAAGCTCTTCCACATCGACCTGAACGGCCAGTCCGGCATCAAGTACGACCAGGACCTCCGCTTCGGCGCCGGCGACCTGCGCTCCGCCTTCTGGCTGGTCGACCTGCTGGAGACGGCCGGCTACGAGGGCCCGCGGCACTTCGACTTCAAGCCGCCGCGCACCGAGGACTACGACGGGGTGTGGGAGTCCGCGGCCGGCTGCATGCGCAACTACCTGCTCCTCAAGGAGCGGGCGGCGGCCTTCCGCGCCGACCCGGAGGTGCAGGAGGCCCTGCGCGCCTCCCGGCTGGACGAGCTGGCGCGGCCGACCCTCGGCGAGGGCGAGACGCTCGCCGGTCTGCTGGCCGACCGCGGTGCCTTCGAGTCCTTCGACGTCGAGGCGGTGGCGCAGAAGGGGATGGCCTTCGAGCGGCTGGACCAGCTCGCCATGGACCACCTGCTGGGCGCCCGCGGCTGACCCAGCGCACGGCGCCCGGGGGCGTGCGCACTGCCCGCGCGCGCCCCGCGGCCGGGTCCCGGCCTCCCCTGTACGGGTCCCGGCTCCTGCGGGCGGCCCGGCCCGGACGGTTCGCCGTCCGGGCCGGGCCGTCACGCGGTGCGCCCCCTCCGGGTCCGCCGCGGCGGAAATCAGGGTCGGCTCGGGGTCCGCGGCGGAACCACCGGCCGTGCTCCGGCCGTTTCACCGGGTACAGCGGCATCCGCCGCTCAAGGGAGGCGCAGAAGATGTCGAAGCGTACGAAGGTCGTGGTCGGTGGTGCGGTGGCGGGCGTGTTCCTGCTGTGGCTGCTGCCGTTCTGGGCGGCGCTGCTGGTGCTCGTCGGAGTGCCGGTGGGCGCGTACCTGCTGCTGGACCCCTCGCAGCGGCGCCGGCTGAAGAGGGCCACCCGAAAAGAGCTGGGCCGCTGACCCGGCCGCCGGTACCGTCCCCGGTGGGCGCCCGGCAGCGGGCCGGGGCCGGAGGGACGGGGGTGCGGGATGAACGGCACGGTCGCGGCGGTGAGCCGCGAGGAGGAGTACCGCTTCAGCAAGCGGGGGCGGGACGCCATCCGGCTGGTGGCCGGGCTCGGGGTGGAGGGTGACGCGCACCAGGGGGTGACGGTCCGGCACCGGTCGCGCATGGCCCGGGACCCGGCACAGCCCAATCTCCGGCAGGTCCACCTCCTGCACCGGGAGCTGTTCGCCGAGGTGGCCGAGGCCGGATTCGAGGTGCTGCCCGGGCAGTTGGGGGAGAACATCACCACCGCCGGGATCGACCTGCTCGCGCTGTCCACCGGCACCCTGCTGCGTCTCGGCGACGAGGCGGTGGTCGAGGTGACCGGTCTCCGCAACCCGTGCGCGCAGATCGACGGGTTCCGGGACGGGCTGCTGAAGGAGGTCCTCGGCCGCGACGAGCGCGGGCGGGTGGTCCGCCGGGCCGGGATCATGGGCATCGTCCTGGTGGGCGGAGAGGTGCGCCCCGGCGACCGGATCAAGGCCGAGGCGCCCGCCGGACCGCACCACCCGCTGGAGCCGGTCTGATCGTCCCGGCGAACGGGGACGGCGCCGGGCGAGCGCGGGGCGACGGGACGGACCCGGGGCCGGGCGGGGGTGCCGGGCACGCACGGGTCCGCCGGGCCCGGCCGGGAGCCGGCCGCACCGCCCGGGAGCCGCCCGGTGCCTCAGGCCGGCTTGGCCGCCATCTCGTCCAGCGCCCGGAGCAGCGCGGGGAGCTTCGGCCCGCGGCCGACCGGGATGACGTCCCCCGGCATGTCGTCGAGCAGGACGAACGCCATGTCGTCGGTCCGCGCCACCAGGCTCCAGCCCGGTCCGTCGGCCCGCAGCGTCCTGGCCCCGTCCGAGGCGAACGCGGAGCGGACCCGGCCGAGGGGCGGGGGCGTCTCCACGTAGGCGTGCGCTTCCCGGAGCACGCGCCGTACGCCCTCGTTCGACGGCTCGCCCCCGTCCGACGGCCGGGCCGATTCCGCCGGTGCGGCCGGCGCCGCCGGGCCGTCCGCGGCGTCGTCCCCGCCACTCCCGGAGGGCTCCTCCGCCCCCCCGTACTCCTCCCGCCAGACCGCCCATCGCAGTGCGATCTCGTCCGCCCCGAGCCTGCGCTGGGCCGGCCCCCAGGTCCGGGCGTCCGGTGGTGCCAGCGGCGGCCGTCCGCCGTCCGGGTCCGGTGGCGGGTCGTGGGGCGCGGGGACCCCGGGCGCGGAGACGGCCACCGCCAGCGGCCAGCCGGGCAGCACGCTGACGACGCTGCGCTCGTCGGGCGACAGGTCGTACTCCATACCGCAGTCCCAGGCGGCGAGGGCACAGGCGACGAGTGACACGTCGTCGATGACCACGGTCCACCGGGCGCCGCCGCCGTCCTGCCCCAGCACCAGCCCGTACCCCTGCTCGTAGGGTTCCAGACCGAGCGCCGCGCAGACCTCCGGGAAGTCGTCGCCGAGCACGCTCGGGAAACGGGCGGGCGTGAGCAGCACGGCGGTGAGGACGAACAGCGCGTCCTCGTCCGTCGCGGTCTCCTCCGTCGCGGCCACGGCAGCCTCCCATCGGGTCGTCGGTGCGCGAACCTTAACCAGTGGGTAACCCCGGCGTCGAGAGATCTGGAGCACGCCGGGGTCCGCCGCGCGGGGTCTCAGTCCCCGGGGAGGCCCAGCAGAGCGCGTGCGACCGTGTGCGGTGACTCCCCCCGTTCCCGGGCGAGGGCGATGACCGCCCTGCTCGCCAGTTCCGTCACGCCGAAGGACAGTGCCTCGGGTGAGACCCAGTCGGCCGCCTCGGCGGCGCGGTCGTCGTCGTTCTCGGCGCCCGCCGCCACGTAGACGGCGGCGGCCTCGAACAGGTTGTGCGGCCGTACGGCGGGGGCCGGAGGGGTCCTCGGACGGCTCCTCCGAGCCATCAGGCCGCGGAACGCGCGCAGCACGACGCATCACCCCTTCCCCTGTTCCGGTCCGTTCCGGTCCCGGTCGGTGTTCCGGGTGCGGGCGGACGGTGCCGCCCGCTTCCTTGTCCTCCTACCCCGTTTGCCCCCGATCCGTAGAGTGGGACACCGGGGGAGAAACCCGGTGCGGCGGAGGGGGACGGACGGCGTGAAGCGCTACGACCGGCTGAGGGAGATCCTGCGACTGGATCCGGAGCGGGACTTCCTGCGGATCTACCGGCTCATGGCCGCGTACGAGTTCCCCTGGGACATCACCCGCGCCCTGGAACTGGCCCTCTACCGCACCTACGCGGTGCCGCGCATCGGCGGCTTGCTCGCGCGCACCGGGGAGTTCACCGGCCGCCCGCAGAAGCGGTACGACGACACCGCACTGCTGCTGGACGCGGTGATGGAGCACGGATTCGACAGCGAGGACGGCCGGACGGCGCTCCGCCGCATCAACCGGATGCACCGCAGCTACGACATCGGCAACGACGACATGCGCTACGTGCTGAGCACCTTCGTCGTCGTGCCGAAACGCTGGATCGACGCCTACGGCTGGCGGCGGCTCACGGAACACGAACTCCGCGCCCTGGTCGCCTACTACCGCACGCTCGGCCGCCACATGGGCATTCAGGACATCCCGGAGACCTATGCCGACTTCGAGCGCTGTCTCGACTCCTACGAGGCGGCGCACTTCGCCTGGGACGAGGGCGCGCGGCGGGTCTCCGACGCGACGCTCGACCTGATGGCCTCCTGGTATCCGGCTCCCCTCGCACCGCTCGCGCGCGGAGCGAGCATGGCACTGCTGGACGACTCCCTGCTGCGCGCCTTCCGCTACGCCCCGCCGAAGCCGGCCGTCCGGGCCGCCGTACGCGGCGCGCTGCGGCTCCGCGGCCGCGCCGTACGGCTGCTGCCACCGCGCGGCAAGCCGCACTACGCGCGGCAGAATCCGCAGATCAAGGGGTATCGCGACGGCTACCGCCTGGCCGAGCTGGGCACGTTCCCGGTTGCCGGGTCCGCCGGCTGCCCCGTCCCGCATGCCGACGGCGGGCCGTCCTGAGGCCGGTGTGCGCGGGGGTCCCGGGGTTTCCCGGTTTTCCGTACTGCCGTCCTGGTCATATACCGCCGTCTCGTGCCTTCTGGGAGGGAAAGCGGGCTGACGGGCAGGTATCGGCACCTTCCGGTCGCTTCTGAAGGCAGAGCGGTCAGATGCTGCCGAGTTCCGGAGTTCGTCCGGAGTGCCGCCGGCGTCCCGCACTAGCGTTCCGGACTCATGGAACACGAGCAGCAGGGCCGTGCGGGCGCTTCCGCCGCGCGGGCCGTGCTGCCGGGGGAGTGAGGAGAACGGGCATGGGCGACGCCGACTGGAACGGTGCCGGTATCCGCCCCGGTGGCGGCCTCGACGGACTGCTGGACGAACTGGTCGACGAGGTGCCCGGAGTGCGGCACGCGGTTCTGCTGTCCACCGGGGGAGTGGTGGCCGGATCCTCGCGGGGCCTCAGCCGGGCGGACGCCCGTCATCTCGCCTCCGTGGCTTCCGGGTTCCACCGCGTGGCCACCGACGCCGGGCGCCGTCTCGGCGCGGGCAGCGGGCGCCGCACCCTGGTGGAACTGGACGCCGGGGGACGGCTGTTCGTCGCCGCCGCGGGCCGGGACAGCTGTCTCGCCGTGCTGGGTGCGGGGGAGGCCGATCCGGGTGTGGTGACCGCCGAGATGGACCGGCTGGCGGGCCGTCTGAGCGGTGTCCGCCGGGCGGTGCCGTCCTCGTCCCCGGCGCCGCCGGGCGCCGCGGGCTGACCTCGCCGGCCCCGGCGCCCCGTCGACCGCGGGGGCGGGCCGCCGGTGCCGCCCGTGGTGCGGGTTCTCGGCGTCCGCGAACTCGCGTTCGATGTCTCCCGGTTCCACCGTGAAGGGCACACATCGTGCGGCCGGTGGCCGGGGGCTGTCTTGCCCCCGGGGCCGCGGTGGGACAGGCTGGCGGCAATCGAGGCGAATCGCCGACGGGGAGGCAGGAATGGCGCTCGGCAAGGGGCTCGACTGGCTGCTGAACGACCTGACGAAGCGACTGGCCTATGTCCGGCACGGGTTGATCCTGTCCAACGACGGCCTGGTGACGGCCGCGAGCGAGGAACTGGGCCGTGAGGACGCCGAGCACCTGGCCGCCGTCTGCTCCGGACTGCACAGTCTCGCCAAGGGGTCCGCCCACCACTTCGCGGCCGGCCGGGTCCGCCAGACCATGGTCGAGTTCGATGACGGCGTGCTGTTCGTGACGGCGGCCGGCGACGGAAGCTGTCTGTGCGTACTCACCGCCGCCGAGGCCGATGTCGGCCAAGTCGCCTACGAGATGACCCTGTTGGTCAACCGGGTGGGCGAGCACCTGGGAGTCGGGGCGCGCGAGCGCGGGAGGCCGGACGGGGCGGGCGAGGTGGACGGATTCGGGTTCCGCTGACCGGGGTCCCACCGGACGGTTCCCGCCGGCCGCGGCCTCGGGGCGGCGGCTCCGCGCGGAGTTATCCACAGGCCGAGCGGCCTGTCCGTGTCCCGCGCTACGGTCGTCACCGTCAGTGGTGAAGTGGTGGCGGACCGGAACGGGGAGAGCCATGGCAGCGCAGGTGAAGGACGGGCGGCGGCCGGTGGGGCGGAGCGGCGCGCGAGGAGCGCTCGCTCTCCGCGGCGCGGCGGCCCGGCTCGGGCTGAAACCGGGCGAGTTGGAGCTCGGTGTGCGTCTCGGTGAGGTGCGGACGGTCGCCGGCCCGGAGGGGCGCCGCAGGGTCCCGGTGGCCGAGGTGGAGCGACTCCGGTCGGCCGAAGGCTTCCCGGACGCACTGCGGGAGCGGGTACGTTCCGTGACGGCGACCGAGGGCGCCGCCCTCCTGGGCATCGGGCCGGCCCGCTTCACGCGGCTGGCCAAGGTGGGCTGTTTCAGCCCCGTCATGTTCTACGTCAACCGCTACCGCGCCCTCGTCTGGCTCTACCCGGTGGCGGAACTGCGGAAGTTCGCCGAGCGGGAGCCCGCTCTGCTCACCGGCAGCACCCCTCAGGGCCTCCGGAAGCTGCTGGACGCCGGTGAGGACTGGCGGGCCCGCAACTGGCGCAGCCGGCGCGTCGCCCAACTGGCGAGGGAAGCGGAGAACGCCTGGGAACGGGCGGCGGTGGCCGCGGCCGTGCTGGGACCCGACCAGTTGGCGGAGGTCGTCGACGACCCCTACGAGCGGGCCCATCTGCGCCGGTTGCGGGCATCGCTGCTGCCCGCGAAGGGCGAGCCCCCGTCCTCCCGGCCGCTGGTGGAGCCGCTGCTCACCGCGGACGATCCGGACGAGATCCTCTGGCACCGGATCAGCCTGGCGCTCTGTCTGGACGAGGCGCGGGCGGAGCGCCCCGCACCCCGCCCCGGGGAGGCCGGGCGGTCCGGGAGGGTGCCGCCCTCGCCGGAGCCCGTACCCCCGGCCGGCGGGGACGGCCACGGCCCGGGAGCGGAGTCCGCCGCCGGGGCCGCTGTGCGCCCGGGGCGCGCCCGGCCTTCCGCCCCGGTGCGGCCCGCCGGGCGGGCGGAGCGGAGCGGGCCGCCCGGGAGGCCGGGTCCGCGCGGGCTGTGGCGCCGGCTGCACCGTTCGCCTTCACGCTGAGCACCGGCCAGGGGACGGCCGCCTTCCGTCACCGCCCGGGGCGGCCGGTGTCCCGAGCGGGGCTGTCCGGGGCCGCCCGGTCCTCCTTGGGCCGGAAAAGCCCCTCCTGCATCACGGACACGAGAAGCCGGCCCTCGCGGTCGAAGATCTGGCCGCGGGCCAGCCCTCTGCCGCCCGTCGCGATGGGTGACTCCTGCTGGTACAGAAACCACTCATCGGTACGGAAGGGCCGGTGGAACCACATCGCGTGGTCGAGAGAGGCCATGTCGAAACCGCGCGAGCCCCAGAGCGGCTCGATGGGCACGCGCACGGCGTCGAGGAGCGTCATGTCGCTGGCGTAGGCGAGGGCGCAGGTGTGGGTCAGCGGGTCGTCGCCGAGCGGGCCGTCCGCCCGCATCCAGACGGCGCTGCGCGGTTCGGCTCCCGTCAGGTCCCCGGCGCTCCACCGCAGCCGCTCCACATACCGGATGTCGAAGGGCTGGCGCCGGGCCATCCGCTCCAGCGCCTCCGGCAGATGGCCGAGATGCCGCCGGATCTCGTCGGTGAGCCGGGGGAGGTCCTCCGGCGCGGGCACCTCGGGCATCGGCAACTGCTGCTCGATTCCCGGCTCCGGCCGGTGGAAGGAGGCCGTCAGATGGAAGATGGTGCGGCCCTGCTGCACCGCCACGACCCGGCGCGTGGTGAACGACCGGCCGTCGCGCACCCGCTCCACCTGATAGACGATCGGGATGCCCGGCCGGCCCGGCCGGAGGAAATAGGCGTGCAGGGAGTGGACGGGCCGGTCCCCCTCGGTGGTGCGGCCGGCCGCCACCAGGGCCTGGCCGGCGACCTGCCCGCCGAAGACGCGCTGCAGTGACTCCTCGGGGCTCCTGCCGCGGAAGATGTTCTGCTCGATCGGTTCCAGATCGAGCAGGGCCACCAGGCCCTCGGCGGGGTTGCCCATCATGTCTCCTCGCATCGTTCCAAGACGCCTCAGGCTAGATCAGCCCGGCGGCCCCGCCCGCACACGGCGGAACGTCCGGCCCGCACACCTTCACCCACCGGAGACCGGCACCCCACCGGCACCCACTGGCACCCACTGAGAGGACGGACGGACATGACCACCCGGACCCACCCCCCGACCGGGCGGAAGCCGCCCGGGGAGGAGTCACAACTGGCCGACGTCCGTGAGCCGGACCACCGCGCGGCCCTCCTCGTCGGAGGCCGCGAGGTCCACCTCCGCGCTGATGCCCCAGTCGTGGTCGCCGTTCGGGTCGGCGAAGGTCTGCCGGACCTTCCACAGCCCGTGCTCGGGGTCCTCCTCGATGCGCAGCAGTTTCGGGCCGCGCGCGTCCGGGCCGGTGCCCAGGTCGTCGTACTCGTCCCAGTACGCCTCCATGGCGTCGGCCCAGGCGTCCGCGTCCCAGCCGGAGTCGGCGTCCAGCTCGCCCAGCTCCGCGTACCTCTCGATCGCGGCGAGCTCCACCCGCCGGAACATCGCGTTGCGGACCAGGACGCGGAAGGCGCGCGCATTGGTGGTGACCGGCTTGACCTGGTCGGCCCGCTCCTGGGCCTCCTCCGCCGTCTCCACCTCGGGGTTGGCCAGCTGCTCCCACTCGTCGAGGAGGCTGGAGTCGACCTGCCGGACCATCTCGCCCAGCCAGGCGGTGAGGTCCTGGAAATCGTCGGACTTGAGGTCGTCCGGCACGGTGTGCTCCAGCGCCTTGTACGCGCTCGCGAGGTAGCGCAGCACAATGCCCTCGGTCCGGGCCAGTTCGTAGAAGGCGGTGAACTCCGTGAAGGTCATCGCCCGTTCGTACATGTCCCGGATGACGGACTTCGGCGACAGCGGGTGGTCGCCCACCCAGGGGTGGCTCCTGCGGTAGACGTTGTAGGCGTGGAAGAGCACCTCTTCCAGCGGCTTGGGGTAGCCGATGTCCTGGAGCCGGTCCATCCGCTCCTCGTACTCCACCCCGTCGGCCTTCATCTGCTGGACGGCCTCGCCGCGGGCCTTGTTCTGCTGGGCGGCGAGGATCTGCCGCGGGTCGTCGAGTGTCGACTCCACCACCGACACCATGTCCAGGGCGTAGGACGGGGATTCCGGGTCGAGCAGGTCGAAAGCGGCCAGCGCGAAGGTGGAGAGGGGCTGGCTGAGCGCGAAGTCCTGCTGGAGGTCGACGGTCAGCCGGACGACCCGGCCCTGCTCGTCGGGCTCGTCGAGCCGCTCGACGACGCCACCGTCCAGCAGGGAGCGGTAGATGGCGATGGCGCGGCGGATGTGGCGCAGCTGGTTCTTCCGCGGTTCGTGGTTGTCCTCCAGCAGCCGGCGCATGGCCTCGAAGGCGTTGCCGGGCCGGGCGATCACCGACAGCAGCATGGTGTGGGTGACCCGGAACCGCGAGGTCAGCGGCTCCGGTTCGGAGGCGATCAGCTTCTCGAAGGTGTTCTGCCCCCAGGAGACGAACCCCTCGGGAGCCTTCTTCCGGACCACCTTCCGGCGCTTCTTGGGATCGTCACCCGCCTTGGCGAGCGCCTTCTCGTTCTCGACGACGTGCTCGGGGGCCTGGGCGACGACGAAGCCGGCGGTGTCGAAACCGGCCCGCCCGGCCCGGCCGGCGATCTGGTGGAACTCCCGCGCCCGCAGGGTCCGCACCCGCTGGCCGTCGTACTTGGTCAGGGCCGTGAACAGCACCGTGCGGATCGGCACGTTGACGCCCACGCCGAGGGTGTCCGTGCCGCAGATGACCTTGAGCAGTCCGGCCTGGGCCAGCCGCTCCACCAGGCGCCGGTACTTGGGCAGCATCCCGGCGTGGTGCACCCCGATCCCGTGCCGGACGTAGCGGGAGAGATTGCGGCCGAAGCGGGTGGTGAACCGGAAATTGCCGATCAGTTTGGCGATCTCGTCCTTCTCGGCGCGCGAGCACATGTTGATGCTCATCAGCGCCTGGGCCCGCTCCACCGCCGCCGCCTGGGTGAAGTGCACGATGTACACCGGCGCCTGATGGGTTTCCAGCAGCTCGGTGAGCGTCTCCGTCAGCGGGGTCGTGCGGTACTCGTACGACAGCGGAACGGGCCGGGTCGCGGACCGGACGACGGCGGTGGGCCGGCCCGTGCGCCGGGTCAGGTCCTCCTCGAACCGCGAGACGTCGCCGAGGGTCGCGGACATCAGGACGAACTGCGCCTGGGGCAGTTCCAGCAGCGGGATCTGCCAGGCCCAGCCGCGGTCGGGCTCGGCGTAGAAGTGGAACTCGTCCATCACCACCTGGCCGATGTCGGCGTCCCTGCCGTCGCGCAGCGCGATGGAGGCCAGCACCTCGGCGGTGCAGCAGATGACGGGGGCGTCGGCGTTGACCGAGGCGTCGCCGGTCAGCATGCCCACGTTCTCGGTGCCGAACAGCTTGCACAGGTCGAAGAACTTCTCCGAGACGAGCGCCTTGATCGGGGCGGTGTAGAAGGTGACCTCGTCCCGGGCGAGCGCGGCGAAGTGCGCGCCGGCGGCGACCAGGCTCTTCCCCGAGCCGGTCGGCGTGGACAGGATGACGTTCGCCCCGGAGACCACCTCGATCAGCGCCTCCTCCTGGGCGGGATAGAGGGAGATCCCCCGCTCTTCGGACCAGGCCGAGAAGGACTCGAACAGGGCATCGGGATCGGCGTCGCTCGGCAGATGATCGATAAGGGTGGTCACACCCTCCATACTGCCTGCTCCGGCACCGGATCGGGGAACCGGCCGGAGACTCGAAGATCACTCCGGCTAGGCTGGTGCGTCAACGCGGCACCGGCGCGGGGCCACAGACGAGCACAAGAGAAAACGGGGGGCGGGCAACCAGATGATGGGACCGGCGCACTCACTGTCCGGAGCCGCGGCCTGGCTGGGGGTGGGCGCCGCCGCCGCGGCCGCGGACCGGCCCATGCCATGGCCGGTCCTGGTCGTCGGCGCGCTGATCTGCGCGGGCGCGGCCCTCGCCCCCGACCTGGACCACAAGTCGGCGACCATCTCCCGGGCGTTCGGGCCGGTGTCGCGGACCCTCTGCGAGGTCATCGACAAGCTGTCCTCCGCCGTCTACAAGGCGACGAAGAAGCAGGGCGACCCGCGGCGCACCGGCGGACACCGCACACTGACCCACACCTGGCTGTGGGCCGTGCTCGTCGGGACCGGGGTCTCCGTCCTGGCGATGAACGGCGGCCGCTGGGCGGTCCTGGCGATCCTCTTCGTCCACCTCGTGCTCGCCGTCGAGGGGCTGCTGTGGCGGGCCGCCCGGGTCTCCAGCGATGTGCTCGTCTGGCTGCTGGGGGCGACCAGCGCCTGGATCCTGGCGGATGTGCTGAACCAGCCGGGCAACGGCGCCGACTGGCTGTTCACCGCACCCGGTCAGGAGTACCTGTGGCTGGGCCTGCCGATCGTCCTGGGCTCGCTGGTGCACTGCGCGGGCGACGCGATCACCGTCTCCGGCTGCCCCGTGCTGTGGCCGATACCGGTCGGGAGCAAGCGCTGGTATCCGGTCGGCCCCCCGAAGGCGATGCGTTTCCGGGCCGGGAGCTGGGTCGAACTCAAGGTGCTGATGCCCGTCTTCATGCTGCTCGGCGGCATCGGAGGGCTGGGAGCCCTCGGCGTCATCTGACGTTCGTTCCCCCCTCCCGGCCCGCACCCTCGCGCGATCCGGCCCGCGCGGAGGGACCCCGGCCCGCGGCGCCCGAGGCGCCGCGGGCCGGAAGATCCTCAGCCGTGCCAGGAACGCCAGAGGGCGGCGTACGGCCCGCCGGCGGCCACCAGTTCGTCATGGCTGCCCAGCTCGGTGATCCGGCCGTCCTCCACCACCGCGATCACATCGGCGTCATGGGCCGTGTGCAGCCGGTGCGCGATGGCCACGACCGTGCGGCCGTCCAGCACCCGCGCCAGCGAGCGCTCCAGGTGCCGCGCCGCCCGCGGGTCCAGCAGCGAGGTCGCCTCGTCCAGCACCAGGGTGTGCGGATCGGCCAGCACCAGCCGCGCCAGGGCGATCTGCTGTGCCTGCGCCGGGGTCAGCGTCAGCCCGCCCGAGCCGACCTCGGTGTCCAGGCCCTCATCGAGGGCCCGCGCCCAGTCCGCGGCGTCCACGGCGCCGAGAGCCGCCCACAGCTCCGCGTCGCCGGCCCCGGTCCGGGCCAGCAGCAGATTGTCCCGCAGCGAGCCCACGAACACATGGTGCTCCTGGTTGACCAGCGCCACATGGGCCCGCACCCGCTCGGCGGGCATCCGCGCCAGCTCGGCGCCGCCGAGCGTGACGGCGCCGGTCCGGGGCGCGTAGATCCCGGCGAGGAGCCGACCGAGCGTGGACTTTCCGGCCCCGGACGGCCCCACGAGCGCGAGCCGGGTCCCCGGGCGGATGTCCAGGGACACCCCGTGCAGCACATCACCGTTCGCGTGGTAACCGAACCGGACCCCGTCGGCGCGGACTTCCCTCCCGGCCGGGGCGACCCGGTCGTCCCCGGTGCCCTCCTCGATCTCCCGGACGCCGACCAGCCGGGCCAGGGAGACCTGTGCCACCTGGAGTTCGTCGTACCAGCGCAGGATCAGGCCCACGGGTTCGGTCAGCATCTGGGCGAGCAGTGCCCCGGTCGTCAGGGCCCCGACCGTCATCCAGCCGTTCAGGACACAGACACCGCCGATCATCAGCGCGGCCCCGAGGATCGTCATGTGCGAGGCGTTGATCACGGGAAAGAGCACGGACCGCAGCCAGAGCGTGTACCGCTCCCATGCCGTCCATTCCCGGATGCGCCGGTCCGAGAGCGCGATCCGGCGGGCGCCCAGACGGTGCGCCTCGATGGTCCGCCCCGCGTCCACGGTCTCGGCGAGCACGGCGGCCACCGCCGCGTAGCCGGCGGCCTCCGAACGGTAGGCGGCGGGGGCCCTGCGGTAGTACCAGCGGCAGCCGGCGAGCAGAACGGGCAGCGCCACGAGAACGGCCAGGGCCAGCGGGGGAGCTGTCACCGCCATACCGGTCAGCAGCAGCCCCGCCCACACCACGCCGATGCACAGCTGCGGCACGGCCTCGCGCATGGCCTCGGCCAGGCGGTCGATGTCGGTGCTGATGCGGGAGAGCAGATCACCCGTCCCGGCCCGTTCCAGCACGCCCGGGGGCAGCGCCACCGAGCGGACCAGGAAGTCCTCGCGGAGATCGGCCAGCATCCGCTCACCGAGGACCGCGCCGCGCAGCCGCACCAGCCGCACGAAGACGGTCTGCACGGCGAGCGCCACCGTGAACAGCGCGACGACGCGCGGCAGACCGGTCGCCCCCGCACCGGCGGCGAGATCCTCGACCAGGCCGCCCAGCAGGTACGGGCCCACCATGGAGGCGGTCACCGCGACGGCGTTGACCGCCACCAGCAGGGCGAACGCCCGCCGGTGCCGCCGCAGCAGCTCCCGCACATAGCCGCGGACGGTCGCGGGGGAGCCGACCGGCAGGGTGGTCGCCGACTCGGGTGCCGCCGGGTCGTACGCCGGGGGTGCCACACCGATCATGCCGTCTCCTCGATGCCCGTCCGGGCGGTCCGTGCCGCCGGGCCGTTCCGGTGGTGTGCCGCTGCCGCGTGCGGCGGTTCGTCCTCCGCGCCGCGGGTGACGACGGCGCGGTAGCCGGGGTGGGTGCGCAGCAGTTCGCGGTGGGTGCCGGCCGCGGCGGCCTCCCCGCCGGGCAGGAACACCACCCGGTCGGCCCGGTCCAGCAGCAGCGGACTGGAGGACAGGACCACCGTCGTCCGGCCCGCGCGCAGCCTCCGCAGCCCGTCGGCGATCCGCGCCTCGGTGTGCGAGTCGACGGCGCTCGTCGGCTCGTCCAGTACCAGGACCTCCGGGTCCGTCACCAGCGAACGGGCCAGCGCCAGCCGCTGCCGCTGCCCGCCGGAGAGCGAACGCCCGCGTTCGGTGATCCGCGCCTCCCGCGGGTCACCGGAACCGGGGCCGGTGCCCTGGGCGAGCGCGGCCAGGACGTCATCGCACTGGGCGGCGTCGAGGGCGTCCGCCGCCGTGACCGTTCCCCGCGACGGAACGTCGAGGAGTTCCCGGAGGGTGCCGGACAGCAGCACCGGGTCCTTGTCCTGGACGAGGACGGCCGTCCGGGCCTCCTCCAGCGGCAGTTCGTCGAGCGCGGCCCCGCCCAGCAGGACGGACGGCCGGTCCGGTTCCTCCTCCCGCTGCGGGGCGTGCCCGCCGAGCCGGTCGGCGAGCCGCCCCGCCACGTCCGGGTCACCGCAGACGGCGACGGTCAGCAGTCCGGCCGGTGCGTGCAGCCCGCTCACCGGGTCGTACAGATCGCCGGTCAGCGGCCCCCCAACGCCCCCGGCGGGGTCCGCTCCACCGGACGCGGTGTCCGGGCCGGCCGGACGGGTCCGGCGCAGCGCCAGCACGCGCGCGGCGCGCTTCGCCGAGGGCTTGGAGAAGGAGTACGCCATCGCGATCTCCTCGAAGTGCCGGAGCGGAAAGAGCAGGAAGGTCACCGCGCCGTAGACGGCGACCAGTTCACCGAGCGAGATCCGCCCCTCCCGGGCCAGCGTGACGCCGTACCAGACCACCGCGATCAGCAGCAGCCCCGGCAGAAGCACCTGCACCGCGCTGATCAGCGCCCACATCCGGGCGCTGCGCACCGCGGCGCTCCGCACCTCCTGGGAGGCCCGCCGGTAGCGGTCCAGGAACAGCTCCTCGCCGCCGATGCCGCGCAGCACGCGCAGCCCGGCCACCGTGTCCGAGGCCAGCTCCGTGGCACGTCCCGCCTTCGCCCGCTGGGCGTCGGCCCGGCGCGTGGCGGGCGGCAGCAGCGGCAGCACGGCCAGCACGAGCAGCGGTACACCCACGGCCACGACCACCCCCAGGGCCGGCTGGGCCACGAGCAGAACCGCGCAGACGCCGACCGTCGTGACGGCGGCCGCGGTGAAGCGGGAGAGGGCTTCCACGAACCAGCCGATCTTCTCCACGTCACCGGTCGACACCGCGGTGATCTCGCCCGCCGCGACCCTCCGGGTCAGGGTGGAGCCCATCTCGGCGGTCTTGCGGGCGAGCAGCTGCTGCACCCGTGCGGCGGCGGTGATCCAGTTGGTGACGGCGGCGCGGTGGAGCATGGTGTCAGCCACCGCGATCACCGTGCCGAGCAGGGCGATCAGCCCGCCGGCCAGCGCCAGCCGCCCACCGGAGCGGTCCACCACGGCCTGCACGGCGACACCCACCACCAGCGGTACCGTGGCCAGCCCGGCCATGTGGAGCGTGCCCCACCCCAGGGACTTGAGCTGGCCGCCCAGTTGCCGCCTGCCCAGCCACAGCAGGAAGCGCCCGCCGGACCGTACGTCCGGGGAGCCCGGGTCGGTGTACGGAAGATCGTGGATCTGCATGACGTCCCAGGGGTTCGGGGTCGGCGGGCGGGGCGTGGCAAGAGTCGCGTTCGCGCCCGCTCGGCTTCAACCGGTTTTCCGGCGGGTGGGACGATGGAGCCATGCGCATCACCGGTACCCAGCGGACCACGGCCGCGGCCCTGACGGCCGCCGCCCTCCTCACCGGCTGCGGCGCGGCGGGCGGCGGAGCCCCGGGCGCGGACGCGGAGCGCCCCGATCGCGGCGCCTCACCCGCGGCCGGCCCGACCCGGCTCCCCGGTGTCGGCGACCGGCTCCACGCCCGGGTCCCGGAGAACTCCCGGCAGGCCGTCGTCGTCTACGGCGAGGGCCGGGACTCCGCCGACGCCGAGGCCGTGCTGTACACCCGGAAGGGGGACACCTGGAACCGCGCCCGCGCCTGGCCGGCCCACAACGGCAAGCGCGGCTGGACGCCGGACCACCGCGCGGGCGACAAACGCAGCCCCTCCGGGGTGTTCACGCTCTCCGACGCCGGAGGCGTGCTGGCCGACCCCGGCGCGAAACTGCCGTACACCCGCTCCGCGGCCTTCGCCGCTCCCCGTTCCTGGGCGAAGACGCACTGGCACGACTTCGACTACGTGATAGCCATCGACTACAACCGGGTGAAGGGCACCCCTCCGAACGACCCGAACCGCCCCCGGGGCGAGGACAAGGGCGGCTACATCTGGCTGCATCTGGACCACGGCAGCGGCACCTCCGGCTGCGTCAGCCTTCCGAAGACCGGGATGGAGTATCTGCTCCGCACGCTCGACCCGGAGGCGGATCCGGTGGTGGTGATGGGGGAGAAGAACTACCTGAAGGGCTGACGGGCGCGGTCCCGGCCGGCGGCCGGAGGAAGCCCGCCGACGCGCCCGCGGCCGTCGGGTTAGGCTCCGGAAGCCGTCGCCGGGCCCGCTCCGGGCCCGCCGCCCGACCACCCGCGGAGGCCCCGCCGGCCGGAACACCAGCATCGCGAAGGAACCCATGCGCCACCACGACCTGAGCACCGGACCCGACGGCCAGTTGACCCCGCCGGTGCCCGACTCGGACCGCCCGGTCGAACTGCGGCGCGTGCTGCGTCTGTTCCGCCCGTACCGGGGCCGGCTGGCGGTCGTCGGGCTGCTCGTCGGCGCCTCCTCGCTCGTCTCCGTGGCCACGCCGTTCATGCTGCGCGAGATCCTCGACACCGCGATTCCGCAGGGCCGTACCGGGCTGCTGAGCCTGCTCGCCCTCGGCATGCTGGCCGCCGCCGTGGCCGGGGGCGTCTTCGGCGTGCTGCAGACGCTGATCTCGACGACCGTCGGCCAGCGGGTGATGCACGATCTGCGCACCGCCGTCTACGACCGGCTGCAGCGGATGCCGCTCGCCTTCTTCACCCG
Organism: Streptomyces xinghaiensis S187; assembly: GCF_000220705.2. Taxonomy (GTDB): domain Bacteria; phylum Actinomycetota; class Actinomycetes; order Streptomycetales; family Streptomycetaceae; genus Streptomyces; species Streptomyces xinghaiensis. The sequence continues at coordinate 592,425 of NZ_CP023202.1, read as the reverse complement.
CACCCGCACCGGGGAGGTCCAGTCCCGGATCGCCAACGACATCGGCGGGATGCAGGCCACCGTCACCTCCACGGCCACCTCGCTGGTCTCCAACCTCACCAGTGTCGTCGCCACCGTCGTGGCCATGCTGGCCCTGGACTGGCGGCTGACCGTGGTCTCCCTGCTCCTGCTGCCGCTGTTCGTCTGGATCAGCCGCCGCGTCGGACGGGAGCGGAAGAAGATCACGGCGCAGCGGCAGAAGCAGATGGCGGCGATGTCCGCCATGGTCACCGAGTCCCTCTCGGTCAGCGGCATCCTGCTCGGCCGGACCATGGGGCGGGCGGACTCCCTCGCGGACCAGTTCGCCGGCGAGTCCGAACGGCTGGCGCGGCTGGAGATCCGCTCCAGCATGGCGGGCCGCTGGCGCATGGCCGTCATCGGCGTCGTCATGGCGGCCATGCCCGCGATCATCTACTGGGCCGCCGGGATGGCGCTGCGCGGGGGCGGACCGCAGATCTCCATCGGCACGCTCGTGGCCTTCGTCTCGCTGCAGCAGGGCCTCTTCCGGCCCACGGTCAGCCTGCTGTCCACCGGGGTGCAGCTGCAGGCGTCGCTCGCCCTCTTCCAGCGCATCTTCGAGTACCTCGATCTGCGGGTGGACATCACCGAACCGGAGCGGCCGGTGCGCCTGGAGCGGGTGCGCGGCGAAGTGCGCTTCGACGGCGTCGAGTTCCACTACGACCGGGACGGCGCGCCGCCGACGCTCTCCGGCCTCGACCTCACCGTCCCGGCCGGCGGCAGCCTCGCCGTGGTCGGCCCCACCGGCTCCGGCAAGAGCACGCTCGGCTATCTCGTCCCGCGGCTGTACGACGCCACGGGCGGCCGGGTGCTGCTCGACGGCACCGACGTCCGCGACCTCTCCTTCGACACCCTCGCCCGGGCCGTGGGCGTCGTCTCCCAGGAGACGTACCTCTTCCACGCCTCGGTCGCCGACAACCTCCGCTTCGCCAAGCCGGGGGCCACCGACGAGGAGATCCGCGACGCCGCCCGGGCCGCCCAGATCCACGACCACATCGAGAGTCTCCCGGACGGCTACGACACCCTCGTCGGTGAACGCGGCTACCGCTTCTCCGGCGGCGAGAAGCAGCGTCTGGCCATCGCCCGGACGATTCTGCGCGACCCGCCGGTCCTCATCCTCGACGAGGCCACCAGCGCCCTCGACACCCACACCGAGCAGGCCGTGCAGCGGGCGATCGACGAACTCTCCGCACGGCGCACGACGATCACGATCGCCCACCGGCTCTCCACCATCCGCGAGGCGGACCAGATCGTGGTCCTCGACGGCGGGCGGATCGTGGAACGCGGCACCCACGCGGAACTCATGGCCCGCGGCGGGCGCTACGCGGCTCTCGTCCGGCGGGACGCCCGGACGGCACCGGGCCCGGGTGCCGAGGACACCCCCGCCACCGCCGGAGAGGGAGCCGAAGCCGCCGCCGCGGCCGGTGCTCCCGATACCACCGCCCGGAGCGGCCCGGGCCCCGCGGCCGCTCCGGTGGCGGCCGGTCCCTGAGCGGACGGGCCGCTCAGCCGGCGGCCCGTGCCGGTGTCTCCAGCAGCCGCCGCACCTCGCGCACCGCCGCCCGCCCGTACCGGTTGGCGCCGATGGTGCTCGCCGACGGCCCGTAGCCGACCAGATGGACCCGCGGGTCGCGGACCGCGCGAGTGCCCTCCAGCCGGATGCCGCCGCCCCTTTCGCGCAGGCGCAGCGGCGCCAGATGGTCGAGGGCCGCGCGGAAGCCGGTGGCCCAGAGGATCGAGTCGGCCGCGGCGGTGGCGCCGTCGTCCCAGGCCACGCCCTCCGGGGTGATCCGGCTGAACATCGGGCGCGGTTCCAGCACGCCGCTCTCCCGGCCGCGCCGCACCGCCTCGTTCATGACGAGCCCGGTCACCGACACCACGCTCCGCGGCGGCAGTCCGGCCCGCACCCGCTCGTCGACCAGGGCGACCGCCTCCCGGCCGCGCCGTTCGTCGAACGGCCCGTCGCGGAAGACCGGCGGGCGCCGGGTCACCCAGAGGGTGTCCGCCACCTCGGCGATCTCCAGCAGATGCTGGACGGCGGAGGTGCCGCCGCCCACCACGACCACCCGCTCACCCGCGAAGTCCTCCGGTCCCCGGTAGCCGGCCGTGTGGAGCTGCCGTCCGCGGAAGGTCTCCGCGCCCGGGTAGTGCGGCAGGAACGGACGGTCCCAGCTGCCGGTCGCGTTGATCAGCGCCCGCGCCGACCAGGCGCCGTCGTCCCGGGTGCGCACCAGCAGCCGTCCCCCGGCGCCCTCGGACACGGAGGCGACGTTCACCGGCCGGTGCACCCGCAGGTCGAACGTCCGCTCGTAGCGGGCGAAGTAGTCGCCGATGACCTCGGAGGACGGCCGGTCCTCCGGAGCGTCCACCAGCGGGAGCCCCGGCAGGTCGTACATGCCGTGCACCTTGCCGTACGTCAGGGACGGCCAGCGGAACTGCCAGGCGCCGCCGGGCGCGGGGGAGTGGTCCAGGACGACGACGTCGCGGTCCGGGGCGAAGCCGGCGCGCCGCAGGTGGTACGCGGCGGACAGACCGGCCTGCCCGGCGCCGACGACGGCCACTTCCACGTCCCGTGCGCCCACATCCGTCATGGCTCGGACAACGCCACGGGGCCCCGGAGTCTTCCCCTCCGGGCGCGGTCGGCCAGGATGGGGGCATGTCCGATGCCTTTCACACCCGCACGATCGACATCGCCACCGGCTCCGCGGAGACGGTCCACGACCTGACGGGGGCCTGCGTGGAATTCCTGCGCACGTCGGCCTCGGGGCGCGACGGCCTGCTCAACATCTTCGTGCCGCACGCCACCGCCGGGATCGCGATCCTCGAGACCGGCGCGGGCAGCGACGACGACCTGCTCGCCACGCTGCACGACCTGCTGCCCGCCGACGACCGGTGGCGGCACCGGCACGGAAGCCCGGGGCACGGTCGCGACCACGTCCTCCCCGCCCTCGTGCCGCCGCACGCCACGCTGCCGGTGGTCGGCGGACGGCTGGAGCTGGGCACCTGGCAGTCGGTCTGCCTGGTCGACACCAACAGGGACAATCCGGAGCGTCAGGTCAGGCTGAGTTTCCTGGGCTGACCCGGAGCGCCCCGGGGCGGGGCCGGCCGTCCCCCCGCCTGGCACCGCGGCGCCCCGGCGCCGCCGGGCGCGGCGCGCCGGGCAGTCCGCCGGTGCCGCCCCGGGGTCAGTCGGGCGGTGGGACGAGATCTCCTCGCAGCCGCCGGGCACGAAGCACCAGCTCCAGTTCGAAGCGGCGGTCCGGGTCGTCCAGGTCCTCGCCCCACAACTCACGGAGCTGTTTCAGCCGGTAGCGCACGGTCTGCGGGTGGACTCCGAGCCGGGCCGCCACCTCCGTGGCGCCCCCTCGCGTTTCCAGCCAGGCCAGCAGTGTCTCGGCGAGACGGTGGGCGTGCGCCGGGCCGACGGACCGGTCCAGCCGCGCCAGCCGCCGCCGCGCCAGATCGTCGATCAGCACCCCCGCGGGCAGCAGTACCAGCGCTTCGACGTACTCGCCGCAGTGCAGGAGCCGCCCGCGCGGCAGCAGGCCCTGCTCGATCATCCCGACGGCGGTCTCCGCCCAGCGCAGCGACGTGACGGCCTCCGCCACGGGAACCGACGGGCCGATCGCGCCGGACCACCCGGCCACCGCCCGGTGCAGCAGCTCCGCGCGTCCGGGGGCGTCCGGAGCCGGCACGACCAGGCGCGGCTGCTCCCCCTCCATGTCGAGCAGCACCTCGTCGCCCACGGCGGGGGCGACAGCCTCCAGGGCGGGGCGGAGCAGCACGGCCACCGCCACCTTTTCCGGCAGGTGCCAGCCCACGTCGGCCGCGCGGTCGGCGAGGACGCCGGACGGGTCCGTGCGGTGCTCGGTGAGCAGGAGATCGACGAGAAGCCGCTGCCGGCGCAGCCGCTCCCCGGCGTGGCGGGCGACGGCCTCGGCGTAGCCGCGTACCGACTGGGCCACCATGACGTCGAGGTACTCGAAGGCGGACTCGGCGAGTTCGTACATGGCCGAGGGCGGGATGTCGACCCGTTGGCCGATCTCCGCCAGACGCCGCCAGGAGAGGCGCACGGCCAGCCGGTAGATCCCCTGCAGGGAGTCCAGGCTGCGCCCCTGCGTGACCTCGCCGCGCCCGAAGTCCTGGAACATCTCGGGGAGGGCGCGCGGCCGGTCCGAGCCCGTGGTCATCTGTTCCACGAAGAGTTCCAGCGCGTGCCGGATCGCCACCAGGGCCTTCGGCTCTCCGGACTCGCCGGGGATGAAGACCAGACCCGGGTACTCCCGTCGGATCGCGGCGAGGATCTCCTGTGCCAGCTCGGGGACCTGCTCCAGGGTGCGGTCGGCGAACCGCTGAATCCGCTCTCGTGGCACGTCGTGCCACGCTGACGACGCTCCCACAGTCCGCTCCTGGATGTCCGGTCCACCTGCCGCTCGGTCAGCCGGCCTGCGTCTTTCCAACCTAGTCCGAGCCGGGGCCCGGCGTGCTGGACGCACCGTCGGCGGGCGGGTCGGGGAACGTGACGAGCGGCACATTCTGCTGCTCGGGTGTGGCGTCGAGAGCGGCGACGATCCCGAAGGCGGCGCCTGTCGCCAGAACGGCGGAGGCGACGCAGGTCAGGAAGGCGGCGAGCAGTCTGGGCATGAGGATGATCGGCCTCTCAGTCGATGAGGTCTGTCACCCAGCGCGCCGGCCCGGTCCGGCGCGGTCAGTATGCGCGGGCATTGACAGGCGGTCAAGCTCCGCCTAATTTCGCCGTTCACAGGCACTGTTACTCCCGGGTAAGTCACTCCTCGCCATCGGACGAGCTGAAATCCGTGCGTGCGGCCCTTTCCGCACGGCCCATGAACCACCCCCGCATCTCGCGCCCGTATCGGAGTATCCGCATGCGCCGTTCCACATCACTTCTTTCCCTGATCCTGCTGGGTGCCGGAGTCTTTCTGCTGGTGCTCAGCCAACTGCTCGCCTGGTACGTGGAGCCGCGTGCCAAGCGCACACCGACCGATGTGAACTCCACGACGGTCTTCAAGGGGAAGGGCAGCTACTTCGACACCGAGGCCGTCACCACGGTGGACGACAAGACGATCACGATCACCCGCCGGGTGCTGGGGGACGTAGCCGCCGGCGAGCGCAGCGGACACGCGGTCTGGGACGTGTCGACACAGATCGACACACCGAAGACCCTGCCGCTGGACGACCCGCGGAGATCCCTGCAGTGGACCACCGAACGCTGGGTCACCGACCGCCGGACGAACCTGCCGGTGCACTGCTGCGAGGAGAAGCCCGAGTTCGAGGGCGAGGCCTACCTGAAGTTCCCGTTCGACGTCGAGAAGCGCACCTACGCCTGGTGGGACAGCACCCGGGGCGGCACCGTGCCGCTCAAGTACGACGGGAGCACCGAGATCGACGGGCACGAGGGCTACCGCTTCACCGGCAGCGTCGAGGCCACCAGGACCGGCACCCGTCAGGTGCCCGGCGTGCTGGTGGGCAAGCCGAAGTCGGGTCAGGTGCTGGCCGAGGAGTGGTACTCCAACGCGGGGATCGAGCTGGTCGTGGAACCGCGCACGGGCCGGATCATGAACGCGCTGATCGCGCCGACGAAGACACTGCGGGCCCCGGGTTCGAAGAAGGACGCCGTCACCCTGCTCTCCAGCAAGCGGCTGGAGTTCACCGAGGCGACCCGGCGTGAGCAGGTGGAGCTCGCCTCCGAAGACGCCGGCCGGCTGAAGCTGCTCGGCGAGACCGTGCCGCTCGGGGGCGGGATCGCGGGCGGCCTGCTCGCCGCCGCCGGCGCTGTGCTGGTGATCCGCGGCCGTAGGCAGCCGGGACACTCAGAAAGTGATGAAAACGGGTTGTCGAACAGCTCGAATTTGTCACCGGCGAACGTAGCCGGAACGAGTCGCCTGAACCAACACTGACGTTACCCCCGAGTAATCCAGTGTCTCCGGTTTGAGTCCCACCTTCAGGAGCCCGCCACCGCCCCGGTGCCGGCACATCGACCGCACTTCCGGGTCCGGCACCCGCAGCACCCGCAGCACCCGCAGCACCCGCACACCGAGCCAGCCCAGCGCTTCATCCCGGAAGCCCGGCCATCTCTCACCCGTCTGCCCCGCAGCCGCCGAGTTGGAGCACCTCTATGCCCCAGCGCACGTCCGCTCTGGACCCCCCCGGTCGGAAAAACCCCGTTTCCGTCCCCGCTCAAGCCCGCACCGCTCAAGCCCGCACCGGCAGCCGAGTCGCCGACTCGCTCGCCGCCGACCCGCACGTCGCGTCCGTCCCGGCGCCCCTGCCGCGCCGGATCACCTTCCTCGCCCGCCGTGACCTGGGCAACCAGGCCGCCGGCGGCTCGGAACTGCTCATCGACCGGATAGCCGACGGCCTGACCGCCGGCGGCCACGAGGTCACGCTCCTGTGCGGCGGCCCGGCCGCCGAACGCCACTACCGGGTGGTCTCCGCGGGAGGTGACGCGGGCCACTTCCTGCGGGCCAGGACGGCCTTCGCCCGCGAGGTCGGCGACTGCGACCTGCTGGTCGAGGTGTGCAACGGCATGCCGTACCTGGCGCCGCTGTGGCACCGCGGCCCAACGCTGTGCCTGGTCAACCATGTGCACACGGATCTGTGGCAGATGCGCTACCCGGGTCCGGCGGCACGGCTCGGCCGCAGGCTGGAGCACTGGGCGCTGACAGGCACCCATCGCGACAACCTGATGGTGGCCGTCTCCGAGTCGACCGCTTCCGAGCTGCGCGGCATCGGCGTGGCCGCGGACCGTATCCGGATCGTCAACAACGGCGTCGAGGACCCCGGCCCGCTGCTGCCCGAGGCGAAGGAACCGCTGTTCCTGGCCGTCGGCCGGCTGGTGGAGTACAAGCGCGTCAACCTGCTCCTCCGGCTGTGGGAGCGGGTCCGCCCGGTCACCGGCGGCCGGCTCGTCATCGTGGGCGACGGCCCCGAACGCGAGCGGCTCGAAGCCATGGCCGGTCCCGCGGTGACGTTCGCCGGCCGGGTGTCGGAGGCCGAGAAGCACCGGCTGATGTGCGAGGCGTGGCTGCTGCTGCACCCCTCCCTCGTCGAGGGGTGGGGGCTGGTGGTGACCGAGGCAGCCGCACGGGCCACTCCCGCGATCGGTTTCGACATACCCGGCCTGTGCGACTCCGTCGAGGACGGAGTGACCGGGGTGCTCGCGCGGGGCGAGAGTTCGTTCGCCGCCGCGTGGTGCACCCTGGCCCTCAGTGCCGACCGGCGCGCAGCCATGGGACGTGCCGCCGAGCACCGCGCCCGGCGCTTCCGCTGGAGCTCGACGGTCCGTCAGTTCCAGGCGGTCGCCGCCGAGGCGGCTGCGGTCGCCACAGCCCCCAGACGCGGCAGATGAGCGGCCATGCCCGAGATCACGGAACGCGCCTTCAAGGATCCGTCGCTGAAGCGGTCGGCCGCTCTCCTCCGGGCGTTCCTGCGCGAACAGAGCAACCCCGAGCGGTGCTACACCCTGCTGGCCCGTGACTCGGTCGCACAAGTGGCACGTCACATCGATCTGCCCGGCAGGATCGTCGTCGACATCGGCGGCGGCAGCGGCCACTTCACCGAGGAGTTCCGCCGCCGTGGCGCGCAGAGCTACCTCTTCGAACCCGACCTGCGGGAGCTGAACGCCCGTGGCGGCCCGGTCACCGAGGACGCGGTGCTCGCCGACGGCTATCTGCTGCCGCTCGCCGACGGTGCGGCCGACGTGTGCTTCTCGTCGAATGTGCTGGAGCACGTGTCGGACCCGCAGACGTTCATCAGCGAGATGGCGCGGGTCACCCGTCCCGGCGGACTGATCTACCTGTCGTTCACCAACTGGCTCTCCCCCTGGGGAGGCCACGAGTGCGCGCCCTGGCACTACCTCGGGGCCGACCGGGCCCGCGCGCGCTACCGACGGCGCACCGGCCGCGAGGCCAAGCACACCGTCGGCGAGAACCTGTTCCCCGTCCACATCGGTCCCACCCTGCGGCACGTCCGCGGCCGTGATGACGTGCAGGTCGTCACGGCACGGTCCCGCTACTGGCCGTTCCTCGCGAGCACGATCACCCGGGTGCCGGGACTCCGCGAGATCGCCACCTGGAACCTGTTGCTGATTCTCAGGCGACGCCCATGAGCAAGCGAAGCGAGGAACGGTCATGACCACTGCGGTCCAGGCGCCCGCCCGGGCGCCCCAGCCCGGCCCGACGCCGTCCGGGGCGTCCGAGGCCCCGCACCGACGACGCCTGCTGTTCGGCTTCTGGGCCGTCGTGCTGGTGTGCTTCCTCGCGGTGTCCCCGGGGAAGATGACGTTCGAGACCAAGCTCGGCGTCGCCCTCGATCCCCAGCGCTTCCTCGGCGACCTCGGGTCGCTGTGGAACGGCAACGTGGGCCTCGGCGGCATAGCCAACCAGTACATCGGCTACGCCTTCCCGGCGCTCCCCTACTACGCGTTCATGGACCTCCTGCAGGTGCCGGTGTGGCTGGCCGAGCGGCTCTGGCTGTCGGTCATCGTGACCGCCGCCTTCTGGGGCGCGCTCAGGCTCGCCGAACGGCTGCGCGTGGGTACACCCGCGACCCGGCTGCTCGGAGCGGTGGTGTACGCGCTGTGGCCCACCTTCACGATCGTCATCGGATCGACCTCCGCCGCCGCGCTGCCCGGTGCCCTGCTGCCCTGGGTCCTGCTGCCCCTGACCTCCGCGGCGCTGAGCCCCCGGATGGCCGCGGCACGTTCGGCCCTGCTGATCCCCTTCATGGGCGGGGTGAACGCCGCCTCGACGCTGGCCGCGCTGCTGCCCGTGGGCCTGTATCTGCTCAGCCGCCCGCCCGGCCGGCGCCGTCGCGCGCTGCTGGGCTGGTGGATTCCGGGCGTCGTGCTGGCCACCGTGTGGTGGGTGGTGCCGCTGCTCCTGCTCGGCGCCTACGGCGAGAACTTCATGCCGTACGTCGAACAGGCCGACACCACCACCGCCACCATGTCCGCGACCGAGCTGCTGCGCGGCGCCGGCAACTGGGTGGCCTATCTGAACTTCGGCGAGGCCTGGCTGCCGGCCGGCTGGACCGTCGCGACCTCCGTCGTCACCATCCTCGGTTCGGCGTTCGCCGCGGCGCTGGGGCTGGCGGGCCTGGCCCGCCGGGACCTGCCGGAGCGTCGCTGGCTGCTGCTGACCGTTCTGGCCGTCGTCCTGATCACGCTCGCCGGGTACGGCGGCGCCTTCGGCGGTCCGTTCCACGGTGTCGTCCAGGACTGGCTGAACGGGGCGCTGAAGCCGTTCCGCAACATCTACAAGTTCCAGCCGGGGCTGGCCCTCGCGCTCGCCCTGGGACTGGCCCACCTGACGGCCGTCCTGTCCGTGAGCAGGAGTCCTCGCACCCTTCCCGGCCGCCGCTGGGTGCCCGCGGCCGCGGCGGTGCTGGTACTGCCCGGTCTGGTGCTGCCGTACGTCAACGGCTCGATCCTGCAGCCCGGGGCGTTCACCAAACTGCCCACTCACTGGGAGAAGGCCGCAGGCTGGCTGGAGGACAACGCCCCGGAGAGCCGGGCACTGGTCGTACCGGCGACGGCGCACGGCATCTACACCTGGGGTTCCCCCATCGACCAGCCGTTCGACGTGCTGGCCGAAACCCCCTGGGCGCAGCGTGACTTCGTCCCCTTCGGTACGCCCGGCGCGCGCCGTATGACCGACGCCGTCGAGCAGGCGCTGCTGTCCGGCACCGAGGTCCCGGGCCTCCAGGCGTACCTGGCACGGGCCGGGATGCACGAGGTGGTCGTCCGCAACGACCTCGACCCCGACCAGATCGGTTACGTCCCGCCGCAGACGGTGAAGCGGACGCTGGAGTCGTCCGGCTACCGCAAGGTCGCCGCGTTCGGCCCGCTGGTGACCGGCGGGCGCATCGCCGCCGACACCCCGCTCCAGGTACAGGGGCTCTACCCGCGGCTCCAGGCCGTGGAGATCTACCAGCCGCAGGACCGCGACGGGCGGCCCGGCAGGGTCGGTGTGTCCGCCGCGGCCGACACGGCCGTGGTCAGCGGCGGACCCGAGGCGCTGCTCCAGCTGTCCGCCGACCCCTCGATGACCGGCCGGCCGGCCGTACTGGCCGGGGACACCCTTCCCGAGGACGTCACCGCACCGGTGAAGGCGGTCGCGGACGGGCTGCGCCGAGCCGACACCCGGTTCGGCCTGGTCAACAACAACACCTCGTACACGTACACCGCGGACGAGCGCAATCACTCCGGCAGCCTGCAGAACCCGGGTGAGAAGCCCAAGCAGATCCTGCCGTCGGAGGGCACCGATCACCAGACGACCGCGGAGCTGCGCGGCGCCGAGTCCGTGACGGCTTCCAGCAGCGGCAACTGGCTGTTCCACCTGCCGCAGTACGACCCGGTGAACGCCTTCGACGGCAACCCGGACACCGCGTGGGCCGAGGGCAGCCCGGGCAAGCCGGCCGGACAGTGGCTCAAGGTGGACTTCTCCCGGCCGACCGACATCCCCGCCTCCATCCAGCTGACGCCCCTGCCGGGCGACGGCATGCGCGCGGCGCCCACGCGGGTACGGATCGAGACCGACCGCGGTGCGGCCGAGAGCCCGCTGCAGACGAACGGCGCGCCGCAGACCGTCAAGGCACCCGCCGGCGAAGCCTCCTGGATGAAGATCAGCATCGTTGCCGCGCAACAGGCCCGGCCGGGCCTGTCCGGGGCCGGCTTCTCCGAGGTGTCGATCCCGGACGTGCAGGTGACGCGCATGCTGTTGCTGCCGGCCGACGCGGAGCACACCGACGCGGCGGCGACCGTGTACTCCCTGCACCGCGGCACCGACGCGGGCGGCTTGTCGCCGGCGTCGGCCGAGGTCGGACTGCACCGGCAGTTCAGCACCAAGGAGACGGCTGAGTACGAGGTCGCGGCGCGAGCCGTCGCCGTACCCGGCGGGCCGTTGGACGAGCTGCTCGACCGTTCGGCTCCCGGACCGGAGAACCGGGTGACGGCCTCCGTGGACTCCACCAGCCGCAACGGCATGTCACTCAGCGCCCGCAACCTGGTCGACGGTGATCTGACAACCGCCTGGATCGCGGGCGACCGGCCGGGCATCCACCTGAGCTGGCCCGGGAAGGAGAAGATCGACGAGATCATCCTCGCGCCGGCGGGCGGGGTGTCCACCCGGCCGGAGCAGGTGATGATCAGCTCCCCGCACGGCGCGGCGACGGCCGACGTGGACGAGAACGGCCGGGTCAGCTTCCCGGAGATCGAGACGGACCGGCTCGACATCGTGATCAGCAGGGTCGCCCCGCTCACCGTCCACAATCCGGTGGCGGACGCGCAGTTGCAGCTGCCGGTCGGGCTGAGCGAGGTGCACGTTCCCGCCCTGGCCGATCTGCGGGTGCCGCGGCCGAAGCCGTCCGCGCGCTTCTCGCTGCCGTGCGGTGCGGGCCCGGACCTCGCTGTGGGCGGTGTCCTGCACAAGACGAAGGCATCCGGATCCGTCCGGGACCTCACCGAGCGGCGTCCCGTCACCGTCAGCCTCTGCGCGGGGGAGGAGAAGGACGGCACGCTGGAACTCCCGCCCGGCGACCACGCGGTGGAGGCGGGTGACGCGGGCCCGCTGGCGATCACCGACGTCACGCTGACCCGGGGCACTCCGCAGGAGATGGCGGGATCGGCTCGCGAGGCCACCGTCACCGAGTGGACCGACGACCGCCGGGCCGTCTCGGTGTCCGCCGGCGCCGGTGAGGCCGCCTACCTGCAGACCTACGAGAACGCCAACGACGGCTGGAAGGCCACCCTGGACGGCACGGAGCTGGAGTCGGTGCGCCTCGACGGCTGGCAGCAGGCCTGGCTGATCCCGGCCGGGGCGTCCGGCACGGTGAACCTGGAATTCGAGCCCTCCGGGCCGTACCGGGCAGCCCTGATCGGCGGTGTGATCGCGCTCCTCGCGCTCGTCGCCCTGGCCTTCGCGGGCCGCAGGCGCAACGCCGGGGGAGCCGACGAGCGGCTGCCCGAGCCGGCGGCCCCGGGGATGGTGCTGGGGACGCTGGCGCTGACCGCGGTCGTCGCGGTGGCGGCGGGTCCGGCGGCCCTGGTGGTGCCCGTACTCGCCGTGGCGGCGCGGTTCCGGCCGGCCGTTCTGGTGCCGACCGCGGCGGCGGCGATGGCCGGAGCCGGCATCGTCGCGGCCCTTGGCGCCGGGGAGCCGGTCGCCGCCGGGCACGGCGCGTTCAGCGGCTTCGCGCAGGTACTGGCGCTGGTGGCCCTGTCCGCAGCCCTGGTGACGGCGGCAGGCCCGGCGTCCGCGGCCGCCGGGAGGGAAGGGGCGGACGACGACGGTCGCGACACGCCGGAGGCGGCCGGACCGGTGGTCACGGCCCGGCCGGCAGGCACCGGCGACGGGTTCCCACCCGAGCCGCCCCGTCGGCAGCCGGGAGGCGGTGGCCCCGCGTGATCTCGCCGTGGACGACCGCCGGGCGGGGGACCGCACCCCCTCCCGGCGGGGTCCGGATTCCCTTCCCGACCACCGATGAGGTGTCGCGTCACTGCCTCAGTGACGACGAACCGGAGACCGTGCACATCGAGGTCCACCTGCCCGGACGGCTGGACCCCGCACGGCTGCGGACCGCGTTCCGGCGGGCGCTGCTGACGCACCCCAGGGTGCTGATGCGGGAAGTGCCCGGGCGCCGGCACCGGCAGACCCTCGCGTGGGAGCTGACCGGCGAACCGGACGGCGACCCGGTGAGCTTCGCGGGGCGGGGACCCGGCGCGTTGGCCCGGGCCCGGGCCCGCGCCCTGACGGACTGCCCGCCGCTCACCCTGTCGCCGCCGATGCGCCTGGAGGTCGTCGAGGTGAGCGGGGAAACGGCCGCCGGTGAGCCGTCGGCGGGCGGTGGATCCTCGCGGACCCGGACCGTGCTGTTGCTCACGACGCATCACACGGCTCTCGACGCCCCCTCGGGGCTGAGGGTGCTCGCCACGACCGCGGAACACTACGGCGGCGCAGCCGCGGCCCCGGTTCCCGCGCCGGTTCGACCGGGCCGCGCGGGTCCGGCCCCGGGCGCGGCCGGCGGCACCGGCCGCGCGGTCCGCGCGCGGCCCGCACGGGTCGCGCCGGACTCCCGCCCCGAGCCGGTGCGCGCCGGCGCCGCGGGCAACGGCATGCTGCAGGTGGAGCTGCCTGTCCCGCGGCGTGCGGCGCGGACCGGGGGAACCCCTCCCTGGACCGTCAACGACCAACTGCTGGTCGCCGTGTCTCTGATGGTGGGCCGCTGGAACGTCTCGCAGGGGCGGCCGGCCGGTCCGGTGCGGATCACCATGCCCGTCGACGACCGCCCGCGCGGCAGGGAGATGCCCATGGGGAACGGAACCCGGCTCGTCGAAGTGGGCATGGCCTCCGAGGACCCGCGCGACACGGACCTGCTGCTCGGTGAGCGGCCGGACCCGGCAGCCGTGGTCCGGCTGCTGCGCACCACCGCCGGGCGCACCCGCGCGCTCAAGTCCTCCCAGGGTGCGCCACTGGGGGCCGGGGCGAGCCTGCTGACCGCGCGGCTGCTGCCGGTCGGGATCCGGGGCGCGCTGACCCGTGCCGCTCGGCGGGCGGCGGCGCCCTGGACGTCGACGGCGCTGGTCACCAACATCGGCCGCGTGCCGTACGCCCTGCACTTCGGCGACGCCGGCCGGGCGACGGCCGTCTGGTTCTCCGCACCGGCGCGGATGCCGCGCGGGCTGAGCGTCGCGGCGGCTTCCACCGGCGGGCGGCTGCACGTGACGCTGCGCTGGTCCCGGGCGCTGCTCGGCGACGCGGCGGGCGCGCACCTGGCCGACTTGTTCGATCAGTCTCTCTCGGCGGCCTCAGAGGTCACCCCGTCCCCCCACACGAGGCCGTCATGACCCCCTCGCCCACCGGCTCCGCCGCCGGCACATCGCCCGAGGCGCCGGCGTCCCCGCCGGCGACGCCCGCCCCCGGGCTGCGGGACTTCTACGAGAACCCCGCCGTTCCCGTCGCCTCCGGGGAAGCCCGGACACTGCGCCAGGCCCGGATGCTGGCCGCCGCGCTCGGGCCCGTGGGGCCCGGCCGCCCGGCCGCGACCGTGCTCGACCTGGGCTGCGGGGACGGCTCGGCGGGCGCGACCGCCGCCCGCGTACTGGACGGGCACCGCGTCGTGGGGATCGACTGGTCGCAGGACGCACTGCGCCGGGCGGCGCGGCGCATGAGCCACGTCGTCCGCGGCGAGCTGACCGGCAGTGGGCTGCCCTTCGCCTCCGGCAGCGCCGACGCCGTGCTGTTCAGCGAGGTCGTCGAGCACCTCGTCGACCCCGACAGCGCGCTCGACGAACTGCACCGGGTGCTGCGCCCCGGGGGGCATCTGATGCTCTCCACGCCGAACCTCGCCGCCTGGTACAACCGCGGGCTGCTGCTCGCCGGAGTCCAGCCGGTGTTCTCGGAGGTGAGTCTGCGCCGCATCCACGGCAGGCCGGGCAGCGAGGTGGTGGGCCATCTGCGGCTGTACACGGCGCGCGCCCTGCGCGAGTTCGTGACGGCGTCGGGGTTCGAGGTGGTGAGGGTCGCCGGTGCGCCGTTCCACGGAGTGCCGCGCCCCCTCCGCCCGCTGGACCGCCTGGCCTGCGGGCTGCCGTCCCTCGCCTCCATCCTCCTCGTCCATGCGAGAAAGGTGTAGCCCCGTGGGGTGGGGTGTGGCCGCCGCTCTGGTGGCGAACGTCCTGTACAGCACCGGCTTCGTCCTGGAGAAGCGGGCGCTGGCCGGTATGCCGCCGCTGAGCGCCGCGCGGCCGGGCCGGGCCCTGCTCCTGCTGGCCGGCAGACCCTTGTGGATCTGCGGAGCCATGGCGCTGGCCCTGGGGTTCGCCGCCCAGCTGGCCGTCTACCGCACCCTGCCGATCGCCGCTGCCCAGGGCCTGTTCCTGTCCGGGCTGGTCCTCCTGCTGGTGCTCTCCTCGGTGGTGCTCGGTGAGCGCCCCTCCGGTCGTGAGCGGCGTGCCGTGGCGGTCATCGGCCTGGCGCTGGTGATGGTGGTGGCCTCGCTGTACGGGGCCGGCGAGGAGATCAGCCGCAGCGCGCCCGCGGGCGTTCTGCTGGGGCTGTGCGTGCCAACACTCGCGGCCGGGCTGCTGCTGTACACGGCCGCGGAGCGGCGCGCCCGCCGGCGCCACCGGCAGCCGACCACCGGAGTGGCCTACGCGGTGGCCGTCGGTCTGCTCTACGGGGTCAGCTCGCTCGCCATCAAGGGCGTCTCCGGGCACCTGGACACCTCGGACCTCCCGGGCTCCGTTCCCGCTCTGCTCGCCTCCCCCTACCCGTACCTCCTGCTGTTCACCGGGGTCAGCGGACTGGTGCTGTCGCAGACCGCCCTGCAGCGCTGCCGGGCGTCGCTGATCGTCCCGGTGTGCTCGACGGTGACCTGCGTGTTCGCCATCGTGAGCGGCACGATCGCGTTCGACGAGCCGCTGCCCGACGACCCGCTGCGGCTGGTGCTGCGTCTCGGCGGCACCGTGCTGGCCCTGACGGTCCTGCTCACCCTGCCGCGGCACGACGCGGACACCGACACCCCCGGAGGAACCCGGCCATGAAGCCCGACAACCCGCTGCTGAAGATCCTCGCCTGCCCGCTCGACAAGGGCCCGCTGATCCTCGACGAGGCCGGGGACGCTCTCTACAACCCGCGCCTGCGCCGCCGCTATCCGATCATCGACGGCATTCCACGCCTGCTCCCCTCCTCCGGCGAGCCCGCCGCCGGGCGGGAACACGACGCACGGCCCGCCGCACAGCCCGGCTCCGGCAGTCCGTGACCGTTGGCAGTCCGTGACCGTTCCTCCGGCCGGCTCAGCCGGCGCGGTCCGCGGCGCGGCGCAGCGACTCCACCAGCGGCCGCGCCCGGTACGGCACCCGCTCGCGCAGCGCGACGTCCGTGCGGGTCCGCACCACGCCCGGCAGCCGGATCAGCCGCTGGATGACGTCCTCCAGGTGGCCGTTGTCGCGGGCGACGACACGGGTCAGCAGGTCTCCGCCACCGGTGACCGAGAACGCCTCGATGATCTCCGGGATCTCCGCGAGGGCGTCGCCGACGTCCACCAGATGTCCCTGGGTGACCTCGATGTGGACGAAGGCCAGCACGGGATGGCCGAGGGCGGCGAACGACAGCCGGGGCCCCTCGTCGCGGATCACCCCGTCCCGCTCCAGCCGGTCCAGCCGGGCCTGCAGCGTTCCCCGGGCCACCCCGAGGATCCGGGCGTACTCCCGCACACTCGTCCGCGGCTGCTCCAGCAGCAGTTCCAGGATGCGGGCGTCGAGCGCGTCGGGGGCCTTCGGCGAAGCCATGGGCCGCGGATCCCTTCCGGTCGGTGACGGAGCCCGCCGACTGTACCCGCCCGCCGCGGGCGGGGGCACGGACCGTCCACGGCGGGCACTCAGCGGGGCCGCGCCGGGCCGGCCCGCCCTCCGGGCCACGGGGGTCCGGCCGGGAGCCCGCCGCCCTGTGCCGCCGCGAGAGCCGGACGCCGGATGCCGTCCCGGCCCGGCCGGTCCGCCCGCAGGGGGAACGCGACCTGCACGACGAGACCGCCGCCGGGCCGGGCCCGGGCGGCGAATCCGGCGTCGTGGGCGATGGCGATGGCCCGGACGATGGACAGGCCGAGACCGTGGTGCCCGTCGTCGGCCGTCCGGCCGAGCCGCTGGAACGGCTCGAACAGCCGCTGCACCTGCTCCGGCGGTACCTCGGGCCCGGTGTTGGCGACCGAGACCAGGGAGCGCCCGGTCGCGGTGCCGGTCGTGATCTCGACCAGCCCGCCGGGCACGTTGTAGCCCATGGCGTTCTCGACGAGGTTGGCCACCAGCCGCAGCACGAGGGCCGAGTCACCCGTGGCGGGCGCCGGTTCGAGCGCCGTCCGCACCCGCACCCCCCGCCGCTCCGCCTCCGGCCGGGAGGCGTCCGCGACCTGCCCGGCGAGGACCGAGAGGTCCAGTGGCTCGCGGTGCTCCAGACCGTGTTCGCTGCCGGACAGGGTGAGCAGTGACTCCAGCAGGCGCGCCTGCTGTTTGCTGATCTCCAGCAGCCGTTCGAAGTTCGACCGGAACGACTCCACGGTGGCCTCCCGGTCGATCAGGGCCTCCTCCAGCAGCGCGTGCTCCAGGGTGAGCGGAGTGCGCAGCTCGTGCGCCGCGTTGGCGACGAAGCGCTTGTGCGAGTCCAGTGCCGTCTCCAGGCGGCCGAGCAGCCCGTCGACCGTGTCGGCGAGGTCCTTGAGCTCGTCGGCGGGCCCGGTGACGCCGAGCCGCGCGTGCAGATTGCGGGCGGAGATCCGCTGGATGGTGCCGGTCATCGTCCGCAGCGGCCGCAGCACCCGCCCCGCGACCAGCCAGCCGAGCAGTATCGAGATCACTGCCGTGATCGCCAGCGCTATCCCCGACTGCACCAGCAGATGGTGCATCTCCGCCTGGTGCTGGCGCAGCGCCTGGTCCCGCAGCTCGCGGGTGACGGCGTCGAGCAGGCCGGAGGAACCGCCGTCCGGGCGGCCCAGGGTCAGACCGCCCTCGCCGCCCGGCGCCGGCAGGGTGCCGGTACCGGTCCGGGCGAGGACGTACTTGGCGGGGGAGTGGCTGACCAGCAGGTACGTGATCGTGAGCAGGACCACGCCGGAGGCCACGAACAGCACCCCGTACAGCAGGGTGAGGCGGACGCGGACCCGGCGGGGCAGCAGGCGGCGGACGGCTGAGGTGAGGGACGGCGGAAAGCGCGGAGGACGTCGCATGGGCTCCTCAGATCCGGTAGCCGCCCCGGGGAACGGTCTCGATCACGGGTGGATTGCCGAGCTTCGGACGCAGGCGGTTGATCGTCGCCTTGACCGTGGTGGTGAACGGATCGGTCGCCTCGTCCCAGACCCGCTCCAGCAGTTCCTCGGCCGACACCACCCGGCCCTGCGCGGCGAGGAGGTACTCGAGCACCGCGAACTCCTTCGGGGTCAGCGCGAGGCGCTCCCCGGCGCGGGTGGCGATCCGCTGCGCGGGGTCGAGCCGCAGGTCGCCGTGGACCAGGACCGGGGGCAGCGCGGGCTGTGAGCGCCGGGCGAGGGCACGGATGCGGGCCACCAGCTCGGCGTAGGCGAAGGGTTTGGGGAGGTAGTCGTCCGCGCCGATGCTGAGGCCCTCCACCCGGTCGGCGATCGTGCCGGACGCGGTCAGCATCAGCACCCGGGCCTGCGACGGCTGGGCGGCCAGCTTGCCGCACACCTCGTCCCCGTGCACCCCCGGCAGGTCCCGGTCGAGCACGACGACGTCGTAGTCGACCACCATCGTGCGCTCCAGCGCGTCCGAGCCGTCGTGGACGACGTCGACCGCCATCCCCTCCCGGCGGAGGACCCGCGCCACCGACTGCGCGAGTTCGGTGTGGTCCTCGACCACCAGCACTCTCATCGCCCACCCCCCGTACGACGCGTCACGACCGAAGGGCGGGGCCGCCGGAAACCGATCATGATGGAGCAGACTGCCCGATCGCAGGTCACACACCGGTCACAGCATCCGGTGGCGGGTCCCCGGACACCCGTCGCTCCGGCCGGCACCGGCCCGGTGGCCGCCGTCCTCGCGGGCCCGGACGGCAGCCTACCGCCGGCGGGGGGACCCCGCGCGGGGTCCGGGACCATTCCCCGGTCACAGACTTTCGGACCGCGGTGTGACCGTCCACCTCGTAGACAGGATCCGCAACGCACCACCACACCCGGTTCCGCGACGAGGAGTTGGAGGCCGTGGACACCCAGGGGCAGAGCCGGTACCGGCAGGGGAAGGGCGGCGAGAGCGGCCGGCGCGCGGCGCCGGCCGCGCCGGGAGGTGTGCCCGTGCGGCGCGCGGAACGGTGCCCGGCATGACCGCCGGCTCCCTCTTCCCCGTTCTCGTGGCGGTGGCCGTGGCGTTGGCGGTACTGATGGCCCCGGTCTCCGGCGGCGCGGCCGGGGCGCGCGGGCGTGGTCGCCCGGGCGCCCCGTATCGGCCCCACCGGCTAGACCGCGTTCAGCTGGTCGCAGGTGCTGCCGCCGCAGGGCGCCCCGGCTCCGTCCGGCGCCCCGCCCGGGGTGAGCTTCCCCGCCAGATCCGCCCGGCGCTGGACGGCGAGCTTGCGGTACGCCCGGGTCAGATGCTGCTCGACGGTGCTCACCGTGATGAACAGCTTGTCGGCGATCTGCCGGTTGGTGTACCCGCGGGCGGCGAGCGTCGCCACCCGCAGCTCCGCGTCGCTGAGCTCGACGTGCCCCCGCCGGGGGGCACCGGACGGCTCCGGCCGTCCGGCCGGCAGGGCGCCGGCCGCCGCGGCCACCCGCGGAGCGGGGACACCGCACTCCCGCGCGAGCTGCTGCGCCCGGCGTGCCAGCGACCGGGCCCGGCCGCGCTCCCCCAGCTCGCGGTGGGCACGGGCCAGATCGTCCTTCACCCGGGCCAGTTCCAGCCGGTGACCGCGCTCGCGCAGGATCTCCGCCGCCTCCTCCAGGAGCGGCAGCCGGTGCAGCGGGTCGAGCGTCCCGGCGAGTACCCGCAGGGACACCCCGTGGGTCCAGGCGCGCCCGGGGCGCACCATGGCCAGCTGTTCCTCGGCCAGGGCCCGGGCGCTGGCGGGGTCGCCCAGCGCCAGATGGCCCTGGGCGGCATCCGTGCGCCACGGCACCAGCGCGGGCAGGTCGAACCCCCAGCGGGTCATGAGGTAGCCGCACCGGAGGAAGTCGTCGAGCGCGGCGTACGGGCGTCCGGCGGCGAGGTGGTGGAAGCCGCGCGCCCGGAGGTGGAGCAGGCCGTCGGGCGTGTGGAACGCCGGGTCCGGCACCGGGACGCCGAGCCGGCCGGCCGCCTCGTCGAGCCGGCCCATGGCGGTCTCGGCGTGGACGACGGTGGCCACCGGGCCGGCGACGGCCACTCCCCATCCCTCCGGGGGGACCAGGGCGAGCGCCGAACGGGCCGTCTCCGCCGCGGCGGCCAGCCGTCCCAGCCTGAGGTCGATCCGCGCCCGGACGGAGGCCAGCAGCGCCTGCCACATGGGGGCGCGGCGGGCGGCCGCCTCCCGGGCCAGGGCCTCGCACCAGAAGGACGCCCTGTCCAGGCGGTCGGTGAGCACGAGGGCGTTCAGGGCGACGACGAGCGCCGTGACGGTGTGGTCGTCCAGCCGGGTGCCCTGCAGGATCTGCTCGGCGCCGGCCACCGCGTCCTCACCCGCTCCGTCCAGCACCGCCCTCATCAGGTTCGCGGCCCGCTGACGGGTGGTGCGCGCCGGGACGGGATCCTGGGGCCCCGCACGGCCGGGCCGTACCCGGACCGGGCCGGTGAATCCCGGGAAACCGTGCACCATCCAGCGCCGGATGTCGTCGGGCCCGTACCGGCCGCCGCCCTCGGCGCGGCCGGGGGCGCGGCTCCGCTCCACGGCGCCGAGGACGTCCAGGGCCCGATCCACGTGACCGAACCAGAGCAGGTGCCCGACGAGTTCCTCGGTGTGCCGGGGACCGAGGCGGCCCTCGAGCGCGGCGGTGGTGAGCTCGGGCAGGTGCTGGGCGGCGGTGGCCGGGTTGACCCGCCATCCGGCCCGGGTCATCGCGGCCCGGATGGCCGGGGACCGCTGACCGTCGGCGCAGGTGTCGCGGGCGACGCGGAGGCACGCGAGGGCCAGGTCCACCTCGTCGCCGTCCAGGGCGCGTTCGGCCGCCTCCAGCAGGGTCGGCAGTGCCCAGGGCGCGTCCACGGGTTCCGCGAGGATCAGGTGGCGCACCACCGCGGTCGCCGCCTCGCCGTGCTCGTGGAGCACTTGGGCGGCGCGGGCCTCCAGCCGGGCGCGGTGGGCGGGATCCATGCTCTTCAGCGTCGCCGCCCGGCCCGCCTCGTGGCGGAACCATCCGGTGCTCAGCAGTCCGGTCTCGGTCAGCGCACTCAGCCCGCGCCGGGCCGCTTCGCGGCTGACGCCGAGGACTTCCGCCACCAGTTCGGTCCGCGAAGCCTGCGGTCCGAGCACCGCCAGAGCCCAGGCGGTCCGCCGGGCCGATACGTCGCTGCGGTACAGGCAGGTGGTGACGGCCTGTTCGAAGGAGTCGCCGGGTACCGGGGGGAGGGATCTGCCCGAAGTCCCCGCGGCCGAGGCACGGTGGTCCTCCAGCAGCGCCCGGGTCAGCAGGGGGTTGCCGCCGCCGAGCCGGTGGAGGTCCGGGACGGCCGGGCACGACCGCCACCCGGACCGGCCGTGGGCGGAGACCATTTCGGCCACTCCTTTCCGCCGGAGCGGGCCGAGCCGGATATTCCGGCACCCCGGCAGGCGCAGTAATTCGACGTGCAGACTCCTGTTCCCGGTGGGGTAACCGCTGTTTTCCCCCAGGAGTACCAGAATGCGTGCGGCGTCCAGCCGGCGGGCCAGGTATTGAACACATTCCAGTGAATAGGTGTCGGCGTGGTGCACATCGTCGATCCCGATCACCACCGGCCTTTCCCTTGATTTTTCCAGCAGGACTCCGCAGAGCTGGGGAATCGCGTTCCGCACCACGGCGGGCAGTCCGCCTCCGGCCGGCCGCGCCGGTGCGGTCACCGTGACCAGGTCCAGCAGCCGTGCCGCCCGCTGGGCACCGGGGACCGGCAGATCGGCGCCGAGCAGCAGCTGTCCCATCACCCCCAAAGGCAGGTCGCGCTCCGTATCCGAGGCTGTGGCCTGCAGAAAGAGTGCGCCGGCGGCGGTCGCCCGCTCACCGAAGGCGCGCAGGAGCGCGGTCTTCCCGGTGACCACCGCGCCGCTGACCAACAGCACTCCGCCGTGCCCGGCCACACAGGAGCCGAGCATGTTCTCCATGATCGATAATTCCGCACCGCGATCCACCAAGTCCATGAGCCGACTTCTCCCCCGCACGGCTGATTCTTGGAGTGTCCAGATGGCGGGCCGGCTCCTCTTTCGATCCGGACCGGCCACCTGCGTGTTGATTCTGCCATATCAAAAAATCGTTCACCAGGATATTTGCCCCATGGTGCCGCATGGCCGTTATAAAGACGTCAAGCGTGATCGGAATTGCGCGTACCGTATCGGCCGGGGCCTGTTCTTATTGCGAGACGGAGGCCAATACACCGCCGAAAGCGATGCGCTGCTCGATATCCGGACGGACGGCGGATCCGGACGGACGGCGGGGCGGCGGGGCGGCCGGCGCCGACGTGCCCGCGCTCCGGCTCCGGACCCGCGGTGGCCGGACCCGCGCCCGGCATGCCCGGGAGGGCCGTAACCGGAATCTCCTGAACCCCCGGAAGCAACCGCTGCGCGCCGGCCGTCGCGCGGGCGCTCCCGCCGCCCGCCCCGGTCGCCGCCCGCTCCGGCCGTGGCGCGCTTCCCGCTCCTCCGGGCCTCCGCGAGTGCCGGGACCTGTCACCTCCGGAGGGAGCGCGTACGCGAATGTGAGAACTCGGGGAGGAATTCCGAATTCCGCCCTGCTCCTCCTCCCCGGGGAGGAGTGCGGGCGGCGCGGAATGCGCTGCGCGGCGGTGTGGTCCGCTCCGGCGGAAATCCGGTCGTGCGAAAAGGGAGACGGGCCCTTCCGGTCTGCCGGTCGGTACCGCAGCGCCGGCCGGCGGGGGTCGCGGGGCCCGGGCGGGGCACGCCGGGGTGCGTGCCCCGGGGCATGTCCCGGGCAGGGGCGGCGTGTTCCCGGTGGAGCGGTGCGCCGGCTGGGGTGCCGGGGCGGGGACGGGTAGGGGTCGGTAGGGGGTGCCCGGCCCTCCGGGGGCTCCGTGGATGAGGGGTACCAGGCCGGAAAGGGCGTTGTTAGGGTGAGCGTGCTCCGCTCGGGGAAAACGTTCCGCTTCACGGGAACGGAAACGAGCTGAGGGGAAAGGAATGGGGGATGAAAACCGGCGGGAGGAATTCCGCCGCGGGCAGGGGGGCCGGCCTCGCGAACACCGTGACCGGTGGTGTGGGGAAAGCATTTCCGCACACCCGGCACCGCCGGAGAACCAGCGGTCCGGTCGCCGGAGCGCGCACCGGTTCCCGTCCCGGCGGACGGCCGGCGGCGGAGGACGGACGCGGCGCCCGCCGCGGTGGCGGCACGGAAGCGGAATCCGTGGTGGCCGCGGGACCGGCCGGTGCCGCCCGGTGGCCGGGGGAGAGGACGGGTGGGATCCCGTCCCGCGAGCGGCGTACCGGTGACCGGCGAACTCCGCACCGGGACCTGCCGGTTCCGGTCACGGCCGGGCCGCTGGTGCCGGTGACGCGGAAGCCGGGCCCCGCCGGGAGGCGGGGACGCCGTCCGGCTCCGGAACGGCGGGCGGCGACGCCGCTGCCCCGCGGCCCGAGGGGTTCCCCGGGACGCGGCGTGTGGTCCGGAAAGCCGGCGTACCCGCGTACGAGTGAGATCGCAACACGAGGGGGAGTTGGGTTGGCACTGACCGGGCACGCGCAGATCGACCAACTGATGGTCGTCGAAGTCGAGATCAGCTCGCTGTCGACGGCCGGCTCGCCGCGGACCTCCGGAGCGGATCCGGAGCACGTGGAAACGCTGGCGGAGGCGCAGACTCCGCTGCCGCCCATCACCGTGCACCGCTCGACGATGCGGGTCATCGACGGGCTGCACCGGGTACGGGCCGCCGAACTCCGGGGGCAACGCAAGATCGCGGCAAGGTTCTTCGAGGGGGACGAGGCCGATGCCTTCGTCCTCGCCGTGGAATCCAACGTCACCCACGGTCTGCCGCTGACGACGGCGGACCGGAAGCGCGCGGCCGGGCGGATCATCGCCTCGCATCCGCAATGGTCGGACCGGATGATCGCCTCGGTCACCGGCATCGCCCCCGGAACGGTCGCGGAGATCCGCAGGCGCCGGCCCGAGGCCCAGGTCGGCGAGGTGAGCCGTATCGGGCAGGACGGCCGGGTCCGCCCGGTCAACGGGACCGAGGGCCGCAAGTTGGCCAGCCGGCTCATCGCCCAGGACCCGAGTCTGTCGCTCCGTCAGGTGGCGCGGGCCGCGTCCATCTCCCCGGAGACGGTCCGCGACGTACGGAACCGGATGATGCGCGGCGAGGATCCGCTGCCGGGGCCGCGGCGCGGGAACAAGAAGCGGGCGAACGGCACGGAGGTCCCCGCCGCGGGCCGCGGCGGACTCCGCCCCGCCGCGGTGGCCTGCCGGAACCCGGTCCAGGACCGTGCGGCGGTCCTGGACCGGCTCAGGGCGGATCCCGCGCTGCGGTTCAGCGAGACCGGGCGCACCTTGCTCCGGCTGCTCACCGTCCACATGATGAGTCCCGAGGAGTGGGACGCGATCATCGACAAGGTTCCGCCGCACTGCGGTGGCGTCGTGGCCCGGCTGGCGGGCGAATGCGCCGAGATGTGGGCGGAGTTCGCCCAGCGGGTCGAGCGCAAGGTCGCCGAGACGGCATAGCCGTCCGGGTGTCCGAGTGAGAAATCTGCCCGGTTGGACGCCGGGGGGCGGGCATCCGGCCGGGCGCTCCGGCCGGGCGCTCCGCCCGTCCAGCGGGCGGGACTTGCACCACTTCCCGGGCTCTGAGAAAGTCCCTCAGCGCGGCGCCGTCCACCGCACACCACCGTTTCCCGGTGGCCGCGCCCGCGGAATTCCCTCCGCCCCGTGAAAAGCGCGACGCGCGGCATCCGGTCCCCCGGACGGATAATCCGGGGGCATTGCACCGCCGTTCTCACACTTCGGTCCGGCCGGCCCTCCATTCCTCTTTCCGTCGGCGTGGTAACGGCCCTGTTCATCCCGTCCAATTCTCCGGACCGTCCGTCATACCTGGCCGGCGGTAAATGCAGAACGGTATGGTCCTCGTGCGGGGGGAATCGATGGAAGCAATTGATCGCTGTGCTGTAACCGGCCCCGTTCCGGCCCGCCGTCACCGCAAACCGCAGGCCCGCGGACCATTCCGTGACATGGCAGCCAAGAGAGCAGAAGAGCCGACGCAGGAGGTTTCCGTCGCGTGTTGATAACCCAAGGCCCTGGTGGCCCCACTGTCGGGGGGCCGCATTCCGCCGCGGCGCAGAAACAGACGCTCCGGCCGGGGACCGTGCGCAGGGCGCTGGCTTATATGAGGCCGCACCGGAGTGCGCTGTTCCTGCTGCTGGCCGTCACCGCGGTGGATTCCCTCATCATCGTGTCCACGCCACTGCTGCTGAAGAAGATCATCGATGACGGCATTCTCAGGGACGACATGGCCGTGGTCACGACCATCGCCCTCGTCGTCGCCGGACTCGCCGTCGTCGACGCCTTCGCGCAGCTCGGGCAGAGCTACATCTCCGGGCGCATCGGACAGGGCGTCAGCCACGATCTGCGGGTCGAGACGTTCAAGCACGTCCAGCGGCAGCCGATGGCGTTCTTCACCCGGACCCAGATCGGTCTGCTCGCCAGCCGGCTGAACGGTGACGTCATGCTGGCGCAGCAGGCTCTCAGCACCCTGCTGACGTCGGTGACCAGCGTGCTGACCGTGGTCCTCGTACTCGCCGAGATGTTCTATCTGTCCTGGCTCATCAGCCTGATCGCCGTGTGCATGCTGCCGCTGTTCGTCATCCCGGCCATCTACGTCGGACGGCGCCTCCAGCGCTACTCCCGCGAGCAGATGCAGGCCAACGGCGAGCTGGGCGGCATCATCAGCGAACGCTTCAACGCGGGCGGCGCCATGCTCGCCAAGCTCTACGGCCGCCCGCGCGAGGAGGCGGACGCCTTCGAGACCCGGGCGCGCACCGTGCGCGAGGTCGGCGTGGTCTGGACGGTCTACAGCCGGCTGTCGTTCATCTTCATGGCGCTGCTCGCCTCGCTCACCACCGCGCTCGTCTACGGCGTCGGCGGCGGCCTGGTCCTGAACGACGTCTTCCAGATCGGCACGCTGGTGGCCCTGGCCGCTCTTCTCGGCCGGCTCTACGGGCCGATCACCCAGCTCTCCGCCATGCAGTCCAACGCGCTGACCGCGATGGTCAGTTTCGACCGGCTCTTCGAGATCCTCGATCTCAAGCCGCTCATCGAGGAGAGCCCGGACGCCGTCGCCCTGCCCGCGCCGGGCGGCGGGCCCGCGCCGGAGATCGAGTTCGAGGGGGTGTCGTTCCGGTATCCGCGCGCCGGCGACGTCTCCCTGGTCTCCCTGGAGTCCAGCGCGCTCTCCCCGGCCGAGCGGGAGAAGGAGACGGCGGAAGTCCTCCACGACCTCAGCTTCCGGGCGCCGGCCGGCAAACTCACGGCCCTCGTCGGCCCGTCGGGCGGGGGCAAGACGACCACCACCCACCTGGTGTCCCGGCTCTACGACCCGACCTCGGGCACCGTCCGCATCGACGGCCACGACCTGCGCGACGTCACCCTCGACTCCCTGCGCGACGTTGTGGGCGTGGTCAGCCAGGACGCCCACTTCTACCACGACACGATCCGGGCAAACCTCCTCTACGCCCGTCCCGAGGCCACCGAGCGGGAACTGCTCGACGCCTGCCGGTCCGCGCGGATCGGCGATCTCGTCGCCTCGCTCCCGAGCGGCCTCGACACCGTGGTCGGCGACCGCGGGTACCGGCTCTCGGGCGGGGAGAAGCAGCGGCTCGCCCTGGCCAGACTGCTGCTGAAGGCCCCCTCCGTCGTGGTGCTCGACGAGGCCACCGCGCACCTGGACTCCGAGTCCGAGGCGGCCATCCAGCGGGCGCTGACCACCGCGCTGCGCGACCGGACCTCGCTGGTCATCGCCCACCGGCTGTCCACCATCCGCGAGGCCGACCAGATCCTCGTCATCGACGGGGGCCGGGTGCGCGAGAGCGGGACGCACGAGGAACTGCTGGCGGGGGGCGGGCTCTACGCCGAGCTCTACCACACCCAGTTCAACCGGCCGGGCGCCAACGGCACCGGCTCCGACGGCGGGGGACACGCCCACGAGGCGCTGGTTCCCGCACCGGTTGCCGGGGACGGCGACCTCGCGGCCCGTCAGCCGGTCGCCGGAGGCTCCCTCGCCCTGGGCGGAACCGTGCCGCCGGGGGCCGGCGGCGACCTCGTCGTCCGCCGCCATTCCGAAGAGCACTAGCGCCTTCCGGCCGGCCGCGGGGCCGGCCGGGAGGGGCCGACGACCGGCGAAGACCGACGAAAAGCAGCGGGCACCCGCTGAAGGGGGAATGTGATGAACGGCCAGGAGGGTTCCACCCTGCCCCTGTCCGAATGCCAGGAGGGAATCTGGCTGGCACAGCGGATAGAGAGCTCTCGAGGGCTCTACCACATCGGCCAGTACATCGAAATCCTCGGCCCCGTGGACACCCGGGTCTTCGAACTCGCGTTGCGCCGGGCCGTCGAGGAAACCGACATCCTGCGGGTGCGTTTCGTCGAGGATTCCGCGGGCCGGGTCTCCCAGTGGATCGGCCCCCCGCCGGAATGGAGCATGCCGGTCGTCGACCTCAGCGGGGAAAAGGATCCGTGGCAGGCCGCCGGGACGTGGATGCGCGGCGAGCTGGGCCGGGTGAACGATCCCACCGAGGGCGGACTTTTCGCTCATGCGCTGTTCACGCTCGCGGCCGACCGCCATATCTGGTACCAGCGCTACAACCATCTGCTGATGGACGGCTTCGCCTGTTCCCTGATGGGGCGGCGCGTCGCCGACCTCTACACGGCGATGCTGCGCGGAGAGCCGTTACGGGCACCCGGATACGCCCCGCTCGGCGAACTGCTGGCCCAGGAATCCGCCTACCGTGCGTCCGAGCAGTGCGCACGCGACCGGCAGTACTGGCACGACCGCTTCGCCGACCGCCCCGATCCGGCGGCCGTTCCCGGCCACCGGCCGGCCGCCGCCCCCGGCGGTGTCGTCCGTGCCACGGGCCATCTGCCGCCCCCCGTGGTGGCGGCCCTGCACGCGGCCGCGGCCGGCGCGAAGGTGAGCTGGCCCCGGTTCCTCGTCGCCGCGGTGGCGGCCTTCACCAGCCGGATGACCGGTGCGGACGAGGCCGTGCTCAGCATCCCCGTCGCCGGGCGCACGAGCGCCCAGGCGCGGCGGACCCCCTGCACGATGGCGAACATGCTGCCGTTCCGGCTGCCCGCCGGCCCCTCGGCGAACCCGGCCGAACTGGCGCGGGAGGCGGAGCGGGAGGCCACCGGGCTCCTCGGGCACCAGCGCTTCCGGGGCGAGCGGCTGCGCCAGGAGCTCGACTGGCCGAGTGGGGGCCGGTGGCATTTCGGCCCCTCCGTGAACATCCTGCCCCTCGGTGCCAACCTGCGTTTCGGAGAGTGCCGGGGGATCGTCCGCGACCTGTCGAGCCGGCGCGTCGAGGAAGTGGGCGTGGTGGTCAGCGGCTGGTCGGACGACCGGGGCATGGCGGTGGCCCTGGAGGCCAACGCGGCGCACTACGACGAGGACTGGGCGCGTGCGGGCCACCGGTCCCTTCTCTCGTTCATGGAGCGGGTGGTCGCTGACCCGTCGGTGCCGGTGGGCCGGATCGGTGTGCTGGACGCGGCCGGACACGGGCGGATCGTCGGGGGCTGGAGTGCGACGGCTGGTGAGCCGCCGGGGCTGTCCGTGCCGGAGCTGGTGGCGGGGCGGGTGCGGGAGGCGCCGGGCGCGGTGGCGGTGGTGGAGGGTGAACGGTCGCTGTCGTACGGGGAGTTGGACGGGGCAGCGGGTCGTCTGGCGGGGTTTCTGTCCTCGCTGGGTGTGGGGCGTGGTGAGCGGGTCGCGGTGGTGATGGAGCGGTCGGCGGATCTGCTGGTGGCGCTGCTCGGGGTGTGGAGGGCCGGGGCAGCGTATGTGCCGGTGGACGCCGGTTCTCCGGTGGAGCGGGTGGCGTTCGTGCTGGCCGATGCCGCTCCGGTGGTGGTGCTGTGTACGGAGGCGACGCGGGGTGTGATCCCGGAGGACAGCGCCGTGCGGGTGCTGGTATGGGACGACCCGGCCCTGGCGGTCGAACTGGCCGCCGTGGAGGTGCCGTTGTCCGTTCCGGTGGGTCCGCGGGACGTGGCGTATGTGATGTACACGTCCGGTTCGACGGGGGTGCCGAAGGGTGTGGCGGTGCCGCACGGCGGTGTGGCGGCGCTGGTCGGGGAGCGGGAGTGGTCGGTCGGGCGGGATGACGCGGTGCTGATGCACGCCCCGCACGCGTTCGACGTATCGCTGTTCGAGGTGTGGGTTCCGCTCGCCGCCGGCGCCCGGGTCGTCGTCGCCGAGCCGGGAGCGGTCGAGGCCGCACGGCTGCGGGAGGGCGTCGCCGGTGACGGGCTGACAGCGGTGCACCTGACCGCCGGTTCGTTCCGCGTCCTCGCGGCCGAGGCGCCGGAGTGTTTCCGAGGCCTGCGCCAGGTGCTGACCGGCGGTGACGTCGTGCCGCCGGAGGCGGTGGCCCGGGTGCGGGAGGCGTGCCCGGAGGTGTCCGTCCGTCATCTGTACGGGCCCACGGAGACCACGCTCTGCGCGACCTGGCACGAGCTGCGTCCCGGTGGCGTGCTGGGGGAGGTGCTGCCGATCGGCCGCCCGCTGCCCGGCCGGCGCACCTTCGTCCTCGACGCCTTCCTCCAGCCGGTACCGCCCGGTGCGGTGGGGGAGCTGTACGTCGCAGGGCCCGGCCTCGCCCGGGGCTACTGGGACCGGCCGGGCCCGACGGCCGAGCGGTTCCTCGCCTGCCCGTTCCTCCCCGGCGAGCGGATGTACCGCACCGGCGACCTGGTCCGCTGGACCGGCACCGGCGAACTCCTCTTCGTGGGCCGCGCGGACGGCCAGGTCAAGCTGCGCGGGTTCCGGGTGGAGCCGGGCGAGGTGGAGGCGGCCCTGGCCACCCACCCGGCCGTCGCGCAGGCGGTGGTGGTGGCCCGTGAGGACCGTCCGGGCGAACGCCGCCTGGTCGGCTACGTCGTCCCGGACGGAACCGGCACCCCGGACGGAACCGGAGCCCCCGACCCGCGGGCCGTGCGCGAGCATGCCGCCGGCATCCTGCCGGAGTACATGGTCCCGGCCGCCGTCCTCGTCCTGGACGCGCTCCCGGTCACCGCCAACGGCAAGGTGGACCGCAGGGCGCTGCCCGCCCCGGACTTCGCCGAGCGGGTCTCCGGCCGTGCGCCCCGGACCGCCGTCGAGGAGACGCTGTGCCGGCTCTCCGCCGAGGTGCTGGGCCTGGAGCGGGTCGGCGCCGAGGACAGCTTCTTCTCCCTGGGCGGGGACTCGATCATGGCGATGCAGCTCGCCGCCCGCGCCCGCCGCGCCGGCCTGCTCTTCAAGCCGCAGGACGTGTTCGAGCACGAGACCCCCGCCGGCCTGGCGGCGGTGGCCGCCGCCGGGCCGCTCCCCGCGGAGTCCGGGCCCGCCGGCGGCCACCGTGCGGGCGACGGCTCCCTCCTGGCGTCCCTGCGCCCCGGCGAACTCGACGACTTGCGGGCCAGGGTGCCCGGTCTGGTGGACGTCTGGCCGCTGTCGCCACTGCAGGAGGGCATGCTCTTCCACGCCACCTCCCACGACCGGGGCCCGGACGTGTACACGAGCCGGCGCATGCTGGCCCTGGACGGGCCGCTGGACACGGACCGGCTCCGGGCGTCCTGGCAGACGCTGCTGGACCGGCACGAGGTGCTGCGCGCCGGTTTCCACCGGCGCGAGTCCGGAGAGACCGTGCAGGTCATCGCCCGGGACGTGGCACTGCCCTGGCGGGAGGCCGACCTGTCGCACCTCCCGGAGGACACCGCCCGGGAGGAACTCGCGCGGCTCGCCCGCGCCGAGCGGGCGGAACGTTTCGACCTCGCGGCCGCCCCGCTGCTGCGGCTCCTGCTGGTCCGTCTCGGCGCGGACCGGTACCGCCAGATCATCACCGCCCACCACACGCTCATCGACGGCTGGTCCATGTCCGTCCTCTTCGCCGAGCTGGCCGAGGTGTACGCGGCCGACGGCGACGGGCGGGCGCTGCCGGCGCCGGCCTCGTACCGGGAGTACCTGGCCTGGCTGGAACGGCAGGACCGGGACGCGGCACGGGAGGCCTGGCGGGCGGAGCTCGCGGACACGGCGGAGCCGACCCTGGTGGCCCCCGAGGACCGGGTGAGCACACCGGTGCTGCCGGAGCCGGTGTCCTTCGAGTTCACCGAGGAGCTCACCCGCGGCGTGACGGAACTGGCCCGCACCCACGGGGTGACCGTGAACACCGTCATACAGGCCGCCTGGGCCCTGGTGCTGGCACGTCTGGTGGGGCGCACCGACGTGGTGTTCGGCACCACGGTGGCCGGCCGTCCCGCGGACCTGCCCGGGGCCGAGTCGGCGGTCGGCCCTTTCATCAACACCCTGCCGGTGAGGGTCGGACTGGTGCCGGAACAGCCCGTCGCGGAGCTGCTGGCCGGTCTCCGGGACCGGCAGGTGGCGCAGATGGGCCGCCAGTTCACCGGGCTCCAGGAGATCCGCCGGCTCGCCGGCCCCGGCGCCGTCTTCGACACGCTCGTCGTGTACGAGAACCTGCCCCGGACGGCGCGGGACACCGCCTCCCCGGCCATCCGTCCCGTCGGGGAGCCCACGGACATGGGCCACTTCCCGCTGGCGCTGATCGTGGTGCCCGACGAGCGGCTGCGCGGCCACCTCGTCCACCGCCCGGACGCGGTCGGGCGGAGCCGTGCCCGGGAACTGGTCTCCTGGCTGACGCGGGTGCTGGAACGGATGACGGCGGACCCGGCGTCCCCGGTGGGCCGGGTCGGCGTCCTGGACACGGCGGAGCGCGCCCTCGTCCTGGACACGTGGAACCCCCCGGCCACGGCGGAACCGGACGTGCCGGCACCGGAGCTGTTCGCCCGTGCGGCCGCGGCCGTGCCCGGCGCCGTGGCGGTCGAGGACGGCCGCCGCTCCCTGACCTACCGCGAACTCTCCGCGGAGACCCGGCGCCTGGCGCACCACCTGGCCGGCGCGGGCGTGGGCCCGGAGACCCGAGTCGGCGTCATCGCGGACCGTTCGGCGGAACTCGTCACGGCCCTGCTGGCGATCTCCCTGGCGGGCGGCGTCTACGTGCCCATGGACCCGGCCCACCCCCCGGCCCGGCTGCGCCTGATGCTGGACGACGTCGCCCCGCCGGTACTGCTGTGCACCCGGGACACCCGCGCCGTGGTGCCGGCGGCGTTCCCCGGCCGCATCGTGGTCCTCGGCGAGGCCGGCGCCGGCAGCGCGGAGGCCGGGCGTACCGGCGGTGACGGCCCGGACGCCTGGCGCCCGCCACGGCTGAGCCCGGCGAACGCGGCCTACGTGATCCACACCTCCGGGTCGACCGGAACCCCCAAGGGCGTGGTCACCTCCCACCGCGGACTGGCCAACCTCGTGGCCGTCCACATCGATCGGTACGCCCTCGGCACCGGCAGCCGGGTGCTGCAACTGCTCTCGCCCGGCTTCGACGTCTCGATGGCCGACATCTGGCCGGTGCTGTGCGCGGGCGGGCGGCTGGTGCTGGCCCCGCCGGGACGGCTCCACGCGACCGGTGAGGAACTGGTCGGGCTGATGCGCGACCGGCGGATCACCCGCGTCGCGATGACCCCGACCCTGCTGGCGCAGCTCCCCCCGGAGGACCTGCCCGACCTGCGCACGCTGGTCCTCGGCGGCGAGCCCGCGCCCGAGGACGTGCGCCGGCGCTGGTCGGCCGGCCGGGAGATGTACAACGAGTACGGGGTCACCGAGGCGACCGTCACCTCCACCCTGTACCGGACCCCGGACGGCCCCGGCACGCCGCCGATCGGCCGCCCCGTCGGCAACACCCGGGCCTATGTGCTCGACGGCTTCCTGCAGCCCGTACCGCCGGGCACGGCGGGCGAGCTGTACCTCGCGGGCGCGGGCCTGGCCCGCGGCTACCTGGGGCGGGCGCGGCTGACGGCCGAGCGGTTCGTCGCCTGCCCGTTCGCCCCCGGGGAGCGGATGTACCGCACCGGCGACCTCGCGCACTGGACCGCCGACGGCCGGCTCGTCTACGCGGGCCGCGCCGACGCCCAGGTGAAGGTCCGCGGCTTCCGCGTGGAACTCGGCGAGATCGAGGCGGCCCTCTCCGCTCACCCGGCCGTCGAACGGGCCGTGGTCGTCGCCCGCGAGGACCGCCCGGGCGAGCGCCGCCTGGTCGGCTACGCGGTCCCGTACGGAGGTGCGGTGGACGGGCGGTCCCTGCGCGAGCACCTCGCCGGGACGCTTCCGGAGTACATGGTGCCCGCGGCCGTGGTGACCCTGGACGCGCTGCCGGTCACCGGCCACGGAAAGATCGACACGAAGGCCCTGCCCGCCCCGGACCTCACCGGCAACGCCTCCGGACGGGCACCGGAAAGCCGGGCCGAGACGATCCTGTGCGCCCTGTTCGCCGAGGTGCTGGGAGCCGGGCGGGTCGGACCCGACGACAATTTCTTCGGGCTCGGCGGGGACTCGATCACCTCGATGCAGCTGGTGAGCCGCGCCCGGAGCGAGGACGTGGTCTTCACCTCCCAGGACGTGTTCGAGCACGAGACCCCCGCGGGACTCGCGGCGATCGCCCGGTTCGGCGACCGCGCCGGGGCCGGCCCGGACCACGGCGTCGGCGAGGTGGAGTGGACCCCCGTCATGCGGCAGCTCGGTGAGCGGGTGACCGGCGGCGCGTTCGCCCAGTGGGTGGTGCTCGGGTCCCCGGCCGGGCTGCGGCGGGATGCCCTGGTGGCCGCCGTGGCCGCGGTCCTCGACACCCACGCCATGCTGCGCCTCCGCGTGCTCCCGGGCGAGAACGGGCCGCGTCTGCTGACCGGCGAACCCGGATCGGCCGACGCCGCGGGCCTGGTCACCCGCGTGGACGCCGCTGGGATCGCGGCCTCCGGCCTGGACGCGCTCGCCGGACGGGTGGCGCGCGACGCGGTGGCGCGCCTGGACCCGGGCGCCGGCGCGGTGTTCCGGGTGGTGTGGGTGGACGCCGGGCCGGAGCGGACCGGCCGGCTCGTGCTGGTGGCGCACCACCTCTCCGTGGACGGCGTGTCCTGGCGCATCCTCGCCCCCGACCTGCGGGCCGCGTACGAGGCGGCCGAGGCCGGCCGGAAACCGGGACTCGAACCCGTCGCCACCTCCTTCCGGCAGTGGGCCGGCCTGCTGGCCGCCCAGGCCGCCCAACCGGCCCGGACCGCCGAACTGGCGTCCTGGACCGCTCTCCTCGACGGCGTCCGGCCGCCCCGCGGCATCGGTGCGCCGGACCCCGTGCGGGACACCGCCGCGACGGTGCGCCGCCGGACCCTGGTGGTGCCCGCGCGGCAGGCGCGGACACTGGTGAGCCGCGCCCCGGCGGTCTTCCACTGCGGTGTGCACGACATCCTGCTCGCCGCCCTCGCCGCCGCCGTCGCCCACTGGTGGCAGGACAGCGGCACCGCGCTGCTCGTCGACGTCGAGGGCCACGGGCGCGAGCCGCTCGACGGCACCGACGTGCTGCGCACGGTGGGCTGGTTCACCGGCGTCCACCCCGTGCGGCTGGACACCTCCGGCACCGACCCGTCCGAAGTGGCGGCCGGCGGCCCGGCGGCCGGCGCGCTGCTGAAGGCGGTCAAGGAGCAGGCCCGCGCGGTGCCCGGGGACGGACTCGGCTACGGGCTGCTGCGCCACCTCAACCCCGCCACCGGACCGGTGCTGGCCGGACTGCCGAGCCCCCGGATCGGCTTCAACTACCTGGGCCGCTTCCCGGCCGGCGCACGGTCCGACGCGGTGAAACCGTGGCAGATGGCCGGCGAGACGGCGATCGGCGGCTCCGCGGACCCCGGCATGCCGGCGGTGCACGCCCTCGAAGCCGGAGCGGCCGTCCGGGACACCGCCGACGGCCCCGAACTCGTCATCACGCTGAGCCGGCCCGCGGCCCTGCTGGACGACGCGTCGGCGGACCGGCTGGGCCGGCTCTGGCTGGACATGCTCGCCGGGCTGGCCGCTCACGCCGTCGACCCCGGAGCGGGCGGGCACACCCCCTCCGACTTCCCGCTCCTCGACCTCGCGCAGGACGAGGTCGAGCAATTCGAAGCGATAGCAGCCCAGCTCGAAGGAGGTCTGTCGCTGTGAACTCACCGGCCGCGGCCAGAGGGTCCGCACTCGCGGAGGTCTGGCCCCTCTCGCCCCTGCAGGAAGGGCTGCTGTTCCACGCGGACTTCGACGCCCAGGGGCCCGACGTCTACACCGTGCAGACGGTCCTGGAGATCGGCGGAACCCTGGACGCCCGCCGCTTCCGCGCCGCCTGGGAGACGGTGGTGGCCCGGCACGCCGCGCTCCGCGCGAGCTTCCACCGGCGCAGGACCGGCGAAGCGGTGCAGATCATCCCCCGGGAGGTGACCCTGCCCTGGCAGGAGGCCGACCTGTCGGACCTGACCGCCGCCGACGCGGAGGCCCGCGTCCGGCGGCTGGCCGGGAGCGAGCGTGACCGCCGGATCGACCCGGCGGTGGCACCGCTGCTGCGGCTGCTCCTCGTCCGGCTCGGCGAGGACCGGCACAGCCTGGTGATGACCAGCCACCACCTGCTGATGGACGGCTGGTCCATGCCTCTGCTGCTCAATGAGCTCACCGCCGCCTACGCGGCCGGTGACCAGGCAGCCCCGCCGGCGCACCCGGCCTCGTACCGCGAATACCTGGCGTGGCTCGGCCGGCAGGACAAGGAGACGGCCCGGGACGCCTGGAAGGCGGAACTGGCCGGGGCCGACGAGCCGACGCTGGTCGCCGGGCCGGGGAACACGGCCCGGGCCGGGGCGCCCCCCAGAAGAAACGCGTCCTGGATCCCGGAGAAGACGGCCGGTGCCATCGGGGACCTGGCCCGCCGGCACGGGCTGACGGTGAACACCGTGCTCCAGGGCGCCTGGGCGCTGGTACTCGCCCGGCTCACCGGCCGGACCGACGTGGTGTTCGGCGCCACCGTCGCCGGGCGGCCCCCGGAACTGCCGCGCGTCGAATCGATGATCGGGCTGTTCATCAACACCCTTCCCGTCCGGGTCCGGCTCGACGGCTCCCGGTCCCTGCTGGAACTCCTCACCCGGGTGCAGGAGCACCAGTCCGCGCTCATGCCCCACCAGCACCTCGGGCTCGCGGAGATCCAGGGCCTCGCCGGGCCCGGCGCCGTCTTCGACACGCTCATGGTCTACGAGAACTACCCGCGCCCGCCCGCCGCGGAGTCCGCCACGGCCGAGACCCTCACGCTCACCGTGGCCGAAGCCCGCCAGGCCACCCACTACCCGCTGACGGTCGGCGTCCTGCCCGGTGAGCGCTTCCGCGTGGACGTGACCTACCGGCCGGACCTCGTCGGTGAGGAGATCGGCGAGGCGGTGGGCGGATGGCTCGTGCGGATCCTGGAGCAGATGGCCGCGGACCCGTCGGTACCGGTGGCACGGCTGGACCTGCTGCCCGCGGACGCACGCGGGCTGGTGCTGGAGGGCTGGAGTGCGACGGCGGGCGAGCCGCCGGGGCTGTCCGTGCCGGAGCTGGTGGCGGGGCGGGTGCGGGAGGCGCCGGGCGCGGTGGCGGTGGTGGAGGGTGAACGGTCGCTGTCGTACGGGGAGTTGGACGACGGGGCGGGGCGTTTGGCGGGGTTTTTGTCCTCGCTGGGTGTGGGGCGTGGTGAGCGGGTCGCGGTGGTGATGGAGCGGTCGGCGGATCTGCTGGTGGCGCTGCTCGGGGTGTGGAGGGCCGGGGCGGCGTATGTGCCGGTGGATGCGGGTTCTCCGGTGGAGCGGGTGGCGCTGGTGCTGGAGGACGCGGCTCCGGTGGTGGTGTTGTGTACGGAGGCGACGCGGGGTGCGGTGCCGGAGGATGCGGCCGTGCGGGTGCTGGTGCTGGACGACCCGGCCGTGGCGGTCGAACTGGCCACCGTGGAGGTGCCGTTGTCCGTCCCGGTGGGTCCGCGGGACGTGGCGTATGTGATGTACACGTCCGGTTCGACGGGGGTGCCGAAGGGTGTGGCGGTGCCGCACGGCGGTGTGGCGGCGCTGGTCGGGGAGCGGGAGTGGTCGGTCGGGTCGGGTGACGCGGTGCTGATGCACGCCCCGCACGCGTTCGACGCCTCGCTGTTCGAGGTATGGGTGCCCCTCGTCGCCGGTGCGCGGGTGGTGGTCGCCGAACCGGGCGCGGTCGAGGCCCAGCAGGTGCGGCAGCACATAGCCGGCGGTGTGACCGCGTTGCATGTGACGGCTGGTTCGTTCCGGGTGCTGGCGGAGGAGTCCCCGGAGTGTTTCCGGGGTCTGCGTCAGGTGCTGACGGGCGGTGACGTGGTGCCGGTCGCCTCGGTGGCGCGGGTGCGGGAGGCGTGTCCGGACGTCTTGGTGCGGCATCTGTACGGGCCGACGGAGACGACGCTGTGCGCGACCTGGCACGAGTTGCGTCCCGGTGACGTGCTGGGGGAGGTGCTGCCGATCGGCCGCCCGCTGCCCGGCCGGCGCACCTTCGTCCTCGACGCCTTCCTGCAGCCGGTGCCTCCGGGTGTGACCGGTGAACTGCACGTGGCCGGTGCGGGGTTGGCGCGCGGTTACTGGGGCGGGCCGGGCCCGACGGGCGAGCGGTTCGTGGCCTGCCCGTTCCTCCCGGGCGAGCGGATGTACCGCACCGGCGACCTGGTGCGCTGGACCCGGGACGGTGAGCTTCTCTTCGCCGGCCGCGCCGATACACAGGTCAAGATCCGGGGCTACCGTGTCGAACTCGGCGAGGTGGAGGCCGCCCTGGCCGCGTCCCCGGGCGTCGCCCAAGCGGTGGTGGTGGCACGGGAGGACCGGCCGGGTGAACGCCGGCTGGTCGGCTACGTCGTCCCGGACGGAACCGGCGGCCCCGACCCGCAGGCCGTGCGCGAGCGGGCCGCCGCGGTGCTGCCGGAGTACATGGTCCCCGCCGCCGTCCTCGTCCTGGACACCCTGCCCGTGACCCGTAACGGAAAAGTCGACCGAGCGGCCCTGCCCGCCCCGGACTTCACCGAACGGGTCGCCGGCCGTGAGCCGCGGACGGCGGCGGAGGAGACGCTGTGCCGGCTCTTCGCCGAGGTGCTGGGTGTGGAGCGGGTCGGCGTCGAGGACAGTTTCTTCTCGCTCGGCGGGGACTCGATCATGTCGATGCAGCTCGCCGCCCGTGCCCGCCGCGCGGACCTGCTCTTCAAGGCCCAGGACGTCTTCGAGCGCGAGACCCCCGCCGGACTGGCCGCCGTCGCCCACAGCGCGGCCCGGGAAACCTCCGGGCCGGACACGGGCGCGGGCGAGGTGCCCTGGACACCGGTGATGCGTGAGCTGGGCGAGCACGCCGTCCGGCCGAAGCTGGCGCAGTGGATGACCGTCGGAGCACCGGCGGACCTCGAACAGGACGTTCTGGTGAGCGCCCTGAACGCGGTCGCCGACACCCACGCCATGCTCCGCGCCGTGGTCCTGCCGGGCGAGACGGGGCCACGCCTGGTCGTCGGGGAACGCGGTTCGGTGGACGCGGCCGAGCGGATCGGCCGACTGGACGCCACCGGGGCGGCGGACGGCGATCTGGACGGCATCGCCGGCCGCGCGGCGCGGGAGGCCGCGGAGGGGCTGGACCCCTCCGCGGGCGTGTTGTTCCGGGTGGTGTGGGTGGACGCCGGACCGGACCGCCCGGGCCGGCTCGCGCTGGCGGCGCACCACCTCGCGGTCGACGGCGTCTCCTGGCGCATCCTGCTGCCCGACCTGGAAGCCGCGTACGAGGCGGTCGCGGCCGGGCGGAAGCCGGAACTCGATCCGGTGCCGACCTCGTTCCGGCGGTGGGCCCGCCTGCTGGCCGAGCAGGCGGTACGCGAGGAGCGGACCGCCGAACTGGAGGAGTGGGCCGCACTTCTCGGTGAGCCCGAGGCCCCGCTGGGAGACTCCCCGCTGGACCCGGCGCGGGACACCGCCGCGACCGTGCGCCGCCGTTCCTGGACGGTGCCCGCGGGACCGGCGCGGACGCTGGTGAACAGGACACCGGCGGTGTTCCACTGCGGAGTGCGCGAGGTGCTGCTGGCCGCCCTGGCCGGAGCGGTCGGGCACTGGCGGGGCGGCAACGCCCCCGGGCTGCTCATCGACATCGAGGGGCACGGCCGCGAACCGGTCGGAGACGCCGATCCCGCCCGCACGGTGGGCTGGTTCACCGGCGTGCACCCCGTCCGGCTGGAGCTGTCCGGGGTCCGGACGGCCGAGGTGCCGGCGGGCGGCCCGGCGGCCGGTGAGCTGCTGAAGGCGGTCAAGGAGCAGGCGCGGGCCGTACCGGGCGACGGGCTCGGGCACGGTCTGCTGCGCCACCTCAACCCCGGCACCGGTCCCGTCCTGGCCGCCCTGCCCCGCCCGCAGGTCGGCTTCAACTACCTCGGCCGGTTCGCCGGCGCCGGGACCGGTGGGACGGCCGCCTGGCAGCCGGCCGGTGACGTGGCCCTCGGCGGTTCCGTGGACCCGGACATGCCCGTCCTGCACGCTGTCGAGGCGGGCGCCGTCGTCCGGGACACCCCCGACGGGCCGGAGCTGACCCTCACCCTGAGCCGGCCCGCCGCGCTGCTGGACGACGCCTCGGCCGACCGGCTGGGCCGGCTCTGGCTGGACATGCTCGCCGGTCTGGCCGCGCACACCGCCGACCCGGCCGCGGGCGGGCACACCGCCTCCGATTTCCCCCTTCTCGACCTGGCCCAGGACGAGGTGGACGAACTCGAGGCCGGGTTCGCCGACGACCTTTCGTAACCCGCTCGCAGCAAGCCGCTCTGAGGAGAGAAGCGATGACCCGATCCCTTGTCGAGGACGTGTGGCCGCTGTCGCCGCTGCAGGAGGGGCTGCTGTTCCACGCCGCCTTCGACGACCGGGGGCCCGACGTCTACCAGGGGCAGCGGATGCTCGATCTGACCGGCCCGGTGGAGGCGGGCCGGCTGCGGGTGTCGTGGGAGGCGCTGCTGGCCCGGCACGCGGCGCTGCGGGCGGGCTTCCGCCGGCGCAGGTCCGGGGAGGCCGTGCAGGTCATCGCGCGGGAGGTGGAACTGCCCTGGCGCGAGGCCGATGTCTCCGGACTGGCCGGGGACGAGGCGCGGGCCGAGATGGAGCGGCTGGCCGCGGAGGAGCGGGCCGAGCGGTTCGACCCCGCGGTGGCGCCCCTGCTGCGGCTGCTGCTGATCCGGACCGGCGAGGAGCGGCACCGGCTGGTCGTCACCAGCCACCACGTCCTCATGGACGGCTGGTCCATGCCGGTGCTGCTCGGGGAACTGTCCACGGTGTACGCGGCGGGCGGGACCGCGGACGGCCTCCCTCCGGTCGCGTCCTACCGGGACTACCTGGCGTGGCTGGGACGCCAGGACAAGCAGGCGGCGCGGACGGCGTGGCGGGCCGCGCTGGCCGGTGCCGACGAACCGACGCTCGTGGCACCGGCCGATCCCGGCAGGATGCCCGTGATCCCGGAGAGTCTGATCACCGACTTCCCCGAGGACCTGAGCCGGCGGCTGGTGGAGTTCGCCCGCGCCCGGGGACTCACGGTCAACACGGTGATGCAGGGCGCCTGGGCGCTGGTGCTGGCGCGGCTGGCGGGCCGCACGGACGTGGTCTTCGGCGGCACCGTGGCCGGGCGGCCCGCGGAGTTACCGGGTGTCGAGTCGATGGTCGGCCTGTTCATCAACACCCTTCCCGTGCGGGTGCCGCTCGACGCGGAGCAGCCGGTGGCGGAGATGCTGGCCGCACTGCAGGAGCGCCAGTCCGCGCTGATGGCCCACCAGCACCTCGGGTTGCCGGAGGTCCAGCAGCTCGCGGGTGCCGGAGCGGTGTTCGACACGCTCGTCGTGTACGAGAACTATCCGCGTCCCCCCGCCGGCCCGCCCGCCCCGGACACCTTCACCCTGGGCTTCGCCGAGGGGCGGGAGACCGCGCACTACCCGTTCACGCTGGTCGTCGCGCCCGGCGACCGCATGCGCTGCAAGCTCGACTACCGGCCCGACCTCTTCGACCGGGACACCGCCGGGTCGGTCTTCCGGCGGCTGGAGCTGGTGCTGGAGCAGATGGCCGCGGACCCGTCGGTCCCGGTGGGCCGGATCGGCGTGGTGGACGGCCTGGAGCGCGGGCTGGTGCTGGAGGGCTGGAGTGCGACGGCGGGTGAGCCGCCGGAGGTGCCGGTGCCGGAGCTGGTGGCGGTGCGGGTGCGGGAGGCGCCGGGCGCGGTGGCGGTGGTGGACGGTGAACGGTCGCTGTCGTACGGGGAGTTGGGTGAGGCGGCGGGTCGTCTGGCGGGGTGTCTCCACGGGCTGGGTGTGCGGCGTGGTGACCGGGTCGCGGTGGTGATGGAGCGGTCGGCGGATCTGCTGGTGGCGCTGCTGGCGGTGTGGAAGGCCGGGGCGGCCTATGTGCCGGTGGACGCCGGTTCTCCGGTGGAGCGGGTGGCGTTCGTGCTGGAGGACGCGGCTCCGGTGGTGGTGCTGTGCACGGAGGAGACGCGCGGTGTGATCCCGGAGGACAGCGCCGCGCGGGTGCTGGTATCGGACGACCCGGCCCTGGCGGTCGAACTGGCCGCCGTGGAGGTGCCGTTGTCCGTTCCGGTGGGTCCGCGGGACGTGGCGTACGTGATGTACACGTCCGGTTCGACGGGGGTGCCGAAGGGTGTGGCGGTGCCGCACGGCAGTGTCGCGGCGCTGGTCGGCGAAGCAGGCTGGTCGGTCGGGCCGGACGACTCGGTGCTGATGCACGCCCCGCACGCGTTCGACGTATCGCTGTTCGAGGTGTGGGTTCCGCTCGCCGCCGGAGGCCGTGTGGTCGTGGCGGAGCCCGGCGTGGTGGACGCCCAGCGGGTGCGCGCGGAGATCACGGACAGGGGTGTCACGGCGGTGCACCTGACCGCCGGTTCGTTCCGCGTCCTCGCGGCCGAGACGCCGGACTGCTTCCGCGGCCTGCGGGAGGTGCTGACCGGCGGCGACGTGGTGCCGGTCGCCTCGGTGGCCCGGGTGCGGGAGGCGTGCCCGGAGGTCTCCGTGCGCCATCTGTACGGGCCCACGGAGACCACACTGTGCGCGACCTGGCGGGTGTGGAGGCCGGGCGCGGAGCGCGTCGGTCCGGTGCTGCCCATCGGGCGTCCGCTGCCCAGCCGCCAGGTGTTCGTGCTGGACGCCTTCCTCCAGCCGGTCCCGCCCGGTGTGACCGGCGAACTCTATGTCTCCGGCGCCGGGTTGGGGCAGGGCTACTGGGACCGGCCGGCTCCGAGCGCCGAGCGGTTCGTCGCCTGCCCGTTCGTCCCCGGGGAGCGGATGTACCGCACCGGCGACCTGGTGCGCTGGACCGACGACGGGGAACTCCTCTTCGCCGGACGGGTCGACGCGCAGGTCAAGATCCGCGGATTCCGGGTGGAGCCGGGCGAGGTGGAGGCGGCCCTGGCCACACACCCCGCCGTCGCCCAGGCCGTGGTGGTGGCACGGGAGGACCGGCCGGGCGAGCGCCGCCTGGTCGGCTACGTCGTCCCGGACGGAGACGCGGAGAAGCCGGCCGGGGAAGCCGTGCGCGAGCACGCCGTCGAACTGCTGCCCGAGTACATGGTGCCCGCGGTGGTGCTGGTGCTGGACGCGCTGCCCGTGACCCGTAACGGCAAGGTCGACCGCGCGGCCCTGCCCGCCCCCGACTTCGCCGGACGCGTGTCCGGACGGGAACCCCGGACGGAGAACGAGACCGTGCTGTGCGGGCTCTTCGCGGACGTCCTGGGTCTGGAGCGGGTCGGTGCCGAGGACGGCTTCTTCACGCTGGGCGGTGACTCGATCTCCTCCATGCAGCTCGTCGCCCGGGCCCGCCGCGCGGGACTGGTGCTCACACCGCGGCAGGTGTTCGACGAGAAGACCCCCGAGCGGCTGGCGCTCGTGGCGCGGAGGCCCGGGACCGCGGGCCGCGGAGCGGGGAACGCGCGGGACACGGGCGTAGGCGAGGCGCCCTGGACACCGGTGATGCGGGAACTGGGCGAACGGGCCGCCCGTCCGCGGTTCGCGCAGTGGGCGGTGGTCGGCGCCCCCGCCGGGCTCGACCCCGGGACGCTGGCGGCCGGGCTGGCCGCCCTCCTCGACCATCACGCCATGCTGCGGGCCCGTGCGGTACTCGACGGCGGGGAACCCCGCTTC
Source organism: Streptomyces xinghaiensis S187 (assembly GCF_000220705.2). Classification (GTDB taxonomy): domain Bacteria; phylum Actinomycetota; class Actinomycetes; order Streptomycetales; family Streptomycetaceae; genus Streptomyces; species Streptomyces xinghaiensis. The sequence goes on along the minus strand of NZ_CP023202.1, from coordinate 549,445 downwards.
ACGGTCGGCCGGCCCGGATCCGCCGATGCCGCCGCCCTGGTCGGCCGGGTGGACGCCACCGGAGCGGAACCCGGCGCGCTGGACGGGATCGCCGCCCGGGCGGCGCGGGAGGCCGCCGAGCGGCTGGACCCCTCGGCGGGCGCGATGGTCCGGGCGGTGTGGGTGGACGCCGGGCCGGAGCGGACCGGCCGGCTCGCGCTGGTGATCCACCATCTGGTGGTCGACGGCGTCTCCTGGCGCATCCTGCTGCCGGATCTGCGGGCCGCGTACGAGGCCGCGGCGGCCGGCCGGAAGCCGGAACTGGACCCGGTGGGCACCTCGTTCCGGCGGTGGGCCGGCCTGCTGGCCGGACAGGCGGCCTCCGGAGACCGGCTCGCCGAACTGGGCGACTGGGCGGCCCTGCTCGGCGGCGAACGGCTCCCCGTCGGGCGGCGCGCGCCGGACCCGGCGCGGGACACCGCCGCGACCATGCGCCACCGCTCATGGGTGGTGCCGCAGCACGAGGCGGCCGTCCTCACCGGCAGGACACCGGAGGCGTTCCACTGCGGGGTGCAGGACGTCCTGCTGGCGGGACTCGCGGGCGCGGTCGCGCACCGGTACGACGGCGGCACCGGCCACGGCGGTGACGGCAGCGGCACTGGCGCCGCGCTCGTGGTGGACGTGGAGGGCCACGGCCGCGAACCGCTGGAGGGAGCCGACCTGTCCCGCACGGTGGGCTGGTTCACCCGGTCCCACCCGGTCCGGCTGGACCTGTCCGGCATCGGAACCGGCGAGGTCCCGGCCGGGGGCGCCGCGGCCGGGGAGCTGCTGAAGACGGTCAAGGAGCAGGCACGCGCGGTGCCGGGCGACGGGCTCGGCCACGGGCTGCTGCGCCACCTCGACCCCACTGCCGGCCCCGCCCTCGCCGCCCTGCCGGGCGCGCAGATCGGCTTCAACTATCTCGGCCGGTTCGCCGCCGGACCGCGGGAGGAACCGGTCGCCGCCTGGCAGTTGGCCGGTGAGACGGCGATCGGCGGCTCGGCCGACCCGGGCCTGCCCGCCCCGCACGCCGTCGAGGCGAACGCGGCCGTCCGCGACACCCCCGGAGGTCCCGAGCTGACCCTCACCCTGAGCTGGCCCGGCGGGATTCTGGACGAGTCCGAGGCGGAGGAACTGGGGCGCTCCTGGCGGCGGATGCTGAGCGGCCTGGCCGCCCACTCCGCCCGCCCCGGGGCCGGCGGGCACACCCCGTCCGACTTCCCGCTGGCCGGCCTGACGCGGGACGGCCTGGCGGAACTGGAGGCGTGCGTCCCGGAACCGGCGGACGTGTGGCCGCTGTCGCCGCTCCAGGAGGGCATGCTCTTCCACGCCACCTTCGACCAGGAGGGGCCGGACGTCTACCAGAGCCAGCGCCTGCTGGGGCTCGACGGGCCGCTGGACACCGCCCGGCTCCGGGCGGCCTGGGAGGAGCTGCCGGCCCGGCACGCGGTCCTGCGGGCGGGCTTCCACCGCCTGACCTCCGGCGAGGCCGTGCAGGTCGTCGCCCGGCGGGTGGAACTGCCCTGGCGCGAGGCCGATCTGTCCGGCCTGCCGGAGACCGAGGCCCTGGCGGAGGCGGAGCGGCTGGCCGCGAACGAACTGGCGGAGCGCTTCGACCTGGCGAAGCCGCCGCTGCTGCGGCTGCTGCTCGTCCGGCTCGCCCGAAACCGGTACCGGCTGGCCATCACCAGCCACCACATCCTGATCGACGGCTGGTCCATGCCGGTCGTCCTCAACGAGGTGTCCGCGCTGTACGCGGCGGGCCGAGGCACGGACGCCGCCCTGCGGCCGGCCGCCTCCTACCGGAACCACCTGGCCTGGCTGGCGGGGCAGGACAAGGAGGCGGCCCGGGCCGCGTGGCGCGCGGAACTGTCCGGGGTCGCCGAACCGGTACTGGTGGCCCCGGCGGACCCGGGCCGGGCCCCCGTGACACCGGTCGTGAGCTCCGCGGAGCTGTCCGCGGAGAGCACCCGGGCACTGACCGGGCGGGCGCGCGCCCACGGACTGACGGTGAACACCCTGGTGCAGGGCGCCTGGGCGCTGGTGCTCGCGCGGCTGACGGGCCGTACGGACGTGGTGTTCGGCGGCACCGTCGCCGGGCGGCCGCCCGAACTGCCCGACGTCGAGTCGATGGTCGGCCTGTTCATCAACACGCTGCCCGTGCGGGTACGGCTGGACGGGGCCCAGCCGGTGCGGGACATGCTCCGGGAACTGCAGGAGCACCAGTCGGCGCTGATCGCGCACCAGCACCTCGGGCTGCCGGAGATCCAGCAACTCGCGGGGCCGGGCGCGGTCTTCGACACGATGCTGATGTTCGAGAACTACCCGCGGAACGCGCCCGAGCTCTCCGGCCCCGCGGGGACGGACGGCGGAGTGGCGATCAGGCAGCTGAAGACCCTGGCCGGCACCCACTACCCCCTGGCGGTGGGGGCCGTTCCCGGAGAGCACCTCCGGGTCCATGTCACCTACCGGCCGGATCTGTTCGGCCACGAGAGCGCCGCCAGGATCGCGCGGGGCGTCGTGCGGGTGCTGGAGCAGATCGCGGCGGACCCGTCGGTGCCGCTGGGACGGCTGGACGTGGTGGACCCGGTCGAGCGCGGCCGGACCGTCGAGGGCTGGAGCGCGTCGGCCGACCGGCCGCCGGAGCCGGCGGTGCCGGAGCTGGTCGCGGCGCGGGCGCGGACGACGCCGGACGCGGTGGCCGTCGTCGATGGCGAACGGCCGCTGTCCTACGGGGAGTTGGACGACGGGGCGGGGCGTCTGGCGGCGTATCTCTCCTCGTTGGGTGTGGGGCGTGGTGAGCGGGTCGCGGTGGTGATGGAGCGGTCGGCGGATCTGCTGGTGGCGCTGCTGGGGGTGTGGAAGGCCGGTGCGGCGTATGTGCCGGTGGAGGCCAGTACTCCGGTGGAGCGGGTGGCGTTCGTGCTGGCCGATGCCGCTCCGGTGGTGGTGCTGTGCACGGAGACGACGCGGGGTGTGATCCCGGAGGACACCGCCGCCCCGGTGGTGGTGCTGGACAGTGTGTCGGTGGCGGCCGAGGTCACCGCCCGGGAGCCCTGGCCGGGCGCTCCCGTGAGTGCCGGGGACGTGGCGTATGTGATGTACACGTCCGGCTCGACGGGGGTGCCGAAGGGTGTGGCGGTGCCGCACGGCGGTGTGGCGGCGCTGGTCGGGGAGCGGGAGTGGTCGGTCGGGTCGGGTGACGCGGTGCTGATGCACGCCCCGCACGCGTTCGACGCCTCGCTGTTCGAGGTGTGGGTGCCCCTCGTCGCCGGTGCGCGGGTGGTGGTCGCCGAACCGGGCGCGGTCGAGGCCCAGCAGGTGCGGCAGCACATAGCCGGCGGTGTGACCGCGTTGCATGTGACGGCTGGTTCGTTCCGGGTGCTGGCGGAGGAGTCCCCGGAGTGTTTCCGGGGTCTGCGTCAGGTGCTGACGGGCGGTGACGTGGTGCCGGTCGCCTCGGTGGCGCGGGTGCGGGAGGCGTGCCCGGAGGTGTCGGTGCGGCATCTGTACGGGCCGACGGAGACGACGTTGTGCGCGACCTGGCACGAGTTGCGTCCCGGGGAGGTGCTGGGGGAGGTGCTGCCGATCGGCCGTCCGCTGCCGGGGCGGCGGGTGTTCGTGCTGGACGCCTTCCTGCAGCCGGTGCCGCCGGGTGTGACCGGTGAACTGTACGTATCCGGTGCGGGGTTGGCGCGCGGTTACTGGGGCGGGCCGGGCCCGACGGGCGAGCGGTTCGTGGCCTGCCCGTTCCTCCCGGGCGAGCGGATGTACCGCACCGGCGACCTGGTCCGCTGGACCGAGGACGGTGAGCTTCTCTTCGCCGGCCGCGCGGACGAGCAGGTGAAGATCCGGGGCTACCGTGTCGAACCCGGCGAGGTGGAGGCGGTGTTGGCCGCCCACCCGGCTGTCGCGCAGGCGGTGGTGGTGGCACGGGAGGACCGGCCGGGTGAACGCCGGCTGGTCGGCTACGTGGTGCCCGAGGGGCCCGAGGGCGTGGACCCGCAGGCCGTGCGCGAGCGGGCCGCCGCGGTGCTGCCGGAGTACATGGTCCCGGCCGCCGTCCTCGTCCTGGACGCGCTTCCGGTCACGGAGAACGGCAAGGTGGACCGCAAGGCGCTCCCCGCCCCGGAGTTCGAGGGCGCCGCCGCCGGCCGTGAGCCGCGGACGGTGGCGGAGGAGACGCTGTGCCGGCTCTTCGCCGAGGTGCTGGGTGTGGAGCGGGTCGGCGTCGAGGACAGTTTCTTCTCGCTCGGCGGGGACTCGATCATGTCGATGCAGCTGGCCGCCCGTGCCCGCCGCGCGGACCTGCTGTTCAAGGCCCAGGACGTCTTCGAGCACGAGACCCCCGCCGGACTGGCTGCCGTCGCCCGCAGCGCGGCCCGGGAAACCTCCGCGCCCGGCGCGGACACGGGCACGGGCGCGGGCGAGGTGCCCTGGACACCGGTGATGCGGGAGCTCGGTGACCGGGCCGCCCGGCCCGGCCTCGCGCAGTGGGCGATCGTCGGGGCACCGGCCGGACTGCGGCGCGACGCCCTCGTGGCCGCTGTCGGCGCCGTGCTGGACACGCACGACATGCTGCGGGCCCGGGTGAGCGGGGACGGGACGGAGCGCGTGCTGGCCGTCGGCGAGCGCGGCTCGGTGGACGCGGCCGGGCGGATCGGCCGGCTGGACGCCACCGGGGCGGCGGACGGCGATCTGGACGGCATCGCGGGCCGCGCGGCGCGGGAGGCCGCGGAAGGGCTCGACCCCACGCTCGGAGCGGTCTTCCGGGTGGTGTGGGTGGACGCCGGCCCCGACCGCCCCGGCCGGCTCGTCCTGGCGGCACATCACCTCGTCGTGGACGGCGTCTCCTGGCGCATCCTGCTGCCCGACCTGGAAGCCGCGTACGAGGCCGTGGCGGCCGGGCGCGAGCCGTCGCTCGACCCGGTGGAAACACCGTTCCGCCGATGGGCCGGCCTCCTCGCCGAGCAGGCGGTCTCGGAGGAGCGGACCGCCGAACTCGATGCCTGGACCGCCCTGCTCGGAGAGGAGACGGCCCCCGTCGGGCGGCGCGCCCCGGACCCGGCGCGGGACACCGCCGCGACCGTGCGCCGCCGCTCGTGGACGGTGCCCGCGGAACAGGCCGGGGTGCTGGCGGGCCGGATGCCGGCGGCCTTCCACTGCGGGGTGCGCGAGGTGCTGCTGGCCGCCCTGGCCGGAGCGGTCGCCCGCTGGCGCCCGGACACCGGCTCCGCGACGCTGATCGACATCGAGGGGCACGGCCGCGAACCGCTGGAGGGAGCCGACCTGTCCCGCACCGTGGGCTGGTTCACCAGTACCCACCCGGCCCGTCTGGACCCGGCGGGCGTCGACCTGGACGCCGTGCTCACCGGCGGTCCCGCGGCCGGCGAACTGCTGAAGACCGTCAAGGAGCAGCTCCGGGCGGTGCCCGGCGACGGACTCGGCCACGGACTGCTGCGCCACCTCAACCCCGGCACCGGGCCCGCCCTGGCCGCCCTGCCCGGCCCGCAGATCGCGTTCAACTATCTGGGGCGGTTCGCCGCCGGACCGCGGGCCGGCGAGGACACCGCGGTCTCCGCCTGGCAGATGGCCGGTGACGCGGCGATCGGCGGCTCCGTCGACCCGGACATGCCCGCCCGGCACGCACTGGAAGCGGGCGCGGCCGTCCTGGACACCGCCGGGGGACCGGAGCTGACACTGACGCTGAGCTGGCCGGAACAGGTGCTCGACGAGACGGAGGCGGACCGGCTGGGCCGGCTCTGGCTGGACCTGCTCGCCGGCCTGGCCGCGCACACCGCCGACCCCGCCGCGGGCGGGCACACCCCCTCCGACTTCCCCCTCGTGGATCTCGCCCGGGAGAGCGTGGAGCGGCTGGAGGCCGCGGTGCCGGGCCTGGTGGACATCTGGCCGCTCTCCCCGCTGCAGGAAGGGCTGCTCTTCCACGCCGGCTTCGACGACCGCGGCCCGGACCTCTACGAGGGGCAGCGCGTCCTGGCCCTGGACGGGCCGCTCGACGCGGACCGGCTGCGGTCCGCGTGGCGGACGCTGACGGACCGGCACCCGGTGCTGCGGGCGAGCTTCCACCGCCTGGAGTCCGGCGAGGCCGTGCAGGTCATCGCGGGGGAGGTGGAACTGCCCTGGCACGAGTCCGATCTCTCCGGGCTGCCGGAGGACGAGGCGCGGGCGGGCCTGGACCGGCTGGTCCGGGAGGAGCGGGCCCGGCGGCTCGACGTCACCCGGGCACCGCTGCTGCGCCTGCTGCTGGTCCGGCTCGGCCGGGACCGGCACGTCCAGGTCGTCACCAGCCATCACATCGTCACGGACGGCTGGTCCCTGCCGGTGATCATCGGTGAACTGTCCGTGCTGTACGAGGCGGGCGGCGACGACGCCCGGGCCCTGCCGCCGGCGACCTCGTACCGGGAGTACCTCGCCTGGCTGGAACGGCAGGACAAGGAGGCGGCCCGGGAGGCGTGGCGCGCGGAGTTCGCCGGCCTGGACGAGCCGACGCTGGCCGTGCCCGGGGACGCGGCCCTGGCCCCGGCGGTGCCGGACCGCGTCCCGTTCGCGTTCCCGGAGGACCTCACCCGCGCCGTGGACGCCCTGACGCGCGCCCACGGGCTGACCGTCAACACGGTGGTCCAGGGCGCGTGGGCGCTGCTGCTGGCGCGGCTGGCGGGCCGGACGGACGTGGTGTTCGGCGCGACGGTGGCGGGGCGGCCCGAGGAACTGCCGCGCGTGGAGTCCATGGTCGGCCTGTTCCTCAACACCCTGCCGGTGCGGGTCGACCCGGCGGGGGAGGAGTCCGTCGCCGCGATGCTCACCGGCCTGCGGGACCGGCAGGTCGCGCTGATGTCCCATCAGCACGTCGGTCTCCCCGAGATCCGCCGGCTCGCCGGTCCGGGTGCCGTCTTCGACACGCTCGTGGTGTACGAGAACTACCCCCGCCCCGCTCTCCGGGAGCCCTCGCCCGGCACGCTGACCATCCGGCCCGGCGGCAAGCCGGAGGACACCGGCCACTACCCGCTGACGCTGATCGCGGTGCCCGGCGAGCGGATGCGCGGCGAACTCGTCTACCGGCCCGACGTGTTCCCGCGCGCCTGGGCCGAGGACCTGGTGGCCTCGCTCGCCCGGGTCCTGGAGCAGATGGCCGCGGACCCCTCCGCGCCCGTGGCGCGGGTGGGCGTACTGGGGCCGGAGCAGCGCACGCTCACCCTGGACACCTGGAACCGGACCGCGGCGCCGTCCGCCGCCGCTCCGCTGCCGGAGTTGTTCCGCCGGCAGGCGGAGCGGTCACGGGACGCGGTGGCCGTGGCGGACGGCGAGCGGACGCTGACCTACGGCGAGCTGGAGGCCGGGACGAACCGGCTGGCCCGTCATCTGACCCGTGCGGGCGTCGGCCCGGAGGACGCGGTGGCCGTCATGGTGCCGAGGTCCGCGGCGCTGGTGACGTCCGTGCTGGCGGTGTCCGCGGCCGGCGGGGCCTTCGTACCGGTGGACCCGGCCCACCCCGCCGAGCGCATCGCGTTCGTGTTCCGCGACACGGAGCCGGCGGTGGTGGTGTGCACCCGGGAGACCCGGGAGGCGGTACCGCCGGACTTCCCGGGCCGGCTGGTCGTCCTGGACGACCCGGAGACCGCCGGGGCCGTCGCCGCCCGCCCGCCCGGCCCGCTGTCGGACGGGGAGCGCCGCGCACCGCTGGACGTCCGCAACGCCGCCTACGTCATCCACACCTCCGGATCGACCGGTGTGCCGAAGGGTGTGGTGGTGTCCCACCGGGGACTGGGCAACCTGGCCCGGGCACAGATCGAGCGGTTCGCGGTGGAACCCGGCTCCCGGGTGCTCCAGTTCGCCTCGCTCAGCTTCGACGCGGCCGTCTCCGAACTCTGCATGGCGCTGCTGTCCGGCGCCGCACTGGTGCTGACCGGCCCGGAGGGTCTGCCGCCGCAGGTGCCGCTGGGCGAGGCGCTGCGCGCGACGGGTGCCACCCATGTGACGGTGCCGCCGAGCGTGCTGGCCACGGAGGAGGAGCTGCCCGGCGGCCTGGAGACCCTGGTGGTCGCCGGCGAGGCCTGCCCGGCGGCCCTGGCGGACCGCTGGTCCGCCGGGCGGCGGATGGTGAACGCGTACGGCCCCACCGAGGTGACGGTGTGCGCGGCGATGAGCGCGCCCCTGTCACCCGGCGGTGCCGAGGTGCCGGTCGGACGCCCGATGGCGAACACGCGGGCCTACGTCCTCGACGGCTTCCTGCAACCCGTACCGCCGGGGGCGGTCGGCGAGCTGTACGTCACCGGCCCCGGACTGGCCCGCGGCTACCGGGGGCGCCCGGACCTGACGGCGGAGCGGTTCGTCGCCTGCCCCTTCGTCCCCGGGGAGCGGATGTACCGCACCGGCGACCTGGCGCGCTGGACCGGGGACGGCGAACTCGTCTTCACCGGCCGCGCCGACACCCAGGTCAAGGTGCGCGGCCACCGGATCGAACCGGGAGAGGTCGAGGCGGTGCTGTCCGCGCATCCCGGGGTCGCCGGGGCCGTGGTCGTGGCGCGCCGGGACGGCCCCGGCGGCGACCGCCTCGTCGGCTATGTCGTCCCCGCCCCGCCCCGGCCGGGCGACGGCCCCGCCGAGGCGCGGCCCGTCGAGGAACTGCTCGGCGCGCTGCGCGAGTTCACCGCTGAGCGCCTTCCGGACCCCATGGTGCCGTCGGTGTTCGTACCGCTGGACCGGCTGCCGCTCACCGCGAACGGCAAGGTGGACCGCCGGGCCCTGCCGGCCCCCGACTACGACGGGAAGGTTTCCGGGCGGGAGCCGCGGACGGCGGCCGAGACGGTGTTCTGCGACCTGTTCGCCGAGGTGCTGGGGCTGGAGCGGGCCGGGGCCGACGACAGCTTCTTCGAACTGGGCGGCGACTCCATCTCCTCGATGCAGCTCGCGTCCCGCGCCCGGCGCGCCGGCTATGCGGTGACGCCACGGCAGGTCTTCGAGGAGAAGACGCCCGAACGGCTGGCCGCCGTGGCCGGACCGGCCGGCGCCGCCGCGGAGGACGTGGACGACATCGGCACCGGCGAGGTGCCCCGGACCCCCGTCATGCTGGCACTCGGCGAACGCGCCCTCCGGCCCCGGTTCGCGCAGTGGGCGGTGGTCGGCGCACCGGGCGGCCTGGGACGCGAGGTGCTGACGGCCGGCCTGGTCGCCGTCCTCGACCGCCACGACATGCTGCGGGCCCGGGTGGAGACCGGCGACGACGGGGAGCCGCTCCTCGTGGCCGGCGAGCCCGGCACGGCCGACCCCGCGGACCTCGTCACGCGGGTGGACGCCGGCGGCGCGGACGACGGCTCGCTGGACGCCGTCGCCGGCCGGGCCGCGCGGGAGGCCGTGGAACGGCTCGACCCCCGCGCGGGCGTAATGCTGCAAGCCGTCTGGGTCGACGCCGGGCCCGGACGGACCGGGCGGCTGGTCCTCGTCGTCCACCACCTGGCCGTCGACGGGGTGTCCTGGCGGGTGCTGGTACCGGACCTGGCCATGGCCTGCGAGGCCGCGGCGGCGGGACGCGAACCGGTGCTCGACCCCGTCGGAACCTCCTTCCGGCGGTGGGCGAACCTGCTGGCCGCCCAGGCCGGCGACCCCGGCCGGGTCGCCGAACTCCCGGCCTGGAAAGCCCTGCTGGGCGATCCTGACCCGCTGCCGTTCACCCGCGCGCTGGACCCGGCCCGGGACACCGCGGAGACCCTGCGCCGCCGGTCCTGGACGGTTCCCGCGCGAGAGGCCGCCATCCTGGCCGGCCGCACCCCGGCCGCGTTCCACTGCGGGGTGCACGAGGTACTGCTGGCCGGGCTGGCGGGCGCCGTGGCACGGACCCGGCAGGACGGCCGCACCGCCGTCCTGGTGGAGGTGGAGGGCCACGGCCGGGAACCGGTCGAGGGCACCGATCTGTCCCGCACGGTGGGCTGGTTCACCAGTACCCACCCGGTCCGGCTCGACGCCGCCGGTGTGGACCTCGCCGGCGCGGCCGCGGGCGGCCCCGCGGCCGGCGCGCTGCTGAAGGCCGCCAAGGAACAGGTGCGGGCGGTGCCGGGTGACGGGCTCGGCCACGGGCTGCTGCGCCATCTCAACGCCGGGACCGGACCGGTGCTGGCGGCCCTCCCCGGCCCGCAGATCGGCTTCAACTACCTGGGGCGCTTCACCGCCGGCAGCCGCCGGGGCCCGGTCGGCCCCTGGCAGATGGCCGGTGACACGGCCATCGGCGGCTCGGCCGACCCCGGCATGCCCTGCGAGCACGCTCTCGAAGCGGCCGCGGCCATCGTGGACACTCCCGTGGGCCCGGAGCTGACGCTTACGCTGAGCTGGCCCGCCGCCGTGCTGGACGAAGCCGCGGCGGAGCGACTGGGCCGGGCATGGCTGGACCTGCTGGGCGGCTTGGCCGCCCACACCGCCGATCCCGCCGCCGGCGGCCACACGCCCTCCGACTTCCCCCTCCTCGACCTCGCGCAGAACCAGATCGAGGAGCTCGAAGCCGGGCTCGCCGATGAGAAGGCACAGCCGACGCACCGCAAGCTCTGGTGAGGAGAGACACGATGACCCGATCCCCTGTCGAGGACGTGTGGCCGCTGTCGCCGCTGCAGGAGGGGCTGCTGTTCCACGCCGCCTTCGACGACCGGGGCCCCGACGTCTACACCGTCCAGTCCGCCCTCGCGCTGGAAGGCCCGCTGGACCCGGGGAGGCTGCGGAGGTCGTGGGAGGCGCTGCTGGACCGGCACGCCGCGCTGCGCGCCTGCTTCCGCCAGGTGAGCGGGGCACAGATGGTGCAGGTCATCGCACGGGACGTGGCGCTGCCCTGGCGCGAGGAGGACGTGTCGGGGCTCCCCGCGGCCGACGCGCTCGCCGCCGCGGACCGGCTGGCGGAGAGCGAACGGGCGGAGCGCTTCGACCCGGCGGTGGCGCCCCTGCTGCGGCTGCTGCTCGTCCGCCTCGGCGAGAACCGTCACCGCCTGGTGATGACCAGTCACCACATCCTCATGGACGGCTGGTCGGCCCCCGTCCTGATCGGAGAGCTCTCCGCGGTCTACGCGGCGGGCGGCGACGCCTCCGTACTCCCCGGCACCACCTCCTACCGCGAGTACCTGGCCTGGCTCAACCGGCAGGACAAAGAGGCCGCGCACGCCGCCTGGAAGGCGGAGCTCGCCGGGGCCGGCGAGCCGACGCTGGTCGCCCCCGCCGTCCCCGACCGGCTCCCCGTCTTCCCCGGGAGCGTCAGCGGCGACCTACCGGAAGCGCTGACCCGCGGCCTGGCGGAGCTGGCCCGCACGGCGGGCGTGACCGTCAACACCGTGGTGCAGGGCGCCTGGGCGCTGGTGCTGGCGCGCCTCGCGGGCCGTACGGACGTGGTCTTCGGCGCCACCATGGCGGGGCGTCCCCCGGAACTGCCCGGGGTCGAATCGATGGTGGGGCTGCTCATCAACACCCTGCCGGTACGGGTACCGCTCGACGGCGCCCAGCCGGTGCGGGAGATGCTCCAGCGGCTCCAGGACCGGCAGTCCGCGCTGATGGCCCACCAGCACCTGGGCATCCTGGAGATCCAGAAGACCGCGGGGCCGGGAGCGGTGTTCGACACGCTCCTGGTGTACGAGAGCTTCCCCCGTCCGCCCGCCGCACCGGCACCGGACCGGGACGCCCTGGTCATCAGGCCCGACGGGTTCTCCCGCGAGGCGGCGCACTACCCGTTCACCCTGGTCGTCGCGCCCGGCGACCGGATGCACCTCAAGCTCGAACACCGGCCGGACCTCTTCGACCGCGCCACGGCCGAGTCCGTCCTCCGCGCACTGACGCGGGTGCTGGGACGGATGGTGGCGGAACCCTCCGCGCCGGTCGGACGGATCGGAGTGCTCGACGGACCCGTGCGGGGCACCGCCCGGGAGGAGCGCGGCGGGGCGCCGGTGGCGCCGGGGCCGTCGGTGCCGGAGCTGGTGGCGGGGCGGGTGCGGGAGGCGCCGGGCGCGGTGGCGGTGGTGGAGGTTGAACGGTCGCTGACGTACGGGGAGTTGGACGGGGCGGCGGGGCGCCTCGCGGGGTATCTGTCCTCGCTGGGTGTGGGGCGTGGTGACCGGGTCGCGGTGGTGATGGAGCGGTCGGCGGATCTGCTGGTGACCCTGCTCGGGGTGTGGAGGGCTGGGGCGGCCTACGTGCCGGTGGATACGGGTTCTCCGGTGGAGCGGGTGGCGTTCGTGCTGGCCGATGCCGCTCCGGTGGTGGTGCTGTGCACGGAGGCGACGCGGGGCGCGGTGCCGAAGGATGCCGCCGCGCGGACGGTGGTCCTCGACGATCCCGGGTCGCTGTCCGAACTCGCTGCGCACAAAGGTGAGGTGGCGGCCGAGGTGAACCCCGGGGACGTGGCGTATGTGATGTACACGTCGGGTTCGACGGGGGTGCCGAAGGGTGTGGCGGTGCCGCACGGCGGTGTGGCGGCGCTGGTCGGCGAAGCCGCCTGGTCGGTCGGGCCGGACGATGCGGTGCTGATGCACGCCCCGCACGCGTTCGACGCCTCGCTGTTCGAGGTGTGGGTGCCCCTCGTCGCCGGTGCGCGGGTGGTGGTCGCCGAACCGGGCGTCGTGGACGCCGGGCAGGTACGCCGCCATGTGACCGGCGGTGTGACCGCGTTGCATGTGACGGCTGGTTCGTTCCGGGTGCTGGCGGAGGAGTCCCCGGAGTGTTTCCGGGGTCTGCGTCAGGTGCTGACCGGTGGTGATGTCGTGCCGCCGGGGGCGGTGGCGCGGGTGCGGGAGGCGTGCCCGGAGGTGTCGGTGCGGCATCTGTACGGGCCGACGGAGACGACGTTGTGCGCGACCTGGCACGAGTTGCGTCCCGGGGAGGTGCTGGGGGAGGTGCTGCCGATCGGCCGTCCGCTGCCGGGGCGGCGGGTGTTCGTGCTGGACGCCTTCCTCCACCCGGTGCCGCCGGGCGTGACCGGCGAACTGTACGTATCCGGTGCGGGGTTGGCGCGCGGTTACTGGGACCGGCCGGGCCCGACGGCCGAGCGGTTCGTGGCCTGCCCGTTCCTCCCGGGCGAGCGGATGTACCGCACCGGCGACCTGGTGCGCTGGACCCGGGACGGTGAGCTTCTCTTCGCCGGCCGCGCGGACGAGCAGGTCAAGATCCGCGGGTTCCGCGTGGAGCCCGGCGAGGTGGAGGCGGCCCTGGCCGCGTACCCGGGCGTCGCCCAGGCTGTGGTGGTGGCCCGTGACGACGGCCCGGGTGAGCGCCGGCTGGTCGGCTACGTGGTGCCCGAGGGGCCCGAGGGCGTGGACCCGCAGGCCGTGCGCGAGCGGGCCGCCGCGGTGCTGCCGGAGTACATGGTCCCGGCCGCCGTGCTGGCGATGGCCGCGCTCCCCGTGACCGCCAACGGCAAGGTGGACCGCAGGGCGCTGCCCGCCCCCGACTTCGCCGAACGGGTCTCCGGCCGTGCGCCCCGGACCGCCGTCGAGGAGACGCTGTGCCGGCTCTTCGCCGAGGTGCTCGACCTCGAACGGGTGGGCCCCGACGACAACTTCTTCGACCTGGGCGGCGACTCGGGGCTGGCCATGCGGCTCGCCGGCCGGGTCCGCGAGGAGTTCGGCGCCGAGCCGGCCGTCCGCCAGTTCTTCGGCTCCCCGACCCCGGTCGGTGTGGCCCGGCTGCTGGCCACGAAGGCCCGCCCCGTGCTCGAAGCGGCCGCCCGGCGGGAGGACGTCCCCGTCACCGCGGGCCAGTTGCGCACCTGGCTGATGTCCCGGCTCGGTGACGAGGCGGGCGTGCACCGGATCCCCGTCGCGCTGCGCCTCGGCGGCGATCTGGACCACCGGGCGCTGTGGGCCGCGCTGGGGGACGTCGCGGCGCGGCACGAGATCCTGCGGACGACCTTCGACGGAACCCGGGGCGGTGACCTGCGCCAGCGCGTCCTGGACGCCGACGCCGCGCGCCCCGCCCCGGCCGTCACGGCGGCGACCGAGGAGGAGCTGCCGGACCTGCTGTCCGCCCACGCCGCGCACGCGTTCGATCTCAGCCGTGAGACACCGTGGACCCAGCACCTCTTCGCGCTGTCGGACACCGAGCACGTCCTGCTCCTGGTGGTGCACCGGATCGCCGCCGACGACGCGTCCGTGGACGTCCTCGTCCGCGACCTGGCCACCGCCTACGGCGCGCGCCGCGAGGGCCGGATGCCCGAACGGGCCCCGCTGCCCGTGCAGTTCTCCGACTACGCGCTCTGGGAGCGGGAGCTGCTCCGGGGCGAGCGGGAACCGGAGAGCCTGGTCAACGACCAGCTCGGGTACTGGAAGGACACCCTGGCGGGTCTGGACGCCGAGCTGCCCCTGCCGGCCGACCGGCCGCGGCCCTCCGTGGCCTCCCACCGGGCCGGCTCCGTACCGCTGCGCATCGGCGCGGATCTGCACACCCGCCTGGCCGACCTGGCCGACGACGCCGGCACGACGACCTTCACGGTGGTGCAGGCCGCGCTCGTGACGCTGCTCGCCCGGCTCGGCGCCGGCACCGACGTCACCGTCGGAACGGTGATCCCGCGCCGCGACGAGGCCGGTCTGGAAGGGCTGGTGGGACCCTTCGCCGGGCCCCTGGCGCTGCGTACGGACGCCTCCGGCGATCCCGCCTTCCGCGACCTGCTCGGCCGGGCGCAGGCGGGCGGCCAGGAAGCGCGCGAGCACCGGGACGTGCCGTTCGAGCGCGTGGCGGACGCGCTGCGGCTGCCTCCCTCGCTGGCGCGCCACCCGGTGTTCCAGGTCGTCCTGGAACTGGACGACAGTGTCGAGGAGGCGTGGGACCCCTGGGAACTGCCCGGGCTGCGCACCAGCCGCCTGGACGTGGACCCCGAGTCCACCGAACTCGACCTGTCGGTCGTCCTCACCGAGCTGTACCGGCCCGACGGGGATCTCGGCGGCATCGAGGGCCGGCTCCGCTACGCCGCGGAACTCTTCGACCGGGCCACCGCGGAGGAGCTGGCGCGGCGGCTGACGACGGTCCTGGAGCAGGTGGCGGCCGACCCGGACCGGCGGCTGAGCGCGGTGGACGTCCTGCTCGGCGCGGACGAGCACCGGCGGCTCCTGGAGACGGGGCACGGTGCGGCGGCGGACGTTCCGTGGCCCACGGTCGTGGCGGCTGTGGCCGCGCAGGCCGCACGGACCCCCGGCGCCGTCGCCGTCAGCGGACCGGACGGCTCACTGACGTACCGTGAGCTGCGCTCCGCGACGGATCTGCTCGCCCGGCGGCTGACCGCCCTGGGCGCCGGTCCGGACACCGCCGTCCTGGTGGCGCAGCCCCCCGCCACCGCGCTGGTGGTCGCGCTCCTCGCGGCGTGGGAGTCCGGGGCCGCCTGCCGCCTGGCCGATCCGACGCGGCCCCTGGACGGCGTGGACCCGGGACCCGGACGGATGCCGATCGCGGCCCTGGTGTGCGACGCGGCGCGGGGCGGGCGGACACCGGACGGCCCCGGCGTGCCCGTCGTGGCGACCGGCGGTCCGGCCCCGGCCGGACCGGACGCCGCGCCCGGCAGCGGCACACCCGGCGCAGCCGCGGCCGGCGGTGGCGCGCCCGGCGCCGCGGCGGCCGGGCCCCTCGCCGCCGTGCCGGACCGCGCGCCGCCGCTGCCCGGTCACCCGGCGCTCCTCCTTCCCGGCCCGGCCGGCGCGGACCTGGTCGTCGAACACCACACCCTGGCCGGCCACGCGGCGCACCGGGCGCGGGCATCGGCGGTGGCCGGCTCGGAGACGGTGCTCGACACCCGCGCTCCGCTCCCCCTGCTGCTCGTCCCGCTGCTCGCGGCGCTGTGCGCGGGGGGCAGCGTCCGCCTGGGCCTGCCGGACGGGGACCGGCAGCAGCCAGCCGCCGGAACCCTCACGAGCCCGGAACGCGCACGGCGGCTGCTGGTCACCACCCGTGCGCTGCTGCCGAGCGCGCTGCCGGAGCCGCCGGACGGCGGACCGTCCGCGTCCGTACCCGGCGCGGGCGGCCCGGGAGCGGGTGAACGGCCCGTCCCCGCAGCGGAGTTCGCGGAGGCCCTGGTCATGGACGCGGGCGGGCCGGCGGAGGCGGACGGCGCCCCGGACGCGCCCGGGCGCCCCCACGGGGCCGTCACGGTGTCCTGCCACGGCGCCGCGGAGACGGGCGGCGCCTGGCTGGAGAGCCGCACCG
Organism: Streptomyces xinghaiensis S187; assembly: GCF_000220705.2. Taxonomy (GTDB): domain Bacteria; phylum Actinomycetota; class Actinomycetes; order Streptomycetales; family Streptomycetaceae; genus Streptomyces; species Streptomyces xinghaiensis. The sequence continues at coordinate 533,257 of NZ_CP023202.1, read as the reverse complement.
GCCCGGGCGAGGCCGCCCCGGCGGACCTCCGGGCCGGCCGGCCGGTGGCGAACACCCGAGCCTACGTGCTCGACGACCGCCTCCGGCCCGTACCGCCGGGCGCCACGGGCGACCTCTATCTGGCGGGAGTCCCGGTGGCGCGCGGCTATGCGGACCGTCCGGGCCTCACCGCCGGACGGTTCACCGCCTGCCCCTTCGGCCCGCCGGGGGAACGGATGTTCCGCACCGGCGAGCGGGCCCGGCGCACCCGCACCGGGCTGCTCGCGGTGAGCTCCGCGGACGCCGGCCGGGAGCGTGCGGCCGGAGCCCGCCGTGCCGGCGGCAGCCGCGGCGACCTGGGTGTGCTGCTGCCGCTGCGGCCCGGGGGCAGCCGCCCGCCGCTGTTCTGCGTCCATCCCGGCATGGGCCTGAGCTGGGGATACGGCGCTCTGCTGCCGTATCTCCCGGCCGACCTGCCGGTGTACGGGGTGCAGGCGCGGGGACTCGCGCGGCCGGAGCCGCTGCCGGGCAGTGTCGAGGAGATGGCCCGCGACTACGCGGACGAGATCCGCTCCGTGCAGCCGTCCGGCCCCTACCACCTCCTGGGCTGGTCCATCGGCGGCGTCATCGCCCAGGCCGTCGCCGTCCGGCTGGAGGAACTGGGCGAGGAGGTGGCGCTGCTGGCGCTGCTCGACGCCTATCCCGGCAGCGCCGCCACGTCCCGCTTCCGGAACGGGGACGGGCGGCGGGAGGACGGCTACTCCGTGCTCCGGGACGGCGGGGAGGGCGCCATGGCCGACCTCTACCGCTCCACGGGCCTGAGCGACCGGGCCCGGGCGAACCTGGAGAAGGTGCTGCGCAACATGTCCGGTTTCGCGCCGGACCACACCCCGCGCCGCTTCGGCGGGGATCTGCTGCTCTTCGTCGCCACCGCCGACCGGCCCGGTGAACCGCCGGTACGGCAGGCGGTGGAGAGCTGGCGTCCCCACATCGGGGGCGGAATCGAGCCGCACGAGGTGCGGGCCGGCCATTACGACCTGCTGCGGCCCGCGCATCTGCCGGGCATCGGACACGTCGTCACGGAAAAGCTCCGGGCGGCTGAGGAAAAGACATCGGAAAGGACCGAGTCATGACCAATCCGTTCGACAACGAGAACGGCACCTTCCTGGTTCTCGTCAACGACGAGGGGCAGTACTCGCTGTGGCCCGCGTTCGCCGAGAAGCCCGAGGGATGGACGGTCGTTCACGAGGAGGGCAGCCGCCGGGAATGCCTCGAATTCATCGAGGAGACCTGGACGGACATGCGCCCCAAGAGCCTGGTCGAGGAAATGGACCGGCAGGAGACCGCGGCACCCTGACAACAGCCTCTGACGCAACCCGGACAACGCCCCGGCGGACACCACAGGGCGGCCGCACCGGTGGCCGTCTCCTCCGGAAAGGGAACAGGTGGACACCGAAGCACTGGTGACCGTGGCCCTCGGCGACGTCGCGCTGATCGTCATCGCCTCGCGGCTGCTCGGGGCGGCGGCGCGCCGGTGCGGCCAGCCGGCCGTCGTCGGCCAGATCGTGGCCGGCATCGCCCTGGGCCCCACCCTGCTCGGCCGGCTGCCCGGCGATCCGACCGCCCGGCTCTTTCCCCCGGACGTGCTGCCGTTCCTCACCGTGCTGTCCCAGATCGCCATCGTCCTCTTCATGTTCGTGGTCGGCTACGAGACCGACCGGCGGCAGCTCCGCCGGGGCGGCGGGGCCGCGGCGGCCGTGGCGCTCGCGGCGCTGCTGGTCCCGGCGGCACTGGGGGCGGGCGTGGTCGGGCTGTTCCCCGGAGCGTTCTCCGCGGTGCGGCCCCAGCACGCGGACGGCCGGGTGTTCTGGCTCCTCATGGCCGTGGTCATGTCGGTGACCGCTCTTCCCGTCCTCGCCGCCATCGTCCGGGAGCGCGGCCTGGCGGGCACCCCCGCGGGCACCGTGGCCACGAGCGCCGCCGGGCTCATGGACGTCGCCGCCTGGCTCGTCCTGGCCGCGGCGCTGGCCGGCACCGGGCATGCCACCGCCCGGTCGTGGCCGGTGACCCTGCTCCTGCTGTCCCTCTTCACGGCCGCGCTGTTCCTGCTGGTCCGCCCGCTGCTCGCCCGGTGGCTCGAACGGTCCGGCGCCCTGGCGGCGCATCAGCTGACCATCGCGCTCGGTCTCGCGCTGGGCAGCGCCTGGGCCACCGCCGAGCTGGGGCTGCACCCGGTGTTCGGCGGTCTGCTCGCGGGCCTCGCCATGCCCCGTCCGGGCGGGGTGCCGGACGCCGGTGTGCTGCGGCCGATGGAGCAGACGGCCGGACTGCTGCTGCCGTTGTTCTTCGTGACGACCGGGCTGTCGTTCGACATCGGCTCGCTGGACGCCGACGGCGGGATCCTGCTGGCGCTGATCCTGGCGGTGGCCGTCTCGGGGAAGCTCCTCCCGGGGTACGCGGCCGCCCGGATCAGCGGCATGGACCCGCCCCAGTCGGCCGTGGTCGCCGTCCTGGTGAACACCCGCGGGCTCACGGAGCTCATCGTGCTCGACGTGGCGCTCGACGCCGGGGTCATCGGGCCCGGGCTCTTCACCGTGCTCGTGCTCATGGCCCTGACCACCACCTTCATGACGGGCCCGCTGCTGGCCCTGGCCGGCCGCCGGTGGGGGTTCCCGCCGCCACCGGCGGAACATCCCGGTAAACATCCGCGGAGGAATTCCGTGAAGCGCCGGGAGAGTCTTCACGGGAAACGCCGGGAGGGCGCCGCGGAAAGCTCCTGACGGCCCGTTCCGGCGGCGCGGACGGAAGATTTCTCCGGAATCCGGAGACGTGGTCTGCGGCGCCGTGACGCGGAATATCGGAATCCGCCCGGTGACCCGGTTGTCCGGTGATTCCGTGATCCCGTGCTTCCGTGATTCCGCCTCGCGCCGGCCGGTTGGACACCGCTTGACTCCGGCGCGGGGCGAAATCAGACTCGATCCGGCGACCGGAAATGCGGGAACCAGAAATACGGGGGCGGGAATGACCCGCCGGGTGACAAGGGGAGGAGGGATGGCCTTGCCGGATTCCGAGGAATTCGATGTGGTGGTCGTCGGTGGAGGGCCCGCCGGATCGACGCTGGCCGCGTTGACGGCCATGCAGGGACACCGGGTGCTGGTCCTGGAGAAGGAGTTCTTCCCCCGTCACCAGATCGGGGAGTCGCTCCTGCCGGCCACCGTGCACGGCGTGTGCCGGCTGACCGGCGTGGCGGAGGAGCTCGCCGCCGCGGGCTTCCCGCGCAAGCGCGGCGGCACGTTCAAGTGGGGCGCCAACCCCGAGCCGTGGACCTTCTCCTTCTCCGTCTCCCCGCGCATGACCGGGCCGACGTCCTACGCCTACCAGGTCGAGCGGGCCAAGTTCGACGAGATCCTGCTCAACAACGCCCGCCGGGTGGGCGCCGAGGTGCGCGAGGGCTGTGCCGCCGTCGACGTCGTCGAGGACGGGGAGCGGGTCCGGGGCGTCCGGTACACCGACGCCGACGGCCGCGAGCACCGGGCGTCGGCCACGTTCGTCGTGGACGCCTCCGGCAACGGAAGCCGGCTGTACCGGCGGGTGGGCGGAACCCGGGAGTACTCGGAGTTCTTCCGCAGCCTGGCCCTGTACGGCTACTTCGAGGGCGGCAAGCGGCTGCCGGAACCGAACTCGGGCAACATCCTGTCGGTGGCGTTCGAGAGCGGCTGGTTCTGGTACATCCCGCTGAGTCCGGACCTCACCAGCGTCGGTGCCGTGGTCCGCCGGGAGATGGCCGGCAAGATCCAAGGTGACTCCGGCAAGGCGCTGGCGGCGCTCATCGCCGAGTGCCCCCTGATCTCCGAGTACCTGGCGGACGCGCGGCGGGTCACCGAGGGCCCGTACGGGAAGCTCCGGGTCCGCAAGGACTACTCGTACCACCACACGACCTTCTCGCGGCCCGGCATGATCCTGGTCGGCGACGCCGCCTGCTTCGTGGACCCGGTGTTCTCCTCCGGCGTCCACCTGGCCACCTACAGCGCCCTGCTGGCGGCCCGCTCCATCAACAGCGTGCTCGCCGGGCTGGTCGGCGAGGACCGGGCCCTGCGGGAGTTCGAGTCCCGTTACCGCCGCGAGTACGGCGTCTTCTACGAGTTCCTGCTCTCCTTCTACGAGATGCACCAGGACGAGAACTCCTACTTCTGGCAGGCCAAGAAGGTCACCCGGGCCAACCGCCCGGAGCTGGAGTCGTTCGTCGAGCTCATCGGCGGGGTCTCCTCCGGCGAGCGGGTCCTGACGGACGCCGAGGTGCTGGCGAAGCGCTTCAGCTCGGGCTCCGCGGAGTTCGCCGCGGCCGTCGACGAACTCGCGGGCAGCGAGGACGGCAGCATGGTGCCGCTGTTCAAGTCCTCGGTGGTGCGCGAGGTCATGCAGGAGGGCGGCCAGGTCCAGATGCGCGCCCTGCTCGGCGAGGACGCCGAACCCGAGGCCCCCCTGTCCGCGGACGGCCTGGTGCCGTCCCCCGACGGCATGTTCTGGCTGCCCGCCCAGGGCACCGGCGAGTAGAGGGGGACCCGTGGCACGGCCGTCGGACGTCTCCCCGCACAACCGGCGCGACCGGTTGGACCCGCTGCCCGAACTCAGCCGGCTGAGCATCCGCGCACCGGTCTCCGAGGCCGTCCTCACCGAGGAGCCCGCCACCACCGGCTGGCTGGTCACCGGCCCCGAGGAGGTACGGGCGGTCCTCGGCGACGCGGACCGGTTCAGCACGGCCCTGGCCGCGGGCGGCGGACCCGGCGCCCGGCGGCCGGCCCAGCCGGGCAACCTCATCCAGTACGACCCGCCCGACCACTCCCGGCTCCGGCAGATGCTCACACCCGAGTTCACGGTCCGCCGGATGCGCGCCCTGGAACCGGCCGTCGAGGCCATCGTCGAGGACGCCCTGGACTCCCTGGAGAAGGACGGCCGGCCCGCGGACTTCATGCGGCACGTCGCCTGGACCGTGCCGGGCCTGGTGATGTGCGAGCTCTTCGGCGTGCCCCGCGACGACCGGGCCGAACTGGCCCGGGTCCTCAAGGTCAGCCGGCCGGCCTTCCGCGGACGGCGGCTGCAGGTCACCGCGGGCGCCAACTACCTCGCGTACATGGCCCGGCTCGTGGAGCGCAAGCGCCGCGAGCCCGGTGACGACCTGCTCGGCCGGGTGGTGCGCGAGCACGGCGCGGACACCGATGACGAGGAACTCGTCGGGCTCAGCGCCTTCGTGATGGGCTCCGGCGTCGAGAACATGGCCAGCATGCTGGGCCTCGGCATCCTCGCCCTGCTGGAGCACCCGGCCCAGCTCGCCCTCCTCCGTGAACGGCCCGGACTGATCGACGGCGCCGTGGAGGAACTCGTCCGCCACCTCTCGGTCATCCCGACCGCCTCGCCCCGCGTCGCCCGCGAGGACGTGAACCTCGGCGGCCGGACGGTCAAGGCGGGCGACCGCGTGGCCTGCTCCCTGCTCGCGGCCAACCGCGCACGCCGTCCGGGACAGCCGCCCGACCGCCTCGACATCACGCGCGAACCCACCGCCCATGTGGCGCTCGGCCACGGCGTCCACTACTGCGTCGGCGCGTCGCTGGTCAGGATGGAGCTCAGAGCCGCCTACCCGGCGGTACTGCGCCGCTTCCCCGCACTGCGGCTCGCGGTGCCCGCCGAGGAGATCCGCTTCCGTCCGCAGGCGCCCTACGGCCTGGAAACACTGCCCATCGCCTGGTAGGGGAGCCATGCCACCCACACCCACACCCACGCCCACGCCCACCACGCCCACCACGCCCACCCCGCCCGCCTACGCCCGCCGCGACCGGTTCGACCCCGCCGCGGAACTCCGCCGGCTGACCGCCGGGAGAACCGTCACCGCGATCGACGTCGGCCCGGGAACGGACGGGGTGCCCGTCTGGCTCGTGACCGGCCACGCCGAGGTGCGCCAAGTCCTCGGCGACCACCGCCGGTTCTCCACCCGCCGCCGCTTCGGGCCGCGCTCACCGTCCGGCCGCGCCGACGGCCCCCGGCCCGACGAGATGGCCGGGCAGCTCATGGACTACGACCCGCCCGAGCACACCCGGCTCCGGCAGATCCTCACGCCCGAGTTCACCGTGCGCCGGATGCGGCGGCTGGAGCCGCTGGTCGAGGGCATCGTCACGGAACGCCTCGACGCCATGGAACGCGGCGGGCCCCCGGCCGACCTGGTGCGGTCCTTCTGCTCGCCCGTGCCCGGCGCGGTGCTGTGCGAACTGATCGGGGTGCCCCGGGACGACCGCGGCGGCTTCCTGCGCCGCTGCCACGCGTTCCTCGCCCCCGGACGCGGCCGGCAGCGGCGGGCGGCGGCCGGCGACGCGCTGTCGCGCTACCTCGCCGAGATGGTGCGGCGCGCCCGCAGGGACCCCGGCGACGGCTTCCTCGGCGCACTGGTCCGCGACCACGGCGACGAGATCACCGATCAGGAACTGCGCGGCGTCTGCGTCCTGCTGGTCCTCGCCGGCCTCGACAACGTCTCGGGCATGCTCGGCCTGGGCACCCTGCTGCTCCTGGACCACCCCGCCCAGCTCGCCGCCGTGCGCGACGACCCCGGAGCGGTGGACGGCGCGGTCGACGAACTGCTCCGCTACCTGACGGTGCCGCACGCCCCCACGCCGCGCACCGCCCTGGAGGACGTCACCGTCGGAGACCGGCTCGTCCGGGCCGGGGAGCACGTCATCTGCTCGCTGCCGATGGCCAACCGCGACCCCGCCCTGCTCCCCGAGCCCGACCGGTTCGACATCACCCGGGAGCCCACCGCCCACGTGGCCTTCGGCCACGGCGTCCACCACTGCCTGGGCGCGGCCCTGGCCCGGATGGAACTGCGGACCGCGTACCCGGCGCTGCTGCGCCGCTTCCCCCGGCTCGCCGTGGCGGTGCCCGGCGAGGAGGTTCCGTTCCGCGTCCACGCCCTCGCGCACGGCGTGGACCGGCTGCCGGTGACCTGGTGAGGAGCCGCGAGAACGCCGCGGAGGCGGCGGAGCCCGGAGCGGAGAGCCGGATGACCCTGCGGGTCGACCGCCGCCGGTGCGCCGGCTCCGGGCTGTGCGCGGTCCGGCTCCCCGACGTGTTCGACCAGTCGGAGGAGGACGGCAAGGTGCTGCTGAGCACCCCCGAGCCCGGCCCCCGGCTGGCCGGGGCGGTCCGGGCGGTCGCCGCGCGCTGCCCGTCCGGCGCGATCACGCTGCACGGCGGCGGACCGGCCGGGGAACGGCCCCGGGACGGCAACGGAACCGGCCGCCCGCGCGGCCGGGCACAGGACACCGAGGAGGCGTGATGGACAGCAGTGCTCCGGAGACGGAGACCAGGGCGGCCGTACGGGAGGTGGTCGCCCCCCTGTGGTGCGAGGCGCTCGCCGTGCCGGAGGTGTCCGACGACGACGACTTCTTCGCGCTGGGCGGCCACTCGCTGGCGGCCCTGCACGTGATCAGCACCGTCGAGCAGACCTACGGGGTGGAGCTGGCCGGCCCGCGCGACATCTGGGAGAACCCGACGCTCGGGGCGTTCGTCTCCGCCGTCGCCGCGGCGGTCGCCGGCCGTGTGCCCGCGCCCCCGGCGGACGGCCGCGCCGCCGCCTCCTCCACCGGGACCGGCGGGTAGGGCCGTGTCCGCGGACCGCGCACCGGGGCTGCTGCCGGCGCTCTGCCGGGGCGGCGCCCGCATCGAGGTGGCCGGCGAACGGCTGGAGGGCGACGAACTGGCGGCCGCCGCCGGCGGGGTCGTCCGCTCCGTGGCCGGAGCCCGCAGAGTGGGCGTGGTCGCGCGCCCGAGTGCCGCCACCCTCGTCGCCGTGGCCGGCGTGCTCCTCGCGGGCGGCACGGCCGTCCCGCTGAACCCGGCCGCCTCCACCCGGGAGCGCGAGCACGTCCTCCGCGACGCCCGGGTGGACCTCGTCCTGGACGAGATCGGCCTCACCGCCCGTGACACCCCGCCGCCCGGCCCGCCGGCGGACGGGACCCCCGCGCTGATCCTGTACACCTCCGGCTCCACCGGGCCGCCCAAGGGCGCCGTCATCCCGCGCCGGGCGATCGCCGCCAACCTGGACGCCATCGCGGAGCTGTGGGAGTGGACCGCGGACGACGTCCTCGCCCACGCGCTGCCGCTGTCGCACGTCCACGGACTGGTCTTCGGCGGGCTCGGCCCGCTGCGCACCGGCTCCCCGCTCGTCCACACCGGCCGCTATCTCGTCCCGGTACCCGGTGCCTCCCTCTACTTCGGCGTCCCCGCCCTGTGGGCGTCGCTGGGCTCGGCCGACCTCGCGGAACTGCGCGGTGCCCGGCTCCTGGTGTCCGGGGCGGACGTCCTGCCCCGCAGGGTGTCGGAACGCGTACGCCACCTCTCCGGCCACCGCATCCTCAACCGGTACGCGATGACGGAGACCCTCGTGATCACCTCGCCCCGGACCGCGGACCTCCGCGGGCCCGGGGCCGCGGCGGCCCGGTCGGTCGGCCGGCCGGTGCCGGGGGCACAGGTGCGGCTGGCCGGACCGGACGGGCACGACGAGCAGGGCGGGCAGGACGGCCGCGGCGGGCAGGACGGCACGCCCGGCCCGGGCCGGGAGGTCCTGGTACGCGGCACCGGGCTGTTCTCCGGATACCTCGGGCGGGGACCGGCCGTGGACGGCGAAGGCTGGTTCGGCACCGGAGACCTGGGGGAGTGGCTGGAGGACGGAACCCTCCGGCTGACCGGCCGCGCCCACACCGACCTGATCAAGAGCGGCGGCTACCGCGTGGGAGCGGGTGAGGTCGAGGACGTGCTGCTCGACCATCCCGGCATCGCCGAGGCGGCCGTCGTCGGCCTGCCCGACGAGCGGCTCGGCCAGCGCGTCGCGGCCTGGGTGGTGGCGACGGAGCCGCTGGACCGCTCCCGTCTCGCCGCCTTCCTGGCCGCCCGGCTGCTGCCGTACAAGCTGCCGCAGGAGGTCCACGTGGTGGACGGCCTGCCGCGCAACGCCCTGGGCAAGGTCCAGAAACGCCTGCTGGCCGCCGAACGCCGGCCCTGACGCCGCAGACCGGACGGCCGCCGGACGGGCGGCCGACGAGGAGGGATTCGGTCCAACCATGACGCATTCGCTGGAGTTACCCGTCCGTGAGCCCAAACCGCGCACCCGGGGGCTGACGATGGTCATCGACAACGGGGCCCCGGTGCGGTGGTTCGAGGACACCGTCGCCAGCTCGGGGGAGTTCATCGACCTGGTGAAGTTCGGCTGGGGCACCGCGCTGGTCACCTCGGGGATGAAGGAGAAGACGGAGGTTCTCGCGCAGCACCGCATCCCCTTCATGTTCGGCGGCACCCTCTTCGAGAAGCACGTGCTGCAGGGCAGGTTCGAGGAGTACCGCGCCTTCTGCCTGGAACAGGGCTGCGCCTGCGTGGAGGTGTCCAACGGCACCATCGACCTCGGCCACGAGGAGAAGGCCCGCTACATCGAGCGGCTCGCCCCGGACTTCGAGGTCGTCTCCGAGGTGGGGTTCAAGGACCAGCGCCGGTCGGAGATGTTCGCGCCCAGCCAGTGGATCAGCAGCATCCAGCGCGATCTGGACGCGGGGGCGCGCTCGGTCATCCTGGAGGCGCGGGAGAGCGGCACCAGCGGGATCTGCCGCCCCGACGGCGAGGTGCGGTTCGGCCTCATCGAGGACGTCCTCGACGCCGGGACCCCGGCGGACCGGCTGATCTTCGAGGCGCCCAACAAGGAACTGCAGACCTACTTCATCAAGAGGGTGGGAGGAGACGCCAATCTGGGGAACATCGCCCTGACGGACGTCATCGCGCTGGAGACGCTCCGGCTCGGACTCCGCTCCGACACCCTCCTCGACCATTCCGGGGCGGTACGGTGAGGAATTCCCGGGACGCCTTTCACATCGCCGTGCCGGCCCGCGATCTGGACGCCGCGGCGCTCTTCTACAACAAAATGCTCGGCTGCCCGGTCGCGCGCCGGTACGCGGACCGCATCACCTTCGACTTCTTCGGCGACCAACTCGTCTGCCATTACTCTCCGGACGACCCCGTGGTGGAGAGTCCCACGCTCTATCCCCGGCATTTCGGGGTGACCTTCCGGGAGCGAGAGGATTTCGACGCGCTGCTGCGGCTGGTGAACCTGCGGAAGGTGCCGGTGTTCCAGGAGGTCCGGTCCCGTTTCGGGGGAACGGCCGAGGAACACAGCACCGTGGTGCTCGTCGACCCCACCGGAAACCTCCTGGAATTCAAGCACTACGCCGATCCCCGGATGATGTACTGACCGCGGCCGGGCCGCCCGGGCGGGCGGCCCGGCCCCGGCACCGGTCGGCCGGGTCTACGGGCCGGCCTGCGGGAGGCGCACCGTACGCAGCCGGCGGGCCCCGGCGGTCCCGGCGCAGCCCGCCAGCCCCAGCGCGTCGCCCAGTTCGCAGGCCAGCAGGTCGAGCACCCGCCGGACGCCGTCCTCGCCGCCGGCGGCCAGGCCCCACATCGGCGGGCGTCCCACCAGGACCCCCGAGGCCCCCAGGGCCAGCGCCGTGAGCACGTCCGTCCCGCTGCGGACCCCGCCGTCCACCAGGACCTCGCAGGCCCCGCCGACGGCCTCCACCACCGCCGGCAGGGCGTCGAGGCCGGGCAGGGCGCCGTCGAGCTGCCGGCCGCCGTGGTTGGACACCACGACCGCGTCGACCCCCGACTCCGCCGCCCGCACCGCGTCCTCCGGCGCCAGCACCCCCTTGAGCACCAGCGGCAGCCGGGTGGCGGCCCGCAGCTCCTCCACACAGGACCAGGTGAGCGCCGGCGAGAACGCCTTCGCGGTGTGGGCCGCCACCGCCGAACCCCCGGCGGGCCGGTGCGCCGCCGAGGCGGCACCGGCGTCCAGGTGCGCGGCCCGCACGCCGGCCGGGAGCGCGAACCGGTTCCGCACGTCGCGCAGCCGGCGGCCCATCCAGGGCACGTCGACGGTGAGCATCAGCGCCTCGCAGCCGGCGTCCTCGGCCCGGCGCGCCAGCTCCAGCGAACGCCCGTGCTCCCGGAGCCAGTAGAGCTGGAACCAGACGGAGCCGCCGGCCGCCGTGACCTCCTCGACGGGGACGCTGCTCAGCGTGGCGACCGTGAACGGCACCCCCGCCGCCTTCGCCGCCCGCGCGGTGGCGAGCTCGCCGTCCGGATGGACCATGCGGTGGTAGGCGACGGGGGCGATCGCCACCGGCATCCGGACCGGCCGGCCCAGCAGCACCGCCTCCGTGCCGCACTCCGAGACGTCCCGGAGCACCCGCGGGGTGACGAAGACCCGGTCGAAGGCTTCCCGGTTGGCCGCCAGCGCGCGCTCCCGGCCGCTGCCGCCCGCGATGAAGTCCCGCACCTCGGGCGGGAGTACGGCCGCCGCGGCCCGCTCGGCGTCGTCCAGGCCGCACCACGGCTGCGGGGCCGCCGCGCCGGGGAGGACCCCGCCCGCGCCCGGGTCCCGCCGGCCGCCGGGGCCGGGGAATCCGGGCGGAACGGGCGACGCGGCGGCCCGCTCGTCACCGTGCGGCACGCTGGCCCGTCCGCTCCAGCTCGACCGCCTCGTACAGCGCCTTGATGTTGGAGCTGCCGAAGGTCCGCGCTCCCCGGCGCTCGATCACCTCGTAGAAGATCGTGCGCCGGGGGTGGGTGGAGGCGGTGAAGATCTGGAACAGCTGGCCCCCGTGGTCCTCGTCCACGAGGAGGTTGGTGGCCCGCAGGTCGTCCAGGGTGTGGGTCTTCAGCCCGATCCGCTCGCCGAGCAGGTCGTAGTAGGTCCCCGGGGTCCGGAGGAACCCGACCCCGCGGCCCGAGAGCGCACGTACCGCGCCGACGGCGTCGTCGCTGGAGAAGGCCAGATGCTGGACGCCCGGTCCGTGGTGGCTCTTGAGGAAGTCGTCGATCTGCCCGGGCTGCGCGTCCGGGTCCGGCTCGATGAGCGTCAGCGTCACCGCACCGGTCTCCGCGCTCTGCACGACCCGCGACTCCATCGCCTGGGCGCCGACGACGATGCGCTCCTGGTAGATCTCCCGGAATCCCAGAGCCCGCTGGTAGAAGCCGGCCGTTGTGTCGAGGTCGCCCGCGGTGAGGCAGACCGCGATGTGGTCGACGTCGAGCAGGCCCACCCCGGCGGGGGCCCCGGGCCCCTCCCGGCGCTGCGCCGGTACGAAGCCGGCCGGGAGCCCGGGGCCCTCGCCGGGGGCGCGTTGCACCAGGGTGTGCACCACGTCCCCGAAGCCGCCGATGGCGGCCGTGACGGCGGGGCCGCCGCCCTCGTGCCGGACCGGTTCCCGGACCGGGCGGGCGCCGGCCGCCACCGCCGCCTCGAAGGCCGCGGTCACGTCGGCGGTGCGCAGCGCGATGTCGGCGACTCCGTCGCCGTGCGCGGCCACGTAGGCGGCGGCGGGGTGATCCGCCGCGTCCGCCGCGGTCAGCACCAGGAGGACGCGGCCCTGGCGCAGGGCGATACCGCGGTGACCGGCGGTTCCGCCGGTGCCGGCGACCGTGAAGCCGTACTGGCCGGTCCAGGCGGCCACCGCCGCCTCCAGGTCGTCGACGTACATCTCCACATAGTCGATCGCGAGGTCGTTGAGGGGAGCCGTTGCGGGTAAATCCGTCATGGGAGTCCTCGTACGGAGAAGGTGCGGATTCAAAGCCCCGCACGCCGTGCCGCGGAATGGCGGAGGAATATCCGCGTCCCCGGGAAAGATCCGGACCGTCATCGAAAACGGCCCCGTGTATTCCTCTTCCGGGGGTTCCCCCTCACCGCGGGCCGCGAGGCCGGGCATTTCGTTTCTGCGGCCCGATGCTACGGGCGCCGCGGTGAAGTCCGCACCTGTCAAGGGAAAGCCGGCAAACGGCGGACGGTGTTCCCCGCCGCCGCGCGGATATCCGCCCCGCGCGGCCATTGCCGGGGATCCCGCGACGGACGATGCTGAGGGCGCGCGGCACGCGCCGTGCCCCGTAACGCCCCCACGCTCTCCCGCATGCGACAAGGACTCAGATGACGGAAATCCTGCAATCGGAGACCGCCCCGGCGGGGCTGTCCGCGGACGCGCTGCACGCATCGCTCGGCGATGTGTCGATGGAGTCCATGAACCTGCTGAACCAGATCGCCGACACCCATCCCCGCGCGGTCTCCTTCGCCGCGGGCCGGCCCTACGAGGGCTTCTACGACGTGGACCGGTTACCCGAGTACCTGCGGGTCTTCTGCGACCACCTGCGCACCGAACGGGGGATGGACGAGGCGGAGGTCGCCCGCACCCTGTTCCAGTACGGAGCCACCAAGGGCATCATCACCTCCCTGGTGGCCCGGAGCCTCGCCGTGGACGAGGGAATCGAGACCGGCCCCGGCTCCGTGGTGGTCACCGTCGGCTGCCAGGAGGCGATGTTCCTGGTGCTGCGCGCGCTGCGCGCCGACGACCGCGAGGCGCTGCTGGCACCGAGCCCGACCTACGTCGGCCTGACCGGCGCCGCGCTCCTCGCCGATCTGCCCGTGCTCCCGGTGCGCACCCGTGAGAACGGCATCGACCTGGACGACCTGGTGGAACGGCTGCGCCGGGCACGCGCCGGGGGCCTGCGGGTCCGCGCCTGCTACGTCACCCCCGACTTCGCCAACCCCTCCGGGGCCAGCATGGACCTCGCCGCCCGGCACCGGCTGCTGGACATCGCCGAGGCCGAGGACCTGCTGCTGCTGGAGGACAACGCCTACGGACTGCTCGGCGGGACGGCCGGCCGGCTGCCCACCCTCAAGTCTCTCGACCGCCGTCAACGGGTCGTCTATCTCGGCTCGTTCGCCAAGACCTGCATGCCCGGCGCACGCGTCGGCTACGTGGTCGCCGACCAGCGGGTCACCGGCGGCAGCGGCGGCGGGACGCTGCTCGCCGACGAACTGTCGAAGATCAAGAGCATGCTCACCGTCAACACCTCCCCGATCGCGCAGGCCCTGGTCGGCGGCAAGCTGCTCTCCCACGGCTGCAGCCTCGCCGAGGCCAACCGCCGGGAGACGGAGGTCTACCGGCGCAATCTCCGCCAGGTGCTCGACGGGCTGGCCCAGCGGCTGGGGAACGTCCCCGGCGTGGAATGGAACGCGCCCGCGGGCGGGTTCTTCGTCGTGCTCACCGTGCCGTTCACCGTGGACGACGGCCTCCTGGAGTACGCGGCCCGCCGCCACGGCGTGCTGTTCACCCCCATGCACCACTTCTACGGGTCCTCGGCCGGGTTCCGCCAGCTCCGGCTGTCCGTCAGCACACTGACGCCCGACCGGATCGAGGAGGGCCTGGACCGGCTGTCCGCGCTCGTCACCGAACGTCTCGCGGAGCACGGGGCGGCCGGCGGGCCGGTGCCGGGAGGCGGGTCGTGAGCCTCCGCACGCTCGCCGTCATCGGCACCGGCCTGATCGGCACCTCGGTCGCCCTGGCGGCCCGCCGTCAGGGGGTCACCGTGTACCTGTCGGACCGGGACGAGTCCGCCGCCCGCACCGCCGAGGACCTGGGCGCCGGACGGGCCGCGCCGCCGCCGGAACCCGTGGATCTCGCCGTGGTCGCCGTACCGCCCAGCCTGGTCGCGCCCGTGCTGGCGGAGTCGCAGGCACGGCGGCTGGCGCTCAGCTACACCGACGTGGCGAGCGTCAAGTCCCGTACGGAACGGGAGATCCTGGCCACCGCACCCGACCCGACCCGCTACGTCGGCGGCCACCCGATGGCCGGCCGCGAGTGGTCGGGCCCGCGGGCGGCCCGCGCGGAACTGTTCCGGGAACGCACCTGGGTGCTCACCCCCACCCGGCTGACGTCCAAACGGGCCTTCGACCGGACCCTCGACCTGATCGCGCTGTGCGGCGCCGTCCCCCGGGTGATGCGGGCCCGGGCGCACGACGAGGCGGTGGCCCTCACCTCCCACGCCCCGCACCTGGTCGCCAGTCTGATGGCGGCACGGCTGCGGGACGGCTCCGCGGAGGCCGCCCACCTCGCCGGCCAGGGGCTGCGCGACGTCACCCGGATCGCCCGCGGCGACTCCCGGCTGTGGAGCGACATCCTGGAGTCCAACGCCGCCGCCGTCGCCGAGATCCTCACCCGGCTCCAGGAGGACCTCGCCGGAGTCCTGGCGGCCCTGCACGACCTCGCGTCCCCGGGCCCCGCTGCCGTCCCGGGCCCCGCCGCCCCGGGCGGCACCGGACCCGGCGGGGGAGACGTGGTGCCCGTCCCGGGCAGGCACGCCCTGGTGGACCTGCTCGACCGGGGCATCGCCGGGGTGGGCGGCCTCGACGGCGCGGGCGGCGGCCGCCGCGGTGCCCCGGGCCACCCGGAGACCCCGGCGTTCCCGGTGGCGGGCGGACGGTGAGGCGGCGGGCGTGAGGGGGCGGCGGAGGGAGGGCCGCGGGACGGTGAGGGAGCGTGGGGCTGTGAGGGGGCGCCGGGCGGTCCGGGCCCCCGCGGACCGGAGGAGTTCCCCCGGCAGTCTGCACCGGCCGGGGTAACACCGCGGTGACAGTGCTTGTGTCCGCCGTGTGACCGGCGCCCGCGTACAACTTGGCCCCATGTTCACCACAACCAAGCCCACCGTGGCCAAAACCCTGCTGGCGGCGTCGGTCCTGCTGACCGGCGCCCTCCTCAGCGGATGCTCCGACGACTCGTCGGCCGCCTCCGCCGGCGACACCGACTCCGAGGCGAGCGCCTCGCCCGGCAGCCCCTTCGAGCAGGCGCTGGCCTTCTCGCAGTGCATGCGCGACAACGGGGTGGCCGGCTTCCCCGACCCGCAGCAGCAGGAGGGCGGCGGCATCGCGCTGAGCCCGGGCGACGGCAACGTCGACCCGAACTCCGAGTCCTTCAAGTCCGCGCAGGAGGCGTGCCGCGACAAGATGCCCCAGGGCCAGCTCGGCGGGGGCGGCGGCAACGGCGAACCGCTGGACTCGGCGAAGGTCGCCGCCTGGGCGAAGTGCATGCGCGAGAACGGCCTCCCCAAGTTCCCCGACCCCGAGATCAACGGCAACAACCTCGGGATCGACTTCGCCGGTTCCGGCATCAACCCGGCCGACGACGAGTTCCAGCAGGCCCGGGCGGCCTGTCAGGACAAGTGGCCCGGCGGCGGCGTGACGATCTCGGGCGGCGGCGCACAGTGACGGCACCGGACGGGACACAGGAGCGCGAGCGGGACGAGGGGGCGGACCGTCCGGGCCCGTCCGGCGATCCCTCCGCGGCCCTGGAACTGCGCACCCCCGGCGAGGTGGCCGACCGCCCGGCGGCCGGGGCCTCCACCCGGGAGACCTCCGGGGACCCCGGGCCGCGGGAAACGGCCCGGGACCTCGAAACCCGGGAGAAGCCGGCGGAGACCGCCGGCAGCGGCGACGACGGCGAGGGCGCGGCCCCGCCGGCGAGCCACCGCAGAAGCCGTCCGCTGCGCACCTCGATGATCGTGGCCGCCGCGATCACCGTGGTCGCGGCGGCCGGCGCCGCCACCACCGGGGCCCTCGGCGGCGACGGAGCGGGCGAGGCGAACGCCGCCCCCTCCGCCCCGCCGAAGACCGCCGAGATCCAGCGCACCACCCTGACCCGCACCGAGACGGTCGACGGAAACCTCGGCTACGGCGAGGCCTCGGCCGTCCAGGCCCCGGCCGGAGCCGGGAGCGGGCAGCCGGCGCGGAACGGCACCGGCGGCGACGGCGGAAGCGCCGGGATCATCACCTGGGTGCCCGAGGACGGCGACGTCATCAAGCGCGGCGGCACCGTCTACCGCGCCGACGAGGAGAAGGTCCCGCTGCTCTACGGCTCCACGCCCTTCTACCGCACCCTGGGGCCGGGCAGTGAGGGCGGCGACGTCAAGATCCTGGAGAAGAACCTCTCCGAACTCGGCTACACCGGCTTCACCGCCGACGACACGTACACGGAGACCACCGCCGAGGCCGTCCGGGACTGGCAGGACGACCTCGGCCGCGAGGAGACCGGCAGGGTCGGACCCGGGGACGCCGTGGTGGCGCCCGGTGCCCGCCGCGTCGCCGACGTGAAGACCTCCCCCGGTGCCCTGCTCAACGGCACCGTCCTGACCTGGACCGGCACCGAACGCATCGTCACCGTCGATCTCGACGTGCGGTACGAGGACCTCGTCGAGAAGGGCACCAAGGCCACCGTCACCCTCCCGGACGACAGCACCGTCCGGGCGGAGGTCACGGATGTCGGCACCCTCTCGGGCTCCGGCGACGCCGGCGACGCCGGCTCCGGCGGTCCCGGGAACGGCGGCGGGAACGAGGACCCCACCCTGCCCGTGGAGCTGGAGATCGCGAAGCAGAAGGGGCTCGGCAGCTACCAGGCCGCCGGCGTCGAGGTCACGGTGAAGGCGGAGACCCGCGAGAACGTCCTCGCCGTCCCCGTCAACGCGCTGGTGGCGGAGCGCGGCGGCGGCTACGCCGTGGAGGTCGTCGACGCGGACGGCACCGTGGAGCGGCGTGCGGTGAAGCTCGGCATGTTCGCGGACAGCCTGGTGGAGGTGTCCGGCAAGGGCATCACCGACGGCCTGGTCGTGGGGGTCCCCAAGTGACCGAAGCGCCCAGCCCGGTGGTCGAACTGTCCGGGGTCCGCAAGACGTACGGGGACGTGACGGCGCTGCGGGACGCCGGGCTCGTCATCCGGCGCGGCGAACTGCTGGCCGTCGTCGGCCCGTCGGGCTCCGGGAAGTCCACGATGCTCAACATCATGGGCACCCTCGACCGCCCCACCGCCGGCACCGTGCGCATCGACGGGCACGACATCGACCACCTCAGCGACCGCGAGTTGTCCGCGCTGCGCGCCGGAACGATCGGTTTCGTCTTCCAGCAGTTCCACCTCGCCCCCGGCATCCCGGCCCTGGACAGCGTCGCGGACGGGCTGCTCTACAGCGGCCGCCCGCGGGCCGAGCGGCGCAGGCTCGCCGAGCGTGCCCTGCGCCGGGTCGGCCTCGGCCACCGGCTCCACCACGAGCCGCACCAGCTCTCCGGCGGTGAGAAACAGCGGGTGGCCATCGCCCGCGCGGTGCTCGGCGACCCGCCGCTGCTGCTAGCCGACGAGCCCACCGGTGCGCTGGACTCCCGGTCCGGCCTGGTGGTGATGGAGCTGCTGCACGAGCTGCACCGGGCCGGTACCACGGTCGTGGTGATCACCCACGACCGGGACATCGCGGCCTCCCTGCCGCGCGAGGTCCGGATCCGCGACGGCCGGATCGAACACGACTCGGACGGCGCCGGACCCGCGCTCGCCGCCGGCCCGGACGACGGCGGGGCCCTCGCACCGGCCCCGGTACCCGCCGCCGCCCTGACCGCGGGGGAGGCCGTGCGATGACCACCGTGAAGGAGACCGCCGCGGAGGAGCCGGTGCGCCCGGCCCCGTCCCGCCCGGCCCGGCCCCGCCCCAGGCCGGCCCGGATGAACCCGGCCGACGTCCTGCGGGTGGGCGGCTCCGGACTGCGTTCCCGGCCCCTGCGGGTGTTCCTTTCGGCGCTCGGCATCGCCATCGGCATCGCCGCCATGGTCGGCGTGGTGGGCATCTCCACCTCCAGCACCGAGGACCTCAACCGCCGGCTCTCCGCGCTGGGCACCAACCTGCTCACCGTCACCCCCGGCCAGTCCTTCGGCGGCGGCGCCGCCCATCTGCCGGACGAGTCCGTGGAGATGATCGGGAACATCCCGGAGGTGGAGTCGGTCTCCGCCCTCGGCAAGACCGGGGCCAAGGTCTACCGGAACGACCACATCCCCAAGGAGGAGACCGGCGGCCTCAACGTCTACGCGGCCCGCACGGATCTGCCGGAGACCGCAGGTGCGGAGATCGTCGACGGCCGGTGGCTGAACGCGGCCAACCAGCGGTACCCGGCCGTGGTGCTCGGCCCCACGGCCGCGGAGCAGCTCGGGGTGTTCCGGGCCGGGACCGGCACGAAGGTCTGGATGGCCGGGCAGTGGGTCACCGTCGTCGGCCTGCTGGCCCCCAACGAACTCGTCCCGGAGCTGGACTCCGCCGCGCTGACCGGCTGGACCTTCGCCGAGGAGGAACTGGGCTTCGACGGCTACCCGACGACGGTGTACACCCGTGTGGAGGAGGCGGCCGTCACCGACGTACAGGCGATCCTCGGTGCCACCGCCAACCCGGAGAACCCCAGCGAGGCCAACGTCTCCCGGCCGTCCGACGTGCTCGCCGCCAAGCAGGCCACCGACGACACCCTCAGCGGACTGCTGCTGGGGCTCGGCGCGGTCGCCCTGCTCGTCGGCGGCGTGGGGGTGGCCAACACCATGGTCATCTCGGTACTCGAACGCAGGTCGGAGATCGGTCTGCGCCGCTCCTTGGGGGCCACCCGCGGCCAGGTCCGCAACCAGTTCCTCTGCGAGGCGCTGCTGCTGTCCGCGCTCGGCGGCATCGGCGGGGTCCTGCTCGGCATCGCCGTCACCTCCGGCTACGCCACCTACCAGGGCTGGCCCTCGGTGGTGCCGGTCTGGGCGATGGCGGGCGGGGTCGGTGCGACCCTGGTGATCGGCGGGCTGGCCGGCTTCTATCCCGCGCTGCGCGCCGCGCGGCTGCCTCCCACGGAGGCCCTGTCCACCACGTGACCGCACGGACCACGGTGCCCTCGTCCGCCTCACATCCCCCGCGGGCGGCGAGGGCACCGTCTTGCGCGTACGGGAGCCGACTGCCGCCCGCCGCCCGTTCGCCGGGGACATACGGCCGGGCCATACGTCCGGGACGGCGGGAGACCGCGCCTCCCCTTCCGTACCGCGGAACGGCCCACGGAGCGGAATCCGGAAATCCGTCGTCCGCGCGCACGGGAAAACCCCCGGCGGCGGGAAAACGCGACGGCACCGGGCACAAAACAACCGGACAGCAGCGACAGCGTACAGTCTGCCGAACTCCCCGGAAATGTCCAGCCGTTACTGCCTGCCGGGCCTGTTCCGCCGCCTTATCGGCCCCGTATTCTCACCGCATGACTGAGCCCATGGGAAAAACCGGCGACAGTGCCCTGTACGAGCTTCTGCAGGCGCACCACATCGGCACGCTCGTCACCCTCAAGCGCGACGGCCGCCCCCAGCTCTCCAACGTCGGCTACGCCTACGATCCCCAGTCCCGCGTCATCCGCCTCATGGTGACCTACAACCGGGCCAAGACCCGTAATCTGCGCCGCGATCCGCGCGCGAGCTTCTACGTCACCAGCAGCAACGGCTTCTCCTACATGGTGGCCGAGGGCGAGGCCGAGCTGACGCCGATCACCACCGACCCGCACGACGCGGTCGCCGATGAACTGGTCCGGGTCTTCCGCGGTTTCCAGGGTGAGCACCCGGACTGGGAGGGCTTCCGGGCCGCGATGGTGGCGGAGCGGCGCCTGGTGATCCGGCTCGCCGTGGAACGGGTGTACGGGGCGGCCGGCCGGCGTGTCCTGGCGGGCAGCCGCCCGGCACCCGCGGACGGCGCCGGTTCCGGCGGGCCGGGGCTGCAGCTCGGCCGCGGGCCGGGGCCGCAGCACGGCGGGGGGCCGGGCCTCCAGCTCGGCCGGGGGCCGATGCCGCAGCACGGCGGGGGACCGGGTCCGCAGACCGGCGGAGGGCCCGAGGGCCCGGGCGGCATCATGGTCGGCTGACCCGCCGCCCCCGCTCCCTTTCCGGCGCTCTCCACCGGCCACCGCACCGCCTTCCGCGGCCCCGGCCGGCACTGCCGGAATTCCACCGGTGACGGTGATGGACGATCTGCCGAATTCACCGGACCGCCCCCGGAAACACGCCCGCCCACGTATTCCACCGGCAGGGGCTGCCGGACCGCCGGACTCACCCGATGCCGGCGCCGAATGCCCGGTGCGCGGCCGGTATTCCCGGTCCCCTCCGCATTCCGCTCTCTCCGCGGAAGCCGTGTTCTCTCTCCGTGCGCCCGGACCACGCATGACGCCTGCACGTGCGCATTCCGCTTTCCGTTTCCCCGCGCCGGGACGGGGAGCGGACCGGAGAACGGCCCGGCCGGGGGGAAGCGGGGGAAGCATCCCCGATGGGACGGGACCGGAGGCGCCCGGGCGTGACGAGGCCGACCCGGCCACTCCCATGACCGGCCGGCGGGGCACCGCTCGGGCCGGCCCGCCGTCCGCCCCTCGCCGCCGCCCGGGTGGCCACCGACGGCTTGGCCCTGCCCGTTTCCGTCCGGCCCCGCCCGTTTCCGCCGTGCCCGTACGGTCTCGCGGCCATTGGCACGCCCACGGCCGGTGATCTCCGTCTCCGGCTGTGCCATTGGCCCAGTGGACAGGGCCTCGCTTGAGCACATGGGTGCGGAGATGCTCTCATGGATGCGTCGATGGCGCTGCGGGACTTCCGCGGCGCCTTTTTCGTGCCGGGGCGCCGGAAGGGCGGAAAGAGTGCTGAAGAGGATGTTCGTGGCTCCGGATCCGGAGCGGCTGCGTCTGCGCAGCGCGCTGCGGGCCGTCCTGGGCATCGGTCTCGCGGTGAGCCTGTCCCTGCTCACCGGCCACGAGCTCCCCGCCGTCATCGCCGGCGGTCTGACGGCGCTCCTCGCCCTCTTCACGGTCACCGACACCACCGTCCGCCGGCAGGCCGCCACCACCGCCCTGTTCCCGGTGGCCGGCTTCCCGGTCCTCGCCCTGGCGACCGTGCTGCACGACCAGCCGCTCCTGCGCGACGCGGCGTTCCTCGCGGTCGCCGTCGCCGGCGTGTACGCACGGCGCTGGGGCCCGCGTGGCCATGCCCTGGGCACCTTCGCGTTCATGACCTTCTTCGTGGCGCAGTTCCTGCGGACGGTCCCGGGCCAGCTCCCCGGCCTGTACGCCGCCATGGCCCTCGCCCTGCTCGCCTCCTCGGCGGTCCGCTTCGGCCTGTGGCGCTATGAACGGCGGATGGCGCCGCCCGTCCCGCCGCCCCCGCCGGGCGGCCGCGGCCTGGCCCGGACGAGCACCCGGCAGGCCGTCCAGGTGGCGGTCGCGGGCGGGCTCGCCCTCGGCCTGGGCCAGGCGCTGTCGCAGGAGCGGTGGTACTGGGCGGTGGGCACCGTCTGGTGGATCTTCGTCAACACCGCCTCGCGCGGCGAGACCCTGGTCCGCGGCTGGCGGCGCGTGGTGGGCACCGTCACGGGGGTCGCCGCCGGGCTGTTCACCGCCGTACCGCTGCACGGCGACCCCGCCCCGACCGCCGTCCTCGTGGCCGTCTGCGTCTTCGGCGTCTTCTACACGGCGCCGCTGTCCTACAGCTGGATGATGTTCTTCGTGACCGTCATGGCCGGGCTGCTCTACGGCCTGCTCGGCGTACTGGACGAGGCGCTGCTCGCCCTGCGGGTCGCGGAGACGCTGGCCGGCGCGGTCGCCGTCGTGGTGGCGGTGGCCGTCGTCCTCCCCGTCACCACGCATGCCGCCACGGACGCCTGGATCCAGCGCTCCCTGCTGTGCGTCCGGCGGTGCACGACGGAGGCCTCCCGGCGGCTGGCCGGTGACGGCGGCGCCGACCCGGCGCCGCACGCCGCCGCGCTCGAAGCGCTGCTCGCCCGGGTGCGCGTCTCCGTGGCCCCGCTCCTCCACCCGCTCAACCCGTTCACCGCCCGCAGGGAACGGGCCCGCCGGATCGTCGCCCTGCTCGACGAGTGCGCCGAGCGCCTTCGGGACCTCACCGAGCTCACCGCCGACCCCGAGGCATCCCACGACTCCCGGCTGACCGACGCCTGCCGGCGGGGGGAAGCGGCCGTCGCCGCGCTCGTGACCCCCGGCGCCGCGGCGGTGGCCGCCGTGCCCGTCGTCGCGGAGACACCGCAGCACCCGGGCACCGAACGCGCCCTCGCCTGTCTGCAGGGTCTGGAGGTGGCGCTCGTGTCGCTCGCCGCGCCGCTGCGGAGTTCTCCGCGCGCGCCGCTGGCCTCCTCCTGATCCGCTGCGGCACGGAGGCCGGGAGCGGCGGGGCACGGCGCTCGGGCGGTCCCGAACGACTCCGTGCCCCGGGCGGGCCGGGTGAGCCGGCGCGGCAGCGGGAAGGGCACGTCGCTTCCCGGACACGGAGAAGGGCGGGGCCGTCGTACGGCCGCCGCCCCCCGGAATGCGGGACCGGGCCGCCGCCTGCGCGGGGCCCCGTGTCCCGGCCGGTCAGCGCAAGGGCTGCGCCTGCTGCGGTGTGATGCCCAGGACGGCCGCGTACTGCGAGAGCACCAGCCTGCCGATCGCCGGATAGGCGCCCAGGGACTCGCCCGAGGAGCAGCCGGCCTCGGTGGCGGCCGCCTCCAGCAGCCCTTCGGGGAGCTCGGGCCCGATCAGATACGGCGCGAGCGCGAGCTGCGCCGAACCGGAGCCCCGCAGTTCCTCGGCGGCCTTCGCGATGGAACCCTCGACGTCCAGCGCGGCGGCGAGCACCGGCACCGCGAGCCGGGCGGCGAGGAGCATGCCGGTGATGCCGGCGGCCTGGACGGCGTCCTCACCGCCGACGGTGGCGAGGATGATGCCGTCGGCGGCCGTGGCGACGGTGAACAGGCGCGCCCGGTCGGCGCGGGCGAGCCCGGCCTCCGACAGGCGCACGTGCAGGGCCTCCGCCAGGAGCGGGTGCGGGCCGAGGGCCTCGGTCAGCTCGGCGGACGTGCGGCTGTCCATGACGGCCTGCCGGATGCGGCGGACCAGCGCGCTGTCCGGGCCCGCGAGCAGGGGCACCACGACGGCGTCGGGGGCGTCCTCACCGATGACCGGGGTCCGTCCGCCCTCTTCCCCGGCGCCTTCGGCCGCCGCGGTGGCGCGGGCCAGCCGGGCGGTGCGGTCGGCCGCGGCCCGGGAGAGCACGGCCGACAGCGCGGGGAACTCGTCGTCGCCGCCGTCGATGTATCCGATGTGGGCGTGCAGGCCCGGCAGTTCGGACCGGGCGATGCTGACGACCTCTTCCGCGAGACTGCGGGAGGCCGCGTCGGGCGTGCCGGGCACCGCCAGCACCAGCGCGGGGGCACCCTCGGGCGCCGCCAGCGGCTCCGGTTTCCGGTGCCGACCGGGCTGGCGGGGACGCGGCATTCGTACGGGCAGGCCGGGTGCGGGCCCTGTGGGGGTGCTCATGGCGCCGCATGTTAACCCTTTGGAGGGCTTTGGTGTTCGGGGAGGGTGCGGCCGCGTACTCTTCGTCCGTTTTCGTCCGCCGGTTTGTGTTGTTACCCGGAGTAAGTCAGCCGGGTGCGGGCGGCCGCGGCCAGAGGCCGAGCATGCTTCCGTCGACGGGGAGCCGCAGGGTGCCGCCGGCGAGCGCACCGGCAATCCGCAGAGCACCGTCGAGCGGGCCGCCCCCGGCCTCCACCGGGCACGCCCACGGCGCGAGCCGGGACAACTCCTCCCGGACCGGCACGAGCAGCGGCGGCCCGATCCCGAAGAGGCCGCCGGTGAACGCCACCGGGCAGCCGGTCGCGGGCGGGCAGACGGCGGCCGCGGTCTCCGCGATCCCGCGGGCCGCGTCCCGAAGGATTCCGGCCGCCACCGGGTCCGTCCCGGCGCAGGCGGCGACCTCGGGCGCGAACGAGGCCAGGACGGCCGCGCGGTCCGTCCGCGGATAGAGCAGGGCGGGGAGGCCGGCGGCCGGGCCGAAGACCGCCTCCAGCCGGTCCAGCAGCGCCGCCGAGCCGCCCCGGCGCCCGTCGTGCGCCCGCAGGGCCGCCTCCAGGCCGGCACGGCCGATCCAGGCGCCCCCGCCGCAGTCGCCCAGCAGATGGCCCCAGCCGTCGGCCCGCCGCCAACGGCCGCCCGCCGCGGAGGAGCAGGGGGCTCTGCCGGAGGCCGGAGCGGCCTCGGGAGAGGCACGGCCGCCGGGAGGGGTGTCCGTGCGGCCGGGGGGACGGGAAGCGGGACGCCCGCCGGGCACGCCGGAGACCCGGGAACCACGGACCGGGCCGGAGCCGGCCGGGCCGCCGGACTCGAGGGGCGCACGGGAACCGGGGGAAGCGCCCGGCTCCAGAGGCGTACGGGAGTTCGGGGCGGGCCCGGGGCCGTGGTGCGCCGCCGGAGGGAGAGAGAGGCCACCGTCGCCCGGGGGCGCGTCCAGGTCCGCGCCGAGGGCGATCACGCCGGTGCCCGCCGCGACGACCGCGCCCGTCCGCTGGCCGAGGGCGCCCGCGTAGGCCGTGACGGCGTCGGCCGCCAGCGCCAGCCGGCGGACGCCCAGTTCGGCGGCGAGGGCCTGCGGCAGCCGGGCCCGCAGATCGTCGCCGAGCGTGGCCATGCCGGCCGCGCCCACCGCCACCGCTGCCACGGACCCTCGGGCCTCCGGCCGCCGCCCGGCCCTCCCGTCGCCGGCGCGGGCCAGCAGCTCCCGTGCGGCGGGCAGCAGGCGGGCGAGCAGGTGCCCGGCGTCGATGCCCCGGGGGCCGGTCCGGACGGGTTCGGCCCGGATCGCCTCCCCGACCTGCCCGCCGTCCTCCGCGCGGGCGATGGCCACGCGCAGTCCGGAGCCGCCGGAGTCGACCCCGATCACCCAGCGGGCCGCACCGCCGGTGCCTTCCGGCTCACCGGACGGCGGGGGCTGGACCCCGCGGCCGGGGACGCCGGGGGCCGCGTCGGCCCCCCGGGCTTCACTCACGCTCCGCTCCCTTCTCCGCGGCCCGTGACCGCGGCGGCACCGGAGGGCACGCCGGCGAGCGCCGTGAACCGCCGGCTCGGGGCACGCGCGGGACACGGGGGAAGAGCGGAGCCGGACTCCGTACGCGGCGCGGCAGGAGGCGGCTCCACGGCCGCGGAAGGCAGGCCGCCCGCCCTCGGCGCACCACACCCGGAACCGCACGGCCCGCCGGAGGACCGGAGGGCCGCACCGGCCACGCCGGGCGGGCGGCGCCGGCGGTGGCCGCCATGGCGCCGTGCGCGGCAGCGGACCCCCGCCCCCGCGCCGCACGTCAGGGCAGACGCCAGTCGACCGGTTGGCCGCCCTGTTGTACGAGGAGGTCGTTGGCGCGGCTGAACGGGCGGGAGCCGAAGAAGCCGCGGTCGGCGGACATGGGGGAGGGGTGCGCGGATTCCACCGCCGGGAGCGGGCCGAGCAGCGGGCGCACGGTGCGCGCGTCCCGTCCCCACAGAATCGCCACCAGCGGGCGGCCCCGCTCCGCGAGGGCCCGGATGGCCTGTTCGGTGACGGCCTCCCAGCCCTTGCCGCGGTGCGCCGCGGGTCTGCGCGGCGCGGTGGTCAGCGCCCGGTTGAGCAGGAGCACGCCCTGCCGGGTCCAGGGGGTCAGATCGCCGCTGGAGGGCCGCTCCACTCCGAGGTCGCTCCGCAGCTCCCGGAAGATGTTCTCCAGGCTGCCGGGGAGCGGACGGACCTCGGGCGCCACGGAGAAGCTCAGCCCCACCGCGTGCCCGGGTGTGGGATAGGGGTCCTGGCCGACAATCAGGACCCGTACCTCGTCGAAGGGTTGCTGGAAGGCGCGCAGCACATTCGGCCCGGCGGGCAGGTAGGTGCGCCCGGCGGCGATCTCCGCGCGGAGGAAGTCCCCCATCGCGGCGATCTGCCCGGCGACCGGGTCGAGGGCCTTCGCCCAGCCCGGTTCGACGATCTCGTTCAATGGTCGTGCAGCCACGGGCGGTCACTCTACTGGCTCCCCACACAGGCTCGTTGCCGCTCCCGGCAATCCGGCTCAGCCGATCACCGCGGCCCGGACACAGAGCACATCCGGGAGATGGGAGGCGAGTTGACGCCAGCTCTCGCCCTCGTCGGCGCTCGCGTACAGCTCGCCGTTGCGGTTGCCGAAGTAGATCCCGGCCGGGTCGGCGCCGTCGGACCACATCGCGTCCCGCAGGACCGGGCCGTAGTGCGCGGCCTCGGGCAGGCCCGTGGAGAGCGGCTGCCAGCTCTTGCCCGCGTCCTCCGTGCGGAAGACCCGGCAGCGGCGCTCCGCCGGCACCCGGTCCGCGTCGGCGTTGAGCGGGAAGACGTAGGCGACGTCGCCGCGGCTGGGGTGCGCGACGACGGGGAAACCGAAGTCCGAGGGCAGGGAGTCGCCGATGGAGGTCCACCGGGCCCCGGCGTCGTCGCTGCGGTAGACGCCCCAGTGGTTCTGCAGATAGAGCCGGTCCGGGTCGGCGGCATCGCGGGCGATCTTGTGGACGCACTGCCCGAACTCGGGGTGAGGGTCGGGCATGAAGACGGCCGAGATCCCGGTGTTGGACGGATCCCAGCTCGCACCGCCGTCCAGCGAACGGAACACGCCCGCGGCGGACACCGCGACCGTCACCGCGCGAGGGTCGCGCGGGTCGGTGAGGACCGTGTGCACGGCCTCCCCGCCGCCGCCCGGCGCCCACCGGTCGCGGGTGGGGTGCTCCCACAGGGGGCGGACCAGCTCGAAGGTCTCGCCGCCGTCCTCCGAGCGGAAGAGCGCGGCCGGCTCGGTGCCGGCGTAGACCACGCCGGGCTCGGCCGGACCGGCCGGCTGCAACTGCCAGACCCGCTCCAGGGAGGCACCGGTGTCCTCCGGGAAGCGGACGGCCGGGCGCTTGGGCTCCTGCCAGGTGGCGCCGAGGTCGTCGGAGCGGAAGACGGACGGGCCCCAGTGCGAACTGTCGCCGCCGACCAGCAGCCGGGGGGTACCGCCGGGCCGCTGGTCGATGCCGATGGAGTAGACCGCCTGGGCGTTGAAGTGCGGGCCGTCGAACTCCCACTCCCCGGCCTTCCCGCCGGCGGAGCTCCGCCGGCGGGCGAGGAAAAGTCCTTTGCGGGTCCCCACGGCGAGCAGGACGTCGGTCATCTCGGCACCTCCGGAACGCGGTCGTGTTGCGTGGGTCACAGTCTGCACCGGCCCACTGACAACGGCGCTCCGCCACGGCGCCGTACCAGGTCAGCCCGCCCGCAGATACGGAACGGGGACGGGCGCGGCGGCCCCCAGTTCCCGTGCCGCGCGCCGGGCGAAGTAGGGGTCGCGGAGCGGTTCCCGGCCCAGCAGCACCGCGTCGGCCCGGCCGGCGGTGAGGATCTCCTCCGCCTGGCGCGCCCCGGTGATCTCGCCGACCGCCGCGACCGGCATCCCCGTCCGGGTCCGCACCCGCTCGGCGAAGGGCACCTGGTAGCCGGGCCCGGTGGGGATGCGCACCCGCGGGGCGTTGCCGCCGCTGGAGACGTCCAGGAGGTCCACCCCGTGCGCCCGGAGGTCCGCGGCCAGCCGCACGGTGTCGTCCACCGTCCAGCCCGCGCGCTCGTCCGCCCCGTTCTCCGCGAGCCAGTCCGTCGCCGAGACCCGGAAGAGGACGGGCAGGCCGTCGGGCCACACCTCGCGCACCGCGTCCACCACTCGCAGGGCGAGCCGGACGCGGTTCTCGTAGGAGCCGCCGTAGGCGTCGGTGCGCCGGTTGCTGTGCGGGGACAGGAACTCGCCGATGAGGTAGCCGTGCGCCCCGTGCACCTCGGCCACCCGGAAGCCGGCGGCCAGGGCCCGCCGGGCGGCCTCGGCGAACTGCCGCACCACCTCGTCGATCTGCCCGGCCGACAGCTCCGCCGGCACCGGATGTCCCTCGTCGAACGGCAGCGGGCTCGGGCCGAGCGGCCGCCAGCCGCCCTCCGCGGCGGACAGCGGGGCGCCGCCCTGCCACGGAAGGGCGGTGGACGCCTTGCGCCCGGCGTGGGCGAGCTGGATGCCGGGGACGGTGCCCTGGTCCTCGAGAAGACGCGTGATGCGGCGGAATGCCTCGGCCTGGCGGTCGTTCCACAGTCCCAGGTCCCCGGGGCTGATCCGGCCCTCCGGGCTGACGGCCGTGGCCTCGACGAGGATGAGGCCGGTGCCGCCCACGGCGCGCGAGGCGTAGTGCGTGGCGTGCCAGTCGCCCGGCACTCCCGCGCCGGGTCCGGTGTGCGCCGCGGAGTACTGGCACATCGGGGCCATCCACACGCGGTTGGGGACGGTCAGCGAACGCAGGGTGAACGGGGTGAACAAACGGCTCACGGCAGCCTCCGGGCGGAGTCGGCGGTCGGGACGGTTCGTACGATAGGCATCGTAGTACGGTGGATGTCAAACTACGAGAGTCTTCGTACAATGGGGAGCCCGTCGTTCCGAGGAGCCGCCGTGACCACCCCCGCACCGAGCCGCACCCTGGACCATCCGCCACGGAACGCGATCCGGCTCGAAGGCGTGCTGCACGCGCTCTCCGACCCCATGCGGCTGCGCATCGTCCGGAGTCTCGCCACCGCCGAGGAGGAGCTGTCCTGCTCGCTCTTCGACCTCCCCGTCAGCAAGTCCACGACCACGCACCACTTCAGGGTGTTGCGCGAGAGCGGCGTGATCAGCCAGTGCTACCGGGGGACGGCCAAGATGAACGGCCTCCGCCGCGACGATCTCGACGCACTCTTCCCGGGCCTGCTCGACAGCCTGCTCCGGGCTGCCGCACTCCAGGCGGGCCGGCTCCACGAGGACGACGGGCGCGGCGAGGACTGAGGCTGCGCGGTCCGGCGCGGCGCAGACGGACGCGGCGGGGACGGACACGGCGGGGACGGACGGGAGCGGCGGCTCCCGCTCTCCGTCACCGCCCGCCGGGAAAGCAGGCCCGCCGGGGCGTCACAGCTCCCGCATCCGCCCGATCTCCGCGGTCTGCTGGACGCTCATCCCGGTGGCCATCTCCTCCACCAGCACGTCGTTCCCCTCCTTGAGCACCTCGGTGGCCATGGTCACCGCGCCCTGGTGGTGAGTGATCATCAGCTTGACGAAGAGCTCGTCGAAGGCGTCCCCGCGGGCGGCCGAGAGCCGGTCGAGCTCCGCCTGCGTGGCCATGCCGGGCATCGCGCCGTGGTCGTGCCCGTGCGCCTCCTTCTCCTCGCGCGGCTCGCCCCGCTGGTCGAGCCAGCCCTCCAGCGCCCCGATCTCGGGGCCCTGCGCCGCCGCGATCCGCCGCGCGATCCCCTTGACACCCTTCGAGTCCGCGTGCTTCTCCGCGAGCGCGGCCATGGTCAGGGCCTGCCGGTGGTGGACGATCATCATCCGCACGAAGCGCACGTCGGCGGCGTTGGGGACGGAGTCCTCGCGGCCGGCCTTCCTGGCCTCGTCCGCCGAGAGGGTCTCGGCCGCCTCGCCCGGTCTGCCCGGCGCGACCACGGAGGGCCCGCCGTCCGCCTTCGCCGGGGCGGAACCGTCCGCCTCGCAGGCCGGGAGGGCCAGTACCGCGGCCGCCGCGGTGGACGCGAGGAGCAGCGAACGGGCACGGCCCGTCATCCGGCGGTGGAACACGGGACCTCCAGGGTCGGGTCGGAGCGGACACCGGCTACGAACACATCTTCGTTAATCACTGTTGAGATGTACATGTGGGCGGCGATACTGCGGAGTTGACACACCGTTCGCCGTTGAACGGTAAACGAGGGAGGTCTCAGTGACGTCGTTGCACATACCCCGCGTGCGGCGCAGACGCCTGGGCGTGGCGGTGGCGGCCTTCGGGCTGATCGCCTCATTCCTGGCCGCAGGTCCCGCGGCCGCGACACCCGACCCCGGTGACGCGACCGACGGGAAGCGGATGTCGAAGGAGCTCGCGGCCGACACCCGCGCGGCCATGGAGAACGGCGACATCCCGGGTGTGGACGAGATCGTCCACAGCAAGAACATCAAACACCTCGCCAGTGTCGGCAAGGGCGCCCTCGGCAGCCTGAACACCGATCTGGCGTTCCAGGGCCGTTACGCCTTCGCCGGCAACTACGACGGCTTCACCATCTACGACATCGGCAACCCGCGGTCCCCGAAGACCGTGAGCCAAGTGCTCTGCCCCGGCGGCCAGAACGACATCTCCGTCTCCGGGAACCTGCTCTTCCTCTCCACCGACTCCTCGCGCAGCGACAACTCCTGCAACAGCACCTCCCAGCCCGCCAGTGAGAAGTCGTCCTGGGAGGGCATGAAGATCTTCGACATCAGCGACAAGCGGAACCCCCGCTACGTCGCCGCCGTCGAGACCGCCTGCGGCTCGCACACCCACACGCTGGTGCCGCAGAAGCGCAATGTGTACGTCTACGTCTCCTCGTACTTCCCGAGCGAGGACTTCCCCGACTGCCAACCGCCGCACGACGGCATCTCGGTGATCAAGGTCCCGCGGAAGGCACCGGAGCGCTCGGCGGTCATCGACTTCCCCGTCCTCTTCCCGGACGGCGGCAACTCCGGCTCCGAGGGCAGCAGTTACGAAACCACCGGCTGCCACGACATCACGGCCTTCCCGAAGAAGCGGCTGGCCGCCGGGGCCTGCATGGGCGACGGCATCCTGATGGACATCTCCGACCCGGCGCGCCCCAGGGTGATCGACCGGGTCCGGGACAACACCAACTTCGCGTTCTGGCACTCGGCGACCTTCAGTGAGGACGGCGACAAGGTCGTCTTCACCGACGAACTGGGCGGCGGCGGTGCCGCGACCTGCAACGCCGAGGTCGGACCCGAGCGCGGCGCCAACGGCATCTACGACCTGAAGCGCCGGGGCCACCACCGGGAACTGGTGTTCCGCAGCTACTTCAAGATCCCGCGCCACCAGGCGGACACCGAGAACTGCGTGGCCCACAACGGCTCGCTCATCCCGGTCAGGGGCCGCGACATCATGGTCCAGGCCTGGTACCAGGGCGGCGTCTCGGTCTGGGAGTTCACCGACTCCTCCCGGCCGAAGGAGATCGGCTACTTCGAGCGAGGCCCCATCTCCGCCGACACCCTGACCCTGGGCGGCTCCTGGTCCGCCTACTACTACAACGGCCACATCTACTCGAACGACATCGCCAAGGGCTTCGACGTCCTGCGCGTCGACGACCGCCGCACGGCCGGCGCCGCGCGGGTGCGTCTGCACGAGCTCAACGTGCAGACGCAGCCCGACTACCGCTGAACCACGGCACGCGGAAGCGTCCCGCCGGGCGGCTCCTCGCCCGGCGGGACACCGAGTTCCCACTCCAGCCCGAAGCGCTGGAACAGCTCCGATCGCAGCAGCGCCGGGGGCAGCGGCGCCCCCGGCAGCAGGACCGCCACCACCGCGCCCATGAGCAGGGCGCGCAGCAGCGGATAGTCCGAGTCCGGGTGCCTGGAGCCGTAGCGGACGACGGTGTCGCGGAGCAGCACGGCCAGCCGCTGCTGCTCCGGGCACTGCACGAAACCCTCGGCGGTGAGGATGCCCGCCATGTGGGTGCGCATCAGCGTGGGGTGGTCGCGGGCGATGCCGAGGATGGCGTCGATGGCCCGGGCGAGCAGTTCCTCGCCGTCCTCGGTGCGCGGCTCCCGCCGCAGCGCGGCCTCCAGTGTCAGGTGCATCAGCCGGTGCACGGCGGACTGGAGCAACTGCCGCTTGCCCGGGAAGTAGTACGAGACGAGTCCGCGGGCCGCGCCCGCCCGGTCGGCGATGTCGGCCAAGGTCGTCGCCTCGTACCCGCGCTCGCCGACCAGTTCGACCGTCGCCTGGAGCAGCCGTTCGCGGGAGCGACGGCGCAACTCTTCATTGACCGATGCGCTTCGCGGGGACATGCTGTAACTCCTGCGTTGACTGGCTCCGGGCCAATATACTCAGTGAGGTGCCGCCTCTGGCCTGTTCAGAGGTGTTTCCGAGACCGCCGCCGTTTTCGGGCGACGCGGGGGATCGCCCGAAAACGGCGGTTTCGGAAGGATTCCGGGCCGGCTCAGCCGAGCCGGCCGAGCACGGGGCGCAGCCCGTCGGGACGTTCGGCCACCGGCAGCCGCTCCACCAGTTCCAGGGCGCAGCCCGCCGCCGTCGCGCCGCCGTCCGCCCGCACGTCGTCGCCCACCATCAGCGTCTCCCGGGGCGTCACGTCCAGCGCCTCGCAGGCGGCCCGGAAGAGCCGCTCGTCGGGTTTGGCCACGCCGTGCTCGTACGACAGCACGTAGGCGTCCACGAAGCCGTCCAGACCGTGCTCCCGGAAGACCGGGCGCAGATCCCAGCCGATGTTCGACACGACGGCGATCCGCTTGCCCCGCTCGCGCAGCGCCCCGAGCACCTCGGAGGCGTCCGGATAGGGGGTCCAGGCGCCCGGTTCCATGTGCCGGTCGTAGAGGGCCTCGTACGCCTCCGGCCAGGGCAGCGCCGCCTCCCGCGCCAGCCCGGTGAAGAGTTCCCGGTGGTGCTCGGCGGCGCAGTCGCGCACCTCCCAGAGCGGGGCCAGACGCTCGGGCACGCCGTGCGGGGACGATCCCCCGGGCAGCGCGCCCGCCCTGGCCAGCCGTTCCGCCCAGTGCGCCAGCTCCGCCTCCGGCACCGCGACCCCGAGCCGGTCCAGGGTGACGCGCAGCCAGCGCTCCACGGTCTCGATGCGGAAGAGGGTGCCGGAGAAGTCGAAGAGCACGCCGGTGATCGCCATGCGGTGATCATTCCCCGGCCGTCCCCGGCGGTTCAAGGGTTTCCGTACGTTGCGCCCCGTACCGGTGGTGGACGGCGACGGCCGCGGAGGCCGCGGCCGCTCCCAGCAGCCAGCCGCCCACCACGTCGGAGGGCCAGTGGACCCCCAGGTAGACGCGGGTGAAACCGACCCCGGCGACGGACACGGCGGCCGCGGCCGCCGCGGCCCGCATCAGCGCTCCCCGCACACCCGCGCGATGGGCGAGCCACAGCAGCAGGATGCAGACGAACGCGGCCGTCATCGCGTGTCCCGACGGGAACGCCGCGTAGTGCGCCGAGTCCACCGGCTCCCTCCACCGCGGGCGCGGACGGTCGACGAGGAACTTCAGGCCCTGCTGGAGGACCGAGCCGATCAGCAGGGTCACGACCAGCCACAGCGCGGTCGTCCGTCCGCCGCCCCGGCGGGACAGCAGCAGAGCCAGGACGGCCGGCAGCAGCGCGAGCCGCATGGTCCAGGGATCCCACACCCAGTCGGTGAGCACCCGGTTGGCCTGGGTGAAGCCGGGGTTCTCCCGGGCGGACTCGTGCAGCCCGGTGGCGACGGTCCGGTCGAGCGCGAGCAGCGGGCCCCACTCCACGGCGACCAGCGCCAGCAGGACGGCGGCCGGGAGGGCGCACAGGGCCGCGGCCCAGAGATGGCCGGTCGCGCGGTGGGGGCGGCGGCCGGTGGGGGCGGGGACGGTGGGGGAGGACGTCCGCATGACATGCATCCTGGCCGCGATCGGCCCCCGGAAACTACTTCAGCGCGCTGAGTCCCGGTACAAAAGCGAGCAACAGCGGCACCACGGGGACCAGCGCGGCGGCGGCCGTCAGCCGCAGCCGGCGGGCGGGGCTCAGCCGCGGACGGGCCGACAGCAGCCGGTTCACCCGGTCGGGTACCTGCGCCAGCGGCGTGGGGACGGGGCCGAACACGCCGCGTTCCTCGTTGAGTTCGACCAGGGCCAGGGCGGTCGTCAGCCGCCCGTGGCGGCGTGAGGCGACGTCATCGGCCGCCAGTTCGACCAGGCGGTGCACCTCGTCCCGGAAGGAGGCGAAGACCGGAACCCGCGGAAAGCCCGTCGCCAGCGCGCCGGAGCAGTACAGCAGCCAGTCGTGGTGCGCCCGCGCGTGACCCTGCTCATGGGCCAGGACGGCGTCCAGCCGGCGGCGGCCCAGCCGGCGCAGCGCGGCCGTGGTGATGACGAGCCGCGGCGTGGTGCCCGGCAGCCACCACGCCTCCGGGCGTTCGCCTTCGAGGACGACGAGACGGTCCTCCGGCTCCGGCGCTCCCGGGGACGCCTCGTCCAGAGAGGGCTCACCGGGCAGCCGGGGGGAGCGCGCGAGCAGCTCCGCACGCCGGCGCCTGCGCTCCGCGCGGGCCCTGCGCACCTCGCGGGCGAGCATCGCGGCGCTCCACAGCCCCCCGCCGGCCAGCGCGACGGCCACCGCACCGGACCAGGGGCCGTACGCGCCGAAGGCGTAGGCCTCGACCACGCCGTGCGGCGCGGGCGCGAAGACATGACCGCGCACGAGCTCCCAGGCGGCGGAGCCGGTCAGCGCCATCGCGAGCACGGCGCACAGCAGCACGGCGGCCACGACGCACTGCCACACCCACAGGGCGACCACCGGTTCCCGGTCCGGCCACTCGGCACGCCGCAGCAGACGGGGGGCCAGGGCCGCGGTGAGCCCGCCGAGGACGATCAGCGCGAGCGGGAGCATCATGGCCGCCAGCCTACGAGCGCGGAGCGCCCGGCCGGTACGGAGCCGGCCGCGGAGTGACGCACGCCACCGGCGCGATCCGGGGGCGGGCCGGGCGAAAGGGGCGCCGGAGGCCGCTCTCCTCAGAGCGTCATCAGCATGGCGGCCATGGCCATCGCCATCACCAGCCGGAAGACGGTCAGCAGGTCCCCGGACCCGGACTCGGACCCGCCGCTCGCCGGCGAGCCGCCGGCCGCTCCCCGTACGACGGACAACGGGGCCTCAGGACCGCCGGCGGCGGCCGCCCCGGGGGCGCCGGCCGCGGCCGCGCCCCGGACCACGGCCGGCAGCGGCGCCAGCCGCAGCCCGGTCCACAGCGCGTACAGGGCGAAGTACCCCAGGAGTGCCCCGGTGAGCAGCGGCAGTCCGCCGGTCTGCGAGGCGGCGGCCCCGTGCCCGGCGTGCCCCGCCGCGTGCGGGGCGGCGGACATGGCGAGCCCCATGTGGACCATCGCGGCGGAGCTCACCGCGTGGTGGCCGTGGTGCAGGCCCGCGCCCCCTCTCCACGGGGAGGCCGCGGCCAGGGCGAGCGACACCGCGCAGGAGAGCCCGAACACCCCGGCGAACGCCGCCGGCAGCCAGTCCTGACCGCTCACCGCCGCGACGGGCACGGCCATCGCCGCCATACCGAGCCCCATCAGGGCCTCGCCCCCCGCCTCCCCGCGCCGCGCGGACGGGCCCGCGCGCATCCGCAGCAGGCAGTGGACGGCGCTCGCCCCGCAGAGAGCGGTCAGCAGCCAGCCGATCAGCGGCGGTCCGTGCACGGCTCACCTCCCCGGTGCCGGTACGCCGGGAAGCTGCCCGGTGGAGCCGCCCCGCACGGGAGCGCACGAAGGCAGCGACGGGCGCACCGGGGGCATACGGCGTCCGGGAGCGGCGGGGGGCGGAACGCGCGCAGGGAGAGGGGGCGCGCACGGCGGGAAGCGGCCCGGCCCCGTGCGCCGGCCCCGCCCGCCGTCCCCGCGTCAGATCCCCGGCCGGTACCGCATCGGGTGGTCGGCGGGGATCTCGACCACGCAGATCCGCAGCCCGTCGGGGTCGGCGATCCACATCTCGATCAGCCCCCAGGGTTCCTTCAGCGGTGGCCGCAGGATCTCCACACCCCGGGCGGACAGCTCCTCGTGGGCCGCGGCCGCGTCCTCGACCTGCAGCCACAGCCGCGGTCCGGGCGCGGGAGAGGTCTCGGAGCGCCCGGAGACCTCCAGGAAGCCGCCGCCGAGGAAGTAGACCGTGCCGCGCTCGGGCCCCGTCCCGAACTCCCGGTGGACGGCGAGCCCGAGGGCGTCCCCGTAGAAGGCCCTCGACCGGTCGGGATCGGTGGGCCGCAGCAGAATCCGGCTGCTCAGTACATGCACCATGCCGGTGACCCTACGCACCGCCACCGCCGGCCGCCCGGACCGCTCCCGGGGGTTCCGGCGCTCTTGCTAGCCTCGTCGGAGCCTGCGGGCCCGCACGAGAGAGAGCGCACGCCATGGACCAGCTCACCGGAACCACCGCTTCCCAGCCCGCCGCCGGACTCGAGTTCCGCACGGCGGCCGAGGCCGACGTGCCCGCGCTGGTCGGGCTGGTCGAGTCCGCCTACCGCGGCGAGTCGAGCCGCGCCGGCTGGACCACCGAGGCCGATCTGCTGGAGGGGCAGCGCACCGACCCCGAAGGGGTCGCCGAGGTCGTGACGGGCGCGGACAGCCGGATGCTCGTCGCTGAGCGGGACGGCGCCCTCGTCGCCTGCTGCCAGCTGGAGCGCCGCGGTGATCTGGCCTACTTCGGCATGTTCGCCGTCCGCCCCGCCCTCCAGGGGGAGGGGCTGGGCCGGGTGGTGCTCGCCGAGGCCGAGCGGACCGCTCGGGAGGAGTGGGGCGCGCGGGAGATGCAGATGACGGTGCTCACCGCCCGGGAGGACCTCATCGCCTGGTACGTGCGGCGCGGATACCGCCGTACCGGCCGCACCAGCCCCTTCCCGTACGGGGACGAGCGCTTCGGCATTCCGCAGCGCGGCGATCTCCGCTTCGAACTGCTGGTGAAGCCCCTCGGCTGAGGGCGCCGCGCCCGCGCTGCGCCCGGGCGCGGCGCCCCCGCTCAGGCGGTGAAGCGGCAGGTGCGCTTGATCTCCGGGAAGTCGGTGGTGCCGCCGTCGAGGCCGAACGCCCGGGCGAGCCGCAGATGGTCCTGGGTGTTGACGGTCCAGCCGATGAGCCGCAGGTCGGCCTCCCGGGCCTTCTCGACGATCTCCAGGGTCAGCCGGCGGATGTTGAGCACGAGCGTCGTCGCGCCGGCGGCCACCGCCCGGCCGACGACCTCGGTGCCGTAGCGGCTGGCGACGAGGGCGGTGCGGACGCCGGGCACCAGCCGGGTGATCTCCAGCAGCGCCTCGTCGTGGAAGGAGAGCACCTCCACCCGGCCGGTGAGGTCGCGGCGGTTCATCACCTCGGCGAGGGCACGGGCCGCCGCCACATCCTTGATCTCGGCCTGCAGGGGTGCCCGGACGGCGTCCAGGACCTCCTCGAAGACGGGGATGCGCTCGCCCTGGCCCGCGTCCAGCTCGCGCAGTTCGGCGAGGGTGAGGTCGCCGATGGGTCCCTTGCCGTCGGTCGTGCGGTCGACCTCGGCGTCGTGCATCACCACCAGGGCGCCGTCCTTGCTGAGATGCAGGTCCAGCTCGATGACGTCCATGCCCGCGCGGTCGGCCCGGACGAAGGAGCGCAGGGTGTTCTCCGGTTCGACGCCCATGACTCCGCGGTGTCCGATGGCGAGGAAGGTCACGAGTCCTCCAATCCGCGGGGACGGGGGTCGTCCCCGGAGAGGGACAGCCACCCACGGCTGCCCCCGTGAACCAGCACGCAGCCTAATGGCAGCGGGCCGGTTCGCACCGCTGTGCGTCGGAGGTCTCCCTGCCCGTCACCCGTGTGTGTCAGGGACGGTGCGCCGGGCTGACGTCCGGGCGGGTGACCCACGCCTCTCCAGCGGCAGGAGTGAGTGATGTGACCGTGGGTACTGTCCAACACGGGAAAACTTGCGGCCGTGCTCTATATTCGCCGAATGTCTTCCGGTAGCCCCGGTTGATCAGCAGATTCTTTAGTGGGTACCGTAGCGAAGCGAAATTTCTCTGGTTGAGGGGTAGCGATGACGGAAATTCTTGTGCGTGAAGAGCGGGAAGCCTCAGCTTCCACGGTTGAGCGGGTGATCGACCATCCGGCGTGGCCCGTGCTCCGGGCCGCCGTGGAGGAGATCCGTTCCCGGCAGTCGAAGGACGGCTCGATCGATTTCACGGACGGGAACGCCCCCGGCCGCTCCGCCGTCGAGGCGGCCGTCGGCCGGGTGGCCGGGGCCGTGGAGGAGCTGTCCCCGCTGCTGCCGCACGACGCCGAGTACCACCGGGCGCTCGTGACCGACCTGCGCCGCTGGGCGGACGGCGGCTTCGGCGTGCCGGACTTCCTGGACTCGCTGCTCGCCTTCCGCCCCGCGGAGGAGCGCGCGGACGGCCGGCAGCACCTGGCCGTCTTCCCCATGTACACGCAGAACGGCAACCCGGACCGCAACCTCGAAGCCGTCGTCTTCCGCGTGGTCTGGCCGGACTGGCTGGCCGCCCTGGAGCGCGAGCGCTTCGACAACCCGCTCTTCCTGGGCATCACCTTCGAGGGCTTCACCTCGGGTTACGACACCAACTCCGCCGTGCTCTTCCCCGAGACCGTCGCGGTCCGCGAGGTCCCCGACCGCTTCTCCTGGGGCGCGATCTTCTGCGACCGCGAGGCCGCCCGCTTCCGCGCCGTCACCGAGGCCGCGGTCGGCATCCTGGGCCTGGACGTCCCGGAGGACATCCGCGCCATGCTGACCGACCAGGACCGCTGCCAGCAGGCCTTCGTCCTCTGGGACATGGTCCACGACCGGGCGCACAGCCACGGCGACCTGCCGTTCGACCCGTTCATGATCAAGCAGCGGCAGCCGTTCTGGATGTACGGCCTGGAGGAGCTGCGCTGCGACCTCACCGCCTTCCGGGAGGCCGTGCGCCTCGCCGAGGAGGGGCTGCCGCAGGGCCGCGACGTGCAGTACGCCGTGATCTTCGACCGGATGTTCCGCTTCCCGGTCACCGGCGACCGCGTCAAGAACTACGACGGCCTCGGCGGCCAGCTGCTCTTCGCCTACCTCCACCGGCACGACGTCGTACGCTGGACGGACAACACCCTGCACATCGACTGGGACCGGGCCCCGCAGGTCACCCAGCAGCTCCTCGGCGAGATCGAGAAGCTCTACCGGGACGGCATCGACCGGCCCAAGCTCGTGCACTGGTTCGCGGCCTACGAGCTCGTCTCGGCCTATCTGGCCCCGCACCCCGGGTCCGTCTGGAACAAGGGCCCCGACGCCCTCGACCTGTCGCTGCCGCCGCGCAAGCTGGTGGACGAGGTGCTTCCGGACGAGTTCCCGCTCAGCATGTTCTACGAGGCGCTCGCGAAGAAGCTGCGTGGTGTGATCGCGTCCACGAAGGGCATCACCGCAGCGGGAACCCCGGGAACGGCGGCCGCGTGAGCGGTACGGACGAGGAGGCGACGACGATGAACGGCAGCGTGGAGGAGACCGCGGGCAACGGCCCGCTGGAGGGTGCCGTGGTGGCGGTGGCCGGCGCGGCCGGCCCCGCGGGCCGGGCGACCCTGCTGCGGCTGGCCGAGGCGGGGGCCACCGTCGTCGCCGCCGACGCGGACGTGGAGCGGCTCGCCGAGGCGGTGGACGCCGCCCGCTACGCGCACGGCGGGGCCGCGGTCACCGGCGAGACCGTGGACCTGCTGGACCTGGATGCGACCCGCGCCTGGGCCGACCGCACCGAGAAGGAGTTCGGCCGGATCGACGGCCTCGTCCACCTCGTCGGCGGCTGGCGCGGCAGCAAGACCTTCGCCGCCACTCCGCTCGCGGACTGGGACACCCTGCACAACCTGCTGATCCGCACGGTCCAGCACACCTCGCTCGCCTTCCACGACGCACTGCGCCGCAGCCACAAGGGCCGCTACGTGCTCGTCAGCGCGGCCGGCGCCAGCAAGCCGACGGCCGGCAACGCCGCCTACGCCGCGGCCAAGGCCGCCGCGGAGGCGTGGACCCTCGCCCTCGCCGACGCCCTCCGCAAGGAGGGGGACGGCGACGGGCTGCCCGCGGCCGCTGTCATCCTGGTGGTGAAGGCGCTGGTGCACGACGCGATGCGTGCCGAGCGCCCCCACGCGAAGTTCGCGGGCTTCACCGACGTCGGGGAACTGGCCGAGGCCATCGCCGGTGTCTGGGACGAGCCCGCCGAGGAAGTGAACGGAAAGCGCCTGTGGCTGACCCCGCAACCCTGACCGAGGCCGGTGACCCCGGCGCGCCCGGAACCGCCCGCCCCGACGCCGTACGCCGCCACGACCCCGCGGCGCGCGGCTTCGCCAGCGACAACTACGCCGGCGCGCACCCCGAGATCCTGGCGGCGCTGGCCCTCGCCAACGGCGGTCACCAGACCGCCTACGGCGAGGACGCCTACACGCGCCACCTCCAGGAGGTGTTCCGCTCCCATCTGGGGCCCCGGGCCGAGGTGTTCCCCGTCTTCAACGGCACCGGCGCCAACGTCGTCGCCCTCCAGGCGATGACGGAGCGCTGGGGCGCGGTGATCTGCGCGGAGAGCGCGCACATCAACGTGGACGAGGGCGGCGCCCCCGAGCGGGTCGG
Organism: Streptomyces xinghaiensis S187; assembly: GCF_000220705.2. Taxonomy (GTDB): domain Bacteria; phylum Actinomycetota; class Actinomycetes; order Streptomycetales; family Streptomycetaceae; genus Streptomyces; species Streptomyces xinghaiensis. Next base: position 492,595 of record NZ_CP023202.1, on the reverse strand, counting down.
CGGGCTCAAACTGCTGGGCGTGCCCACCGAACACGGCAAGCTCACACCCGCGCTGATCGACCGCGAGGCGTACGGCTGGGACGACGAGCACCGGGCGCAGCCGCAGGTCGTCTCGATCACCCAGACGACCGAGCTCGGCTCCTGCTACACCCCGGAGGAGATCCGGGCCGTCTGCGAGCACGCCCACGAGCGCGGGATGACGGTCCACCTCGACGGCTCGCGGATCGCCAACGCCGCCGCCTCGCTGGGCGAGCCGCTGCGCGCGTTCACCACGGACGCGGGCGTGGACACGCTGTCCTTCGGAGGCACCAAGAACGGGCTGCTCTTCGGCGAGTGCGTGGTCGTGCTCAACCCGGACGCGGTGCGCGCCATGAAGCATCTGCGCAAGCTGTCGATGCAGCTCGCCTCCAAGATGCGCTTCGTCTCGGTGCAGTTCGAGGCGCTGCTCTCCGGCGACCTCTGGCAGCGGAGCGCCGCACACGCCAACGCGATGGCGCAGCGGCTGGCGGCGGGCGTCCGGGAGGTCCCCGGCGTGGAGATCGTCCACCCGGTGGAGGCCAACGCCGTCTTCGCCCGGCTGCCCCGCGACGCCGCCGAGCGGCTGCAGAAGCGGCACCGCTTCTACTTCTGGGACGAGGAGGCCGGGATCGTCCGCTGGATGTGCGCCTTCGACACCACCGCGGCGGATGTGGACGCGTTCACGGCCGCGCTGGCGGAGGAGATGCACCGGCGCTGACCGCCGGCACCCAGCACGTTGCATAGGTATGCGCCCGGCCGTAAATCCATTGACGCGCGGCCGGGCGCGTCCCTACGCTGCGGGCCATGCCCCCACCCGACCTGCGGCCCGGCTCCCCGGACCCCTCCGCGTATCTGGCCGCCGACGACGTCATCGACCACACGCACCACCTGGTGCGGGAGACCGCCGCCCGGCTGCGCGCCGGAACCGGCACCCCCGAGGCATACGCCCGCGCCGCCTTCGCGTTCGTCCGCGACACCGTCCCGCACTCCGCCGACACCGGGGACGACCGCGTCACCTGGCGCGCGTCCGACGTGCTGGAGCAGCGCACCGGCATCTGCTACGCCAAGTGCCACGCCCTGGCGGCCCTGCTGCGGGCCGAGGGCATTCCGGCCGGGCTCTGCTACCAGCGGCTCGACGGCACCGTCCACGGCCTCGTCGCGCTCCGGCTCCCCGGGCGGCCGCACTGGGCCCGCCAGGACCCGCGCGGCAACAAGCCGGGTGTGGACGCCCGGTTCTCCCCGGTCCCGGAGACGGAACGGCCGGCGTGGACCGTGCGGCCCGGAAGCGGCGACACCGACTACCGCACCCTCTACGCGACCCCGCCGCCCCCGGTCCTGGACGCCCTGCGGAAGGCCGCCGACCGGGAGGAGCTGTTCCGCCTGCTGCCGTCGGAACTCCCCGACGACACCGGCCCGGGTCCCCGCTGACGTTCGCGGGGACCCGGGCCGGTGGCACGGCGTGGTGGTGGCGGTTCAGCCGTCGTCGCGGGAGCGGACCTGCGCCGGTGTCGGCGCCGTACCGCCGAGATGCGCCGGCACCCACCAGGTGTCCTCCGGGCCCCTGGGCCGGACCGGATAGGCACGCTGCGCCGCCTCCAGCAGCTCCTGCACCCGGACCTTGACCCGCTGGGTGACGTTGGCGGCCGGGTCGTCCGGGTCGGCGGCCAGCGGCTCCCCCACCCGTATGGTGATCGGGATGTGGTTCCGGCCCATGTCGCGCGGCCGGCCCTTGGTCCAGATCCGCTGAGTGCCCCACAGGGCCATCGGCAGCAGCGGGACCCCCGCCTCCTGCGCCATCCGGGCCGCACCCGACTTGAAGTTCTTCAGCGTGAACGACGGCGAGATGGTCGCCTCGGGGAAGACTCCGATGATCTCACCGGAGCGGAGGGCCTTCAGCGCGTTCGCGTACGCCTGTTCGCCCTGCGCGCGGTCCACCGGGATGTGCTTCATCGCGCGCATCAGCGGCCCCGACACCTTGTGCCGGAAGACCGACTCCTTCGCCATGAACCGCACCAGGCGCTTGGCCGGCCGGGCCGTGAGCCCGCAGAAGACGAAATCGAGATAGCCGATGTGGTTGCTGACGAGCACCGCGCCCCCCTGTCGCGGTATGTGCTCGGTGCCCCGCATGTCGATGCGGAGGTCCAGCGCCTTGAACATGGTGCGCGCGAGACCGATCACCGGCGGATAGACGAGTTCTGCCATGCGGGGGGCCCTTCTGTACCCGGGAGGTTCTCCCGGAGAAGTTACGGAGCCGTAGGTTTCCGGCTGCGGCCGATCGTGCCCGATACCGCCGCCCGGCGGCCACCCCGCAGGGCGTCTCTCCGGGAGATCCTCGTCACGTCCGGTCCGCCGCTCTCCGCCCGGGCACCTTCCCCGGTCATACGGTGTGTACGCGCGGGAAGGCGCTCGAAGACAGGCGCGTGGCGGCCGAGCGGGAATCGGCGCGGCGGTCCGTACGCTGCACACGCACGGGCGGCCCGGGCGGCGGGCCGCGCACGGCGGCGGCCGCGGCAGGGAGGACGGAACGGTGCGAGAGCGGACCGGAAGAGCGCGGGAACAGGGCGGCGCGCGGCGCCTGGGGGCGGAGGACCTCGGCGCCGGGCTGGGGGAGCGGGCCACCCTCGTCCAGTTCTCCACGGCCTTCTGCCAGCCGTGCCGGGCCACCCGGCGGACCCTCGCCGCGGTGGCGGACATGGTCGGCGGCGTCGAGCACATCGAGGTGGACGCCGAAGCGCGGCTGGAGCTCGTCCGGGCCCTCGGTATCGAGAGCACCCCCACCGTGCTCGTCCTCGACCCCGCCGGGCGGATCCTCCGCCGTGCGACCGGTGTCCCGCGGCGCGCGGACGTCATCGCCGCGCTCGGGGAGGCCGTGTGACGACCAAGATCGTGACTCTGGTCCCATCGGCCGGTGCGGCCTTGACGCTGCCCGCCGCGCCTCGACAAGGTGGCGGGATGCGGCCGAGAACCCCCCACCTCCGGACGCCGGCGGAGCCCGCCCGGCGCGCCCGCGCGCTCCGTTCCGACGGCTGACCCGCCCCCTTCTCCCGGCCCTGCCCGTACAACCCAAGGACCCCTGATGACGGCCTCGTCCGACCTCGACACGTCCCCGGTCGAGGCCACCGGCCTCCTGCGCTCCGCCTTCCGCCGGCACGCCGCCGGTGTGGCGGTCATCACCGCGTACGCCCGCAGGCCCGCCGGGTTCACCGCCACCTCGCTGACCTCCGTGGCGGCCGAACCGCCGCTGCTGTCCTTCGGGGTGGGCACGGCCTCGTCGAGCTGGCCCGTCATAGCCGAGGCCGGGCACATCGGGGTGCACATCCTGGGGGAGCACCAGCAGGAGCTGGCGGAGACCTTCGCGCGCCGCGGCGCCGACCGCTTCGCCCCGCCCACCCGCTGGTCGTACGGGCCGCACGGAGTCCCCGTCCTGGAGGGCGTGCCGGCCTGGCTGGTGGGCCGGATCGTCACCCGCGCGCCCGCGGGCGACCACCACCTGGTCGTCGCGGAAGTGGTCGGGGGAGACGCCGGCGGCGCCGGGCGGCCGCTGGTCTACCACGACGGCCGGTTCAACGGCCTGCGGGGCTGAGCGGCGGGTCGCGGCTGTGCCCGCGCACCGGCCCCGCGTACCCGTGCGGTGCGGTTGCACACCGTAGCGGAGGTCACAGCTCACCGCCCTTGCACGCGGGCGTCCGGCTGGGTGTACTGGCGAGTAATATATTGCCGGGAGCGCGGGATGTCCCGGACGGGGTCCGGCCCGAGGAGGCGCCTATGCTGCCTCCCACAAGGCAGTTCATGAGAGACGATGCGGTAGGAGAGCCGGCGTGAGCCTGAGGATCGTTGTCTGTGTGAAGTACGTGCCCGACGCCACCGGCGACCGGCACTTCGCGGAGGACCTGACCACCGACCGCGACGCGGTCGACGGTCTGCTGTCCGAGCTCGACGAGTACGCCGTCGAGCAGGCCCTCCAGATCGCCGAGGACGCGGACGACGCGGAGATCACCGTGCTCACCGTCGGTCCCGAGGACGCCAAGGACGCGCTCCGCAAGGCGCTGTCGATGGGTGCCGACAAGGCCGTCCACGTCGAGGACGACGACCTGCACGGCACCGACGTCGTCGGCACCTCGCTGGTGCTGGCCAAGGCCGTCGAGCACGTCGGCTACGACCTCGTGGTCTGCGGCATGGCCTCCACCGACGGCACCATGGGCGTGCTCCCGGCGCTTCTCGCCGAGCGCCTCGGCGTCCCGCAGGCCACCCTGCTGTCCGAGGTCTCCGTGGAGGACGGCAAGGTCACCGGCCGCCGCGACGGCGACGCCGCCACCGAGCAGCTGGAGGCCGCCCTGCCGGCCGTCGTCTCGGTGACGGACCTGTCCGGCGAGGCCCGCTACCCGTCCTTCAAGGGCATCATGGCGGCCAAGAAGAAGCCGGTGGAGTCCCTGGACCTGTCCGACCTGGGCATCGAGGCGGACGAGGTCGGCCTCGAAGGGGCCTGGACCAAGGTCGAGGACGCCACGCCGCGCCCGCCGCGCACCGCGGGCACGATCGTCAAGGACGAGGGCGAGGGCGGCAAGCAGCTCGCCGAGTTCCTCGCCGGCCAGAAGTTCATCTGAGCCGAGCTTCAGCACCCACCCCGATCCAGACTCGTATCCGCACCGCAGGAGAGCATTCCCATGGCTGAAGTTCTCGTCTACGTCGATCACGTGGACGGCTCCGTCCGCAAGCCGACCCTCGAACTGCTGACCATCGCCCGCCGCATCGGCGAGCCGGTCGCCGTGCACCTCGGTGCCGGTGCCGACACCGCCGCCCCGGTGCTCGCCGAGTACGGCGCCGTGAAGGTCCTGACCGCCGACGCGCCCGAGTTCGCCGACTACCTCGTCGTGCCGAAGGTCGACGCGCTGGAGGCCGCGGTCGCCGCCGTCTCCCCGGCCGCCGTCCTGGTGCCGTCCTCCGCCGACGGCAAGGAGATCGCGGCCCGCCTCGCGGTCCGCATCGGCTCCGGCATCATCACCGACGCCGTCGACGTCGAGGCCGGTGACGAGGGCCCGGTGGCCACCCAGTCGGTGTTCGCCGCCGCCTTCACCACCAAGTCCCGTGTCAGCAAGGGCACCCCGGTCATCACGGTCAAGCCCAACTCGGCCGCCCCGGAGGCCGCCCAGGCCGCGGGCACCGTCGAGCAGCTCGCCGTCACCTTCGGTGACAAGGCCACCGGCACCAAGGTCACCTCGCGCACCCCGCGCGAGTCGACCGGCCGCCCGGAGCTGACCGAGGCCGCGATCGTGGTCTCCGGCGGCCGCGGCGTCAACGGCGCCGAGAACTTCCCGGTCATCGAGGCGCTGGCCGACTCCCTCGGCGCGGCCGTCGGTGCCTCCCGCGCCGCCGTGGACGCCGGCTGGTACCCGCACACCAACCAGGTCGGCCAGACCGGCAAGCAGGTCTCCCCGCAGCTCTACATCGCCGCGGGCATCTCCGGGGCGATCCAGCACCGCGCCGGTATGCAGACCTCGAAGACCATCGTGGCCGTCAACAAGGACTCCGAGGCACCGATCTTCGACCTGGTGGACTACGGCGTCGTCGGCGACCTCTTCCAGGTCCTCCCGCAGCTGACTGAGGAGGTCAAGGCCCGCAAGGGCTGACCTCCGCGTGGTCTCCGCGAGGCCCCGGCGCACCGTCCGTGCGCCGGGGCCTCGTGTCCTGCCCGGGTGCCGGGTACCGGACGGCGGGTGCCGGATGCCCGCGGCGCGGGCGGGCCGGCGCGCGGCGGCAGGGCCCACTGCCCGGCCCGTACCTTCGCGAGCACTCCGCCCCGCCGGGCCTACGACGGGGGCAGCTCGCCGGAGCCCCGGGGGATCAGCCGGGTCGGGAGGGTCGTCACCTCGGGCGGGTCGTCCGCCCCGTCCAGCCGGCGGAAGAGCCGGTCCGCGGCCGTACGGCCCAGCTGTGCGGCGTCCTGCGCGATCACGGTCACCCCGGGGTCGAGCAGATCGGCCAGTTCGAAGTCGTCGAAGCCCACCAGGGCCACCGGCCGGGTCCGGCCGCTGAGTTCGCGCACGGCCGTGACCGTCACCCGGTTGTTGGCCGAGAAGAGCGCCGTGACCGGCAGCGCCCCGTCCAGCATCGCGCGGGCGGCGGCGCGGACCCGCGCCGGGTCGGTCGGGCCGAGCGACACCCATGCCTCGTCCACCGACAGCCCGGCTCCCGCCATCGCCGCGCGGTAGCCGCGCAGCCGCTCCCTGGCGGTGTGGATGCGCGGCAGGTCGCCGATGAAGCCGATCCGGCGGTGGCCGTGGGCGATCAGATGGGCGACGCCCTCGCGGGCACCGGCGTAGCTGTCGGTCAGCACGACGTCCGCGTCGATGAGACCCGGCGGCCGGTCGACGAACACGGTGGCGATCCCGGCCGCGATCTCCGGCTCCAGATAGCGGTGGTCGTCGCTGGCCGGGACGACGATGAGCCCGTCGACGCGGCGGGCGCAGAAGGCCAGGACGAGTTCCCGCTCCCGCTCCGGGTCCTCGGCGCTGGAGCCGTGGATCAGCAGCGCCCCGTGGGCGCGGGCGGCCTCCTCCACGGCCCGGCTGAGCGGGCCGTAGAACGGGTCGGCCAGGTCCTCCAGGACCAGCCCGATGCTCGCGGTGCGGCCCTTGCGCAGGATGCGGGCGCTGTCGTTCCGCCGGAAGCCCAGGGCCTCGATGGCGTTCCGCACCCGCTGGACGGTGTCGGGGGTGACCCCCGGCTCGCCGTTGACCACGCGGGAGACCGTTTTCAGTCCCACCCCGGCGCGTGCGGCGACATCCTTCATGGTGGGCCGGGTGCCGTAGCGGCGCTCGGGGGTGCGGGTGCTGTCGGCCACGTGGCGGATCCTCGGTCGGCTGCGGAGTGGTGGCTGGCAGCATACGGCCTGGACAACGTTGTCAAATGCAAGGAGACTGATGCGTGATGCCCGACGTCCCAGGCCCGCCCACCGGCGCGCGGCCCCTGCCCACCGGAGAGACCCCGCCGATGCACAACGACCTCGTGGCCGCCCTCGACATCGGTGGAACGAAGATCGCCGGAGCGCTCGTCGGCGGAGGGGGCGAGATCCTGCGGCGGTGCCGGCGCCCCACCCCCGCGCTGGAGGACGGAGCCACCGTGATGGCCGCCGTCCGGGCCGTCCTCGACGACCTCGCCGCCGACGCGCCGCTCTGGGAGCGGGTCACCCGCCTCGGCATCGGCAGTGCGGGTCCGGTCGACGCCTCCACCGGCGTGGTCAGCCCCGTGAACGTGCCGGGCTGGCGCGATTTCCCCCTGGTGGACGAGGTCGGGCTCGTGGTGGGCGCGCTGCCCGTGGTGCTCGTCGGCGACGGCGTCGCCATGACGGCGGCCGAGCACTGGCTCGGCGCGGCCCGCGGCCGGGCAAACGCCCTCTGCATGGTCGTCTCGACCGGCGTCGGTGGCGGTCTGGTGCTGGGCGGGCGGCTGCACCCGGGCCCGACCGGCAACGCCGGGCACATCGGCCACATCAGCGTGGACCTCGACGGGGACCCCTGCCCCTGCGGCTCCCGCGGCTGCGTCGAACGCATCGCCAGCGGCCCCAACATCGCCCGCCGCGCCCTGGAGAACGGCTGGCGGCCCGGCCCGGAGGGCGACGCCACGGCCGCCGCCGTGGCACGCGCCGCGCGGGCCGGCGATCCGGTGGCGTCCGCCTCCTTCGAGCGCGCGGCACAGGCCCTGGCCGCCGGGATCGCCGCGACCGCCACCCTGGTGGAGATCGAGACGGCGGTCATCGGCGGGGGAGTGGCGGGGGCGGGCGAGGTGCTCTTCGCGCCCCTGCGCCGCGCCCTCTCGGACTACGCCACCCTCTCCTTCGTGCGGGGCCTGGAGGTCGTCCCGGCGCGGATGGGTGCCGACGCCGGGCTGGTCGGCGCGGCGGCGGCCGCGCAGGCGTTCTCGGGCGGTGTGGTGGGGGCCCGGCCCCCGGCGTCGTCCGTCTGACGCCGGCCCGCCGGGGTGACGCCGGCCCGCCGGGCCGGCGTCCGCGGGGAGCCGCCGGAGCTTTGTTGGCCGACGCTTGACCCGAAGCCGGGATGAACGGCCGGAGCCAGGGGAAATGTCCCCGCATACGCCGACGGCACGACCCATCTCCACCGGGGCCGGGGCGGCCGTTCCCTGCGCCGACACGAACAAATGTTTCCATGGCAGGGTGGTGCGGGCAGTCCCACCGTGGGCCACATCCGAGGGGGAGAGCGTGATCGTCTGGCTGAACGGCGCGTTCGGCACGGGCAAGAGCACCGCGGCGCGCGAGCTCATGGACCTGATCCCCGGCAGCCTGCTGTACGACCCGGAGCCGGTCGGCGACGGCCTGCGGACGATCCTGCCCCGCAAGCGCCTGGACGAGGTCGCCGACATCCGTGACCTGCCGGCCTGGCGCCGGCTCACCGTGGAGACCGGCGCCGCCGTCCTCGCCGAGGCGCCCGGTGTGCTGATCGTGCCGATGACGCTCCTGCGGCAGGAGCACCGGGACGAGATCTTCGGTGGCTTCGCCTCCCGCCGGATTCCGGTCCGGCATGTGCTGCTGCACACAGAGGAAACGATCCTTCGCCAGCGGATAGCCTCCCGCGAGGACGTCCCCGGCGACCCCGGCGCCTCCGCCTCCGTCCGCGCCCGCTGCCTGGCGCAGATCCCGCCGTACCGCGCGGCGCTGCCCTGGCTCACCGAAGACGCCCATCTCGTCGACGCCACCGGGCTGACCCCGCGCGACACCGCCGAGCGCGTCGCCGAGGCCCTGCGGGTAGGCGCGGGGGCCTGCGAGATCGTCCAGACGCCGCGGCCCGCCGCCGAGACGCTGGCGGCGGGTGTGCTGCTCTTCGACGACCGCGACCGGGTGCTGCTGGTCGACCCCACTTACAAGCCCGGCTGGGAGTTCCCCGGCGGCGTCGTGGAGGCGGGCGAGGCACCGGCGCGGGCCGGTGTGCGGGAGGTCGCCGAGGAGATCGGCATCGAGCTCGACCGGACGCCCCGGCTTCTCGTCGTGGACTGGGAGCCTCCCGCGCCGCCCTCGTACGGCGGTCTGCGCCTGCTCTTCGACGGCGGGCGGGTCGCCGAGGACGACGCCCGCCGGCTGGTGCTCCCGGCGGCCGAACTCCGCGCCTGGCGCTTCGTCACCGAGGAGGAAGCCGGAGCGCTGTTGCCGCCGGAGCGCTTCCGGCGGCTGCGCTGGGCCCTACGCGCCCGGGAGCGCGCCACCGTGCTCAACCTCGAGGACGGCGTGCCGGTCGGCTGACGCCCGCAGCAGGCGCCCGGCGCCGGCGGTCAGCGGGTCGCCGTGCCCGAAGCACGCGGTCTCGCAGTCCAGCGCGGCCAGCCGGTGGAAGGACTCCAGGGCGCGGGCCCGGTCCGTGTTGAAGACCCCGAGGATCGCCCGTCCCTCGTGGCCGGCGACGGCGTCACCGGTGAACAGCACACCGTGCTCCGGCAGATGGACGCCGATGCTGCCGTCGGTGTGCCCCGGCGCCGCCACCACGCGGGCGCCGCCGCCGAACGGGAGGACATCGCCGTCCGCGAGCTCCCGGTCCACGGGGGCGGGCGGCGCGGGCGGCACCGTCAGCGCGTGCTCGAACAGCGGGCGCTCCCAGTCGAGGAGAACGGGCGGCGCGGCCTCGGCCTCGCCCCGGACGACGGGCGCGTCCAGCCGGTGCGCGGAGGTCTCGGCCCCGCAGCGGGCGGCCAGTTCCGCGGCCGCGCCGGTGTGGTCGGGGTGCCCGTGGGTCAGCACGATCCGCCGCACCTGCTCCGGGCGGAATCCGAGGTCACGGACGGCCGCGATGATCGCGGGACTGTCGTGCGCGCCGCCCGCGTCGATCAGCGTCAGCTCGTCGCCGTCCCGCCAGAGATACGCCTGGCCGATCCGGAAACGGAACATGTGCAGCCCGGGAAGTACTTCGACGACGTCCATGCGGGCCACCGTACGGAGCGCGGCGGCCCGGTGGCGCGGAGTTGCGCGGCGGGCGAACGGGCTCCGCCGAAAGCGCAATTCCTCTGTCGCGCGGGCGGGTTGCGTGGCCGGAACGGAACGGGCCCCTCCGCCCGGTCCGAGCTATGGTCCGCTCGTGACTCCACCCGCGACTGAAGTCGCGGGCTTCCTGTGGCGGTGGCTAGGCACCGTCGCAGAGGACCAGCCCGGCCCTGTGTTTGACGTTGAGTGCGCCGACGTGGTCGGCGTGTGCCACCAGGCCGCAGTTGACGCACGTGAACTTCGCCTGGGTGACGCGGTTCTCCTTCGCCACGTGCCCGCAGCCGCCGATTGCGGGTGGGCAGGTGCGGGACGTGTTGCGGGCGTCCACCGGGATCACACGGCGACCGGCGCTTTCAGCCTTGTCCGCCAGGATCCTCAGGAACTGCCCCCAGCCCGCATCCAGGATGCTGCGGTTCAGCCCGGCCTTCGCCGCCGCGCCGTTCGCCAGGAACACACCGTCGCGGTCGGGGTCGGGCCGGGGTGCGGGCGCCTTGGTCATGCCCGCGGTGTTCAGCCGCTCGTGCCCGATCACATCGTGCTCGCGTACGAGATCGAGTGCGGCTTTGTGGTGATGATCCAGACGCCGTCGCCGGATCTTGGCGTGCAGTTTGGCGACCTTGCGGGCCGCGGCACGATGCTTCTTCGTACGACGCCGCGTGCGCTGGGGAAACGTCGCCAGGTGCTGCTGCGCCGCGGCCAGCTCCCCGGCCACCTCGTCGAGGAACCCGGGGTTGGCGACGTGGTGGCCGTCGGAGTCGGTGAAGAAGCGGACCGTGCCCAGGTCGATACCCACCCGGCTGCCGGTGGGCGGCAGCGGCTCTGCGGGTACTTCGTCGCAAGCGAGGATGACGTACCAGCGGCGGCCCTCCCGCTTCACGCCGACCGTCTTCACCCGGCCCCGCACACTCCGGTGTTGGTGGACTCGGATGTGCCCGACACCTTGCAGGCGGACACGCGTCTGGGTGTCGTGGGGGGTGGAGTCCCACCGGCAGCCGTCCCCGTCCCGGGGGAAAGTGACGGTGTCGAAGTGGCCGACCCCCTTGAACCGCGGGTACCCGGGCGTGCCACCGGTCTTCACCCGCCGGAAGAAGGCTTGGAAGGCGCGGTCCAGGCGGCGCAGAGTCGCCTGCTGGCTGGAGAAGGACCACCGGCCCTGACGCTCCGGATCGAACGCCCGGATCTCCCTCAACTGCGCGGACTGGTCCCCGTAGCGGACCGAGGTCCGGGAACTGTGCCGGTAGGCATCACGACGCTCTTGAAGAGCCCCGTTGTACAGGGAGCAGTGATCCCGCAGCATCTCCGCCAGCGCCCGCTCCTGCCGGACCGTGGGACGCAGAAGAAACCGATACGCCCGCCTCACACTCACCCCACCTCCCCCGTTTCCCCTGACCAACGCCGGTGTGCTCACGCTACCGGCCCCTACTGACAACGCAGCGTGTTCCGCCGCTGCGCGGCTCCGGCCCAAAGCTTCGATTCCCCCACCGGCTGAAGCCGATGGTCCCCTCGAAAGAAGGTCTGACGGACATCGCGGTGTATCTCCTCATTCCGCTGCTCATGCTGGTGGGCTGGGGCATCGAGCGCAGGATCGAGCAGACCGGACGCAGGCTGGCCCGGATCGAACGCAAGGTTGACCTGGTGATGGAGCGGCTGGGCATCGAGGAGGCGGATCCCGGGCTGGACCGGATCCGCGCGCTGGTGCGGGACGGGAAGCGGGTCGAGGCGGTCAAGGCCTACCGCCGGCACACGGGCGCCGGGCTGAAGGAGGCCGTGGACGAGGTGGACCGGCTGGGGAACCGCCCCTGAGGGGGCACGCGGCGACGCCGCCCCTCCGCCCTCCGCCGGCCGCGCTCGCGCCCGGCGGAGGACGGCCGGGGCTCAGGCCGACCGCGTCGCCGCGTAGTTGCTCAGGAACAGCGCCTCGGTGAGGGAGAGCCGCCGCAGCTCCTCCGGCGAGACGCTCTCGTTCACCGCGTGGATCTGCGCCTCCGGTTCGCTCAGGCCGATCAGCAGGATCTCCGCCTCCGGGTACAGCGAGGCGAGGGTGTTGCAGAGCGGGATGGAGCCGCCCTGCCCGGCGATCTGCATCTCCTCGCCCGGATAGGCGGCGCTCATCGCCTCGGCCATCGCCGCGTAGGCGGGGCTGCCGGTGTCCGCGCGGAAGGGCTGGCCCTGGCCGCACTGCTCCACCGTCACCCGCGCGCCCCACGGGGTGTGCGCCTCCAGATGGGCGGTGAGCAGCTTGGTGGCCTCGGTGGCGTCGGTGCCCGGCGGCACCCGCAGGCTGACCATGGCGCGGGCGCTCGCCTGGACGGACGGGGTGGCGCCGATGACCGGCGGGCAGTCGATGCCGAGCACGGTGACCGCCGGGCGGGCCCAGATGCGGTCGGCGACCGAGCCGGAGCCCGTCAGCGCCACGCCGTCCAGGACGCGGGCGTCGGCGCGGAAGGCGTCCTCCGGGTACTCCAGGCCGTCCCAGCTGCCGTCGGCGCCGAGTCCGTCCACGGTGGTGGAGCCGTCCTCGGCGCGGAGCGAGTCCAGCACCCGGATCAGCGCGGCCAGCGCGTCCGGCGCGGCTCCGCCGAACTGGCCCGAGTGGAGGTTGCCCCGCAGGGTGTCGACCTGGACGGTCACCAGCGTCATGCCGCGCAGCATGGCGGTGACCGTGGGCAGGCCGGCGCGGAAGTTGCCGGTGTCGCCGATGACGACGGTGTCGGCGGCGAGCAGCTCCGGGTGGGCCTCGGCGTAGCGCTCCAGCCCGCCGGTGCCCTGCTCCTCGGAGCCCTCGGCGATGATTTTGACGGTGACGGGGACGCCGCCGTTCTCCTTCAGGGCGCGCAGGGCGGTGAGGTGCATGACCAGGCCGCCCTTGCAGTCGGCGGCGCCGCGCCCGTACCAGCGGCCGTCGCGCTCGGTCAGCTCGAACGGCGGTGACAGCCAGGCGGATTCGTCCAGCGGAGGCTGCACGTCGTAGTGCGCGTAGAGGAGGACGGTCGGCGCGCCCTCGGGGCCGGGCAGCAGGCCGTACACGGACTGGGTGCCGTCGGGGGTGTCCAGGACGGCGACGTCCCGGAAGCCCTCGGCGCTCAGGGTGGCCGCGATCCAGGCCGCCGCGGCCTCGCACTCGCTCTTCGGGAACTGCGTGGCGTCCGCGACCGACCGGAAGGCGACCAGCTCGGCCAGCTCGGTCCGGGCGCGGGGCATCAGGCCCGTGACGGCGTCGGCGAGGGGGGACGGCTGCGGAGACCGCGATGGCATGGGGGCGCTCCTCGTGGGTGCGGTGGGCTGGACGGGCCCTCCGCCGCGGGCGCGGTCGCGCGGTGGGCGTCGGGCGCTGCCGATCCTCCCACAGAGGCCGCCACCGGCCATGCGCCGTAGGATGCGGACCGGAGAGCCGGGACGACAGTTCGAGCGGGAGCGAAGGCACAGGTGAGCAGCGACAACAGCGCGGGCGGCAGCACATCCCCGGAGGGCACGGGCCCCGGCGGTCCGGCCTCGGGAGGCACGCCCGCGGAGGGCACGGCTCCGGACGGCGCGGCCCCGGAGCGGGGCGGCGGAACGGAGGTCTGGGACGTCGTGGTGGTCGGCGCCGGGCCCGCGGGAGCGTCGGCGGCCTACGCGGCGGCCGTCGCGGGACGCCGGACGCTGCTGCTGGAGAAGGCGGAACTGCCCCGCTACAAGACGTGCGGCGGCGGCATCATCGGCCCCTCGCGCGACGCCCTGCCGCCCGGTTTCGAACTGCCCCTGCGGGACCGGGTGCACGCGGTGACGTTCTCCCTCAACGGCCGGCTGACCCGGACCCGCCGCTCCAAGACCATGCTGTTCGGCCTGATCAACCGGCCCGAGTTCGACCAGGCGCTGGTGGACTCGGCCGAGGCGGCCGGCGCGCGGGTCCGGACGGGTGTTCAGGTCTCCCGGGTGGAGCAGCACGGCACGGCGGTGCCCGACCGGCGCACGGTGGCCGTGGTGCTGAGCGGTGGCGAGACCGTGCTCGCCCGCGCGGTCGTCGGGGCCGACGGCAGCGCCAGCCGGATAGGCGCCCACGTCGGGGTGAAGATGGACCAGGTCGATCTCGGACTGGAGGCGGAGATCCCGGTTCCGGAGACGGTGGCCGAGGACTGGGCGGGCCGGGTCCTCATCGACTGGGGGCCGATGCCCGGCAGTTACGGCTGGGTCTTCCCCAAGGGGGACACCCTGACGGTCGGGGTCATCTCGGCGCGCGGCGAGGGAGTTGGCACCAAGCGCTATCTGGAGGACTTCGTCGGCCGCCTGGGCCTGGCCGGCTTCGAACCCAGCATCTCCTCCGGCCATCTGACCCGCTGCCGGGCCGACGACTCCCCGCTCTCCCGGGGCCGCGTCCTGGTCTGCGGCGACGCCGCCGGGCTGCTGGAGCCGTGGACCCGCGAGGGCATCTCCTTCGCGCTCCGCTCCGGCCGGCTCGCGGGGGAGTGGGCGGTCCGGATCGCCGAGGCGCACGACGCGGTGGACGCCCGCCGCCAGGCGCTCAACTACGCCTTCGCCATCAAGGCAGGACTGGGCGTGGAGATGGGTGTCGGCGCACGGATGCACGCCGTCTTCGCCCGCCGTCCAGGGCTGCTGCACGCGGCCCTCACCGGATTCCGGCCCGCGTGGAACGCCTTCGCCAAGGTGACCCGGGGCTCGACCTCGCTCGGCGAGATCGTCCGGAGCAACGGGGTCGCGCGGCGCACGCTGGCGGCCCTGGACAAGGGCTGAGCCGCGGGCCCGGTGCCGGCCCGGCGCGGGGGCGGGCGCGGGTGCGACGCCGCCGGGCGGGGTCCCGCGGTTCCCCGCCCGGCCCGCCGTCCGGCGCTGTCCGCGGTACGCCTCACGGAGGACCCGGGAAGTCGCCCGTGGCGCCGTCGGTCAGTTCGCGGAGGATGTCCATGTGCCCGGCGTGCCGCACGGTGTCCTCCAGCATGTGGATCAGGACCCAGCGCAGGGACACCTCATTGCCGTTCCAGGAGGTGCCGAGGGCGTCGAGCGGGAGTTCGCGGACGGTGCGGTCGGCGGCGGCCCGGGCACGGCCGTAGAAGTCCACGATGGCGGCGGTGGTCTCGTCCGGCGCGATGGTCATGTCCTCGTTCTCGAAGGGATCGAACCAGAGCGGTTCCGCCTCCCGCCCGAACGTGTCGCAGAACCAGCCGTACTCCACGCAGGCCAGATGCTTCACCAGGCCCAGCAGGCTGGTCCCGGAAGGCGTCATCGGGCGGCGTACCTGCTCGTCGTCCAGCCCTTCGAGCTTCCACAGCACCACATCGCGGTGCCGGTCGAGACCGGTGTGCAGGCTCTGCTTCTCGTCGCCGGTGAACGGCACGCGTCGGATCATGCCGGGGAACGTAACAGCCGGGGCCGACAATGCCGGTGGCCGGAGGCGGAGGCGGCCGGTATGCCGGTACCCCGCCGGCCGTGCGCGAAGGTCCGCGGAGGTGCGGGGCGGGTGTGCCGGCCACGTCGGCACCGGGGCCCGGAGCCCGGTGCCGTCCGGGATCGCGGATGTCCGACGGGCACGATAGAAACGTGATGCGCGCGGAGGCGGCGGGGCTCCGGGCGGACGGGGGCGTGCCGCGCCGGAAGCGTGTGCCGGCGGGGGCCGGGGACCGGAACGAGGGGGAGTCTTGCTGAAGCTCTATTACCGGCTCGTGTACTGGAAGAGGCGTGCCGGGCGTGCCGCCGGGCGGCGCAGGCCCCCGGCGCGGCAGCGGTACGCCGCCGGGGGCCTGCGGGTGCGGATACACCGGCTGCGGCCCCTGTGGGTGTTCGCCGCCATCGTGGCCGTGGTCCTGGTGGCCTCGGCGGTGGTCGGCGAGTGGACCCGGCCGGAGTACGGGACCGGGCTGCCGTAGCGCGAACGGCGCCGCCCGGCCCGGGGGCCGCGCTTCCTCCCCGGGCGCGGCCGGACCGCACCGGCCGTGGCCCGGGCGCTGCTGCCGCGGCGGTACCGCCGCATCCACCGCCGTGCCGTCACGGACCGTCCGCGCCCGCGCGGATACGGTGGGGGCCGCCGCCCGCAAGGGCCCGCCCGGGTGTCCGGGAACACCGGGCGGGGGCGGCGCGCCGTCGCGCACCGGCCGCCGGGAGCGGCCGGCCACGGCATCCGTACCGCCTGCCCCGGGGAGTGCCGCATGACCCAGCCCGGAGATCTGCGCCCGGGTTCTCCGGCCGGGCGGCTGGTGCTGGCCGCCGCCGTGCTGGGCTCCGGCATGGCGATGCTGGACGGCACCGTCGTCACGGTGGCGCTGCCCAGGATCGGCGCCGAGTTCGGTGTGCCGCTGTCCGTGCTGCAGTGGACGGTCAACGCCTACATGCTGACGCTCGCCGGGCTGATGCTGCTCGGGGGAGCGCTCGGTGACCGGTACGGCCGGCGGCGGGTGTTCGCCCTGGGCGTGGTCTGGTTCGCGGTCGCCTCCGTGCTCTGCGGACTGGCCTGGACGGACACCGTGCTGATCGCCGCGCGGGCTCTGCAGGGCGTCGGGGGAGCCCTGCTGACCCCGGGCTCGCTGGCGCTGATCCAGGCGTCCTTCCGCCCGGAGGACCGGGCGCGGGCGGTCGGGCTGTGGTCCGGGCTCGGCGGGGTGGCCATCGCGGTCGGCCCGTTCCTCGGCGGCTGGCTGGTGGACGGTCCCGGCTGGCGCTGGATCTTCTACATCAACGTGCCGCTCGCCGCCGTCGTCCTCCTCCTCACCCGCCGGGTGCCGGAGAGCCGCGACCCGCTGGCGTCCGGGCGGTTCGACATCACGGGCGGCGTCCTGGCGGCCCTGTCGCTCGCCGGCATCACCCACGCGCTCATCGAGGCCTCCGGCGGCCCGGAGGGACTCGTCGCCGCCGCGACCGCCGCCGGCGGTGTGCTGTGCGGTGTGCTCTTCGTCCGGCACGAACGCCGCACACCGCGTCCGATGCTTCCCCTGTCGCTCTTCCGGTCCCGGCTCTTCACCTGGGTCAACGTCGTGACGCTGTGTCTGTACGCGGCGATCGGCGGGGTGTTCTTCCTGCTGCCGACCCAGCTGCAGAACGTGGTCGGCTACGACGCGATGGAGGCCGGAATCGCGTCGCTGCCGGTCACCCTGCTGATGATCGCGCTGTCCGGACCGGCGGGAGAGCTGGCGCAGCGGACCGGCCCCCGGCTGCCGCTGACGGCGGGGCCGCTGGTCGCGGCGGTGGGCGTGCTGCTGCTGGGCCGGGCCCGGCCGGGCAGCTCCTACTGGCCGGACGTGTTCCCGGCGACCGTGCTGCAGGGCCTGGGGATGAGCCTCTTCGTGGCGCCGCTGACGGCGACCGTGCTGGCCGCCGCCGACACCGGACGGGCCGGGACCGCCAGCGGGGTGAACAACGCCGCGGCCCGGATCGCCCAGCTCCTCGCCGTGGCCGCGCTTCCCCTGGCGGTCGGCCTCTCCAGCGACGAGTACCGCGTCCCGGAGGCCATGGACCGGGCCTTCGCCGCCGCCCTGCCGCTCTGTGCCGGGCTGATGGTGCTGGGCGCGCTGATCTCCCGGCTCACCATGCCGACGGGGCGGCTGGCCGGGGACGGCGAGGAGCCGGAACGGCCCCAGTGCACCGCGCACTGCGGGCTCACCAGCCCGCCCCTGGAACCCGGCCGGCCGGACGACGGCCGCCCGCCGGCACCGGACGGGGGGCCCGGGCCGCCCCGGGGCCCGGAGACCTGACCGGGCCGGACGCCCGCGCGCGGGTCTCCGGCCGGCGTGCCGGCCCGGCAACAGGGCTTCCGGCCCGCGAAGGAAGAAGATCCACATCTTGGGCAACCGTGCTGTCAAGGGCTTTTGACTACCTGTCGGGCACTCGGTAGCGTTCCGGCGCACATGGCCCGGCGGCCGCGGGAGCACCCGCGCGCCCCGCGCGCGCAGCACCGGATGGGGGTGGCCCGGTGGGCCTTTTCGAACAGGGGCGCTCGTTTCTGGACGCCCTTCCCGCGCAGGACCGGACCGCGCTGATCGGGCTCGGCACCCCACGCCGTTACGCCCCGGGGGACGTGCTGATGCGCGAGCGCGACCGCACGTCCTTCGTCGTCGCCATCCTCAGGGGCTGGGCCACCGTCTCCGTCGACACCGAGCGGGGCGGCCGGCTGATCCTCGCCGTCCGGGGAGCCGGATCGGTGGTCGGTGACCTCGCGGCCGTCGACCGCGGCCCGCGCAGCGCCACCATCACCGCTCTCGGCCCGCTCGACACCCTCGTCATCCCCGGCGACCGGTTCCGCGGCTTCCTGGCCACGCACCCCGCCGCCAACGGCCCGATCATGCGGCAGCTCAGCTCCCGGCTGCGCAGCTCCGACGGCGAACGCCGGGCCCTGGCCTCCGAGAACGTCCTGCGGCGGCTGGCCGCGCGGATCGTCGAACTGTCCGACCGGGCGGGCGCCTCGGCCGAGGGCGGCGGGGTGGTCATCGCCCTGCCCATGCCCCAGCACGATCTCGCCGCCGCGATCGGCACCACCCGGGAGGCCGTCGCCAAGGCCCTGCGGCTGCTGCGCGAGCAGGGCGTGGTCAGCACGGCGCACCGCCGTCTGGTGGTGCAGAACCCCGCGCTGCTGCGGCTCCTCGCCCGCGGCGAGTCCACCGGCGAGTCCGGACGGGCCGGATAGCCGGATCCGGCCGCCGGGCCGCCGGGCCCGGCGCGAGCGGCACGCGGGGCGGCAGCGGCGAGATGCGTCCAACTGTGTAAACGGCTACGGACGGGGCGCCGTGCCCGGGCCAGTCTGGTCCCGTCGAGCACGCCACGCAGCCGAGGAGTACCAGTGGGGACCAGACAAGCCGTCAACCGGCTGATCGTCAGTGTGGACGCGGAGGGCTCCTCCCAGCGGGACCTGCGGGGCAAGCTCCATCTGCGCGACACGGTGTACCGGCTGGTCGAGGACGCGCTCTGCGCGGTGGACCTGCCCGCGGACCGGGTGCACCTGGAGGACCGCGGCGACGGGGTGCTGCTGGCGACCGACCCGGCGACGCCGCCGGAGGCCATGGTCGGCCTGTGGCTGGAGGAGATCTACCAGGGGCTGCGCGAGCACAACCGGGGCGGCCGCCCGGACGCCAGGCTGCGGCTCCGGATCGGGATGCACGCGGGGCCGGTGGCCGACGACGGCCGCGGACTGGCCGGCTCGGCCGTCGACCAGGCGTGCGGGCTGTGCGACAGTGCCGCCGCGCGCCGGGTCCTGGCGGCGGCGCCCCGCTCCGACCTCGTGTTCGTCGTCTCCGACTGGCTGTACCAGTCGGTCGTCGCCGAGGGCGGCCGGTTCGTCGAGCCCGAGCACTACCGGCCCGCGCCGGTGGAGGTCAAGCAGGCCGGGCTGACCGCCTGGTTCCACGTCCCCGGACTGCCGGTCCCCCCGCTGCCCGCGGCGGGACCGGCCCCGGCCACCGGGAACCCTTCGGGGGAGGGGTCCCGGACGGGCGCGCCCGGCGGTACCGGTGAGACCGATCAGGAGAAGGATCGGCGACCGGTACCGCCGGAACCGCGCCGGGAGGCGCCCAAGTACGTCTTCGAGCAGATCGACGGGGACAACACCGTCATCGACGGCAACACCTTCGAGGCCGGCTCCACCGCGGTCGAGCAGGGGCGGAAGCGGCGCACGGGCGGGGGCGGGGCCCGGTGAGCGACGAGGAAGCGGGCGCGGCACCGGCCGCCGGCGGCAGGGACGCCGCGGCCGGCCCCGGCCGGGACGAGCCGGGCGAGGACAAGGCCGGCGCCTCCCCGGAACGGCCGCGTGCCCTCCAGGGGCCGCGCGGCCCGGCCGGCGGCGGAGCGGACGCCGTGCAGGCGGTGCGCGAGGCTCGCGCCAACTTCACGGTGCACGGCGCGAACACGGTCGTGGACAGCGCGGCGGGCGCCGTCCACGTCGGCGACGTCTACCAGTTCGGCGGCCGTCCCTCTCTGGTCTCCGGCGCCGTACCGCGGGACGAACTGCGCGCCCTGCGCCTCGTCTTCGCCGAACCCCCGGGCTACGGGGAACTCCGCGCCCTGCTCACGGAACGGCGGATCATCGCGCTCTGCGGCGACCCCGGCACCGGCCGCGGCTACGCGGCGCTCTCCCTCCTCGACGAGCTCACCCGCGGCACCGTCGAACGCATGGACCCGCGCACCGAGCTGGACCGGATCGCCGACACGGACATCCAGGACGGCCACGGCTACCTCACCGAGATCGCCGTGGACGGCTTCCCCGCCCGGGCCGGAGCCGGCGACACCCCGGCCGGGACCACCGGCGGGGACCACCCGGCACGGAGCGCCGCGGGGGCCCGCCCGGCCGAGATCCACCTCGACCGGCTGCGCGACCTGCTCACCGCACGCGACGCCTACGCCGTCCTCGTCGTGGACGCGGGCGACTTCGCCGACGAACTGCTGCGCGGCCGCTACGGCACCCTCTTCCGGCCGCCGGACGCGGAGAGCGTCCTCCGCCGCCATCTGCGCCCCCTCCTCGGCGCCGGCGGCACCGAAGCCGTCGAACGCGCGGTCGCCGTCTCCTGCGGCGAGGACGTGACCGGGGCCCTCGGGCTGGAACAGCTGCGCCCCCACGAGGCCGTCACCCTCGCCGGGCTGCTGGCGCGCCACGCCAAGGACGAACTGACGGACGACGGGCTGCGCGCCGAGTGCGCCGGGTTCGCCGCCCGGCAGGCCCGGGCCTGGTTCGCCGGCGCCGGCCGCGGCGGCAGCCTGGGCACCGCGCTGACGACCCTCCGTCCCGCCGCCTTCCGGAGCGCGCTCGCCGTGTACAACGGCGCCCCGTACAGTGTCGCGGCCGAGGCGGCCGAACAACTGGCCTGGGAGTTCGCCGCGACCTGGGCCCCCGAGGAGGTACCCGGCCGGCCCTTGTTCACCGACAACCTCCAGGCCCGGCTGACCGCCGCCCGCGCGGTGCTGGAGGACGGCGCGGCACCGGTCGGGGACGTCGAGGTGCCGGTGCGCACGGTCCGCTTCCAGGGCCGCGCGCTGTCCTCGGCCGTCCTCGGCCACATCTGGGACCAGCACCACAACGCGCGCGGCCCGCTCTCCCGCTGGCTGCGCACCCTGTGCGACGACTCCCGGCCCGCCGTCTGGGTGCCGGCCGCGGTGGCCACCGGTGCGCTGTCCTGGCGCGACTACCCGTACGTGCTGGCCGAACTGGTGCTGCCGATGGCCGCCGCCGACTCCGCGTCCCAGCGGATGGCCGCCGCCACGGCGACCGCCGAGGGTGCCCGCCACGAGGCGGTCCGGGGAGCGGCACGCGCCCTGGTGCGCGGCTGGGCCCGGGGCACGGACCCGCTGCTGCGCCGCACCGCCGCGCTGGTGCACGGCTACGGCTCCGTGGAGGAGTCGCTCACCGCCGGCCTCGACGAGCTGGGCCGGCTGGCCGGTGCCGCCTCGGACCGGGACGGCGGCGCGGCGGAGACGGAGACGGACTGGGGCCTGCTGGAGGACACCGCCTACAGCGTCGTCCGGCTGCTCGCCGGCCCCGCGCCCGGCACCGTCGTCACCCGCATCGGGCGCTGGCTCGGCGACGGACGGGCGAGCCGCCGGGACCTCGGCCTGCTCTGCGTGGTGGGCGCCGTGTCGATGCGGGCCTGGGCGCTGTGGGGGCTGGAGGACCGGACGGAGCTGGAGCCGTATCTGAGCCGGCCGCTGGTGGCCGCCCTGCTGGCGGTCGAACCGGGCGAGCGCCACCGGCTGGCCGATCTGGTGCGGTTCGCGCTGGACAACGGCCGGTCCCGCGACGCCGTACTCACCGCGCTCACGGACTGGATCCGCCGGGGGGAGCGGGACACGGCGCTGCTGGAGGAACTCTGCCGGTTCCTGCCGCTGGTGGCCGCCGACGAGCCCGGCCGGGAACGCCTGCGCCATCTGGCGGCCCGGCTGGAGCGGGACCCCGACGAGTCCGTCGACCCGGCGGTGACCGCGCGGGTCCGGGAAGCACTGGCACCAGGGGAAGGGAACACCGCACCATGACCGTCCAACCGCACCAGTCCCGCACAGGGCTGCCCGGGCTGCCCGCGCAGGCCCCCGGCGGGCCGGTATCCGCCCACAGACCCCGGCCCGCCGTGGCCGGTCCGTCGCAGGACCTCGCCGGCCCGTTCGTCCGCGAGTACACCCCGAAGTGGCCCTACCGGCACCCGAGCGCCCAGGTCGCCTCCGTGCTCTACTACCGCATGCGCTCCACGCGGGTGGTGAACCCCGAGGGCGACCGCGGGCACTGGCTCCGCTTCTTCTCCCGGCCCTACACGGTGGTGGACGTCCAGCTCGGCTGGCACGTCGCGCAGTTCGAGGTGAAACTGCCGACCGCCGACAGCGCCCTGTTCTTCCCGGCCCGGGTCAAGGTCCGCTGGCGCGTGCGCGACCCGTACACGGTGGCGACCAGCCAGGTGTCGGACGTGGCCCAGCTGATGATCCCCGAACTGGAGTCGCGGCTCCGCGAGGTCACCCGGCGGTACGCCGTCCACGAGGTGAAGGCCGCGAACGAGGCGGTCGGCGAAGCGCTCGGCGGCAGCGACCCGGGCAGCGCGTTCGGCCTGGAGCTCGAGGTGTTCGCGGACATCAGCCCGGACGAGCTGACGGTCCGGCACACCGAACGGGTGGTCGAGGCCCGGCACCTGACGGTGCTGGAGCGGATCGACCAGGACCTGCGGCGGCTGAAGGACGAGGGCGAGCGGAACAGCATCCGCGAGTGGACCGCGCACTTCCAGGGTGCCCTGGAGCGCGGCGAGACCGCCCTCATGGCCGAGATGATGGCCCGGAGCCCGCAGGAGCTGCCGAAGATCCACGCCATGCTGCGGAACGAGCAGCGCGAGGCGCGCCAGGACTCGATGGAGCTCATCGGACGGCTGATCGACGGCAATCTCCTGGAGACCTGGCAGCTCGGCGACCAGGCGCAGGCCGTGGTGGAGTTCCTGCGCACCGGCACCCGGCGGGTCGTCGAGACGGCCGGGGACGCGTCGCACCGCGTCCTGGACGCCGGCGGCGGCGCGGCCGGCGGGCGCGAGCCGGCGCGGCCACGGCCCTTCTGGGAGGCGGAGCGGGAGGACGGTCCGGGCGGTGGCAGCGGCCCGGGCACCGGCCCGGCGCGGCCCGGCGGGGGGTGACGGATGACGACGACGCCACCGGCGGGTGCGGGCGGGAGCCCGGCCGGCACCCCGGCGCCCGCCGGCCCGCCGGCCGGGCTCCCGGGCGCCGGACCCCCGGACGCCCGCGGCGAGCGCCGGCCGGCCGGGCCCGGCGCGCACCTCGTCGCCGAGCGCCTGCTCAACACGGTGCGGGAGGAGATGGGCCGGGCCGACACCAAGGCGTCGATCCTGCTCTCCGGGGCGATGGCGGTCCTCGTCATGGTGCTGACCTGGTACGGGGACGGGCTGCCGGCCCTGCCGGCGGCCGCCGCCGCGGCCGGGGTGCTGCTGTGGACCGCGGGGGTGGTCATGCTGGCGGCCGTGGTGGTGCCGCGCAGGCGCCCGCCCGGCCGCCCGGTGGCCGCGGCGGCCACCGCCGACGGAACCTTCTTCGCGGACCTGACACGGTTCCCGGGCGGTGCGTCGGCGGAGGCGCTGCTGCCCCGGGTGGCGCGGGCGGGCCGGGAGCCGCAGCGCTGGATGGTGGAGCAGTCGTGCACCCTGGGGCTGATCCTGGCGGTGAAGTACCGGTGGCTCCGGCGGGGCGTGCTGTGCCTGGCGGCCGGCGGGGTGCTGCTGCTGGCGGTCCGGCTGCTGCAGTGAGCCCGTCCCGGCGGCGCGTCCCGGGCGGCCCGTTCCGGGCACGCCCGGGGTCCACCGTCCGGTGGGGGAGCCGTCGTCCGGGGCGTCAGCCTCCCGGGCCGTTCGCGGGCCCGGCCTCCGGGCTCACCGTCCGTCCGAGGAGCGGGGCGGCCAGCGCGGACAGCCCCGCCAGCACCGCGACGGTGGTGAGCGCGGCGGGCAGGGAGTACCAGTCGGCCAGGAAGCCGATGGCGGGCGGGCCGAGCAGCATGCCGCCGTAGCCGAGCGTGGAGGCGGTGGCCACGCCCCTCGGGCCCGCGAGCGCCCCGGCCCGTTCGACGGCGACGGGGAAGACGTTCGCCAGCCCCAGCCCCGTCACCGCGAAACCGAGCAGGGCGAGCCAGACGGTGGGCGCCAGCGCGCCGAGCAGCATCCCGGCGGCGGCCGTCGCGCCGCCGGCCACGAGGGCGCGGGTCCGGCCGAGCCGCAGCAGCTGCGCGGTGCCGGTCAGCCGGCCCACCGTCATGGCCAGGGCGAAGAGGGCGTAGCCCGCGGCGGCGACACCCGGGTGGGCCGCCAGGTCCTGCTGGAGGTGGAGCGCGCCCCAGTCCGCCAGCGCGCCCTCGCCGTACGCGGTGCAGAAGGCGATGAAGCCGAAGAGGAGCACCGCCCGGCGGGTGCGGGTGGTGTGCCGGGGAGCGCGTACGGCCGTGCGGGCGCCGGAGTCCGCGCGAGGCGTACGGGCGAGGGCGCGCTCCGGAACGGGAATCGGGTGCGCCAGGAGGACGCGCCCCGCGGCCACGGTGACGAGCAGGGCGACGAGGCTCAGCGCGGCCAGATGCCGGGCGGCGGAGAGCTGCCCGGCGACCAGGCCGCCCAGGCCCGCCCCGACCATGCCGCCGAGGCTGAACGCGGCGTGGAACGACGGCATCACGGGGCGGCGCAGCGCGGCCACCAGGTCCACGGCCGCGCTGTTCATGGCCACGTTGACGGCCCCGTACCCGGTGCCGAACAGCAGCAGCACCAGCCCCAGGGCGAGCACGGAGTGGGTGAGGGCCGGCAGCGCGACGCTCAGCGAGAGCAGGGCGGCACTGGCGACCGTCACCCGCGCGGTGCCGAAGCGGTCGCAGAGGCGGCCGGTGACCGTCATGGTGGCCACCGCGCCCGCGGAGACGCCGAGCAGGGCCAGGCCGAGGTCGCCCGCGGTGGCGCCGGTCTGCTCCTTGACCGAGGGAATGCGGACGACCCAGCCGGCGAAGACGAAGCCGTCCAGGGCGAAGAAGAGGGTGAGCGCGGTACGCAGCCGGTTCGGTACGGGACCGGCGGTGTCGCCGCCCTTTCCGCCCGAACAGAGCGTCCGTATTTTGTTCAGGGTCGGCACAAAGTGAGAATAGGGGGGTGACCCCATCTCGGACAACACGGCTGGAGAGAGGCCGCAACGCCCTCGGACCGGCGCTGGAGCTCGTACACACCGGACGGGCGCCCACCCGTGCCGTCCTCACGGCGGAGCTCGGGGTGACGCGGGCGACCGCCGGAGCCGTCGCCGCCGAGCTGGAGGCGCTGGGGCTGATCACGGTGGACTCCCGGCCGGGCGGCGCCGCCGGAGCACAGGGCAGGCCCTCGCACCGGCTGGCCGTCGACGCCGGGGGACCGGTGGTGCTGGCGGCGCAGGTGCACGCCGACGGCTTCCGCGCCGCGCTGGTCGGGCTCGGCGGCCGCATCGTCGCCACCGCGCCCGGCTGCCAGGACGTACCGGCCGACCCCGGGCACGTCCTCGCGGCCGTCGTCGAGGCGGGGGCCGGGCTGCTCGCGGAGAGCGGCCGCCGCTGCGTGGGCGCCGGGCTGGCCGTCCCCTCGGCGGTGGCCGAGCCGGAGGGCACCGCCCTCAACCCGCTCCATCTCGCCTGGCCCGTGGGCGCGCCGGTCCGGGAGCTCTTCCGCGAGGCGGTACGCGACGCGGGCATCCTCCCCGGCACTCCCGGCAGCCCCGGCACTCCGGGCAGCCCCGGCTCTCCCGGCGGCCCGGCCGTCTTCGCCGGCAACGACGTCAACCTCGCGGCGCTCGCCGAGCACCGGCACGGCGCCGGCCGCGGCGCCCGCGACCTGCTCGTCGTGGCCACCGGCCACCGCGGTGTCGGCGGTGCGCTCGTCCTCGACGGGCGCCTGCACACCGGGAGTTCGGGCCTCGCCCTGGAGGTCGGGCATCTGACCGTCAACCCGGACGGCCGCCCGTGCCACTGCGGCAACCGCGGCTGCCTCGACGTCGAGGCGGACCCGCTGGCCTTCGTGACGGCCGCCGGGCGCGACCCCGGCCCGGAGGTCTCCCTGCTCCAGCGCTCCCGCGACCTGCTCCGCACGGAGTACGGCGACCCGGCCGTACGGAGCGCCGCCCATCTGCTCGTCGCCCGGCTCGGACTCGGACTGGCCGGGCTCGTCAACATCCTCAACCCGGACCGGATCGTGCTCGGCGGCCTCTACCAGGATCTGCTCAAGGCCGACCCGGAGCGGCTGCGGGCGGTGGTCGCCGAACGCAGCCTCTGGGGCCGGAGCGGCAGTGTGCCGGTGCTGGAGTGCGCGCTGGACCACAACAGCCTGGTCGGCGCGGCCGAGCTGGCCTGGCAGCCGGTCCTGGACGATCCGCTGGGCACCCTCGCCGGCTGAGGAACGGGACGGGGGCCCGGCGCGCGGACCGGCCGGGCCCGGGGCCCGGCGGCCGGTCAGCCCGGGGCGCGGGCGCCGGCCGCGGCGGGTTCGCGCGGCGCCACCGGGGTGTGCCGGAGCGGTGCACCGGCGCCGGACAGCGGAGCGGCGGCCGGCCCCGCCCCGGCGGACCGCCGCGCGGCGCGGGCCGGTCCGGCGGCGGGCGGGGGCGCGCCGGGGCCGGCGGTGACCGGTGCGTGCAGGGAGAACCACACGGCCTTGCCGCGCCCCCCGTCCCGTTCCCGCACCCCCCAGCTCTCACTGACGGAAGCGATCATGGAGAGCCCCCGGCCGTAGGTGGCGGAGGCGCCGGCGGCGTGGACGCGGGGCACCCGGGGATCACTGTCGTGCACCGAGACGGTCAGGCGCTCCGGCAGCAGAAGGATCTCGACCGTGCAGTTCTTGTCCGGCTGGGCATGGCGGTGGACATTGCTGAGCAGCTCGGTGACTCCGAGCGCCGCCGCGTCGATCAAGGGGTCGAGACGCCAGTACCGGAGATGCGCCGAGACGATTCTGCGTACCTGGCCGATACGCGACGGCAGGGCCAGGAGCTCCACCGTGCAGTGCCCGCGTGGCTTGCTGATCACGGCTGCGACTCCCTGAGAGGTTCGGGGACCGAAACGCATCCAACGGAACGCACCCAAGCCTGGGTGTGACTGCTGTCTGTGCCCGGCGGGGCCCGCACAGAAGCGTCACCGCCGGTAAACCCTCGGTTACGTCACACCAGCCTGGACCCGGGCCCGCTCGGCCGCAACTCGCGCCGCCGCACCTCACTCGCGGGCGGCGTCGCCTCCGGCCGTCCGCACCGCGTCGAAGAAGCTGCTCGCCGAGGGCGGTCCGTCCTCGCCGGGCTCCGGGTCGCGCGCGCCCAGTTTGAGCCGGTAGCGGTTGCCGTTGACCGTGGCCAGCGCCTCGTCGCCGCTCGCGAACCAGGGCTTGTCGGCCCGCACCAGGTGCACCGGTGCGCTGTCGATCTCCGTGCCCTGGCTGTTCATCAGCGTCAGCTTGCCGTCCCGGATCTGCACCTGCCCGGCCCGGGTCAGGGAGCGCAGCCGGTGCCCGATCCCCACCCGTGTGGCCTTGAACTGCGGCTCCGCCATCCGTACCGCCCCCTCAGGTCCCGACCGGACTGCTCCGTCCGCCCCGCTCGATTGCGCCCTGCCGGTCAGTGTGCCCGCGACCGGCCCCGGACACCAGTCCCGGCCTATGATCGAGCCGACCCGGCGCCGGCGCGTCCGGGCCCGGGACGTGAACGCGAGGAGCGGCGCTGGTGGGCACCACGGAGCAGGAACGGGCCGGCTGTCCGGCCGTCACCCTCGACACGGACCGCAGCGACCCCGGGTACCGGGCCTGGCTCAACGATGCCGTGCGGAAGGTCCAGGCCGACGCCAACCGCTCGGCCGACACCCATCTGCTGCGCTTCCCGCTGCCCGCCGCCTGGGGCATCGACCTGTACCTCAAGGACGAGTCCACCCATCCGACCGGCAGTCTCAAACACCGGCTGGCCCGTTCGCTCTTCCTGTACGGACTGTGCAACGGGTGGATCCGGCCGGGCAAACCCGTGATCGAGGCGTCCAGCGGCTCCACCGCCGTCTCCGAGGCGTACTTCGCCCAGCTGATCGGCGTGCCCTTCATCGCGGTGATGCCGCGCACCACCAGCCGGGAGAAGATGCGGCTGATCGAGTTCCAGGGCGGCCGGTGCCATCTGGTGGACGACCCGCGGACGGTGTACGAGGTCTCGGCCACGCTCGCCGCCGAGTCCGGGGGCCACTACATGGACCAGTTCACCTACGCGGAGCGGGCCACCGACTGGCGCGGCAACAACAACATCGCCGAATCGATCTACGAACAGCTCCGCATGGAGCGCTATCCCGAGCCCGCCTGGATCGTCGCCACCGCCGGTACCGGCGGCACCTCCGCGACCATCGCCCGGTACATCCACTACATGCAGTACGACACCCGCGTGTGCGTCCCCGACCCGGAGAACTCCTGCTTCTTCCAGGGCTGGACGACCGGCGACACGGACGCCCGCTGCGAGGCCGCCTCGCGCATCGAGGGCATCGGCCGCCCCCGGATGGAACCCAGTTTCGTCCCCGGCGCGATCGACCGGATGATGAAGGTGCCGGACGCCGCCAGCGTCGCCGCCGTCCGGGCCCTGGAAGCAGCCATCGGCCGCAAGGCCGGCGGCTCCACCGGCACCGGGCTGTGGAGCGCCCTGAAGATCGTGGCCGAGATGGCCGCCGCCGGCGAGCGGGGCAGTGTCGTGACCCTCATCTGCGACGCGGGCGACCGCTATCTCGACAAGTACTACTCCGACGCCTGGCTGGAGGAACAGGGCCTGGACATCGCCCCGTACAGCGACGCGATCACCACACTGCTCGCCACCGGCGAGTGGCGGGGCCGCTGACGGAACACCCGCCGCGGGGCGGGGGCGTCCGTACGGCCCGGTCCGGGCACCGGCCCCGTCCCCCGGCCGGGACGGCGGTCAGCCGTCCGTGACGCGCCCCGTGTCGTCCTCGCCCGCGACGATCAGCTCCGGCAGCCGTTCGGCGATCTCCGCCCGGGCGGCCGGCGACAGGCCCGGGTCCGTCACCAGGACGTCCACCTCCTCCAGCGAGGCGAACGAACTGAGCCCCACCGTGCCCCACTTGGTGTGGTCCGCGACCACCACCACCCGCCGCGCCGAACGCACCAGCCGGCGGTTGGTCTCCGCCTCGGCGAGGTTGGGCGTGGACAGCCCGGCCTCCGCCGAGATGCCGTGCACCCCCAGGAGGAGCAGGTCGAAGTGGAGGGACCGGATGGCCTGGTCGGCCACCGGACCGACCAGCGAGTCCGAGGGGGTGCGCACGCCGCCCGTCAGCACGACCGTGGCCGGCGCCTGCCGGGGCGCGCCCGGGCGCGCGGACGCGGCCGTGCCCTGGGCGGTGTGGAAGACGTCGGCCACCCGCACGGAGTTCGTCACCACCGTCAGGTCCGGGATGTCCAGCAGCCGGCGGGCCACCGCGAACGTCGTCGTCCCGCCGGACAGCGCGACGGCGCTGCCGGGGGCCACCAGCCCCGCCGCGGCGCGGGCGATCTCCTCCTTGGCGGTGGGCTCCAGCGTGGACTTCGCCTCGAAACCCGGTTCGTGCGAACTGGCCTCCGCGACCGGCACCGCCCCGCCGTGCACCTTCTCCACCATGCCCTGCCGGGCGAGCGCGTCCAGATCGCGGCGGACCGTCATGTCCGACACGTTGAGCCGCCGGGTCAGCTCGTTGACCCGGACACCGCCCCGCCGCCTGACCTCGTCGACGATCAGTGCCCGCCGCTGCTCCGCCAGCAGGTTCTGGCTCTCGCTCACTTCAGCCCCCGTCCCTCGTCAGCGGGCGGATGCCGGCCGCCCCGTCGCGCCGGCCATCCTCCCACGGCAGGCGGCCCGGCGCCGTGCCGAGCACCGCCCGCGGCCTGTGGCCGGAGCGTGTGCGTCCGGTCACGATCCGGCCTCACCTCCGCCGCGCCGCCCGCGAACTCCCGCCGCCGGGCGGGATCCTGGTGCGCGCAGCGGACGGATCGGGAGATCACCATGGCGGTCACACACCCGGACACGGCCGGACCGGAGGACCGGGACGGCGCACCGGCGGACGCGGAGGGCGGGACGGGGGGACTCGCCCTGGAACTCCTCGTGCACGGCGTCGGCGGCGCCACACCGCAGGAGGTGCTGGACGACCCGCGCACCGTGCGCGTCACGGGCGACAACACCGCGGGCATTCACCGCCGGGCCGACGACGCCGGGGCGGAGCGGCAGCCCGGCCGCCACGGCGGCGAGCCGGTCCCGGAGGCGTACTGCTGGGGCGGCCTCACCTCGGGCAACGGCGCCCGCGCGCTGTGGCTGCTGTTACTGCCCTTCATGGTCGTCAACCTGGCGCACTGGATGCGCCCGTCCGCCACGGGCAGCAGGACGCTGATCCGGCTGTACGGACTGCTGATCCGCCTGGTCGCCCTCAGCCTGACCGTGCTGCTGACGGCCGCGGCCTGCGAGGTCGCCCTCGACCTGGTGGCCTGGCAGTGCGCCGGCTCCACGGAGTGCGCGCGGAGCCGCACCTGGCTGGGCTTCCTCTCGCCCGAACAGGGCGGCTGGTGGAGCCAGCCCGGCCGCCGCCTGGCGCTGGCCGCGCTCATCCCCGCCGCGCTGACCGGGCTGCTCTGGTGGCTCTCCCACCACACCTGGAGCGCCTACGAGTCGGCGCCCCCGCCGGTGCACGAGCCCCTGCGGGAGGGCGACCCGGGCGCCGCCCACCAGCCCGCCCTGCGGCTGCCCGGCTTCTGGTACGGCCGCCGTCTGGTGGCCCGGCTGCGCGCCGCGCACACCGCCGCGGGCTTCCTGACCGTGGCCGCCGCGCTCTCCGCGGCCGCCACCCGGTACGACCGCAAGCCCGGCGGCGGGCACTGGCTCGACTTCTTCGGCTGGTGCCTGGAGGTGTCGCTGGTGCTCGCCGGTCTCTTCGTCGTCTGGGTGGTGAGCTCCCGGGGGCGCACCGAGTCCGTACCGGACGACCGGCTGGACCGCGCCGTCGTGCGCTTCCTGCCCGGCACCGCGCTGGGGCTGCTGGTGCTGGCCGCGGTGCACGCGGCCTGGTCGCGGCCCGGCTGGCGGTCCGGCGGCCTGCTGCCGGGGGACGAGACCTTCGGCGTCATCGCCCTCGGCCAGGGGGCGCTGGTGCTCGCCGCGGCCTGGGCCGGCCACCGGCTCCACCGCACCGACCCGGACAGCCGATCGGCGCTGCGCGGCGTCCGCGGCGCCGCCGTCGCCGTGTTCGCCTGCGCGCTGGGCGGTGTGATGTCCGGGGGCGTCGCCCAGCGGGTCGCCGACTGGCTCGACGGGCCCGGCACCCCCGGCATGAACGACGGCTACATCAGCGGGCCGCCGACCGTGCTGTCCTGGCACGCGGCGGTGATCCCCCCGCTGCTGGCCGTCCTCGTCGTGATCGCCGCCTACTTCGCGGGCCAGACCTGGCGGGTGCGGCGCGAGCAGATCGAGGCGGTCCGCGCGAGCCACCCCGGGGAGCCGGAGGACACGGCGCGCACCCGCAGGATCGCCGGCGTCACCGCCACCGCGCGGCTCACCGACTGCGCCCCCTGGTTCCTCGGCGCCACCGCCGTGGTCACCCTGCTGCTGGGCGGGGTGGCGGTCGCCGGGGCGTGGAGCACCGGCGAGGTGCCCGGCCGTGCCGCCGACGGCGCGCCCGGCGTGGTCGAGGCGATCGCCGAGACCTCGCAGGCGCTCGGCTCCTGGCTGATGGGCCTGGGCTTCCTCCTCTTCCTCGCCGGCGGCCGCCGCGCCTACCGCGACGCCGCGGTCCGCCGCACCATCGGCATCCTCTGGGACGTCGGCACCTTCTGGCCGCGCGCCGCGCACCCCTTCGCGCCCCCCTGCTACGCCGAGCGCGCCGTCCCCGACCTGACCTGGCGGATGGAGACCTGGACCCGTTCCACCGGCGGCCGGATCGTCCTCTCCGGCCACTCCCAGGGCAGCGTCCTGGCGGCCGCCGCGGTCTGGCAGCTCAGCCCGCACACCCGCCGCCGGGTCGCGCTCCTCACCTACGGTTCACCGCTGGAGCGGCTCTACGGGCGCTGGTTCCCCGCCTACTTCGGGCCCGGGCCGCTGCACGCCCTGCACCACGAGATCGACTGCTGGCGGAATCTGTGGCGGGAGACGGACCCCATCGGCGGACCCGTCAACCTCCCCGGCCCCGCCTGCGCCGACGACCCCCCGGGGCCCGACGTGGACCGCGGCCCGCTCAAGGACCCGCTCGCCTACGGCCGCACGCCCGAACACCCGCTCCCCGCGCCGATCCTGGGCCACTTCGAATACCAGGCCGACCCCGTCTTCGCCGAGGAACGGGCGGCGCTGCTGGACCGGCTCCCGGACCTGCCGAGGCCCCGCGCCGCCGGAGGGGCACCGGGCGGCTGAGCCGCACCGGCGGCTGAGCGGAGCCCGGCGGCGGCGCCCCGGCGCCGCTCAGCCGGGATCCGGCAGATCCTCCGGGTACAGCAGCGTCAGCTCGTCGGTGGTCGGCTCGGACAACTGGGCGACCCGGCCCGCGTGCCGCTCCACCATCGCCTCGAACGTCTGCCGTGCCGTGCGCCCGTTGCCGAACGCCGGGCCCTTGGGCAGCACGGTGAAGTACTTGAGCAGGGCCTCGGCCGCGCCCTCGCCGATCCGGTACTCGTGCTCCTCCGCCTGCTGCTCCACGATCCGCAGCAGCTCCTCGGGCGCGTAGTCGCCGAAGGTGATCGTCCGCGAGAAGCGGGAGGCGACGCCCGGGTTGACGGTGAGGAAGCGCTCCATCTCGGCGGTGTACCCGGCGACGATGACCACGACGGAGTCCCGGTGGTCCTCCATCAGCTTCACCAGGGTGTCGATGGCCTCCCGGCCGAAGTCGCGCCCCGAGTCCTCCGGGGACAGCGCGTACGCCTCGTCGATGAACAGCACGCCGCCGCGCGCCCGTTCGAAGGCCTCCTGGGTGCGGATGGCCGTGGAGCCGATGTGCTCGCCGACCAGGTCCACCCGGGACACCTCGACGAGGTGACCGCGCTCCAGCACCCCGAGGGAGTGCAGGATCTCGCCGTAGAGGCGGGCGACGGTCGTCTTGCCGGTGCCGGGGGAGCCGGTGAAGACCAGATGGCGCCGGACGGAGGCGGCCTTGAGCCCCGCCTCCTGCCGCCGCCGGCCGACCTCGATCATGTCCGTGAGGGCGCGCACCTCCCGCTTGACGCTCTCCAGGCCGACCAGGGTGTCGAGTTCGCCGAGCACCTCGTCCGCCGGCCGGGCGTCCGGGGCGGCCGCCGCCGGTGCCGCCGGCTCGGCGGCCGGGACCGCCGGGACGGTGGCCGTGCGCCGCTCGGGCACCGGGCCCAGCAGCCCCGCGGACACGTCCGCCGAGCCGGACACCGGTGCCGTGCCGGTCGCCGCCGTCGTCGGGGCGGCGGGCGCGACCGCGCTCTCGTCGCTGGTGCAGTCCTCGCTGACCGGGCCCGCCTCGGCGAACTCGTAGCCGCCGCGGGCGCACCGCTCGGTGCGGCAGCGGGTGAGTGCCGTCCGGCAGCCGTCGATGATGTGGAAGCCGTAGCCGCCGCTGCCGGTGACCCGGCAGGAGGTGAAGGTGCCGCGGCCCTCGGCGGAGACGTAGAAGCCCGCCTCCGTGGGGGAGTTGACCGTGGTGCGCTCGACGGTGGGGTCGGCGCCCTTGGTGACGATGACGCCGGTGGCGGTGGAGTCGACGGTGCAGCCGGAGAGGACCCCGCCGGTGCCGTGGTCGCGGAACCAGGCGCCGGTGGCGGCCTCCCGGATGCGGCAGTCGTCGAGCTGCACGGTGGCCCCGTCGCTCACCGAGACGGCCGTGTTGCGCACCTGCGAGAGGTCGCTGTCCACCACGTCGGCGCGGGAGCCGCGGTCGAGGACGAAGAGGGCGTCGGGCACGTCGTGCAGCCGGCAGGACTCCAGGACCACGGCGGCGCCGTCGCTGACCCACACCGCCGGGTAGTCGCCGGTGCTGTCGTGGATCTCGCACTGGTGGGCGTCGACCCGGGTGCCGGGGTCCCAGACGGACAGCCCGTTGCGGCCGAAGCGGCGCACCTTGGTGCGGGTGAGGGTGAGGACGGAGCGCGAGCGCAGGTCGACCGCGTTCTCCGGGATGTCGTGGATGTCGCAGTCGGAGAGGGTGAGGGAGGCGTCGGTGTCGAGGGTGATCCCGTCGCCGGAGGTGCGGTGGACCGTGCAGCCGGTGAGGTGGCCGGTGGCCCGGGAGGCGACGCGCAGGCCCGCGCCCTTGATCTCGTACACCTCGCAGCCGAACGCCTCCAGGGAACTGCCCTCGCCGGTGAGGGAGATGCCGGAGCCGGAGGCGTGGTGGACGCGGCAGCGTTCCAGCCGCGGGTGCGCCCCGTCGTGCACGGAGACGCCGGACTGCCCGGCCGCGAGCACCTCGCAGTCCTCGAAGATGCCGCCCGCGCCGCCGAGGACGCTGAAGCCGGTGCCGCCGGGGTTGTCGACGGTGCAGCGCCGCACGGTGGGCCGGGCGCCGCCGCGGACCTCGATGCCGGCGGCGGAGCGGGTGGCGACCCGGATGCCGGTGATCTCGGCGGTGCCGTCCTCCACGAGCAGCGCGGGGGCGGACGAGTCCTGCCCCTCCAGGTGCAGGTCGTGCACGGCGGCGGAGGCGCGCACGGTCAGCGCCACTCCGTCGATCGGGGCGATCCGTACCGAGCCGCGGCCGCCGCCGGAGCCGCGGAGCGTGACCGCGTGCTCGACGACGAGGTTCTCCCGGTAGGTGCCGGGGGCTATGGAGAGCACGTCGCCGTCCCCGGCGGCCTCCAGGGCCGCGGCGAGGGAGGCGTACTCGCCCGTCCGGCGCCGCCACCGCGACGTGCCGGTGTACGTCACCTGGACCGTGCCCTGTGGTGCCATGCTGCTGCCGTGCCCCCACCTCGTGCGTGCGTCTGTTCGCCGGATCCGGCTGTGTGTTCCGGCGACCCACCGTAGCGTGCGCGGGGGACGGGAGTTGACCGGTCGGGAGTGCGCGCGGAACCGGACCCGGCCGGCGGCCGCGCGGCGCCCTCCGCGGTCACCCGGAGCGCCGGGCGACGACCCGCACCGGATCGCCCAGCCGGAGCGTACCGGTCCCCTCCGGGATCAGATTCTGGCCGAACAGCAGCCGGCCGCCGGCGTTCCGTTTCCGCGCGAGGGTGCGCAAGGGCTCCCTGCCGCGCTCGGCGGTCCGCTGGTCGGTGGTCGTGATCACGCAACGGGCGCAGGTCTTGACGACCCGGAACACGACCTCGCCGATCCGCACGGCGGCCCAGTCGTCCTCCTCCCACGGCTCGGTGCCGCCGATGACGGCGTTCGGCCGGAAACGGTTCATCGGCAGCGGTCCCTCGTGCGCGTGGTCGCCCTCCGCGATCCAGGCGTTCAGGGCCCGCAGGGACGCGGTGGTGGTGAGCAGCAGCGGAAAGCCGTCGGCGAAGCTCACCGTCTCCCCGGGCCGTCCGTATGCAGGGTCGACCGGGCGGCGGTGCGCCGGGTCGTCCAGGTACAGCAGCCGGGTCCCGGCGCCCGGGCGGGCACCGAACCAGGCGTCGGCCGCCGGGCCGGCGGGCACCGCCTCGACCTTGTCCCGGAAGATCTTCACGGGCACGGTCGGGCCGGAGTCCGGCACCGTGACGCGGAGCGGCTCCCGGCCCGGCGCGGTGACCTCGATACCGCCGTCCCCCAGGGGCACCGCCCGGAGACGTGCCAGCCCCGGAACGCTCCGCTGCGTGAGCACGGTGCCGTCCGCGCCGGTCAGCAGCCATCGGCGGTCCCCGGCGAGCCCCCACGGCTCGACCACCGCCTCGTCAGGGGCGTGGCCCGCGAGGGATTTGACGGGATGGACGTGCAGCGCGCGGAGGGAGGGGGTCGCCATGGGGAGCAGTGTGCCACCCGGTCCGTGCCGTGTCCGGACGGTCAACCGGGCGCCCCGGCCGGTGCCGTCAGTAGCCGCGGCCCTGGTAGTACGGGCGCTGCTGGCCGTACGGATCCTCGTACGGGCCGGGCGCCGGGCGCGGGGCCGCCGGGCGCGGGGCGGCCGGCCGGGGAGTCGCCGGGCGCATCGCGTCGTAGCCCGTGCCGCCGCCCTGACCGCCCTGGTACTGCTGTGGTCCGGGATAGCCGCGGGGGGCGCCGGCCTGCTGCGGGATGTACGGCGCGGGCGCCTGCTGGAGCGGCGCCTGCTGCTGCGGTCCCGGGTAGCCGTAGCCGTATCCCTGCGAGGGCTGGGAGGGGGCGGCCGGCAGCGCGGGGAGCGCCGACGGCAGCGCGGGCAGATTGCCGCCGGTGTCGTATGCCGCCGGCACACGGATCGGCGCGATCTGCGGGGTACCCCGCTCTGCGACGAGGCTGTCGTAGATCGGGGTGTCGGGGAAGGCGGACGCGGAGTAGTAACCGCCGCCATAGGTGGAGCGGGGGGAGGTCATGCTGCATAAGTTAAGCCCATGATGTGCCTATTGGGGAGAGCAGTAAGGGGGTTGTTTCGCGAGTTCGGAGCGGCTGTGGAGCAGCAAGGGGACGGAACCGGACGAAACCTCCACCGGGCCGCCCCGCGCGGGGTGAAGACCTGGTTCCGCGCCGGTGACGGAGGGATGACGGGAAGCCCCCGGGGGGAGTCGCGGTACCGCATCACGGCGGCCGGTCATAGGTTGTTCCCGGACGAAGTCGTGCCGCGGACGCGGCCCGGCGGAAGAGAACGAAGAGACCCGAGAGATCGAGGGGGAGCGGCATGGCGATGCGCAAGGGCACCAATGTCCCGGTTCCGGCACCGGCGGTGCGGGTGGAACTGGGCTGGCGCACGGGCCCCGGCGTACCGGACGCGGACGCCTCCGCCCTGCTGCTCCAGGGGTCCGGGAAGGTCCGCTCCGACGCGGACTTCGTCTTCTACAACCAGCCGGCGCACGCCTCCGGCGCCGTCCGGCACACCGGCAAGCGCCCCTCCGGCGACCTGGTGACCGACACCCTGGAGGTCGATCTCGCCCGGACCGAGCAGGCCGTCGAGACCATCGTCCTCGCCGCCTCCGCGGACGGCGGCGCCTTCGGGCAGGTGCCGGGGCTCCACATCCGGGTCCTGGACGCGGTGAGCGGCGCGGAGATCGCCCGCTTCGACAGCGAGGACGCCACCGTCGAGACCGCCTTCGTGCTCGGAGAGCTCTACCGCCGCCAGGGCGCCTGGAAGTTCCGCGCCGTCGGGCAGGGGTACGACTCCGGGCTGGAGGGGCTGGCCACCGACTACGGGATCACCGTCGACGAGCCCGGGCCCGCCGCCGCGGCTCCCGCCGCGCCGCCCGTGCCGCCCCCGGCGCCGCCCGCGCCCGCCCCTGCCGCCCCGCCGAGCGCGCCGGTGCACACCCCGGCGCCCGCGCCGGCTCCCGCGCCCCCGGCTCCTCCGGCCGCGCCCGTCAGCCTCTCCAAGGTGACGCTGACCAAGGCGTCGCCCACCGTCTCGCTCAGCAAGCAGGGCGGCACCTCGGGCGCCCTGCGCGTCAACCTCAACTGGGAGACGCGCAAGCAGTTCAAGGGCTGGGGCAGCAAGCTGGGCCGGGCGATGGCCATGCACGCCGACCTCGACCTCGACCTGTGCGCGCTCTTCGAACTGCGGGACGGCAGCAAGGGCGTCGTCCAGGCCCTCGGCAACGCCTACGGCTCACTGCACCGGCCGCCGTTCATCCACCTGGACGGCGACGACCGCACCGGCGCGGTCGCCACCGGCGAGAACCTCACCATCAACCTCGACCACAAGCACGACTTCCGCCGCATCCTGATCTTCGTCACCATCTACGAGGGCGCCCGCAGCTTCGCCGATCTCCACGCCACGGTCACCCTCCAGCCGCAGCACGGCGCCCCGGTCGACTTCTCCCTCGACGAGTGCACCGTGCCCTCCACCGTCGCCGCCCTGGCCCTGCTCACCAACGAGGGCGGCGACCTGACGGTCCGGCGGGAGGCCCGCTACCTGGTGCCGGAGCGCGGCGTCAGCCCCCAGCGCACCGTCGACTACGCGTACGGCTGGGGCATGAACTGGACACCCGGCCGGAAGTGACGGACCGGCGGCCCCGGCCCGGCTCCGGCCGCCACCGCGCTCCTCACGGCCCGGCACCCTCCTCGGCGGTGCCGGGCCGCGCCGTGTACACCCGCCCCTTCCAGGCCGCCCCCCGGCCCCGTGCGTGCCGTACCGCCGACTCCACGGTCATCGCCAGATAGAGCACCGCCGTGAACGGCAGCAGCGGCGACACCTTCGGCGGCAGCCCGTAGTAGCGCAGCATCGGCAGATACGTCCCCGCCATCACCGCCCACGCCAGGCCGCCCGCCACCGCCGCCCCCGGGGCCCCGGCCGCCAGGCCCGCCAGCAGCGCGACCGGCGGCACCGCGTAGACCAGCAGCAGACCGAGCACCGTCAGCATCAGCAGAGCCGGGCTGTGCCGGAGCTGGGTGTACGCGCAGCGGGCCACCATCTCCCGGATGTCCCGCAGCCGCGGATACGCGCGCACGCTGCGCACCCGGTCGCCCAGCCCCAGCCAGATCCGCCCGCCGCCGTCCCGCACGGCCCGCGCCAGGGCGACGTCGTCGATGACCGCGTCGTGCACCGACTCCGGATAGCCGGCCCTCTGGGCGGCCTCGTCGCGCAGCAGCATGCAGCCGCCGGCGGCCGCGGCCGTGCGGGAGTCCGGCCGGTTGACCCGGCGGAAGGGGTAGAGCTGCGCGAAGAAGAGGACGAAGGCCGGGACGGCCAGCCGCTCCCAGGGGGTCACCGTCCGCAGCCGCGCCATGAGGGAGAGCAGGTCGAGCCCCGAGTGGCTCGCGGCGCTCACCAGGTCGCGCAGGCTGTCGCGGTGGTGGGTGATGTCCGCGTCGGTCAGCAGCAGGTACTCCAGGTCCGGCATCAGGGACCGGGCCGTGGCCACCCCGTGCCGCACCGCCCACATCTTCCCCGTCCAGCCCGGCTCCGGCTCACCGGGGGACACGACGGTCAGCGGCAGCCCGCCCCGGCGCACGGAGAGCGGCGGACGGGCGGCCAGCGCCCGGGCGACGTCCCCGGTGCCGTCGGTGCTGCCGTCGTCCACCAGGACGATCTCGGCGTGCCCGGGATAGTCCTGGGCGAGCAGGGAGGTGAGGCTGTCCCGCAGCACGGCGGCCTCGTTCCGGGCCGGTACGACCACGGCCACCGGCGGCCACCGGGCGGGCTCCCTGCGCTCCGGCAGCCGGACGTCGGTCCGCCAGAAGAACCCGCGGCCCAGCAGGAGCCACCCCCAGGCGGCCAGGGACAGAACGGCGATCGAGGTAAGGATGGTCACTCCGGGAAGTCTGCCGGACGCGGAGAGTCGCGGCGGTGACCCGCTCCGCGTTTCGGTGCCGGTCATCCGAGTGCCCGGAGCGGCCGCCGGCCTCCCTTGCGGGGGCCCGGCGCCCATCGCATAAGGTTGCCCGGTGAAGATCGCGCTCTTGGACTCCGGCCTGGGCCTGCTGGCGGCCGCGGCCGCGGTGCGCGCACTGCGGCCCGACGCGGCCCTGGTGCTCTCCTCCGACCCCGCCGGCATGCCGTGGGGCCCGCGCACCCCCGAGGACGTCACCGCCCGCGCCCTGGCCTGCGCGAGAGCGGCGGCCGCGCACCGGCCGGACGCGCTGATCGTCGCCTGCAACACCGCCTCCGTGCACGCGCTGCCCGCCCTCCGCGCCGAACTGGAGCCCGCCCTGCCGGTGGTCGGCACCGTACCGGCGATCAAGCCCGCCGCGGCGGCCGGCGGCCCGGTGGCCATCTGGGCCACCCCCGCCACCACCGGCAGCCCCTACCAGCGGCGCCTGATCCGGGACTTCGCGGACGGCGTGCCCGTCACGGAGGTCCCCTGCCCCGGACTCGCGGACGCCGTGGAGCGCGCCGACGAGACGGAGATCGACGCGGCCCTGGCCGCCGCCGCGGCGCTCACCCCGCCCGGGGTCCGGGCCGTCGTGCTCGGCTGCACCCACTACGAACTGGTCGCCGAGCGCATCCTGGCCGCCGTCCGGCGGCCGGGCGGGCCGGCGGTCACCCTGTACGGCTCGGCCGGTGCCGTGGCCGCGCAGGCGCTGCGCCGCATCGGCGCCGGGCCCCGGCTGGAAGCCACTCCGGGGGACGGGCTCGTGGTGCTGCAGAACGGCCGGGAGACCGGCCTGCCGGT
Organism: Streptomyces xinghaiensis S187; assembly: GCF_000220705.2. Lineage (GTDB taxonomy): Bacteria > Actinomycetota > Actinomycetes > Streptomycetales > Streptomycetaceae > Streptomyces > Streptomyces xinghaiensis. Next base: position 452,509 of record NZ_CP023202.1, on the reverse strand, counting down.
GGCCGCGCCGGCCTACGCCGAGGGCCGGCTCCTGGGCGCGGTGAGCCCCGCCCGCGGCTGACCTCAGCTCCCGGGAGCGCCCTCCGCGGGCCTCCCGTCGCCCTCCCGGTGGACCGCCGGCAGGGCACCGTCGGGAGCCGCCGCGGCGGGCTCCGGGATCGTCCCGTACGTCAACGGGCGGGAGGTGGCGACGCCCGCGAGGAGCCCGGCCGCGACCGTCACCTGCGGGAAGCTCAGCGCGTTGCCGACACCCGCCAGCGCGGCCAGGACCGTCAGCGAGGCGCCGGCGGTCAGGACGACCGGGGTGGAGCGCGGCGAGCGGCTCAGGGCCACCAGCGTCCAGCAGAACGCGGCCCCCAGCAGCGCCACTCCCGGGAGGCCCTGTTCCGAGGCCAGTTGCAGCGGTGCCGAGTGCGGTTTGCCGTCCGATCCGGGGGTGTCCCTCACGGTCTCGCTCAACGCACCGAAACCGTCCGGTCCGATGCCGAGCACGGGCCGCTCGGCCGTCAGCCCGAGGGCGTCCCGCCAGAGCAGCACCCGGTGTTCCGTCAGCCGCCCCTCCAGGACGACCGCCGGCCCGTCGGGCAGCGCGTCCCCGGCCATCGCCACCGTGCCGCCGGTCACCAGAGCCGCCGTCAGCGCGCAGCCCGCCAGCACGGGCACCCGGCGCCGCGTCCGCGCGACCGCCGAGGAGCACAGCAGGACGACCACGACCACCGCGCAGCCCACCGGCGAACCCAGCAGCAGCGCGGCCACGGCGACCCCCGCGACCGCGAGCCGCAGCACCGCCCGCGTTCCGCTGCGCTGCGCGGCCCAGGCCGCGCAGCAGGCCGTGCCCGCGGCAAGCGCCAGTTGGGCCGTCTCCGCCCCGCCGTGGCCGGGGGCGGGCACCATGACGACCGCTCCGGGCAGGCTCTCCGGCGCCGCGAGAGCGGCGAAGGCGCCCGCGAAGGCCGCCGCCGCGGGCACGGCGACCGGCAGCAGCGCGCCGCCGATCCGGCCGAACGCGTATCCGGCGGCGACCGCCAGCAGCGCGAGCAGCATCCCCTCCGGCCGCGCGTCGCGTCCGGTCGCGGTGATGAGGGCCCAGGCCGCGCAGCAGCCGAACACCACCACACCGGCGGCGTCGGCGGCACTGCCGCGCGGCTCCTCCGTGAGACGTCCCGAGGACGGAACCATCCCGTCGACCCCCCAGCTCGAACGGGCACCGTTCACGGCACGGGGCCGCGCGCGGGCTCAAGGTGCGCCACACCGTAACGGCTGCGGTGGCCGGGTGTGGAGGTGTCCGGCGGGAACGGCGTCCGGACATGTGCCACCGGCAAAGCCCCGGCCGGGACGCCCCTTAGGCTCGCCCCATGCCCACACCCGACTTCATCCGCGACCTGCGGGCCACGGCAGGACAGCAGCTGCTCTTCCTCCCCGGCGTCAGCGCCATCGTGTTCGACGACGCGCGGCGCGTGCTGCTCGTCCGGCGTGCCGACACCGGGCGCTGGTCCATCATCGGCGGGATCATCGAGCCGGGAGAGCAGCCCGCGCGGACGGCGGTGCGCGAGGTGTACGAGGAGACCGCGGTCCGGTGCGTGCCGGAGCGGCTGGTGCTGGTGCAGACGCTCGAACCGGTGCGCTACCCGAACGGTGACCTGTGCCAGTTCGTGGACACCTCCTTCCGCTGCCGCGCCACGGGCGGCGAGGCCCGGGTCAACGACGACGAGTCGCTGGAGGTCGGCTGGTTCCCGGTGGACGCCCTGCCGGACCTGGAGGACTTCGCCGTGAGCCGGATCAAGCAGGCCCTCGGCGACGGCCCGGCGTGGTTCGACCCCATGACCGGCGTCTGAAGTGTGGGTCCGGGCCACATCGGTGCGCGCGGCCCGTCCTGCCTAAGGTGCCCGGCATGACCGTGCCCCCCGCGGCGGGCCTCGCCGCCGTCCCCGCGCCCGCGACCGCCCCCGCGACCGCCCCCGCGCGGCTCTCCGTCGACATCGACCTCACCGGCCGCACCGCCCTCGTCACCGGCGCGGCCGGCGGCATCGGCCGCGCGTGCGCCCTGCGGCTGGCGGCGGCCGGGGCCGGGGTCCGAGCCGTGGACCGGGACGCCGCCGGCCTGGAGGAGCTCGGTGCCCGGGCCGGAGGACTGCCCGGCACCGTGGAGCCGCGGGTCCTCGACCTCACCGATCTCGACGCGGCGGAACGCGCGGCCGCCGGCACCGATGTGCTGGTCAACAACGCCGGGCTGCAACTGGTCCGCCCCATCGAGGAGTTCCCGCCCGAGGTGTTCTCCACCGTCCTCACGGTGATGCTGGAGGCCCCCTTCCGCCTGATCCGCGGGGCACTGCCGCACATGTACGGGCAGGGGTGGGGCCGGGTGGTCAACATCTCCTCGGTGCACGGCCTGCGCGCGTCCCGCTTCAAATCGGCGTACGTGACCGCCAAGCACGGCCTCGAAGGGCTCTCCAAGGTGGCCGCGCTCGAAGGCGCCGCGCACGGCGTGACGTCCAACTGTGTCAGCCCCGGCTACGTCCGCACCCCGCTCGTCGAGCGGCAGATCGCCGACCAGGCCGCCGCCCACGGGATCCCCGCCGAGCGCGTGGTCAGCGACATCCTGCTCGCCGACTCGGCCCTCAAGCGGCTGGTCGAGCCGGCGGAGGTCGCCGAGGCCGTGGCCTATCTGTGCAGCCCGCAGGCATCCTTCATCACCGGCGCGTCCCTCCCCCTCGACGGCGGATGGACCGCGCACTGACCCCCACCGGAGCGGGCGGCGGCGGAGACGGCGAGCCGCTGTGCCGCCGGCCACGCCCGGTCCCTCCCCCCTTCCCGGCCGCTCCGGCCCGCGGGCCGGCGGCGCACCGGGCTGGCGCGCGGGGACCCGCCCCGGGTATCCCTGGGTCCATGCCCGGATCCCCGCCCCGTCCCGCCGGGGCCGCCGAAGCCCCCTATCTGGAGCTGCTGTCCCGCGGCGCGCCCGTCGAGGAGTACGAGCAGCCGCTGCAGCGCGCCCGCGCGGACGGGGCCGGACCGGAGGAGCTGGCCGCCCTGGAGCGCGGCAAGCTGCTCGCCCTGCGGGTGCGGACCGAGCTGGAGGGGCGCCGGCGGCGCGAGGCGGAACTGTCCGCCCTCTTCGAAACCGCGCACGACCTGGCCGGCCTCCGCGACCTGGACGCCGTGCTGCAGGCCATCGTGCAGCGCGCCCGGTCGCTGCTGGGCACCGAGTGCGCCTATATGACGCTGAACGACCCGGAGGCCGGCGACACTTACATGCGGGTCACCGACGGTTCGGTGTCCGCCCGCTTCCAGCAGCTCCGGCTCGGCATGGGGGAGGGGCTGGGCGGGCTCGTCGCGCAGACCGCGCGCCCGTACGTCACCGACAGCTACTTCGACGACCCCCGTTTCGAGCACACCCGGGCGATCGACTCGGGCGTACGCGACGAGGGCCTGGTGGCGATCCTCGGCGTCCCGCTGATGACCGGCAGCAGCGTGATCGGGGTGCTGTTCGCCGCGGACCGGCGGGCCCGGGTCTTCGAACGCCAGCAGATCGCCCTGCTCGCCTCCTTCGCCGCCCACGCCGCCGTCGCCATCGACTCCGCGAACCTGCTGTCCGAGACGCGCTCCGCGCTCGCCGAGCTGGAGACGGCCCACGGCATCATCCGCGACCGCAGTGCCGTCATCGAGCGCGCCTCGGAGGTCCACGACCGGCTGACCGAGCTGGTGCTCCGGGGCGGCGGGGTGCGCGACGTCGCGGACGCTGTGGCCGAAGTGCTGTCCGGGGCCGTGGAGTTCACCGAGGCCGGCGCCTCGACGGACCCGGTCGTGGAGCGTTCCCGCGCCGCCGGGCGCGCCGTGCGGCACGGCGACGACTGGGTGGCCGCCGTCTCCGCGGGCGGGGAGCTCTTCGGCGCCCTCGTCCTGCACGGGCACCCGGAGCTCGACCCCGTCGACCAGCGCACGCTGGAGCGCGCCGCCATGGTCACCTCGCTGCTGCTGATCGCGCGCCGCTCGGCGGGCGAGGCCGAGCAGCGGGTACGGGGCGAACTCCTGGACGACCTGCTGGACGCCCCGGACCGCGATCCGAGCCTGCTGCGCGAGCGTGCGGCCCGGCTGACGGCCGACCTCGACGCTCCGCATGTCGTGCTCGCGGCCCGCGTCGAGAGCGACGGCGGGCCCGGCGGCGGGACCGGCGAGTCGGCAGGCGACAGGGCCGGCGGGGCAGCAGGCGCCGGCGCGGCCGCACGGCGGACCGCCGACCGGCAGCGCCTCTGGTCGGCGGCCTCGCACCTCGCGGCGACCCGGCACGGCCTGGCCGCCGCCCGCGACGGCGGCACGGTGCTGCTGCTCCCGGCCGGACCGGAGGAGAGCGCCGCCGAGACCGCCCGGCAGACCGCCAGGCAGCTCGGCACCGCCGTGCGGGGCACCGTCACCGTCGGCGCGTCCGCGCCCGTACCGGCGCCCGTGGCGCGTCCGGGCGCCGTCGCCACCGCGTACGCCGAGGCCCGGCGCTGCCTGGAGGCGCTGCTCCTGCTGGGGCGGGCCGGTCAGGGGGCCACCGCCGAGGACTTCGGGTTCCTCGGACTGCTGCTGGCCGACTCCCGGGACGTCGCGTCCTTCGTCCGCCGCACGATCGGACCGGTCACCGACTACGACGCAAGGCGTGGCACCGAACTGGTGCGCACCATGGAGGCGTACTTCGCCTGCGGCATGAGCCCGGCCCGCACCAAGGACGAGCTGCACGTCCACGTGAACACCGTCGCGCAGCGGCTGGAGCGCGTCGGACGGCTCCTGGGCGCCGGCTGGCACTCCCCGTCCGGCGCACTGGAGGTGCAGCTCGCCCTGCGCCTGCACCGGCTGGCCGGGGCGATCGACGGGTGACACCGCGGTCATGCCCCGATGCCCCGATGCCCCGGTGCGCGGTGCCCCGATGCCCCGGTGCGCCGCCGCGGAGGGCACCGGGACGGGGAAGCGCCTCCGCACCCCCCGTCCCAGGGGTGCGGAGGCGCCGTCTCACGCCGTCGTGCGCGCCGCGCCGCCGGTCAGGCCGTGCGGGCCGCCGCCCCGGACGCCGCGGCGGCACCCGCCGGCTCCACGGGGGTGTCGCCCTCCGGGTCGAGCTCCGTCAGGTCGCGGTGACGGGTCTCCTTGGCGATCCAGACCGCCAGCAGCGTGATCAGCGCGGCGGCGATCACGTAGAGCGCGATGGGCGTCGAGCTGCCGTAGTCGTTGAGGAGCGCCGTGGCGATCAGTGGCGCCGGGGCGCCCGCCAGCACCGACGAGAACTGCGCGCCGATGGAGGCGCCGGAGTAGCGCATCCGGGTCGCGAACATCTCGGCGAAGAACGCCGCCTGCGGGGCGTACATCGCACCGTGGAAGACCAGCCCCACCGTGACCGCGAGCAACAGGCCGGCGAAGCTCCCGGTGTCGATCAGCGCGAAGAACGGGAAGACCCAGAGGCCCACGCCCGCGGCGCCCAGCAGGTACACGGGCCGGCGGCCGAAGCGGTCCGACAGGGCGCCCCAGACGGGGATCGTGGCGAAGTGCACGGCCGAGGCGAGCAGTACGGCGTTGAGCGCCGTCTGCTTGCTCAGCTCCACCTCGGAGGTCGCGTAGACCAGGATGAAGGCTGTGATGACGTAGTAGCTGATGTTCTCGGCCATCCGGGAGCCCATCGCGATCAGCACGTCCCGCCAGTGATGGCGCAGCACGGCGATCAGCGGCATCCTCTCGGCGACCGGCTTCTCGGCGGCCTTGCGGGTTTCGGCCCGCTCCAGCGCCTGCCGGAAGACGGGGGACTCGTCGACGGCCAGCCGGACCCACAGCCCGATCACCACGAGGACGCCGGAGAGCAGGAACGGGACGCGCCAGCCCCAGGACACGAAGGCGGCGTCCGACAGCAGACCCGTCAGCAGGGCGAGCACACCGGTCGCGAGCAGCTGCCCGGCGGGTGCTCCCGTCTGCGGCCAGGACGCCCAGAAGCCGCGCCGCTTCGCGTCACCGTGCTCGGAGACCAGCAGGACCGCGCCGCCCCACTCGCCGCCCAGGGCGAAGCCCTGGACCAGCCGCAGCACGGTCAGCAGCACCGGGGCGGCCGTGCCGATGGTGGCGTGGGTGGGCAGCAGGCCGATGGCGAAGGTCGCGCCGCCCATCAGCAGCAGGCTCAGCACCAGCAGCTTCTTGCGCCCCAGCTTGTCGCCGTAGTGGCCGAACACCAGGGCGCCGATGGGGCGGGCGGCGAAGCCCACGGCGTAGGTGACGAAGGCCAGCAGGGTGCCGACGAGCGGGTCGGAGCCGGGGAAGAAGAGCTGGTTGAAGACGAGCGCCGCGGCGGCACCGTAGAGGAAGAAGTCGTACCACTCGATGGTGGTGCCGATGAGGCTCGCGGCGACGACGCGCTTGAGCGAGCTGGAGTTCGGTGGGGCGGGTGCCGTAGCAGCCATGGGTCACCACTTCCGGGGGCGGTTCGGGGACGATCGTGTCGCCACACCGTAGGAACGCGCAGATCACCGGCCCATGTGGTGGGACACCACACTTCGGCGGCCAGGGGTGCGCGCGACACCCATGCCCTCGGACGGCCGCCGGAGGCACCGGATACGCTGACGCCATGCCGTCCGCCCGCCGCACCGCCCGCCAGAGCGATCTGCTCCGGCGTCTGGTCGCGCTGGTGGCGGCCGAGGGCTTCGCCTCCTTCACCCTCGACGACCTGGCCGTGCGGCTGCGCTGCTCCAAGACGACGCTGTACCAACTGGCGGGCAGCAAGCAAGAGTTGGTCCGGGAGGCGGTGAAGTACTACTTCCGGGCGGCGACCGAGGCCGTCGAGAAGCAGGTCGCCGACACCTCGGCCCCGGCGGACCGCGTGGTGGTCTATCTGAACGCCGTGTCCGCGCAGCTCAGGCCGCTCTCCCGGCGCTTCCTCGACGACATGGCGGAGTTCGCGCCCGCCCGCGAGGTCTACGAGGCCAATACGCGCCACGCGTCCGCCCGGGTACGGCAGCTGATCACGGAGGGTGTGGCCGCGGGAGCGTTCCGCGACGTCCACGCCGCCTTCGTGGGCGAGGTCGTCGCGGCCACGATGCAGGAGATCCAGCGGGGCGGGGTCACCGCGAACACCGGGCTGAGTGACGCCGACGCGTACGCCGAACTGGCCTCGCTCATCGTGCACGCCGTCTCTTCCTGACCCGGCTTCTTCCCGACCGGCGGGCCCGGCGCCCGGCCCCGGCCGGTCCTCCCTGCCCTGCCTGCCGGATCACCGGCCGCGGGCAGGCTCCCCGCTGGCCGGGCCCGTACCGGTAGCGATACTCTCGTATCGGCTCCAGTATCACTCAAGGGACGGCAACCATGCCCGCAACGCGAACGCTCCCCACAAGGGAGGCCGCCGACCTCATCGGTCTCACCCGTGAACTCGCCGAGAAGGAACTCGCCCCCCGCGCCGCCGAGTGGGAGGCCAACGAGAAGTTCCCCCGCGACGTCTTCCGCACCCTCGGCCGCGCCGGCCTGCTGGGCCTCCCCTACCCCGAGGACTTCGGGGGCGGCGAGCAGCCCTACGAGGTCTATCTGCAGGTCCTGGAGGAGATCGGGGCGGTCTGGTCCAGCATCGGCGTCGGCGTCTCGGTCCACGCCCTCTCCTGCTTCGCCCTCGCCGCGTACGGCACGGACGAGCAGAAGGAGGAGTGGCTCCCCGGGATGCTCGGCGGCGAGACGCTCGGCGCCTACTGCCTCTCCGAGCCGCACGCCGGATCGGACCCCGCGGCCATGCGCACCCGTGCCGTCCGCGACGGCGACCACTACGTGCTCAACGGCAGCAAGGCCTGGACCACCCACGGCGGCTACGCCGACTTCTACACGGTCATGGCCCGCACCTCCGAGGACCGGTCGCACGGCATCTCCTGCTTCCTCGTCCCGGCCGACACCCCCGGCCTCTCCGCCGACCCGCCCGAGCGCAAGATGGGCCTGACCGGCTCGGCCACCGCGACCATGCGCTTCGACGGCGTACGGGTCCCGCGGCACCGCCGCATCGGAGCCGAGGGCCAGGGCCTGCCGATCGCCCTCGCCGGCCTCGACTCCGGCCGGCTCGGCATCGCGGCCGTGGCCACCGGCCTCGCCCAGGGCGCGCTGGACCACGCCCTGCGCTACGCCCAGGAGCGGGAGACCTTCGGCAAGCCGATCATCGAGCACCAGGGACTGGCCTTCGTCCTGGCCGACATGGCCGCCGCCGTCGACGCCGCCCGCGCCGTCACGCTGGCCGCCGCCCGGCTGAAGGACCTGGGGCTGCCGTTCGGCCGTGAGGCGTCGGTGGCGAAGATGGTCGCTACGGACAACGCCATGAAGGTCACCACCGACGCCGTCCAGGTGCTCGGCGGCTACGGCTACACCCGTGACTTCCCCGTGGAGCGCTACATGCGGGAGGCCAAGGTGATGCAGATCTTCGAGGGCACCAATCAGATCCAGCGCATGGTGATCAGCCGCGCGCTGAAGAAGGACAGCCGCGGCACCATCACCGTGCGGAACAAGGAGCAGCAGTAATGCGTATCGAGAACACCGCCGCCATCGTCACCGGCGGGGCCTCCGGCCTGGGCGCGGCGACCGCCGCCGCCCTGGTGAAGCAGGGGGCGAAGGTCTTCGCCCTCGACCTCCCCGGGAGCATCGAGAAGGCCCCGGAGACGGCGGGCATCACCTATGTGCCGACCGATGTCACCGACGGCGACGAGGTCCGGGCCGCCGTCACGGCGGCGGCGTCCTCCGGCGTCCCGCTGCGCACCGTCGTCAACTGCGCCGGCATCGGCCCGTCCATGCGCATCCTGGGCAAGAAGGGCGTGCACGACCTCGGCCTCTACGCCAAGATCGTGCAGGTCAACCTGATCGGCTCCTTCAACGTCCTCGCGCTCGCCTCCGAGGCCATCGCGCAGACCGGCGCCGACGAGAACGGCCAGCGCGGCGTCATCGTCAACACCGCCTCCATCGCCGCCTACGAGGGCCAGGTCGGCCAGGCCGCCTACGCCTCCTCCAAGGGCGGCATCGTCGGGCTGACCCTGCCGGCCGCCCGTGACCTCGCCCAGTACGGCATCCGCGTCTGCACCATCGCGCCGGGCATCGTCGAGACGCCCATGCTGGCCACCGTGTCCGAGGAGTTCCGGGCCGGGCTCGCCGCCGGCGTGCCGTTCCCGCAGCGCCTCGCCGCCCCCGAGGAGTACGCCAAGCTCGCCCTGGCGATCATCGACCACGACTACCTCAACGGCGAGACGATCCGCATGGACGGCGCCCTGCGCATGGCCCCGCGCTAGCGCGCACCGGCCGCGGCCCCTCGCGGGCCGGCCGGACGCACCGCCGCGAGGCGCCGCCGCACCTCATGACCGGGTGCGGCGGCGCCTTTCCGCGGCAGCGGTGTCCTCCCGCGCGGCCGGCCGGGGGCGGCAGAGCCCCCGGAGTCGCTGAATCGTTCTATCCGGCCCCGGCGAAACCGAGCCGTCCACGGCGGGGATCCGGAGTCCGGCCAGTTCGGCGCGGGGTTGTGGGGCGGCCAACGCCCTTGTACCGTGCGAGTGTTCTGGGCCGTGGTCGGAGTCTGGGGGCAGCTGCGGCCACCTCGCGGTCCGGGACGTTTCCCACCACCTGGCGTGCAGTGGCAACTTCACGGCTCCATGTCGTCGGCCAGGGAGCCGTTCCCTCGGCTGCGCGCCTTTCTCATGGAGGTTCCCCCACATGCGCTTCCATCGATACCGGCCCCGGGCATGGGCCGCCGCGGTCTTCGTGGCCGTCGCGAGCTTGGGCGCCGCCACCCTCAGCCCACAGGCGGTGGCCGCCCCCGGCCCCGGAGCCGCCCCGCAGTTCGCGGCCGACGTCGAGGACGACGGCGCCGACTGCAACGTGCCCGACCCGGGCTCCACACCCTCCAACTCCCTGCTTCCCGACCCGTTCACCAAGCTGGACGGCTCGCGGGTGACCGCGAAGTCCGACTGGCGGTGCCGGCGGGCCGAGATCAAGAAGTTGGCGGAGAAGACGGTCTACGGCACGAAACCCGCCAAGCCGCAGAACGTCTCGGGATCGGTCTCCCGGAGCAGCATCACCGTCAACGTGTCGGACAACGGCAGGAGTTCCAGCTTCTCGGCGAGCGTCGACCTGCCGAGCGGGTCCGGGCCCTTCCCGGCCGTCATCGTCTACGGGGGCTTCGGCGCGGACACCTCCACCATCAAGGCCGCCGGTGCCGCCGTCATCAGCTTCGACCCGTTCGCGGTCGGACGGGAGGGCACGCCCCGCAACAACAAGCAGGGCGCCTTCTACAGCGTCTACGGCTCCAACAGCAGCACGGGGCTGCTGATGGCCTGGGCCTGGGGCGTCAGCCGGATCATCGACGTCATCGAGCAGTCGGACGGCAGCGTCCTCAAGGCCGAGGGCACCGGCGTCACCGGCTGCTCCCGGTACGGCAAGGGCGCCTTCGTGGCCGGTGCGTTCGACCAGCGCATCGCCCTGACCATGCCGATCGAGTCGGGCACCGGCGGAGCTCCCATCTTCCGCGGCATCCCGCGGGAGAACGGCGCGCAGCCGCTGAGCAGCGGCTACGGAGAACAGCCGTGGCTGGGTGACGCCTTCGGCTCCTACACGAGCGACCCGTCCAGGCTGCCGGTGGACACCCACGAGATCGTGGGCATGGTCGCGCCGCGCGGACTCTTCATCATGGAGAACCCGCACATCGACTGGCTGGGCGCCGGCTCCGGGAGTGTGGCGGCCCTCGGCGGAGCGGAGATCTACAAGGCGCTCGGTGCCGGGAGCAACATCACCTACTGGTCCGACATCCAGGACGGCAACCACTGCGCCAGCCGGTCCGAGTGGCGCGGCCCCCTGCAGCAGCACATCCAGAAGTACATGCTGGGGACGGGCAGCAGCTCGGGCACGATCAGGATCTCCAGCAAGAAGCAGGGCAACCTCTCGCAGTGGAGGAACTGGCAGACCCCGACCCTGACCGACTAGCCCCGACCGGGCCGAGGGGAGACGGGAACCGCCCGTCCCCGTGACCGACCGGCCCTGAGGCGAGTCCGGAGCCCGGCGTGCGAGCGCCGGGCTCCGGTGTTCTCCGGTATCAGTCCTCCGACATCGCCAGCCGCCGGGTGAAGGACTTGCCGCCGTCGCGGGATTCGTACACCCCGCTCTGGGTGGCGGCCAGGACGCGCTCGGCGTCGACGGCCGTCAGCGCCTGCGCCTGCCCGCCCGGCGTGGTCCCGGCCTTCTTCCAGCTCTTGCCGCCGTCGGTGCTGCGGTGCACCACCCCGTCGGGGGCGATCCCGTACAGGGCGTCGCCCTCCGCCCAGGAGAGGTGCGTCAGCACCGGCTCGTTCCCGCCGCCGAAGGTCTTGCCGCCGTCGGTGCTCCGCGCGACGCCGCTCCGGGTGGTGGCCAGGACCGTGCCGGGGTCCTCGGGGCTCACGGCGATGTCCAGGGCCGCCAGTTCGGCGCGCTCGTCCCACTTCTTGCCGTCCTCGCTGACGCGCAGCAGACCGGCCGTGCTGTCGTAGCCGTAGATGGTGCCGTCGACCTCTTCGAGGGAGTGGAAGTCGGACTTCCCCGCGAGGGAGAGGGACGTCCAGGTCTTCCCGGCGTCGGTGCTCCTGATCAGCCCGCGGTTGGCGTGGTCGCCGCTTCCCTCGGCCGGGTGGCCGCTGCCGAGGAAGGTGTCCTTCCCGGCGACGGTGAAGCCCATGTAGTCGGCGGTGTCGCCCACGCGCTCGGCGGAGCCGTCGTCGTCCACCGCGATGACACCGCGGTGCGTGGCGACGTAGAGCCTGCCGTCGCCGGGATTGACGCCGAGCCCGTGGATGTGGCCGATCCCGCCGACCGAGGCCTCCGGGCCGGGGGAAGGCCCGGTGGACTTGGTGGACTGGGCGGACTCCGTGGCGGACGCACTGCCGGGCCCCTCCGGGCTCGAGTCGTCGGAGCAGCCGGTCAGGACGGCGGCCAGCAGGACCGCGGCGGCGGAGGCCGCGACAGCCGCGGAACGGGGACGGGAACGGGCGGGCATACGGAGATCCTCGGGTCGGAACGGCGTGGGCTGGGTGCGGTCCGGCGTACGGCACACCCGGTGGTGAACCGGGCGGAGCCGTTCACCACCACCTCATCCAACGTACGCCGTGCGCCGTGGGTGCCCGCCCGGAAGGCACGGGGCGGGCCCGCGCGCCCGCCTCAGGGAACGAGCTTCTCCTGGCGGCCGCCGGCCCACTCGGCCAGCAGCACGGTCGCGTCGTCGTCGAGCCTGCCGTCGTGGTGCTCGAGCACCGCGTGCATCAGTCGGCGCAGGGTCTCGTGCAGGGGAAGTTGCCCGTTGGCATGGTGATGCATGACGAAGTCCACGAAACGGGTCATACCGAACTGCCTGCCGTCGGCGCCGCGGGCCTCGGTGATGCCGTCCGTGTACAGCAGGAGGCGGTCGCCGGGCTCCAGCTGTTCCTCGCAGACGGTCACCGGGAGCTTCAGGGAGGCGCCCATCGGGCCGCCCGGGGGGCAGGCCAGCTGGCTGGGCCGGCCGCCCGAGCGGATCACCACCGGAAGGTGGTGGCCGCGGTTGACCCAGGCCAGCCGCCCGGTCTCCAGATCGAGGTCGGCCAGGATCCCGGTGATGTAGCGGCTGGTCCCGAACTGCTCGTTGAGCGTCTTCTCCACCAGCCGGCTGGACTCGGCCAGGGAGGCACCCTGACGGCGGGCGTTGCGGCAGGCGGACACCGCCACATTGGCGGTGATCCCGGCGGTGGTGTCGTGCCCCATGGCGTCGAAGATGCCCAGGTGCAGACTGGTGCCGGTGAGGGCGTAGTCGTAGGCGTCGCCCCCGACCTCGTAGGCCGGTTCCAGGGCGGCGGTGACGATGGCGTTGTGCCCGGCGAAGGCGGGGGGCGGCGTGAGGTTCCACTGCATCTCCGCGGCCACGTTCATCGGCCTGCTGCGCACCAGGCGGGCGTACGAGTCGCTGAAGGACCGCTTGCTGAGCAGCAGCAACGCCACCATTGAGGCCAGATGGCGGACCGCTTCCCGGCTCTGTCCGTCCTCCGCGGCGGTGTCCGCGCGCATCATGCCGAGGCGCTCCACCCCGTCGGTGACCGGGACCCACCACCGGCACCGGCCGCGAGCCGTCTCCGGGGCGGGTTCGCTGACGATGGTCACGTTCTGGTACGCGCGGCCCGGCAGGGTGCCGTCGACCGCCACTTCCGTCCCGCCCTCGCCCGCGTCCGGTCCCCGGCCGGTCAGCTGCCGCAGCGCCTTCTGCTGGAGGTCCACCGCGAACAGCGCCACGTCGTGCAGGCCCACGGTCTCGGCGTGCGCGGCCACGACGCCCGGCAGCTGCTCCAGCGCCGAGGTGTGGCCGGCCTGCATCAGGTCGGTGAGCACCTTTCCCACCCGAACCGCGTCGGTCACGGTGTCCGCCTCCTTCCGGTCACGGAGACTCCGCGGCGGTGCGGCGGCCTTCCGGACGCCATCGGCCGGTTCCGCCCTTGACCGCGGAGATAGTTCCGTTTACCCATCGCCCCGGATGTCACCCGGTGCTTCCGGAACGGCACGCCTCCGGGAGGGCCGGGACCGGCGCCGAGCGGCAGGTCAGAGCTCTTCTTCGGCCTTTCTCATCTGCGGCACCGGCCACTGCCGGCCCGCGGGCCCGGAGCGGTCGTGAGTACGGACGGTCGCTGCGCTGTCGGGATGCGTGACGGGGGAAGCCGGGGAAACGGCGGCAGCGAAGGCGAAGGCGGCATGCGCGGCCCCGGCGGGGGCGACGACGGTCCGGTACGCGGCTCCGGGCACCCCGGTCAGGGCGTCCTGGCCGAACCCGGTCCGTATCAGGAGCTTGCGCGGCCTGCCGTCGTCGTCCTCGCCGAGATCCGGGCAGGGCAGCATGAGACTGATCGTGCCGCGGTCGTCGAGGAACCCGGGCAGGCCGTCGGGCAGGGGCGCCTGCCATGACCAGCCGTCCTTGGGGAAGGTCCGCATGAAGGCCGTGTCCTGGTCGTCCCGCCGGGTGTGGGCCCTCATCCAGAAGAGGTCGTTCCCGCCGTCGAGGGTGACGTCGCACGTGTAGGACCCGAGCTCTTCCGTGTGCCGGGAGCTCTCCTCCTCCACATGGGTGCCCCCGGGCCGGAGCTGCCCGGCCGCCTCCCGGGGGAGCGCCCCGTCGCAGGCGCTTCCGGTCAGCATCCAGTCCCGCGCGAAGGGCTCGGCGGCCCAGCCGCCCAGCCCGAGGACCACGGCGGCCGCCGCGGCCTTGACCCAGCCTCGCATTGTCCCGTCCCCGCCCCCGTCACGCCCACGGCATCGCCGGCCGGCCCGATGGGCCAACGCACCGGCGCACCCTACTCGTTGACGCCCGGAACGCTCGTGGCACCCAGCGCCCGCGCGCCGGGAGCGGGAGGACCGGCCCGGGAAGAGTCCTCTGTGCGGGTAATTTCCGATTCGGGGGTGTTCGAGGGATAAGTCAACTCGGTGCGGAATGGGGCCGATCTGAGCCAAACCTCTCCCGCCGTGTGTCCCGGATCACATTCCCCGCTCCCCGTCCGCATACCCCGGGGAGATCCCCGGCCGCGCCATTCCCCGATTCTCCTTCCCCCGCCGAGATTTGAGCGCGCGAAGGGTTCCGGCCCTTTCACGCTCCGGTGAAGATCCGGTGCGCACGGTGTCCGCAATAGCGGTATCGGCAGCGGTCCGCAATGGGGTTGCTTTCGCTCACCTTGTCTTTACCAAATCGCTGTGTTTATGTGTCCTCGCCTCCGCTCGATGGCGGGGGCTCCACCGCCGGAACACGCCGAGTCCTGCCGCCCGGCCGGTGGAGAAACAGCAGATCAGCGCGGCAGGAGCGGGGAAACCACAGACTGCCGTACCGCGCGCTCCGCCCGGTCCGGCTAGGGGTGAAGCCAATTCCCGAATACGCCACGCGCGTCAGGGGAATTGGCCGGGCAACTCCAGCCCGAATCCGACAGCTAACCTCGCAGGCGTCGGAGAGGACGCACAACTATGTCTCGTGGCCGCCACCGCCGACCGCGCACTTCAACGATTTCCCGTCAGGTCTCCCGCGTTTCCGTGGTTCTCACGGCCGGCGGAGCGGGTGTTGCCGCCCCCCTGCTGACGGCGGGCAGCGCGAACGCCGCGCCCGTCGCCGTCTGGGACGAGGTCGCCGCCTGCGAGAGCAGCGGCGACTGGGCCGCCAACACCGGCAACGGCTACTACGGCGGACTGCAGTTCTCGCAGTCCAGCTGGGAGTCGGTCGGCGGCACCGAGTACGCGTCGCGCGCCGACCTCGCCACCAAGGACCAGCAGATCGCCGCCGGCGAGAAGCTGCTCGCCGTCCAGGGCCCGGGCGCCTGGCCCACCTGCGGCCCCAAGGCCGGACTGTCCCGGGACTCCGGGGCACCGGACATCGACACGGCCGCGCAGCCCGAGGCGGCCTCCCCGGCCAAGCCGAAGGCCGCCCAGCCCAAGGCCGCCCCCGAGGCCGGGCGGAAGCGGACCGGTCCGGAGTCCTACACCGTCGTCAGCGGCGACACCCTCCACCGGATCGCCACCGCGTACGACGTCGACGGCGGCTGGAAGACCGTCTACGCGACCAACCGGGAGACCGTGGGCGACAACCCGCACCTCATCTTCCCCGGCCAGGAGCTCTCCCTCGACGCCTCCCGGCCCGGCGCCGGACACAGCGGCGATGCGGCGCAGCAGGCGAAGCCCGCGGCCCCCGCCCCGTCCGCCTCCGGGAAGTCCTACGCGAACAACCTGGACGGCTGGATCCGCGAGGCCCTGGACATCATGAAGCAGCACGGCATCCCCGGCACCTACGAGGGGATCCACCGCAACATCATCCGGGAGTCCAGCGGCAACCCGAACGCCATCAACAACTGGGACATCAACGCCCAGAAGGGCACCCCGTCCATCGGCCTGCTGCAGGTCATCAAGCCGACCTTCGACGCGTACCACGTCCCGGGCACGGCGAACAGCCAGTACGACCCGGTCGCCAACATCGTCGCGGCCTGCAACTACGCGGCCGACCGCTACGGATCGATCGACAACGTCAACGGCCCGTACTGACCAGCCTGTTGCGGCCCGGCCCATACGGACCGCGGGCGCGGCCGAGAGGGCCGGAAGGGCGTACGCCCCTCTGGCCCTCTCGCGTGTCACCCGGGCGGTCAGTCCCGGAGGAAGGCCATCAGCGACTCCGTAACCTCCTCCGCATGGGTCCACAGCAGGCCGTGCGGTGCGCCCTCGATCTCCACGTACTCGGCGTGGGGAAGCAGCTTGCGCAGCGGCCGGGCGGTGGAGTCCACGGGCAGGATCCGGTCCCCGGTGCCGTGCAGGACGAGCGTGGGCAGGGCGAGTTCGGCGATGCGGGCCACGTCCGCGCGGAAGTCGGTCGTCCAGGTGGCCACACAGGCGAAGGAGGCGTGCGGGGAGGCCCCGGCCGCGGTGTTCCAGCTCGCCCGGACGGCCTCCTCGCTGATCCGGCTGCCCAGGGTCTCGTCGAGGTTGTAGAAGGCCTTGTAGAACTCGGTGAAGTAGGCGTAGCGGTCCCGGCTCACCGCGGCCGCGATCTCCTCGAAGACCTCGCCGTCCACCCCGGCCGGGTTGTCGTCGGTCTTGAGCAGATAGGGCTCCAGACAGGCGAGGAAGGCGGCCTTGGCCACCCGCTCCGAGCCGTGGGTGGCCAGGTAGCGGCCGACCTCGCCGCTGCCCATGGAGAACCCGGCGAGGACCGCGTTCCGCAGGTCCAGGGTGGTCATGAGGGTGTGCAGGTCGGCGGTGAAGGTGTCGTAGTCGTAGCCGGTGGTGGGCCGGCCGGAACGGCCGAAACCGCGGCGGTCGTATGTGATCACCCGGTACCCGGCCGCGAGCAGGGCCGGGAGCTGCTTCTCCCAGGAGTCGCCGTCCAGCGGGTAGCCGTGGATCAGGACCACCGGCTGTCCGGCGGGGTCGCCGTGGTCCTCGTAGTAGAGCTCGATGTCGGTGCTGTTCTCACGGCCGACGGTCACTAGGGGCATCTGTGCATCTCTCCTGATGTGATGTCCGATGGGGGTAATGACGGGAGAGTAGGCAGAAAGGGTTGCCCGGCCGTGGAGGCGCACCACCGGGCGGAGGCGTACCGCGTCCCCCCGGCCGCGCGGCGGCGGCTGTCCCGGCGGGCACGCGGGGCGTTCCCCGGGCCCGGGCGGCTGCCCGGAAGGGAACCGCTCCGGGCCGTACGTCGTGGTAGGCACCGGGAGACGGCTTTGCGGACACGCGGGCCGAGGGGCGGGAACGGGAGGGGACGGCATGGCCGGACACGGCGCGGTGCGGATCGACGGGAACAGCCTGCTGCTGGGCGGCGGGGTGAGGGTCCGCTTCATCCGGACGCTGCGCCTGCCCGAGACCGGGACGCATCCGCTGCCGCCCGGCCTCGGCGAGTTCCCCGTGCGCCGCGTCGAGGACCATGCCGGCACCGTGCCGCGGGCGATGCGGGAGCGCGGCGGGGTGCTGCTGCCCGTGTATCTGCGGGAGGCGATGTGGCTGAGCTTCGCGGGCAGCGCGGAACCGGCCGCGCTCCAGGTCGGCGTCGGCAAGGTGTGCGCCGTCTCCGGCGAGCCGTGGACAGCCGGGCTGCGGCGCACGCCGCAGAACTACGTGGTCCTGCCCCGGCAGCCCTGGCTGGACGGCATCAACTCCGGCAAGGGGAAGGTGCGTCAGTTCGTCGCCGTGCCGCTGGGCATGGGCGCCACGGTGGAGGGCCAGGTGACCGGCGAGGAGACCTGGGGCGGCGTGCAACTCCAGTCCTTCCCCCTCTCCGGCCCGGCGCTGGCGGTGTGGCGCGAGGAGCAGCGCCGGCGTGCCGAGCGCCAGGCGGCCGTACGCGCCCGGTACCGGAGCGCGGCGCCCCCTCCCGGCTCCGCCGGAGCCGGCGGGCCCGCTTTCGCCGCCGCGGCCGCGCCCGCCGGAGCGCCCCCGGCCCCCGGCGCGGCGGCCCCGCGTGCGGCGGCGGCCATGGGTCTGGGCGTCGGCGGCTCGATGCGCCAGGAGGTGTACCGGGACGACCGGCCGCTCTCCGACTGGTCGGAGGAGCCGGCCGGCCGCGTCTTCGTCCACCTGGTGACCCCGCCGGAGTGGCGCCGCATCACCGGCGAGGAACCGCCCCCGTCCCCCGTGGACCGCGCCGCGTACACCCGCGCCGGCCTGCCCTGGTACGACTACTACGACGAGGACGCGGCCGACCTGGCGCCCACGGACACCCTGGGCGGGGTCAAGCCGGTGGGCGAGTGGCTGGGCGACGACCACACGCCCTGGCAGCCCCCGTCCCCGCACCAGACCCACCCGCTCGGCGACGCGCCGCAACAGGGTTCACCGGTCCAGGACGGGGACTGGTGACGGACGGGCGGCGGGCACATCCCGCGACTGACGGGAAGCCCGCCGCTCCTCACCGGGCGAAAGCACTGGGCGGCTCGTGCGTCGTCACGGTGCTTCCGGGAGCCGGTCCGCGCCATTCCGCGCGGCGGACCGTCAGCGGGTCAGCACTCCCCGCGCCAGCGGACCTTGACCAGCCGGACGCTGTCGCCGAAGTAGCCCTCGTACTGGCCGGGCCCCGGGTTGTAGTGAACGCATATGGAGTGCGGGCCGGAGCCACCCCAGGTGTACCAGGTCATGGTGACGTGGTCGGCTCCCGGGTAGGCGTATCCGTTGTTGAAGAACTTGTTGATCGACACACTGCCGGACCAGTTGCCGGCGGTCCTGATGCTGGGCGTGCCGACCGGGTACGCCTCGCCGTTGGACCAGCCGCAGAAGTAACCCTTGGGACAACCGGGCGGGTTCGGCTCGGCGGAGGCCGGTAAGGCGGTGCTCCCCACCATGACGGTCGCCGCCGCCAGGGTCAGCGCGGCGCGGATGCTTCTTCGCACAACTCCTCCTCGATCCATCCTCGATGGGACGATTCGGGGCCATGCTGGCCTCACGACCGAGTGAACACAACGGGAAACCGGGGTATGGGCCGACTTCCGTTGCGGGAAGCGGTCCAGTGGGCCGGGGCCCGCCGCGGACCCGGCGGGATCAGTACAGGAGATCTTCGGGACGTCTGGAGAGGCGGTGCAGATGGCGTCCGGCGCTCACCATGGCGTGCAGCAGCCGGTGGCCTTCCGCCGGGGAGACGAGGCCGTCGACCGCTGCCTGGCTCATGAGGTCGTAGGTCTCCTTGGCCGTGATGCCGCGGCGGCGTGCGAACGCGCCCGCGGACCGGTCGTCCGTGATCCACAGGGAACCGCGGAACTTCGACCGGTGCGTGATCAGTACGCAGGTCTCCGCCTCACCGAGGTGCTTGGTCGGCATGGACGCGTCACGGCTACGGGGCCAGGGGCAGCAGGACGCGGACGGTGGCTCCCGCGCCGGGGGCGGTGTGGATCTCCACCCGTCCCCGGTGCGCTGACACCAGCGAGTCGACGATGGCGAGGCCGAGGCCCGCCCCGCCCCCCTCGGCCCGGCCGCGGGCGCTGTCCGCACGGTAAAAGCGGTCGAACGCACGGGCGGCCTGCTCCGCCGACATGCCCGGCCCCTCGTCGCGCAGTTCGAGAACCGCCCGGCCCTGCTCGGTACCGACGCCGATCCGTACCGGGGTGCCGGGCGCGGTGTGGGCGATGGCGTTGCCGACGAGGTTGGAGGTCACCTGGCGCAGCCGCGCCTCGTCGCCGAGGACCGGCGCGCCGCCCGGACGACCGCCACCGGGCCCCGTAAGGGTGACCGGGCGTCCGGGATCGAGCGCGCGCAGGTCGTGCAGCGCGTCGGCAGCCAGGGTGCGCAGGTCCATGGGGGTGAGCCGGAGCGGCAGGTCGGCACCGGCGGCGCCCTCGTCCAGGCGCGCGAGCAGCAGCAGGTCCTCGACGAGCCGTACGAGCCTGCCTGCTTCGCGCTCGATGCGGCCCATGGCGGCGTCGACGTCGGTGCGTTCGGGCATGCCGCCCATCCGGTACAGCTCGGTGAAGCCCTTGATGCCGAAGAGGGGCGTCCGCAGTTCATGGCTGGCGTCCGCGAGGAAGCGGCGCATGCGCTGCTCGGTCGCGTCCCGGGCGGCGTCGCCCGCTTCGATCCGGTCCAGCATGCCGTTGAGCGCGGCGGACAGACGGCCCAACTCGGTGCGCGTCGAAACCGGTCGAGGGACACGGTGCGTCAGGTCGCCGCCGGCGATGGCCGCCGCGGTCGCCTCGATCCGGCGCAGGGGGCGCAGCCCGGCGCCTACGGCGAACCAACCGACCACGCCGAGCAGCATGAGCACCAGGGAATCGATGACCAGCACCCGGACGCCGAGCTGCCGGATCGTCGCGCCGACCTGCGAGAGGGAGCCGGCGACGACGACACTGCCGCCGTGCGCGGCCCCCTCGCCCGGTGCCTCCCCGTCAGCCCCCGGGATCGGTTCGGCGATCACCCGCCACGCGTCGCCGCCGCCGGCGGACGGGGCCTCGAAGGGGCGGCCGCCGCGTGCGCCGACCGCCGCCGCGTCGAGCGCCGGCAGCCCGGGGGCGTTTCCCTCGGCCGACCGCACGACGCGCAGCACCTGGCCGTCCGCGTCGAGGTAGGCCAGGTAGAAGTCCCCGGACGGCGCCCCCTCCACGGGGCCGCCCGCCACGCCGGACGGTACGGGGACGCGGGCGGCCACCGCGGCGGCGGTGCGCAACCGGTCGTCCACCTGGTGCACCAGGTCCCGCCGGAGCAGGGTGACGAGCACGGCGGTGCTGGCGAGCAGGGCCGCCACGAGCAGCAGCACGGAGATCGTCAGCAGCCGGCCGCGCAGCGAGAGCCGGCCGCCCCGGCCACGGAGCGGGAGCCGGCCGCGTACCGAGGGCCCCTTCACGGCCGGGGCTTGCGCAGGACGTAGCCGGTGCCGCGCACCGTGCGGATCAGCCGGGGCTCCCCGCCCGCGTCGATCTTGCGGCGCAGATAGCTGATGTAGGAGGCGACGATGGAGTCGTCGCCTCCGAAGTCGTAGTGCCACACGAGTTCGAGAAGCCGGGCCTTCGACAGCACCTGTCCGGCGTTCTCCATCAGCACGCGCAAGAGGCTGAACTCCGTGGGGGAGAGATGTACCGGCTGCCCGGCCCGCGTCACCTGGTGGCTGTCCGGGTCCAGTTCCAGGTCGCCGACGGTCAGCCGGCCGTCCTCCTGCAGGCCGCTGGTGCGGCGCAGGACGGCCCGGATCCGCAGGATCAGCTCCTCCAGGTTGAACGGCTTGGTGACGTAGTCGTCGCCGCCCGCCCGCAGTCCGCCGATCCGGTCCTCGGGCGCGTCGCGGGCGGTGAGGAACAGGACCGGCGGATGGCTCGCCGCCACCGGGGAACGCCCGTCGCGCAGTTGGCGCACGACCTCGAAGCCGTCGATGTCGGGCAGCATCACGTCGAGCACGATCAGGTCGGGGCGCCGCTCGCGCACGGCGGCCAGGGCCTGGGTGCCGGTCGCGGCCGGGAGGACGTCGAAGCCGGCGATCCGCAGGCTCGCGGACAGCAGTTCCCGCAGCGTCGGCTCGTCCTCCACCACCAGGAGCGTGGGTGATGCCGTCATCCGTCCCGTCCCGTCCCCGACCGGTCGTTCACTTCCGGGCTCGCGGCCCGCTACGCGTCGCGCCTGCGGAAGACGGCGAACGCGGCGGCCAGCAGGGCCGCGACGCACGCCGCCATGACGGCGAGCCCGGACCAGGGTGCGAGCAGCGCCGGGTCACGGTAGGCGGTGATGATCTGACCTCCGGCGACGGGCGGCCAGTACGTCGCCAGCCAGTCGCCGAGTGCCCCGGGCAGTGCCGGTGCGAACGCCTGCACGATCAGCAGCACACCGAACAGGGTCGTCACCGTCGCCGTCGTGCTGCGGATCACCGTACCGAGAGCGAGCCCGAACAGACCCGCCAGTGTCAGATACAGCCCGCAGCCCACGACGCCGCGCAGCGCCGTGCCGTCCGACAGTCCCAGATGCGGAGCACCCGCCGCCTCCAGCGACGCCTGCCCGATCAGAAACCCGCCGAGTGACACCAGGAGCCCGACCGGGAGCGTCACACCCACCAGCGCCAGTGCCTTGGCCGCCAGGAGGCGGACCCGGTTCGGCACGGACGTCAGCGTGCCGACGATCGTGCGGGCGCCGTACTCGGAGGTGATCACCAGGCCGCCCAGCAGACCGAGCGCGATCTGTGCGAGCAGATAGCTGCGCAGGCTGATGGCCAGGGGGTCGAAGACCGCCCGGTCGGCACTCGTCATCGCCGCGTACTCCTCCCCGGCGGACGTACTGCTCAGCGCGGCGAGCCCCATGCAGAACGCCAGGGTCCCGAGGACCACGTAAAGGGTGGACCGCATCGTACGGATCTTGATCCACTCGGCGCTGAGGCAGTGCCGGAACGTCGCCCGGCCCGCCGTGCCCGGGGCCGCGGGCAGCCTCTCCTGCCGCGCCGGTGCCGTCGAGTCCCCCGCCGCCGGCCGGAACCGTGTTCCCGTCCGGCTCATCGGCTCGCCTCCCTCTCCGCCCGGTACTCCTGCACATCGCGGGTCAGCTCCATGAACGCCTCTTCCAGCGAGACCCGGCGGCTCGTCAGCTCGTGCAGCTCCACATCGTTCGCCGCGGCCAGCGCTCCGATCTCCGCCGTGTCCAGACCGGTTACGACCAGGGTGTCCACACCCTCCTCGCGCACCGTCGCGGCAGCGGGCAGCGCCCGGCGCAGCGATCCGGTCCGGGGGCTGCGGACCAGCACCTCGCGGTCGGAGTGCGCTGCGATGAAGGCCTTCATCGTCATGTCCGCGATCAGGCGGCCGCGTCCGACGACGACGAGATGGTCCGTGGTCAGCTCCAGCTCGCTCATCAGATGGCTCGACATCAGCACGGCGCGGCCTTCGGCGGCCATCCGGCGCATGAGGTGACGGATCCACACGATGCCCTCCGGGTCGAGGCCGTTGAGGGGCTCGTCGAAGATCAGAACCGGTGGATCGCCCAGCAGCGCCGCGGCGATCCCCAGCCGTTGCCGCATCCCCAGCGAGAAGGACCCGGCCCTGCGCCGGCCCGCGTTCCCCAGGCCGACGTCGTCCAGCACCTCGTCCACCCGGCTGCGCGGGATCCCGTTGCCCGCCGCGAGGGCCAGCAGGTGGTGGTACGCGGTGCGGCTCGGCAGCACCGCCCCCGGGTCCAGCAGCGCGCCGACCGCCCTCAAGGGCGCGGGCTGCGCGGCGTGGGGACGGCCGTCCACCGTGGCAGTCCCCGAATCGGCGGATTCCAGACCCAGGATCAGACGCAGCGTGGTCGACTTCCCCGCGCCGTTGGGTCCCAAAAACCCGGTGACCTCCCCGGGGCGGACGGTGAACGTCAGGTCATCCACGGCGAGGACCTCGCCGTAGCGTTTGGTCAGTCCGCGAACTTCGATCATCAGGGCTCCAGAACCGGTGGTGTGTGCCGTGCAGGCGATCGCCGCCTGCACGGCCCCACCCTCGTCCGCCCGTCTGTGCCGGACCTGCACGTGGATGGGAGCCCTGTGGGAGCCGGAAGCCCCGGCCCTCGGAAAAGTCCGGGCCAAGGGGCGCGCCGCACCGCGAGTTCACAGAAACTCACAGAAACCGGGTGTGGCAGGAGTCCTGCGCCCACTACCGGGAAGTCGCCGTGGTCCCGCGGCGGAAGAGGGCCGTCCAGAGGAAGGGCTCGCCGAAGTGCGGGGACTCGGGAGGTTCGTCGCGCATCCGGGCGGAGTTCGGTCTCCGTGAAGTCGGAGAAGATCCAGCGCAGGGACTCCGGGGTGTAGGCGAGGCCGCCTTGCAGCCCGGACTGCCGGTACAAGGCCGCGTCGGGGAGCTCGGAGCCCATCGCGCCGGCGGCGAAGCAGGTGAGGGAGAGATGGCCGCCGGGGGCGAGGACCCGGTCGAGGAGTTCGAGATAGCTGACGCGGCGGTGGGGCGGCAGGTGGTGGAAGCACCCGGAGTCGTGGATCAGGTCGTAGGGGCCCGTCAGTGCGGTCGCGGTGAGGTCGAAGGCGTCGCCGCAGTGGAAGCGGACGTCCACCCCCGCCCCGGCCCGTACGCGCCCGGTGGTTCCGGCCCTTGCCGAGAGCTCTGGAACGGGGTTCCAGCGCGGCGCCGGAGCGGGTTTCCGGAGAACTTCCCGGACGGAGAAGGGGCGTCACGGACCAACGTCCGCGACGCCCCGGAATGCCGGGCCGCCGTGGTCAGCGCCCGGCGGCGAAGCCCACGAAGGCCGCCCACGGGGCGCTGCCGAACGACAGGCGGGCCCCCTGCGCGTTCTTGGAGTCCCGGACATGGACGGTGGCGGGCTCCACGGCCACCTCGACGCACTCTCCGCCGTCGCCACCGCTGTAGCTGCTCTTGAACCAGACGAGTTCTGCGTCGTCCTGTATCCGCTGTTCGGCTGTCATAGCTCCCCTAGCAGCTCCTCGGGCCGGGGTTCCAGTTCTCCCATGGTTGTCTGCCCCCTCTCCCACCGCTCAACCGATCGGCGCGCGTCCGGCGGCATCGGGATTCCGCCCCCTACGGGGTTATCAACGCCGCCCGGGGTACCCGCGCACGAGACGCGACAAGAGCTCCGAAGGAGGAACACATGCCGGGCAAGTCCGGGTCCAAGCGTGAGCGGCAGTACGAGCACATCAAGGAGAGCGCCGAGGAACGCGGCGCCTCCACCGGGCGGGCCAAGGAACTGGCGGGCCGCACGGTGAACAAGAAGCGGGCGCAGGCGGGGGAGGCCAAGTCGTCCAGCGGTTCCGGCGGCTCCAGCCGTTCCGCCGGTTCGAAGAGCTCCGGCGGCTCCAAGACGCGGGACGAGCTCTACGCGGAGGCCAGGAAGCGGGGCATCGAGGGGCGCTCCTCGATGAACAAGCAGGAACTCGCCCGGGCGCTCGGCCGCTGACACACGGCTGGAGCGCGGCACTGATCCGGTCAGGCGGCAGGGGCGCCGGTATGGCTCCGGTGGAAATCCGGTTCCGTCCTGCGCGGTGTCGGAGCGGCAACGTAACGTAGGGAACTCGGCGGACCCACCGATTTCCCTCTGGAGACCGCGATGAGCACGCAGCCCGACCACCCGCGGCACGACACCGCCCGCGGTGACGCGGAAGTGGAGGAGCCCCGCATCGCCCAGCCGGCGAGCACTCCGGAGGAGTTGCGTGCCGCCCTTGCGGTGATCGCCCCGGACGCCTTGCCGACCTTCGACGCCGAGCGTGCGGCGGCGTTGCAGCAATCCCGCGACCAGGTCAGCGCCGCACCCATGCGCCGCTTCGTCGGGCAGTGGGCGGTCTACGTGGCCGTGGAACGTCACCCCGAACGAGCCGCCCGTTTGCGCGCATTGGAGGCCCGTGCGGCTGAGGTCGGGGACTTCGGCCGGGCTCGCGAGATCGCGGCCGAGATCGGCCGCATCCTCGACGAAGCGTGCGCCGAGGCCGGTATCGACCACCGGCAGGGAGCGGCGTGAGCGACCGGGACGACTGGCGCTGGGAGTACGACCCGGACGCCGAGCACGTCGTGGCGGGGCTGCCCCCGCAGGTGGTGGCCGAGGTCGAGCGCCTCGCGGGAGAGATGGTCGCGCTGGCCGAGGTCGGCATCGATGTCACCGACCTGGGGGAGGGGCCCCGGAGGGGCGTACCGGGAGGGGTCCGGCGTATCCCGCTCCTTGCCGACGGCTGGTTCTACGCGCTGCCCCTTCCCCGCCTGCGGCTCATCGCGATCACCCGGGTGATTCCACCGTTCACCCAGCTCTGAGACCGGCCGTGGACGCGTCCCGAGCGGTTGGGCGTATGCCCGTCCGGTCTGCGCCCGGCCGCGTACGCCCGGTGCCCCGGGAACGGCCGAGGGGAACCCGTCGCCGCACCGGGCAGGGCCCTGTCGTGGCAGCCGGGGTCAGGAGATATCTTGATGTCGAGCAATGTTATCGACGTGACGTGGAGCGGAGCACCAGGTGACTGACTCGACCATCATCTACACGCACACCGACGAGGCCCCGGCCCTGGCGACCTACTCGTTCCTGCCGGTGGTCGAGGCCTACGCCTCGAAGGCCGGGGTCACCGTGGAGAGCCGTGACATCTCCCTGGCGGGCCGGATCATCGCGGTCTTCCCGGAGTACCTCAAGGAGGACCAGCGGATCGACGACGCCCTCGCCGAGCTCGGCGAGCTGGCCAGGACCCCCGGTGCCAACATCATCAAGCTGCCGAACATCTCGGCCTCCATCCCGCAGCTGAAGGCCGCCGTCGCCGAGCTGCAGGAGAAGGGGTACGCGCTGCCGGCGTACCCGGACGACCCCAAGACCGACGAGGAGCGCGAGATCCGCGCCCGCTACGACAAGGTCAAGGGCAGCGCCGTCAACCCCGTCCTGCGCGAGGGTAACTCGGACCGCCGCGCGCCCGGCTCGGTCAAGAACTACGCCAAGGCGCACCCGCACCGCATGGGCGCCTGGTCGGCCGACTCGAAGACCAACGTCGCCACCATGGCCGAGAACGACTTCCGCTCGACCGAGAAGTCCGCCGTCATCGCCGAGGACGGCTCGCTCCGCATCGAGCTGGTGGGCGAGGACGGCTCCGTCACCGTCCTGCGCGAGTCCGTACCCGTACTGGCCGGCGAGGTCGTGGACGCGGCCGTGCTGCGCGCGGCGGCGCTGCGGTCCTTCCTCGCCGACCAGGTGAACCGGGCCAAGGCCGAGGGCGTGCTGTTCTCCGTGCACCTCAAGGCCACGATGATGAAGGTCTCCGACCCGATCATCTTCGGCCATGTGCTGCGCGCCTTCTTCCCGAAGACCTTCGCCCAGTACGGCCCGGCGCTGGCCGCGGCCGGCCTCAGCCCGAACGACGGCCTCGGCGCCATCTACAAGGGTCTCGACGCGCTGCCCGAGGGCGCGAAGATCAAGGAGTCCTTCGAGGCGGAGCTGGCCGACGGCCCGGCACTGGCCATGGTCGACTCCGACCGCGGCATCAGCAACCTGCACGTCCCGAGCGACGTCATCGTCGACGCCTCCATGCCGGCCATGATCCGCACCTCCGGTCACATGTGGGGCCCGGACGGCGAGGAGGCCGACACCCTCGCCGTCATCCCGGACAGCAGCTACGCGGGCGTCTACCAGACCGTCATCGACGACTGCCGCGCGAACGGCGCCTTCGACCCGTCCACGATGGGTTCGGTCGCCAACGTCGGCCTGATGGCGCAGAAGGCCGAGGAGTACGGCAGCCACGACAAGACCTTCGAGATCCCGGTGGCGGGCACCGTGCGCGCCGTGGACGGCAAGGGCGGGACGGTGCTGGAGCAGAGCGTCGCCCCCGGCGACATCTTCCGCATGTGCCAGACCAAGGACGTGCCGATCCGCGACTGGGTCAAGCTGGCCGTCACCCGCGCCCGTGCCACCGGCGACCCGGCCGTCTTCTGGCTGGACGAGACCCGCGCCCACGACCGCAACCTCATCGAGAAGGTCCGGGCCTACCTGCCCGAGCACGACACCGAGGGCCTGACCATCGAGATCATGTCCCCGGTCGACGCGACCGCGTACTCGCTGGAGCGCACCCGCCGCGGCGAGAACACCATCTCCGTGACCGGCAACGTCCTCCGCGACTACCTGACGGACCTCTTCCCGATCCTGGAGCTGGGCACCAGCGCCAAGATGCTCTCGGTCGTCCCGCTCATCAACGGCGGCGGGCTCTTCGAGACCGGCGCGGGCGGCTCGGCGCCCAAGCACGTCCAGCAGCTCGTCAAGGAGAACTACCTGCGCTGGGACAGCCTGGGCGAGTTCCTGGCCCTCGCGGTGAGCTTCGAGCACCTGGCGCAGACGACGGACAACCCGGGCGCCCAGGTGCTCGCCGACACCCTCGACCGCGCCACGGCCACGTTCCTCAACGAGGACAAGTCGCCCAGCCGCAAGATCGGCGGTATCGACAACCGCGGCAGCCACTTCTACCTGGCCCTGTACTGGGCCCAGGAGCTGGCGCGGCAGACCGACAACGCGAAGCTCGCGGAGGCCTTCGCGCCGCTCGCCGAGACGCTGGCCGCCGAGGAGCGGACGATCGTCGACGAGCTCGCCGCGGTGCAGGGCTCCCCGGCCGACATCGGCGGCTACTACCAGCCCGACCCGGCCAAGGCCTCGGCGGTCATGCGCCCGTCGAAGACCCTCAACCAGGCGCTGGCGAGCCTGAGCTGACCCGGCGGCCGTGACACCGGGGCGGGACCTTCCGGGTCTCCGCCCCGGCCCGCACCCGCAGGACTCCGCCCCGGCCGGCATCGCGCCCGGCCGGGGCGGTGGTGTGTGCGGGGAGGTGGTGTGCGCGGCCGCGGACACCGGGACGCCCGCCGCGGAGTCGATACGGCGGACGTCCGGGCGCCGGCGTCGCGGGGCGGGTCAGGCCGCGGCGGTCCGCGGCTCGGCTGCCGCCGTGCCGGGGCGGGTGCCCCTGCCGCGGCGGTCGGCGATCAGGAGCAGCACCAGACCGAGGGCGACCCAGCCGGCGAGGACCAGGGCCGGGCCGGTCGCGCCGGTGCCGTCGAAGAAGGCGTTGGCTCGCACCCGGCCGCGGCCGCTGTGTTAACTGCGTCTTACCGCACGTTCTCCCTGGACTTTTCCGCTCCCACCCGCCCCGTGGCGCGCGGTTTTCTCCGGCATGATGAGAACCGCCGCTCAGGGTGCGGTCACCGAAACCCTCCATCGGACGCATCCTCCGCACCGTCCACCCGGGAAGCGCCACCCCCGTGCGCCGGCTTCCCGCTCCGGACGGACGGCACCCGGCCGGGCGACGCACCCGGCCCCGGCCCGGTCCCCAACGCCCCCTCGGGGGCCGGGCCCCCGGGGCGGCACCGCGCGACCGCTGGACTTCACCACCGCCCGGGCGCCCCCGGCGGAGGTGGCGACGAAGGGACGGTAAGGCCCATGTGCGAGGGTGCCGCGGAGACCGGCGGCCGCCCGGCCCCGCACCCGGAACGCCGCACAGGCACCGGCGGAAGGGGCGTCCCGGGATGACCAAGTGGATCGTCAGCATTCCCACGCTGCGCGACGAACCCGGAGGCCGGATACCCGGTGTCCAGCTCTATGTGGTGGAGGCCCCGCACCCCCGGCTCGCCCGGCGCGCGGCCCTCGACCGTGCCGCCGGAGCCCCGGCCCTCCGCCACCGGCGGGGAGCGGCGCTTCTGGTGGAGAAACTCGTCATCTCCCCCTGGAACGGCCCCGATTGCAGTGTTTCCCCGCCGACCGCCGGTCTGCCCCGCTGAGTTCGTCTACCGTTCCGGCATGCCCACGGTACTGGTAGTCGAGGACGACGACCTCGTCCGTGACGTGCTCACCCGCTCCCTCACCGCCGCGGGCTACGACGTCACGGCGGTCGGCACCGCCATCGAGCTGATGCGCCGCATCACCCCGCCCGTTCCCGATCTCGTCGTGCTCGACCTCGGACTGCCCGATCTGGACGGCAGCCAGGTGCTGCGGATGCTGCGGGCCGTCAGCCGCGTCCCCGTCATCATCGCGACCGCGCGGAACGAGGACGCGGAGATCGTCCGGCTGCTGCGCGACGGCGCCGACGACTACCTGGTGAAACCGTTCTCCAGCGAGCAGCTGGCCGCCCGGGTGCACGCCGTGCTGCGGAGGTCCGGACAGGCCCCTCCCTCCCGGCTCCAGGTGGGCGACCTCGTCCTCGACCTCCAGGCGCGCGGCGTCACCCTGGAGGGGAAGACCATCGAACTGAACCGGCGCGAATTCGACCTGCTCGCCTACATGGCCCGGCGCGCGGGCGCGGTCGTCACCCGCCGCGAACTGCTGACCGAGGTCTGGCGCGGCAGCGACGTCTACGAACGCACCATCGACGTCCACCTCTTCTGGCTCCGCCGCAAGCTGGGGGAGACCGCCGCCGCCCCCCGCTACCTGCACACCGTGCGGGGCGTCGGACTCCGGCTCGAAGCGCCCCGGTCATGACCTCACGGGGGTGGCGGACGCCATGACGCTGCGAGGCTGGCACGCCCGGCTCTCCCTCGGCATCTCCCTGCTCACCGCCCTCGCCTTCGCGCTGCCGCTGGCGTTCTTCGCCCGCCAGCAGGCGGCCGAACGGGCGCAGCAGACCTCGGAACG
The DNA here is from genome assembly GCF_000220705.2 of Streptomyces xinghaiensis S187. Classification (GTDB taxonomy): domain Bacteria; phylum Actinomycetota; class Actinomycetes; order Streptomycetales; family Streptomycetaceae; genus Streptomyces; species Streptomyces xinghaiensis. Next base: position 422,515 of record NZ_CP023202.1, on the reverse strand, counting down.
GCGGGCGGCGACCCTGGTCACCGTCCTCGGCGCCACCCAGCGGCGGAGCGAACTCGCCGCCGCCTGGCGCAGCTCCGGCGACGACGCGCTGTCCACCTGCGTCCGCCTCGGCGGCGGCGTGGTGGGCCGCTGCCCCGCCCCGGCCGCGTACGCCGAGCGGGCGGCGGAGCAGCGGCGCGCCCTGTGGGTCCGGCCACCGGGCCGCGAGGAGGTCCTGCTGCTGCCGGTCTCCCTGCCGGACGGCGGGACGGCCGTGGTCGAGTCGGCGGTACGGGAGGAGGAACGCTCCGAGGGCGTGCTCACGGCCTGGCTGCTGCTCGCCGGGGCCGTGGCCGCGCTGACCCTGATCTCGGTGACCGGCGCCGACCGCATGGCGCGCCGGCTCAACCGCTCCGCCACGGAGCTGGCGCGGGCCGCCGCGGCGGTGGGCGAGGGGGATTTCCGCGGGCGTGTCGCGGTCGAGGGCCCGGTCGAGGTCCGGCGCGTGGGCCGGGCCTTCAACGCCATGGCCGACCGCATCGACGAACTGATGCGCGCCGAACGGGAGTTGCTGGCCGACCTCTCGCACCGGCTGCGCACACCGCTGACGGCCCTGCGGCTGGAGGCGGACCTGCTCGCCGTCCCCGCCGACTCCCGCCTCCGGGCCGGGCTGACGGCCCTGGACCGCGAGGTGACGAGCCTGATCAGCACCACCCGGAGCGGACCGGCCCGGGAGCGGCTGCCCGGCCGCGCGTCCAGCGACCTGCCCGCGGTGGTGGGCGGCCGGATGGAGTTCTGGTCGGCGCTGGCCGAGGCGCAGGGCCGGGAGTGCCGGGTGTGGCTGGGACGCGGCCCGCTGCCGGTGGACCTCCCCGCGGACGACCTGACCGCGGCGCTCGACGCGCTGCTGGGCAACGTCTTCCGGCACACGCCGCCGGGCACGGGCTGCGGGGTGCAGGCGGGTGTGCTGTCGGGCGCCCCCCGCCTCGTGGTGGAGGACGCCGGGCCGGGCATCGAGAGCCCGGCCCTCGCGGCGGCCCGCGGCGCGAGCGAGGGCGGGTCGAGCGGCCTGGGGCTGGACATCGCCGCCAAGGCGGCCGAGGCCGCCGGGGGACGCCTGGTCGTCGACCGGAGTCCGTGGGGCGGGGCCCGGGTCACGATGGTCTTCGGACCCGTACCGGACGGCGGGGCCGTGGACGCGAGCGGCAACGGCCACCGGTGGCCGGGGCGGAGCGGCCACCGGAACGCGAGCGGCGGCCCGCCCCGGAACGCGGCCGGCGGCGGCACGGGGGAGACCTGAACCGCCGCCCGGAACCCGGGCCGGCCCCGCCCGCCGTGACCCGTCAGGTCTCGGCCTCCAGGGCGCTGCGGGTGGCCGGCCCGTACACGCCCGGCGGGTCGGCCTCGATACGGCGCATGGACTGGTAGTTCTGCACCGCGGCCTCGGTCGGCTGGTCGTAGGTGCCGTTGAGCGGAGCCGTCTGGACCCCTACCTCGCGCAACCGCTCCTGCAGGCGCAGTACTTCGGCCCCCTCGTCGCCGCGCCGCATCGTCCGGCCGGCGTCCCCGGTGCCCGCCGTCCCCGACGGACCGCCGGCCTCCGGCGGGGACGGCGCGGACGGCGGGGCGGAACTCGGCGCGATCCGCGGTGGCGGGGCCGTCGGCGGGACGGTGGTGGTGATCACGGGCGCGGGGGAGGGCCGGGCGGTCACGGTCGTGGTGGCGGACGGCACCGGGCTGGGTTTCGCCTGGATCGTCGGGGACTCCGGCGGGTCGATCGGGGCACCCAGCATCCGGACCAGGGCGAACGCCAGCAGCGCCAGGGCCGCGACTCCGGTGGCCGGCAGCAGGCGCCCGCGCCACCGCCGGTGCGACCGCTCCGCGTTCTTGTGCCGCCCAACAGGCATCGTTGCCAGCCTTCCCTTCGCTGAGGCGGCTGGTCCGCTGCCACCCGCGAGTCGGCGATCCCCCCGTCTTCCGCTCCGGCCGGCGGCCGGTGGACTCGCTGGCGATTGTAGGCGGCAGCGACCCTCCGCCCGCGGCGAGTTGAAATTTTCAGCCGCCGCCGGCGCGGTGCCCCGGGGCGCGCGGCCGGTCGCCGCCCCGGCCGCTCCAGGGGACGCGGGGACGCCCCGGCAGGCGGACTCCGCCTGCCGGGGCGCCGGACGGGCCGGGCCCGCGGGGAGGGATCAGGTGAGCCAGTTCCCGTTGCACGCGGCGTTGGACACCCACCGGTGGGAGCTGATGGCGTTGTCGGCCTTCGCCCCGCTGGTGAAGTAGTTGTCGCTCAGGTCGCTGACGTAGTACTCGGACTTGGCGATGCAGGCGTAGCCGCCGGTCCAGCCGGTACCGGTGCCGTTGTAGACCGCGACGGCGCTCCCGGACGTCCCCTTGTGGAGGATCGAGCTCGCGCTGTTGGTGTCGCCGCCCTGGAACGAGCCGCCGCTGTCACCCCAGTTGGAGTCGTTGCCATAGGCCTTTCCGAGGAAGCCGCTGCAGCCGTAACCGGAGTACGCGTAGAAGTAGCCGGAGGTCGCCGAGGGCCAGGCGTCCGCGCAGCCGGCGAGCGCACCGGTGGGGGCCGCCTGCGCGGTGGTCGCGGGAACGGCCGCTCCGAGAGCCGCCAGGGCGAGCGTGGCGAGGACGGCGGGGATTTTGCGCATGGTGTGGTGCTCCTTCTGCTGGTGGGTCTCCGTGGATCGGTGCGCCCCGCGGCTGGACGGCCGGGGGAGTCCTGGGGGATCGATCAGTCCGCCGCGCCCGGGAGGGCCCTCGCCCGCTTCAGCGCGGTGAGGCCCATGCGCCGGTGGGCGGCGATCTCGTCGCGGTACCGCCCGAGCTTCTCCGCCCGGTACTCGCGGTCGAGCGCGCGTGCGGTGCGGTACAGGGGTGTGTCCGTCGCGCAGGTGGCCTCGGCGACGGCGAGCTCCACTTCCGCGGCGTGCGCTTCGGCGGCGTCCATGCCGCGGGTGAGGGCGGGCAGCTTCTCGCGGATCTCGGGCGGCCCGGCGTACGGGTGACCGGCCTCCCGCATACAGGACGCCCAGGCCCGGAGCGCGCGCCGGAAGCGCTCGTCCGCGAGGATGCCCGGGGTGTACAGGGGCGCCACCCCGGTGGCGGTCTTCTTGGCGCGGAACCAGGCCGGGAAGTCGCCGTACAGCCGCTCCGCGGCGGTCTCCAGACAGCCGCCGCGCAAGGTCTGGACGGTGCCGCCCGCCGGCAGTTCGACGCTGACCACCCCCTGCTCCGGGGTGCCGTCGAGCGCCTTGCTGTAGCGGATGAGTTCGGCCTTCGGCAGGGACCGGGCGTACGCGGTGTTCCGGTCGGCGAGCCGGGCCTTCTCCGCCTCGGCGGCGAACCGGCCGCCGTACCCGTGCCGCTCCGCCCAGTCCACGTCGTGCAGGACGTAACCGTGGCCCTGCCGCTCGGCGGCGCCGGCCACGCGCCCGGGCCAGTACCGGAAGCCCTTCTTCCGCATGCAGGACCCGACGAGCCGTTCCTCGCCCCGCTCCACCACGGCCTGCTCGGCCGGGGTCAGTTCCCGGGGCATCGTGCCGGCCGCCCGGGCGGCCGCCGGGCCGTCCGCCGCCGCGCCGGCGTCCGCCCGGCCGCATCCCGACAGCAGGGCCGTGGTGGTGAGAACCACCCCCGCGCATGCGGCCGCCAAGCCCTTGCCCACCGCGGCGCGAAGCCGTGGAATCATGTGCCACCCCCCGGAGCGAACAGCCCGGACCCGTGTCACGCCCGTGAGGCGTGGGATCACCGGTGCCTGCGGGACGAGTCTCGGGGAGGGGGCGCCCCGGCTGCTGAGCACCCAGCGCCAGCCCCTGCGCACCGAGCGCCAGCCGGGGGCGCGGCCCGTGACCCGGCCGCCGTGTTCTCCGGTCACTGCCCCGGCACTGCCCCGACCGGCGCGTTTGCCGACCGGGCCGCGTGGGCAACCCACGACCGGTCACTGTGGTCGCTCGCCGGTCATCGTGCGGCGCGGGCCCGACCCCCCGCGTCCGCCGGCGGACCCGCGGCCCCGGTCACCGACGACAGCACCGTGGCCCGGACAAGGGAGCACAATGATCGTGACACGCCTGACGACCGAGGGCCTTCCCGCAGCCGAACGCTTCACCTGGTGGTACGAGAAGGCGCGGGCCGCGCTGCTGCCCGTCGTGGTGCGCAGCGGCCATACCGGCGACTTCGAGGCGAGCGCCGACGTCCTGGAACTCGGCAGCGCCCGGATCACCGCCCTCACGGTCCAGCCGCTGAGCATCGCGCGCACGCCCGAACTGATCCGCGGCGCGGACCCGGAGTGCTATCAGCTCTCCCTCCCGCTGAGCGGGAGGATGCAGCTCTCCCAGTCCGGCCGGAACGCCGAACTGCGCGGTGGCGACCTGGTGTTCTACGACTCCTCCCGGCCCTTCCACGGGCGGGTCTCCGCCCCGTCCGGGCGCGCGAGACACATCGTCGCGCAGATCCCCAAGCGTCTCGTGCCGCTGCCGGCCGGGGCCGCGGACCGCATGACCGCCGTCCGCATCCCGGGGGACAAGGGCTTCGCCGAGTTGCTCGTCCAGTTCCTCACCCAGGTGACCGGCCGGGCCGACCAGTACGGTCCCGCCGACACCGCCGGACTGTCGGCCGTCTTACGCGACTTGTTCGCGGCCACCGTCACGCAGTGCCTCGCCGAGTCCGCGGACCTCCCCGACGAGAACCGCCGGCAGGCCCTCACCCTGCACATCCACACCTTCATCCAGCAGCATCTGGGCGACCCGCTGCTGACAGCGGCCCGCATCGCCGGCGCCCACCACATCTCCCTCCGCTCCCTGCACCGGCTCTTCCAGCAGCAGAGCACCACGGTCGCCGCCTTCGTCCGGCGCCAGCGCCTCGAACACGCCTGCCGGGACCTGGCCGACCCGCGCCAGCGGTCCCGTCCCATCCGGGCCATCGCCGCCGGCTGGGGATTCACCCGCCCCGGCGACTTCACCCGCAGCTTCCGTGCCACCTACGGCCTGCCGCCCAGCGCCTACCGGCAGCTGGCCCTGGCCCCGCGTGGCGCGGGCACCCCGCCCGGCGGCCCGGCCGCGGCGGCCCCGGAGGCGGCCGCAACCTGACCCGGTCGTGCCCGCGCGCCCCTACCGGGCGGCCAGGCGGTCGTACTCGGCCCCGGTGACCGGGACCACGGTGCCGTGGCGCGGCGAGGCGGGGAGGTCGTAGGAGGGGGACATCGTCCAGCGGCCGGAAGCGAGGTCGGTGGTCTCGAACGGCACGTAGCCGCGGCCGCCGAACTCGTCGATGAACAGGTACCACTTCTCCTCGGTGTTCGACTTGAACACCGCCGGGCCCTCGCCGCGGCTGATCCCCGGGCCCGCCGCGCCCTCACGTCCGATGCAGTCGGCCACCGGGCTCCACGAGGAGGCCAGCAGGTCGGTGGAGCGCTCCTGGGTGATGAACTTGCCGCAGGGGGCGGACGGGCTCTGGTTCCGCTCGTCCTTGGTGAACCGGTGGTAGACGCCCCCGTGGCGGATCACGGTGGAGTCGATCACCGAGTGGCCCGGGTCGTGCCAGACCCGGGCCTCGCTGAAGGTGGTGAAGTCCTTCGTGGTCGCGTACATCATGCGGTTGTGGCTGCTGCCGGTGTGCTGCGGGTCGTCGGCCGCGTACAGCTTGGAGGCCCAGAAGACGACGTACTGGCCGCGGCTCTCGTCCCAGTACGCCTCCGGGGCCCAGGTGTTGCCGGCCGTGGGCGGGGAGACCCGGACGGACCGCTGCGGGGACCAGTTCACCAGGTCGGCCGACTCCCACACCATGATGGAGCGGCTGCCGTGGCGCTGGGCGCGGTCCCAGTCGCCGTTGCCGTGGATCCGCAGGTCGGTGGCGATCAGATAGAAGCGGTCGCCCTGCGGGGAGCGGATGAGGAACGGGTCCCGCACGCCGCGGTCGCCGAGCGTGGAACGGAGCAGCGGGGCGCCGCCGTTCAGCTCCCGCCAGCGCAGCGGGTCGTTGCCGTCGCTCAGCGCCATGTGCACCTGCTCGCCGTCGGCGGTGCCCTCACCGGTGAAGTACGTGAAGACGTATCCGGCGTACGGCTCGGCGGCGGACGTGCCCCCGGCGCCCGGCGGGGCGCCGGGGCGCGGGCCGGGGCCGGCGGCGGCCGGGGGTCCGGCGGTCGCGGCGAGGAGCGCGAGGAGGAGGGTGAGGGTGCCGGTCAGCACGGCGGCACCGAGGCCGCGGCGCGGTGAACGGGGGGTCCCGGGCATACGTCCCACTTTCCCGAACCAGTGTGGGGGAGGGTTGCGGAATGGCCGTGCGCAGGAGCGGCGACGCGGAGCGGGGCGCGGGCGCGCGTCGCTGTCCGCCAGTATGCGCTTACTGCGTTGTCGGTCAACACCGCGCCGGGCGTGCCCCGGTGGCGGCGGCGCGGGCCGCCGCCACCGGGGCACCGGGGGCCGGGCCGTGTGGCCCGGGGACGGGATCAGTACCGCTGGGCCCCCGAGCCCGGGACCGCGCCCGTACCCCGTTCCGGGGCGGGCTCCGCGCCCGGCTGCCAGCCGGAGGTGTCCAGCCACGCGACGCGTCGCGTCATCCAGTCGCGCATGAACTCCACCTGCCCCTCCCAGGTGTCGGCGGTCGGGGTCTGGAAGAAGCCCACCACGGGATCGGTGAGGTTCGGCCACCGCTCGAAGTTGCGCCGCGCGGCGTCGCCGAGCGGCGCGGCCAGCGCGTCGATCCGGCTGTTCAGCCGCTCGTCGGACAGCGGCCCCCGGCGCAGCTCCTGCCAGCGCGCCTCGGCCTGCCGGGCGAACGCCGGGTCGGCCATCAGCCGGATGAACCAGTCGTTCGCCACCGGCTGCCGGGTCTGCTCGAACTGCCAGCCCTCCGTCAGATGGTTCTCGAAATAGCCGCCGGTGCCGAAGGAGAGGTCGTAGTCCCACAGCGGACCGGCGGTGATCCTGCCGCCCCGGTCCTTGTGGAAGTACTGGCTGCGGATGTAGGAGTCCATCTCGCGGGTCAGCTCGTTGACGATGATCTGGTCGATGAACGAGCCGACGTCGATGTACGCGGGATAGCCGGTCCGCGGATCGGACGGCTCCGGCCCGCGCAGGGCGTCGTGGAAGGCCCGGACATGTTCCGTCAGCCAGGTCCGCTGCTCGGGCCGGAGCGACGACGGCACCTTGACCTCCAGGTCCTGCCAGCAGCCGGTGCCGGTGCACGGGAGCGTCGGCTCCTCGGCCGCGAACCACTCGAACGCGAAGACGTAGCCGCCCGTGACCGCGGGCTCCGTCACGTCCGCGTCCCGCAGCGGGGTGATGTCGAGCCGGTCGGGTGACACCTTGATCGTCTCGACGAGCATGTAGACGCCCCGGTAGTCGTCGGCGGCCAGCGGCTCTCCGTCGGTGTTGACATACAGCTCGACGAACTCGAAGCGCGGTGCCTGCATCCCGATGTCCCGGCCCAGGCTGTAGACGAAGGCGTCGTGGATGAGGGACTTGTCCGAGAACGGGCCGCGCAGCACCCAGTCGGAGTCGGCGGGCATGCCGAGCATGGCGTGGTCGGCGTCCTTGTCCTCGTTGTCGCGGAGTTCGAGCCGGTACGGGGCCTTCTCGAAGGTCGCCGAGGACTGCCCGCGCAGATGGAACGCGGCCCGGGTGGAGACCGCCGGCGCGTCGCCGAGCGAGGCGGACCCGCTCACCGGCTCCATCAGCAGCGTGGCGACGTCCTGGTAGTCGCGGCCGGGTGCGCCCGCGCCGTAGGCGTCCATGACCATGACCGGCAGGTCGTGGGTGGCGTCGACGGAACGGGCGATGTACATCGCGGTGCCCGGCTCGCCGCGAGCGGCACCGTCCGCGAAGGACTGCGCGCGGAGCTGCGTGGTCGCCGTGAACCGGAGGGGGGTTCCGGCAGCGTAGCGGGGCGAGTCCGCCGTGGGCAGGGTCCCGTCCGTGGTGTACCGGATCTCGGCCCCGGTGACGGCGGTGTCCAGGGCGACGGACACCTCGCCCTCGAAGGTGCCGCTCGGCACGGAGAAGGCGATGTCACCGGACAGGTCGTCCGCCGCCTCCGGCCGGGCCGGTGGGTCGGCCGTGCCGGTTCCGGTGGTGATGGTGGTGGTGTTCGCCGCGCGTTCGCCGATGGCGGTCCGGACGGTCTTCGCGGCCGCCGCCGGGCCGCCGCCGACCGTGCTGGTGGCCGTCGTGGCCTGCCCGGGGGGACCGGCGGCCGGCGGGGCGGGTTCGCCGCCGGCGGCCGCGTAGCCCGTCAGACCGGTCAGACCGGTCAGCAGTATGGACAGCGCGGCGAGTACGCCGACCGCGCCGCCGGTTCGTCTTCTGCGCACCGTTCGACACCTCACTTCATGACGTCGGGGGAAAGGGGTGATGGGGGATGCGGGGGTGGGCGCTGGGGACCGGGGCGCACGGACGCCGCCCGGCGCCCGGAGGGTTCCGGATACGGCGGAGGGCCGCCGGCGCTTGCCGACGGCCCCGGTGCCGATATGTGCGATGTGCGGGTTCAACCGCGGGCGCGTGCCGCCGTGGTGCGGCGGTGCCGGTTCCTCAGCCGGAGGAACCCTGCCGCCGCTCGGCCGCCTCGCGGAGATGCGGCAGGAGCGGTGCCGCCTTCTCCTGGGCTCCCGGCGCCTGCGGCCACGGCGGCTGACCGCCGCCCTGGTCGACCTGCCATCCGGACGAGTCGATCCAGTTCGCCCGCTGCACCAGCCAGTTCTGCATGAGCGTCAGCTGCTCCTGCCAGGTCTGGGTGGTCTGGGTCTGGAACGGCCCGACCTGCCTGGTGTTGAGGTTCGGCCACTTCTGGAAGTTGCGCTGGGCGCCGTTGGCCAGGGGCGAGGACAGCTGCGTGACCCGGTTGCGGAGCTGCGCGTCGGACAGCACGCCGCGGCGCAGTTCCTGCCAGCGGGCCTGCACCTTCTGGTTGAACGACGGGTCCTGCATCAGCTTCAGGAACCAGTCGGTGGTGCCGAAGCCGAAGAACGGCTGGAACTGCCACCCATCGACCGGGCTGCCGTTAGGTATGGCGTTGAACCCGAGGTCGTAGTCCCACAGCGGCCCGGCGGTGAGCTTGCCGCCCCGGTCCTTGTACATGTACATGCTGCGGATATAGGAGTCGCCCTGCCGTCCCATCTCATTGAGAATGATCAGGTTCACGAACGAGTCGACGTCGATGTAGGCGGGGTATCCGGTCTGCGGATCGGAGGGATTGGCGCTGCGCAGCGCGTTGTGGAGCTTCTGGACGTACTGGGTGATCCACGTCTGCTGCTCGGGCTGGAGGTCGTCCGGTTCCGTGACCTCCAGATCCGACCAGCACTCCTGCCCGGTGCACGGCAGCTTCGGCTCCTCGGCCGCCCAGGCGTCGAACTTCATGACGTAGCCGCCGGTGACGGCCGGTTCGGTGAGGTCGCTCTTCTTGAGCTTGGCGATGTCCAGCCGGTTCGGGGACACCTTGATGTTCTCGTCGAGCAGATAGACGCCCTGGTAGTCGTCGGCGCCCATCGGCTGCCCGTCCAGGTTCAGATACACCTCGACGAACCGGTGGCGGGGCGTCTGCAGCCCCATCTCCTGCCCCAGGGTGTAGGCGAAGGCGTCGCGGACCAGGGTCTTGTCCGGGAACGGCCCGCGGAGCACCCAGTCGGACTCGGCCGGCATGCCCAGCACCGGGTAGTCGGCGTCGTCGTCATCGTTGTCGCGGAGTTCGATCCGGTACGGGGCCTTCTCGAAGGTCGCCGAGGACTGACCGCGCAGATGGAATGCGGCCCGGGTGGACACCGCCGGCGCCGCGCCGAGCGAGGTGGTCCCGCCTTCCGGCTCCATGACCATGGCGGCGACGTCCGCCCACTCGCGGTCCGGCTTCCCGCCGCCGTAGGCGTCCAGCACGAGGAGCGGCAGGTCGTGGTTGGCGTTGACACTGCGCGCGACGTACACGGCCGTGCCGGGATCGCCGCTCGCGGTCCCGTTCACGAAGGCCTGGGCGCGGAGCTGCGTGGTGCTCGTGAGACGCAGCGGGCCCGAGTACACCGTCGACGAGGCGGTCGGCAGCTGGCCGTTGGTGGTGTAGCGGATCTGGGCGTTGGCGATGGTGGTGCTGAGGGAGACGGACACCTCGTTCTGGAAGGTGCCGCCGGGGGTGGAGAAGGTGATGTCACCGGTGAGGTCCTCCGCCGACTGCTTGCCGGCGGCGATGTCGGCCTTGGTGGGCGCGGGTGCCTTGGCCGCGTCACCACCGGACGTCTTCTTGATCCCCGCTTCCTGGGCTGCCCGGGCCTCCTGGGCCCAGGATCTGTCGGGTGGCGCGGGATCACCGTCCGCGCCGGCGGGACCGGTCATGCCGGTCATGACGAGGGACACCGCGGCCAGCAGGCCCACCGCGCCCATCCGTGTTCTGCGCACAGAGCAACACCTCGATCATCTGGAGTTCTGCGAAGGGGCACGGCGTGCCGGCGGCAGACGCCGTTGGCTGCCGCCGGGCCCGCGTTCCGCTATCTGTGTGTGCGTACGTGTGAGTGCTTCCACGTGCTACGTGCTGTGCTTCTACGTGCCGCCGGGCGGCGGGCAGGGCACCCGGCACCCGGACCCCCGCCCGCGCCGCGGGCGTTGACGGCGGTCCGTGTCACCGGCCGGGACCTCGGCCGCCCGGGACCTCAGCCGAACGCGCAGGCGCCCGACAGCTCCATCGCCGGCGGGTACGTGTCGTCGGCGCCGGACGTCACCTCCTGGAAGTCCCGGCGCAGCGTGCGGCGCCAGGGCGTGGCGGGCAGGTACGGGCGCAGCGCGGCGAGGCCGGTGGCGTACTTGGAGATGCGGCTGGGCCGGTACTTGTTCTGCCACAGCAGCCGGTCGACGGGGGAGGCCGTGGAGCCCGTCTTGGTCTCCACGATCGCCATGTGCGGCAGGCGCAGCTCGCGGTCGCCGTCCTGCCACACCAGCCCGGTGTCGATGGTGACGCGGCTGTTGGTGCCCGGGAGGTAGAGGGTGGCGCGGTGGTACCGCGTGGTCAGCGTCGGCACGAACGTGAACCGGTGGCTGCCGTCGATGCGGTTGCGGGCCAGGGTGGTGTCGACGAACGGCCGCCCGGGGACGAGCGTGTCGTGGTCGTCCGGCGCGTAGGGCAGGCGCGCCTTGACGGTGTTGTCGCGGGAGCCGCGGGTCTTCACCTCCAGCCAGCACTCGTCCGACTGCTCGTAGACCCGGGTGCGGACCTTGAACCGGCGGCGCCGGCGGTGAGCGGTCAGGCGGTAGCTGATGAGGTCCGGGGTGTCGAAGTACAGCGACCGGTAGGCGAAGCGGCGCTCACCGTCGATCTCCAGGACCCTGGTGTCGGCGGGTATCCGGGTCAGCAGGGTGGTCAACGCGTCGGCCGGCAGCACGTACTTGCGGTCGACGCGGGTCTGCAGCATGGCGCAGGCGAGGAGTTCGTCCAGCCCGATGGACGGCAGCTCGCCGAGCGCGGCACCGAGCGGTGCGGGGGCGCTCACGGCCGCACCGTCAGCGGGGACGCGCCCGCTCCGGCGGTGGGCGCCGGCCCGGTACGGGCCGCGGTGTCGCCCTTGGCGCCGCGGCCCGCGGGGAGGCTGCGGTAGCGGACGTCCACCACGGTGGTGTCGTTGACCAGGTCGAGCCGCTGCACGGTGGCCGAGTGGACCCGGGTACCGAGGGTGTTCTCCAGGTGCGCCACCAGCGCGGTGTGGTCGGGCAGCGCCGTGTCCAGCACCATCACCTGGCGTCTGTAGCTGCGGAACAGCCGCGGATGGTCGCCCACGTAGAGCACGGCCAGGATCAGCGCCATCAGCCCGACGGACCGCCAGACGTTGGAGGTCGACATGGCGCCGAGGACGCCGAGGGCCAACGCGGAGAAGTAGTAGGCGACTTCGTGCTGGTCGAGTTCCGTGGAACGGAGCCGGATGATCGACAGGACGCCGAAGAGGGCCATGCCCAGGCCGAGCCCGGTGTTGGAGCCGCTGTTGGCGAGGGAGCTGGCGACCGCGAGCACACCGACGTTGACACCGAGAAAGGCCACCACCAGGTCCCGGCGGCGGTGGCGTGGGAAGTAGAGGCCGAACACCAGGAGGCTCACTGCGGCGATATCGCAGAGAAACAGGACAGGTTGGGCCATGGCGGGTCCCTTCCGGTGATGTGGGGGGTGTACGCGCGGTGAACCAGCACCGGCCTGGCGATGACAAGAACGGTAAATGTGGTACGACTGCGGCCGCCATCCACTTCCGGCCCATCATGATCCGGGAAACGCGCAGGTCACGTTCCGGATGCCGGCGGCCGTCCGGGCCGTGCGGCTCCTCGTCCGCAAGGCGTCGCGGCAGCTCAGGCCATGGGTCGGCGGGTCGAACACCCCTGTGGCGGGGATCACGTTCTCAGGTGACCGGAACTGTCGGTCGCGCTGTGGTTACCGGAAAGTTTCCGGCGGGAAACGAGGGCTTCTCTCGCTCTCTCCGCCCTTGGACCGCCCAGCTCAGCCGCTTCGCTCAGGGCGCGGCCCTGGCCGATAAGAGAGGTCCGGCTGCTCACCGGAGAGGCTGCGCCCCGTCCAGTTACCGGAAACCTTCCGGAACGAAATTGCGCACCGTGTGAAGAGTCGGGGCGGACGGCTGCCGCTGTGACCACGGAGGCGTGAGCGCCGGACGGGAAGCCTGATCCGACACCCCCGGAGGCGCGCCGAAGGTTCCGGGGCGCCAGTGGCGGCAACCGCTGACCGCGGCAGGCGATGTGCGGCACCGTGGAGCGGTACAACGACATCAAGGTGGTCGAGAAGCTGGAACTCGGCTCCCCCCAGCGCTACGGCGTGGGCCTCCAGGAAGGCAGGGAAGGCGACTGCCGGAAGATCGCCGACGCGCTGCGCCGATTCCTCGGGACGGACCAGGACTGGCGCAACGCCTTCCGGAGCCACTTTCCCGGGCCGGCCAAGGAGGACCCGGACTTTGAACAGCACGACAAGCCGGCGCCGGAAACCGTCGACGACTACTCGTGCTCGGACGACTGATGCCCGGCGGGCCGGGCGGACCCGAACGACGGGCGGGCCGGCCTACCCGTCATGCCGTGGGCGCGCCACCGCGTCGTGCCGCCGCACGCCCGCCGCGACGGTGTCGCGCCCGTCCGGGGTGACGGCGAGCAGCACCGCGTCGTCCTGCAGGGTCCCCCCGGTGTGCCGGAGGACGGCGGCGAGGAGGGCGTCGAGCACCGCGTCCGGATCGGGCGGGAAAGGCCGTGACAGCACCGGAACGGGGTCGAAGAAGACGCCGTCCGCGTCACGGGCCTCGTCGATGCCGTCGGTGAACAGCACCAGGGTGGCTCTGCCGGGCAGATCGAACCGGTCCACCGGGACGTCGCCGCCGCCGCCGAGGACCCCCAGGCCCAGGGGCAGTGACGGTGTGGCCGGTTCCAGCGGGCTCACCCCGCCGTCATGGACCAGCAGCGGCGCGGGGTGGCCCCGGTTGGCGATCCGCACCGCCGAGCTGTCCGGGGGGATTTCCGCGACGACGGCCGTGGCGAACGACTCGCCTTCCTCCCCGCTCGCCTGCGCGATGGTGTCCTGCATCCGGTCCTCCAGCTGCCGGACGACACCCGGCAGATCCGGACGGTGTTCCGCGGCCTCGTGGAACGAGCCGAGCAGGGCGTTGACCGTACGGACCGCCTGAAGTCCCTTGCCGCGCACATCGGCGACGAGCATCCGGACGCCGTGGGGGGTCTCCTTGACCGCGAAGAGATCGCCGCCGATGGCGGCCTCCTCGTGGGCGACCTCGTACCGGGAGGCCACGGCCAGCCGCCCCACCCGGGGAGGCGGGTCCGCGAGCACCGCCTGCTGCACCGCCGCCGCCACCTCGCGGCTCGTCCTCAACTGCCGCCGGTCCCGCGTCAGCAGCACATTGAGGACCGCCGCGGTCCCGGTGAGAACGACCATGCTGGTGACCGCCACGAGGCTTTCCTGGGTCGGCTCCCCCGACAGGTACAGCAGTTCGCTTCCCACCAGGGTGGCCCCCACACCGGTGGCGATCGTCCCGCGCAGGGAGAGAAGCGGCGCGGCCACGCTCGGGGCGGCCGCGAGCAGCGGGAACACACTGATGCCCCCCGGGGTGGCCACGTCGAGCACGACCGCGACCGCGATCACCGCGGCCGGCAGCCACCGGAGCCGCCGACGCCTCTCCATCGCTTCCATCGCTTCCGTACGGCCCTTGCGCATCCCGTGTCCCTGAGGTGATCGTCCGGCGGTGTCTGAGACATCCTGCGAGGACTGACACCTACCACGCGGCCGAGGCGCGCCGCAGACCCCGCCGTGCCGCCGCGACACGCGAGCGGCCTCTTCCCGAGAGCCCGAAGCGCCACGATGACGCCCACCCCGGCCGGTTGCGGCGGCCGCGCGAGCCGAGCCGGGAACCCGGCAGGCCGCACGCATGGAGTACCCACGCGGCGGGCGCCCCGGCCGGTCCCCGGCGCAGGCACGGCCGCACCCGAGGCGCCGCAGGAATCCGAGTGCGGCCGCCGCCCGCGGCCCTCCTCGGCGCCGGGCCGCCGGGCCGCCGATCATTCAGCCGGACCCCGCCCGTCCACCGCCAGCCGCGCCCAGACCGTCTTGCCCGGGGCACCGGTGCGCCGGGTGACGCCCCAGCCGTCCGCGAGCCGGGAGACGAGGAGCAGGCCCCGGCCGGACTCGGCGTCCCCCGGCGGCTCGGCGGCCGGCTGCGGCGGCACCCGCTCGGCGCGGGTATCGGTCACCTCCACCCGCAGGGCGCCGGTGCCCTCCGTGAGGACCACCCGGAAGTCCCGTCCCGGCACGCGGCCGTGGCGCACGGCGTTGGAGACCAGCTCACCGGTGATGAGGGTCAGCGTCTCGTTGACCCGCGAGGTGTATGGGTGGCCCCACTCGTGCAGCCGGTGCGAGACGAGCCGCCGTGCGAGCCGCGCCCCGCGCGGCGTGGCGGTGAAGCTCATGGCGAACTCCCGGACGGGGCAAGGGGTTTCCCGCCCGGCCGGTTCGGATCCGGCGGGGGCCGCGGCGGCGGTGGCGCCGGTGTCACCGGTCGCGAGCGGGAGGTTCGGGTGTGGATGTGGACGTGCGCTGTTCATGGCGTCCACGGTTCCGCCCCGCGCGTCCCCTGGGGAGGAGGGACGCGCTGACGGTCCGGAACCGTGGGCGGGCATCCGGCCGGTGTAGGCGGAGTGTGCGCCGCGCGGCGGACGGCACGAGGGGAGCGCTGGGGTGGATCTCCGGGTGCCCGAGACGGCTCAGCCGCCGACCTCGTACTGGCCGACCTCGAGGAAGTGGCGCAGCGCTTCGGGGGTGCCGTCGTCCAGGGCGGCGCTTGCCGCCGCGCGCAGGGCGTCGCTGATGCCGGGGTCGGCGAGGATCCGGAAGATGGCCACGCGGTCGTCCTCGGCCTGGGCGAGGCGGAGGCCGGTTTCGAGGAAGGCGCGTACGGCCTCGGGGCTGCCGTCGTCGAGGGCCTCGTTGGCTTCGCGGATGACGGCCCTGCCGCTGTCGGGGTCGGCGAGGATCCGGGCGATGGCGACGCGGTCGTCCTCGGCCTGGGCGAGGCGGTAACCGGTCTCCAGCCAGGTGCGCATCTCCTTCACGGTGCCGTGGTCGAGGAGTTCGTTGGCCTCCTGGGTCACGCGCCTGCCGCTGTCGGGGTCGGACAGGATGCGGAGGATCGCGATGCGCAGGTCGTCCGCGTCCATGTCGTCGTAGGGGGAGCCGACGTCCGACGCCACGGAGGCCGTCGGCGGCGTCGCGGCGGTGGCCGGGGACGGCGTGGCGAGCAGCAGGGCCGGGGCGAGGGCGACGGCGGTCACGGCGAGGGTCGCGCGGGTCGGTCTCAAGGGTCAACCACCTTGTGTCGTAGGCGTGTAGTGCGGCGGGAGGCATCCTCTCAAGGGGGCCGGGACGGTCCACTGCCCGGATCACGCAGTCTTCACCGGTGCCTCTTTGCCGACCGCCGACCCGGTGAGGGCGGCGGGGCGGCCGGCCGCCGACCCCGGCTTCGCTCGGCCGCCCGGTCCGCAGGGACGGAAAGACCCGGTCGGCGGCCCGCGTCAGCCGCGTGCCGTGCGCCACTCCTCCGCCAGCAGGCCGTAGATCAGCTCGTCGTGCCGCCCCTCGGGGAAGGCCAGGGCTTCACGGAGTACGCCTTCCTGCGTGAAGCCCAGGCGCCGGGCCATCCTCCGGCTGGGCTCGTTGGTGGGATCGATGCGCAGCTCCACCCGGTGCAGTCCGACCGGTCCGAACGCCTCGTCGAGCAGGGCCGACATGGCCCGGGTGGCCAGGCCGCGCCCTTCGGCGGAGGCGTCGAGCCAGTAACCCGCCTCGCCCGTCCCGGCGATGCCGTTGATCTCCAGGCCCACCGCGCCGACCAGCCGCCAGCCGCCCTCCGCCTTCACCCCGACGGCCAGCGGCAGGCGCGTTCCGTCCACCCAGGCCCGCCCCGCCTCGGCGAGATTCCGCCGGGTGTCCTCCGGCGTGGGCCGCCCTTCGGCGCTCGGGTTCCAGCGGGTGATCCGCTCGAAGTTCGCCGTGAACACCTCGTGATACGCGGCGGTGATCGCGGGCGTACGGGGGATGAGGGCGGCGTCGTCCCCGAGGGGGAAGGTGAACATCGACGTGGTGACGGTGGACACGCGGACTCCCGGGCGGTGGCGGTGACGGTCGGCCCCACGCTAGAGCCCTGGTCATGGGTGCCGCCAACTGGTTAAGGGCCGCATGAGCTGCGCCTTGGCCGGAGCGGACCGAGATGCCGGGCCTGCTGTCACAGCTCTCCTTTGAAGCCCGGGGAGGCCTCCGGCGCGTGTGGTCACCCACGGGTGGGAATTTCCGCTGTTCATAGGACATGCCGGTTAATTCGTTTCTACGGTGGCGGCGCGGTGGGCGCCTACACGCGGAATGTGTCCGCGCCCGCCCGCAGGTGTACGCACCGTGAGGCGTGTCCGGGCGTACGGGGGTGCGTTGGCGGCTGTGGAGGTGAACGGCATGAGCGAGCAAGAGCCGGATGAGGGTACGGAGTTGGTCTGCGAGCAGGGCACGGGGACGCTGTGCGTGTTCGGACGCCAGCTGAAGCGGTTCCGGGTACGGGCGGGCATCGAGCGGCCGGACTTCGGCGCCGCGACGGGATACTCGGCGTCGACCATCGCGTCCTTCGAACAGGGTCGGCGGGTCCCGCCGCTCCGCTTCATCGACAGGGCCGATGAACTGCTGGACGCGGGCGGGGTCCTGCAGGAGATGAAGGAGGAGGTGGAGAAGGCACAGTTTCCGGCGTTCTTCCGCGGGGCTGTGAAGTTGGAGGCAGGGGCCGTAGCGCTGCACGTGTATGCCAACCAGGCCATGCCAGGACTGTTGCAGACGGAGGAGTACGCACGTGCCGTGTTCGCGATGCGCCGCCCGCTGCTGGACGACGGGATCATCGAGCAGCGTGTGACTGCCCGGTTGGCGCGCCAAGAGATCTTCTCCCGTAGGCCGATGCCGACGATCAGTTTTGTCGTGGAGGAGACGGTGCTGCGTCGTCCGATCGGCGGGCTCGTGGTGATGCGGGGGCAACTGGAGCAGGCTCTGCTGAGAGCTCGGCACAGGAACGTCGTACTGCAAGTAATGCCGACAGATCGTCATGAGCATGCGGCCTTGGCCGGTCCATTCACCTTGCTCGAAACGAGAGAAGGCCGGAGGATCGCTTACGTGGAGGTGCTGAAGGAGAGTCGACTCCTCGTAGACCGCCGTGCGGTCCGCGAGACCGAGGAGTGTTACGGCATCCTGCGAGCTCAGGCCCTCACCCCACGAGAGTCGATGGCCTTCATCGAAAAGTTGCTAGGGGAGACATGATCACTGCGGGATCTGGGGCGACTACCTTGGCTTGGTTCAAGAGCAGTTACAGCAGCGAAGAGGGCGGCGAGTGCGTCGAGGTTGCCATGACCTGGCGCAAGTCCAGTTACAGCAGTGGTGAGGGCGGTGAATGCGTTGAGGTTGCCATGACCTGGCGCAAGTCGAGCCACAGCAGTGATGAGGGCGGACAGTGCGTTGAGGTCGCGGGGTCCCCCAGCGCTATCCACGTCCGGGACTCCAAAAACATAGCCCGGCCCGGCCTCGCGGTTGGCCCGGGTGCCTGGGCTTCCTTCGTCGGCTTCGCGTCCCGCGCGGACGTCTGACACTCGCCATACCTGTGCCCTGCATCCTTGGATGGGTGCAGGGCACAGGCGTGCCCGGATCACCGCTGGGCGAGATCGTCCACGGAACAGCCTGCGGATAGCTCCCTGGGACAGCGCCGTTGCTGTCCGGTGACACGGGTACGCGAAGATCCAGGTATGGCAAGCACAGTAAGACCGCAGGTGAGGCGCCGGAGGGTCCGTGCGGGAGCGGCCATGGCCGTGGGGGCGGCCCTGGCCACGGCGGGATGGTACGGCTACGAGCGGATGGCGAACTCGATGGCTTCCCTGTCCCGGACTGATGCGGCGAGCCGCACGGCGGAGGCGGAGGGCGAACGCCGCCTGGAGAGGGCCGTCGGTGTCCTGCCCGGAGCGCCGCGGCAGTTCGGTACTACGGCCACGGACCGCTGCCTCCGTCACGTTCCCTTTGAGGGCGAACCGGCCGGCCCGCTGAGTTGCCAGTGGCGGCTGGAACGGTATGTCGTCTTCGACGGCGACCTGCGAACGGTCGGGGAGGAATGGGGAACGGCGCTCGGCGGTGACCGGTGGACCGGCTCGCGGGTGCCGTTCGCCCCCGACTACAGCTCCACCTCCGAACGGTACGAGTACCGCGATCCCCGGACCCGCGACCGTCTCGTCGTCACCCTGGTCCAGGACCGGGGTGAGCTGCGCCTCCTGGACGCCGCGCCCCGTTTCGAGGGCGCCGAGCAGTACGAGCGGGAGCGGCGGACGTTCGCCGGACGGGAGGCCGCGGAGCGCGCGGTGGCGGAAGGCCGGCGAGTCGCCCGCATCTCCCTGGTACGTGCCTACTACCGCCAGAACGGCAGCGCACCCTTTGATCCTCCGTACTGGTGAGGCCCGGGACCCCTGCAGGGGCCGAGGGTGTCGCACGGTCATCCGGGCGGTGGGTCGCGGCGGTGCCCGGGGGCGCCGGGTCTTGAAGGCGTCCCCGCGACGGCCGTAGGGTCTGGGTGTGTCAGCCGCCGTTCTCCGTGACGGCGGGCCGTTGGGAGTTCGGCTCCCGGGTGGGTGGGCTGCCTGGAAAGGCATGCCCCATGCAGGGCTATCTCGTCGTCCTCAGGACTTCCGGTCTTCGCGTCCCGCTGCTGGCCACGGTGCTCGGCGCCCTTCCCATCGGCATGCTGGGCCTGGCCCTGCTGCTGTACGTGCACCGGCTGACCGGCTCGCTCGCCGCCGGTGGCCTGGCCGCGGCGGCGTTCGGCCTGGGGAACGCCGCCGGGATGGCGGTGCAGGGGCGGCTCATCGACCGGTACGGCCAGGCGAGGATCCTCGCGCTCGTGGGCACCGCCTGCGCGGCCTGGGGCGTCCTGCTGGTCGCCGCCGCGCCCGCTGTGCCCTGGCAGGGGTTCGCTGTCGCGGCCGGTGCCGGGATGGGGACCTGCGTTCCGGCGACCACCGGCAGCATGAGAGTGCTGCTGGCCGAATCGGTCCGGGGGGGCGAGGCCCGCACGGCGGGGTACGCGCTGCTGGCGGTGCTGTTCCAGCTCGCGCTGCTGACCGGGCCGCTGGTCACGTCGCTGCTGCTGGTCCTGGCGGGACCGGGCGCGGCCGTGGTGACGGGCGGTCTGCTGTCCGGCGGGGCGGCCTTGCTCTTCTCCACGACACGAGCCTCCCGGGACTGGAGCCCGGCCCGAACCGCCGCCCGGGCCGGCGGAGTTCGCGGAAACCGTGGTCTGGCCGTCCTGCTGCTGCTCGCCGCCGGATCGGGACTCTCGGCCGGCATCGTCCTCGTCGCCGTGCCGGCCGCCGCCCTCGCCCTGGGCACCGCCGCGGACAGCGGGGTGCTGATCGCGACGGTCTCGGCCGGAGAGATCGTCGCGGGGCTGGCCTTCGGCGCCCGCCGGTGGCGCTGGTCAGCGGCACGGCTGCTGCTGGCCGCCCTGGCGGGTTCGGCGGTGACGGCCGGCCTGGCGGCATGGGCCGCGAGCAGCCTCGCACTGCTGTTCCCCGCTCTCTTCCTGGTGGGCGTGTGCGGCGGCCCGTCCGCCATCGCGTCCTCCGCGCTGCTGGACACGCTGGCTTCCCGGTCCGCGCTGACCAAGTCGTACACCCTGCTGGTGAGCGCCTGGCTGGTGGGCGGCGCACTGGGCAACGCGGCGGGCGGAGCCGTCACGGAGAGCCTGGGGCACCGGCAGGCATTCGCGCTCAGCGCCTGCTGGATCGCCGTCCTGCTGGGCACGGGAGCGCTGTTCCGCAGGACTCTGGAGACCCCTCCCGAAGCCGTGGAGAGTGAGAAGCGTTCCTGAGAGGCGGGATGGCCGGGGCCCGGTGACGGGCTCCGGTGCCAGGGGGAGTCGTGGAGTGGTCCACCTGCTGCTCCTGCAGTCGGACCGGACCCTCCACGGGGCAGCGGTCCGCCGATGCCGGGGAGCATGCGATGAGGGGGCAGGGGAAATGAAGCCGACACCCGGGGTGACGGTCATAGGGCCGGAGGAAGCCCACGAGGTCGTACGGGCCGCCGCATCCGAGGACTGCTCCTCTTCCGGATTTCCACGGAAGGGCGATCAGGGATCAAGGCGTTCTTCGACGCCGTCCGGAGAACGCTTCCCCTCGACCCGCCGCTTGCGGGGTGGCGCAGTTGGGATGCCCTCGCTGATTCGCTGTGGGAGGGAATCCACGTGCTGGAGCGAGATCGGGTCGTCCTCCTCTGGCCGGACGCGGCCTCGTTCGCCGAGGCGAGCCCGGAGGAATTCCGCACGGCCGTGGACGTGGTGACGGACGTCGCGGAATCCCTCTCGGAGGAGAAGCCGACCGTGGGACGGCCCACGGATCTCTGCGTGTACATCGGCAGATAACCGCTGCTCACCTACTACTGCGTGGGAGGCGGCGTTTCACTGGGCTTCCAGCACAGCCCGGATCACATGCCGGGCGTTGCGCGCCATGGCCGGGTTGGTCTCGCGGTAGTACGGCAGGGCGATCAGCGCCTGGGAGAGCGTCCGCCCCCGGCCGCGGCGCCAGGACGCGTCGTCCACGCCGAGCGTCTCGCGGAAGACCTCCCGTGCCCCGGACGGCAGAAGATTCCACGCCGGGAAGAGATCGCAGGCCGGATCGCCCGTCCCCGTGCACCCGAAGTCGATGACCGCGGTGAGCCTGCCGCCGCCGTCCACGAGCAGGTTGCCCGGCATGAGATCGGCGTGCAGCCACACCGGCGGGCCGTCCCCTTCCGGGGCCCGGAGCGCGTCCTCCCACACGGCGGTCACGGCGCCGCAGTCGACGCCCTCCTGCGGGATCCCGCGCAGTTGCCCGATCGCCGCCCGGGTCTCCGTATCCAGGGAGGCGACCGGCCCGCCCCGGTGTGCCCGCGGAACTCCGGGTGGCACGGGAATGCTCCGCATCGCCGCCACGAACCCGGCCAGGTCCCCGGCGAGCCGCTCGGGGTCGCCGAGCGCTTCCGGCTCGGGGATCTCCCCCTCCAGCCACCGGTACACCGACCACGGCCACGGATAGCCCTCGGCGGGCCGCCCGGCGCCGAGCACCTCGGGGACGGCCGTGGGCAGTTGGGGTGCGAGACGGGGCAGCCACTCCTGCTCCAGCGATATGTCGGCGGCCCCGCCCTCCGTCAGCGGCAGGCGTACGACCATGCCGTCGCCCAGCCGGAACATGGCGTTGACCGTGCCGCCGGACGGAACCCGCTGCACCGCGAGGCCGGCCCACTGCGGGAACTGCCCTGCGATCAGGCGCCGTACGAGGTCGTCGTCGACGGGGTGCGTGCCGGGACGCGTCTGCTGCCCTGTGCTCATGGAGGGGCATCCCACCGCCGGACGCCCGCGGGCGTCAAACGCTTTTGGCCCGCCGCAGCGAGTCCCGGGGAAGGTCTCCGCCGTCCCGGCCGGGTTCCCCGTCTGCCCGCCGACGGCTTCCGTGCTGCCGGAACGGTGCTCCCTTCGCGCCCCACCACACCGGCGATTGCAGTGCCCGCACGAAGGGAAGCCACCGCGGGGACTGACGGCCACGGCCTCCGGACCGGGGGAGAGGCCGGCCTCCGGACCGGGGGTAAGAGGAGGCGGACGGCCCCGGCTACCGTTGCCTCCCATGACGGACACCAAGATCGAGATCACCGCCGAGCTGGTCCGCGACCTGCTGCGTGATCAGCATCCCGACCTGGCCGATCGTCCCGTGCGTCTCGGCGCGCGGGGCTGGGACAACCAGCTGTGGCGGCTCGGTGCCGACCTCGCCGTCCGGCTTCCCTGGGCGACGCGGTCCGCCGACGCGCTGCTGCGCAAGGAGTACGAATGGCTGCCCGTTCTCGCCCCGCGCCTCCCGCTGCCCGTCCCCGTTCCCCAGCGTCTCGGCGAGCCCTCCGGGCGGTTCCCGCGCCCCTGGATCGTCACCACCTGGGTGCCGGGCGTGTCCGGCGACCGCGCCCCCGTCACACGGGCCGCGGAGGCGGCCGATGCCCTCGCCGGATTTCTGACGGCTCTTCACCAGCCGGCCCCCGGCAACGCTCCCGTGGGCGGTTACGGCCGCGGGAAGCCGCTGGCGGACCGTGCCGAGCAGTTCGCCCGGCAGCTCGCCTCCGCCACCGAACGGGGGCTCGTCACCGACCCGGACGCCGTCCGCGCGGTCTGGGACGACGCCGTCGCCGCGCCCGGCTGGGCGGGCCCGCCCCTGTGGCTCCACGGCGATCTGCACCCGGCCAACGTCCTCACCCTGGACGGCACCTTCAGCGGCGTGGTCGACTTCGGCGACCTCTGCGCGGGCGACCCGGCCTGCGATCTCGCCGCCCCCTGGCTGCTCCTGCCGGACGGCGCGGCCGACCGCTTCCACGCCGCCTACCAGCCGGCCCCGGACGCCGCGACCCTGCGTCGCGCCCGCGGGTGGGCGGTACTGCAGGCCCTCAGCGGCATCCTCGTCGGAGAAGCGGGCATCCAGGGAGACCCCGGCGGCAAGCCCACCTGGGGGCCACCGGCCCAGGCCGCACTGCGACGCCTCACCGCGACGGTCCGCTGAGGCCGCAGACAACAGCGCGCAGCGCAGGCTACGGGACCCGGGGTTGCGGGCCGGTGGGCCCGGAGGCGGGACCGGTCGGCCCTGTTGACCGGCGGCGATACGTGATGTTCTTGGTGTGGCACCGAGGAGAGCAGCAGACGCGGAGCAGCGGACACCGAGCCGCGCACCGCGCAATCAGGGCCCGCGAGAAGCGGACAGCCCCTCGGAGGCCCGTGTACCCAGCGGTACCCCGTCCGCTGGGTACACGTGTTCCACCGGTTCGTGCTCCGGGTGCCCGAAGCCCGGTGCTCCGCCCGGCACCGGCCGTTCCGGCCGAAGCCGAGTCTGTCCGAGGGGTCCGGTCCGGCCGCGGACCCTGCCGCCCCCGTCGGCCGTGTACCGCCATTCCCCAGCCGACGGGCGGCCGTTCGTCCTTTCCCCGGGGGCATCGGAGGCCCGGCGGGAGGGCACCCGCAGCAGGACGTTGCCGTGAACGGCTTTCCGCGGAGAGCCGTTCGAGCGGGCCGGGGGCCGACCGCCAGGGCCGGACTCCGGCCTCTGTCAGGGGAGTTGGTTGCCGTGCACGACATCGATACGACACCGCCGGACGCGACGCGCCGGGAGGGCGCCTCCTCCTCGCCGGGCACGGAGGACGACGAGCCGCGGACGCAGGACGCCCCCGGCACCTCCGAAGCACCCGGCGCGGCCGATGCGCGGGAAGCACTGGACACCCCGGACGCACCGGCCGCGACCACCCGGGCCGGCCACCGCAATCCCGAGGTCTCCTGGCCCGTCCGGTTCTACCGCCGCTCCGTCCCCGTACGCCTCAGACGGGCCGTCGTGGCCCGTACGTCCCCCGCCGCCCGGGCCCGTGCCAAGCGGTGGTTCACCACGGTGCCGTCCCCCGGGGACGCCCTCGGCCGGCTCCGCGCCGCCCATGCCGTCCGACGCCACCCCGACCTGTTCCGCGGGCCGGACCGGGCGCTGCGCATGGCCGGCGGCGCACCGAGAGCCGTCCTGGTGACGCCCGACCCGACCCCCCTGGGGGCCCGCAACGCGAACGCCGCCCGGGTCCGCGAGGCCCTCGACGCGGCCGGGGTGGACCACTTCAGCGTGCGGGGCCGCCGCGACACCTCCGCGGTCGTCGCCGTCGCGGCCGCCGACCGCGCACGCGCCCACCGCGCCCTGGCGCGGGCCTGCGCCGACGCCCCCGGCTACGTCAACGCCGTGGAGGCGGGGGAGCGGCTGCGGCGGACCGTCCCCGGCTTCCGCGCCGCCACCTGGCGCGCGGTCGCGGAGGCCGACGTCATCCGGCTGACCTGGTACCACGGCGACCCGGAGGGCCGCCTCCTCCTTGGGCCCAAGTACGGCTGCGACGTGGAGTTCTGGGCCGCCGGCGAGGAGACCGGGGACACCCTGACCGCGCCGCGCCACAACCGGACCGCCGAAGTGGTGCCCCGCACGGACGACCCCGTCAAGGTCTCCGAAACCCTCTTCACCGCACTCGCCCCACCGGCCCGGCCGCTGCCGCCGGTGCGCACCCGCAAGGAGTTCGCCCGGCCGGCCCCCGAGGACGTCCGCTTCCCCGTGGACGCCGTCTACACCTGGGTCGACGGCCACGACCCCGACTGGCTCGCCCGCCGCGCGGAGACCGCCGGGCACGCCTACCACGAGGAGGCGGCCAACGCCGCCCGTTACGCCAGCCACGACGAACTCCGCTACTCGCTGCGTTCCCTGCACCTCTACGCCCCGTGGCTGCGGACCATCCACCTCGTCACGGACCGCCAGGTGCCGTCGTGGCTGGACACCGAGGTGCCCGGGCTGCGCATCGTCGACCACACGGAGATCTTCAGCGACCCCGGGCTGCTGCCCACCTTCAACTCCCACGCCATCGAAAGCCAGTTGCACCACATCGAGGGCCTGTCGGAACACTTCCTCTACTTCAACGACGACGTCTTCCTCGGCCGCCCCACCCGCCCGCAGGACTTCTTCCACGCCAACGGACTCACCCAGTTCTTCCCCTCCCCGGCCCTGATCCCGCCCGGCGCCCCCAGCGAGCGTGACGTGCCCGTCTCCGCGGCGGGCAAGAACAACCGGGCACTCATCGAGGAGATGTCGTCCACGGTCATCGGCCACAAGATGAAGCACACCCCGCACGCGCTGCGGCGCTCCGTCCTGTACGAGATCGAGGAACGCTTCCCGGAACAGCACCGCGCCACCGCGAGCCGCCGCTTCCGCAGCCTCGACGACCTGTCGATCGTCTCCTCCCTCCACCACTACTACGCGTTCCTCACCGCCCGGGCCGTGCCGGGGCAGCTCCGCTACGCCTACCTCGACATCTCCGACCCGGTGGTGGGCGTGCGGCTGGACCGTCTGCTGGCCCGGCGGGACCGGACCGTCTTCTGCCTCAACGACACCGTCTCCGGCGAGGAGGACGTGGAGGCGCAGCGGGCGCTGCTCACCCCGTTCCTGGAGGCGTACTTCCCCGTTCCGGGTCCGTATGAGCGCGGGGCCGTGTCCGGCAGGGCCGGGACGGGGCGCGAGGCCGGGGCCGGGACCGTGGACGGCTCCGTGGACGGCTCCGCGGACGGCCTCGCGCACCGGCAGGCGGCCGGCCCCGTGGCGGACGGTACGGCACACGGCCGCGCGGCGTGACGAGGCCGTCGCGGCACCAGCCGGTACCGAGCCCGCAGGCGGTCCGGGGAAGTCCCGACCGGGTTCTCCTGGAGGGCCGGTCGGCCCTGTCGGCGGGCGCGGTGACGTGATGTCCTGTGGGTGGCACCGAGGAGAGCGCCAGGCACGGAGAAGCGGAGCGGAGTTCGCGCACCGTGCAATCAGGGCCCGCGAGAAGCGGACAGCTCCCCGGCGGCCCGTGTACCCAGCGGTCCCCCCGTCCGCTGGGTACACGTCTGTCCGCCTGTGGATCAGACGCGCTGCCGGCGCTCGCGGGTGGTCTGCTCATGGACGCCTCCGAGTCGGGCGGGTTCACATCGGTGGCCCAGCAGGCGGCGTGGGAGCGGACTTCGGCCATGACTTGTCCGCACAGGTTGCTCCACAGGCGCCGCCTGCCCCTGACCTGCGTCGCTCCCGGAGGGCATGGCGGATCGTCTCGCCGTAGGAGCCGGAGCCGTCGAGGCAGACGTATTTCGGCGCCGGGGTGTTCGACCGGATCCTCCCGGGGCTGCGTCGGCACCCGGATGGCCTCGCCCGCACCCTTCACACCATCGCGACGAGGGCCGACAACCCCGAGGACACCACCCCCACAAATTCGTTGATCTCGCGTACGCGGTGCCAACGACGACCGTCACCTTTCGTTGCCACCCACAACGGGACAGAGCTGTTCGATTGGCAGACCCCGCGCGTGCGGTGGGGCTGTCGGATGCCGGGCTTCCACGTGAGTGGACCCCGTGAGCGACCCCCAGAAGGAGATCAGCACCCGTGCCGTCTCCGCAGGGTTCTCCGCATTGGGCGAGTGGGCACTGTTCTCGATGACAGCGCTGACCGCCCCGAGTCGAGCCGCCATATCGCGCTGCCAAGAGACAGGCCAGGCATAATCCTCCTGGCCACACACGACCAGCACCGGCAGCGAAGCCGCAGCGAGTTCGTTGACCCGGTCCGGCTCTTCTGTGAGTTGGCGGCCTGTCACCACGAGCTGCTGTGGGACGGTGTTGACCCAGCGGCGGTGGAGGAATTCCGCCAATTCGGCACTGGGTGCTTCTCTCTCCTCCAGCTTCTGCATCTCGTGCCACAGCTGCTCCTTGCCGAGCACCGGTAGCCATTGGGTGAGGAGTTGGACTCGCTTCTGCTGCTCCGGCTGGATCGCGGCCGGGCCTGAACTCATGAGCGTAAGTGATGACCAGGGGTGCGGAGAGGCAGTGGACAGTACGGCTGCACGTGCGATGACCCCGCCCAGGGAATGGCCGAGGAGGTGGAGGGGAACGGCGGAGGAGCCGTCCTCCACGATGGCCGCGCTCAATGCCCTGACGTCTGCCGCCAGTTCGTCTTGGGCATAGGCCGCCTCGTCCTCTGGGCCCGGCGTCTCGTGCTGGCCGCGTCCGTCGACGGCCACCGTACGGATGCCTGCCGCACTTAACGGTTCGAGCAGCGGGAGGAAGTCCTCCTTGCTGCCAATGAAGCCGGGCACCATCAACACGGCACCTGTGAGGGGCACCTCGTCTGGCGGAGTGCACTCCAGGGCGGCGAAGGAGCCTCGGCTCGTTTCCAGCCGCCGGACCCGGGCTCGGGGAGGCAGGCTGAGGCTGGTGGGTCGACTCATAGGGGGAGACTAGGGGAACCTCACACCCCACGACGGCGCAAGGCCGAGGTCTCCACGGACCCTGGCGAGGAAAGCACGGACCGGCCGCGTGTTGCTGTACGGCCCGAGGGCTACGGCCAGGTCCTTGACATAGCCGCGTGCGCGCCTGGACTCGACGTTCCTGAGGATGTCGACCGAGCGATGGCCCAGGGCCAAGCTCTCGTCCACTTCGGCGCGCTGGAGGTGGGCGGTGGCTACGACCGCCAGCCGCATTCCCACCGAACGGGTGAATTCGGTGGGAGCCATGGCCGTAGCCTGCTCGTTCCATGCCAGGCACGCGCGGGCGTTGCCGAGGTCACGGTAGATCTCAGCGGCGTCCGATGCCAGCCGGGGATGGGTGAGAAAGCCGATCCATCCCGGTACGTTGCCTTGATGTGGTGCCTGTTCCAGTAGGTGCTCGGAGACTGCCAGAGCGGTGGATGCGGCGCGGGCGTCGCCGGCCCGGGCGTGTGCGCGGGCCTCGACCAGCCGGGTGAAGGAAAGGACTCGGGGACTCACGCGGGTTCCACCCACTCCGCCCGCCTGGACCGAGCCCTGAGCCATGTCGAGGGCAGTGGCAGGGGAGTTGCGAAGGGTGGCCAGCAGCGCCATCGTCGCGAGTATGTAGCAGCTCAGGTTGTTGTCGTCCGCTTGGCGGGACCAGCCCAGGGCGCGCTCGAAGTGGTAGAAGGCGGTGCCGTGCCGGCCGATGTCCAGTGCGGCCCAGCCCGCGAGCCGGGCCAGCTCGGCGCTGACGCGGCACAGTTCGCGTTCCGTTCGAGGGGTGAGCCGGGTACTGAACAGTGGCAGCGCCCGTTCGTCGAGGAGACGTACGGCCCAACGTGCCTGAGCGCTTCCGCCTCCGTGACGGGAGTCGCCGTGACGAATGGCCTCCGCGGCCTGCCGCAGGGCGGCCACCTCGCTGTGGCCCGCACGGCGCCGTGAGCGGGTGGCGGGCGTGCCGACCAGCTTTGACATGGCAAGGGAGCCACCAGCTCCGCTTGCTCCGGAAAGCAGTGCCCGACGTTCCACCATGCCGGCCTCCTGTCGAATCTCCGTCGGTGGGTCAGGCGGCCGCCAAGAACCTGCCCAGTTCGCGTACCTCGCCGAGATAGGTGACGACCGCCTTCTCACCCCGCCATGGCTTGAGCGAGGTGGCGTAGATCTTCAGGTAGTCGAGTCCGCGCACGCTCTGCAGCCGTGTGAACAAGCGGAGGGATTCCTGGCCCATTCGGAGGCTGTGGTCGAGTTCTCCCGACTGTGCGTAGGCGGTGGCCAGCACGGACAGGCGGATTCCACGGGAGCGCGCGTAGTCGTCGCCAGGCATCTTTCCCAGCTTGTGCCAGGCGAAGGTGGACCGGGGACGGCCGAGATCGCGGAAGATCTCGGCAGCGTCGGTGATGATCCGCTGCCTGCTGAAGAAATCGATCCAAGGGCGCTCACCGGTACCCTCACCCGAACCGCGTTCCTGAAGCCGTTCAGCCATGGACAGACAGTTGGAGGCCATGCGGGCGTTCCCCTCCCTGGCATGAGCCCTCGCCTCGATCAGTTTGGCGAATCCCAGCACCCTCGGGTCCGCGGAGGGAACGCGCTCGAAAGCCCCTTGCGCCATGTCGATGGCTTCCGAGGTGTATTCCCGCATCAAGGCCTGCATGGCCATGGTACTGAGGATGTATGAACCCAGGTGGATGTCGCTTCCCGCTTTGGCCAGGCGCAGCGCCTGGATGTAGTGGCGCTGCGCCACCTGGTGCCGGCCCGCGTCGAACGCCGTCCATCCCGCGAGCCGGGCCATTTCTCCGGTCACCGAGAACAGTTCACGACCGTCACGTTCGGTGTACCGCCCGTTGAGCATGGGGACAACCCGCTCGTACAGGTAGGCGGTAAGCGATTGGGACTTCCAGGCCGCGCCTCCGTACCGGGAGTCCCACCATCGCGCTGATTCGGCCGCCGCGCGCAGTTCGCCGATGTGCGCTCGCCCTACGCTGAGCCGCCCGGAAGACGAGGCCAACGGCTCGGTCGGGCTGACCAGCCAACGTGTCACCGGCTCCGAGAACACCGAGGAGATGAACGGCGAAGTGGTGAGAAAGTCCCGACGGTTCAAGCTGCTCCAATACGACGAGGCCTCGGCGAGCGCATCCTGCTGGTTCCTGGGGAAGCCGAGACCGGAATCCTGGTCGAGCCTGCCCGACCACTCCATACCGATTTCTTCCAGGCCGACCGGCCTGCCCAGTGCTTCGGAGAGTACGGCGCATATGTGCCGTGGGGCGGGCCATCGGGGCCGTACGCCTCGACGGCACCAATTCGCGACCGAAGTATGCGTGTAGTTGACGGCCACCCCTTGTGACAGGCAGATCTCGTTCAGACGGTGGGCCAGCCTCTTGTGACTGATCCCCGACGCGGCGATCAGGCTCTCCAGCCGGACGTTCTCCCGGGGCCTGGGAATACTCGCTTTCGTCACGTCCGTCACGTCCGTCACGTCCGCCACCCTTCTCCTGGGGCCGACCTCGGTCTGAACTCCAGCTTACGCACGTGGAGTTGGCGGTGCAGCCTCCTCCGCGATTTGTGAGCCCCCCCGCGAGCCCTGCCCCGGCCTTCCCGGCTCTGATCTGCTGACCGGAGGCTACGGAAAGGGAGTACTCGAATGAAGGGAAACCACAGTTCACGCAATAGTGTGAAGGGAGGAAGGAGGTGGCAATTCACTCGTCTTGCGAGGAGGTTAGCTCATTCGGCCCGGTGGCTCGCCACTCTGTTGTGTGCCTACCTTCCCGTTACGCGGGAGATGTACTTCCTGCCCCAGTCGTTGGCCAACGTTCTGGCCCTCCTCACCGTGCTGCTCATGCTTCTCCCCAGCAATGCAAACCGTTCGCAGGGCAAGCGGCACGTTGCGGGCCGCCGACGGCGCGTCCACCGGATTCGGGTACGCGGCGCTGTGCGCCGCCGGTCGGGTGCCGGCCTCCGTTCCAGGTGACTGCTCGCCCCTGATGCGGCCGGGATCTTGAAGTGTCAGCGCAATCGCGTGTTGATGGCGGAAGGGGAGGTCGAGGACGAAGTGGTCGAGCGGATCGCTCACGGGTGCATGGCTCCGTTCGCCCAGTGCCTCATGGGTGATCGGCCGTGCGTCGACCACCGGGAGAGCCGCGTCGGCGGAGGGCACCCGTGCGGCGGGGCGACGGCCGTCGGCGCGCCGGGGAATGACCGTGTTCGCGCTGTGTGCTCCGCATTCCCCCGAAGGTGGGGATTCGGTGCCGTTCAGGGCTTTTCGATACTGAAGCGCCCGATGATGGACTGGCCCGGTCATGCACGGCACAGCACAGCACACATGTCCTCGGGGGATTCGCCGGCAGCGCGGTGGCAGCCCATGGCCGGACGCTCCTCGTTCCTCCGTCCATCCGCGGCGGTGCGGCACCCCGACCGAGAAAGGGGAACATCCATGGCGAAACGTCGTCGGACCGCGAGGATCTCCGTGGTGCTCGCGGCGGTCGCGGTGCTCGGCACCCTCACGGGTACCGCCCAGGCCGGGACCACCGAGGCCCGGGAGTCCTCCCGTCAGGCCCGCGCCGAGCAGAACTGCCCCTCCGGGTATGTCTGCTTCTGGAGCCGGCCGTACTTCCGGGGCATCATGCGGGTCTACAAGAATCCCCGCTTCCACACCTGCGGCTGGGTTCCCGGCCACCAGGCCCGGTCCGTCGTCAACCGGGACAACCAGACCTGGTCCTTCTACGGGGACGTCAACTGCAGGGCTCATGTGGTGACCCTGTCCCCGGGCCGGTCCGCAGCCAATGTCCTCGTCCGTACGTGGAAGTGACGACGGGGATCTGAAGGAGCCGGGCCGGGCCGGACGGCGGGTGTGAGGGCCGGGGCGAGTGCCCCGGCCCTCTGTTTCCGTTTCCTTCCCCGGTCCGCGGGCCGGGCCGTTCCCGGTCAGCCGAGCCAGCGGTTGAAGGCCGCCAGGTGGCGTTCCGAGCCGGCCAGCAGGTTCTCGTAGACCTGCTTGGCGTCGGGGGCGTCGTCGATCGCGGCGATCGCCTTGGTGAGGGCCTCGATGTCCTCGGTCTCCACCGTGACGCCCGCCTTGAGGGCGCCGTCATCGTTCTTCTCGCCCTGGGCGAGCAGGCGGTCGTAGGTCGCCTGGACCGTCTTGTCGGTGAACTCGCCCGCCGCCTTGCCCGTCGTCGGGTCGGCCACGTCGTAGCGGTCGAGCAGCGTCCGGACGGCTTCGAGGTGGTTCGTCTCGGACTGGGCGATCCGGTCGAACACCCGGATGTCGTACTTGTCGCCGAAGGCGGTGTAGAGGTCGTGCGCGAGCTTCTCCTCCTCGGCCGCCCAGGCGAGGGTCTTCTTCTGCGCTTCGGTCAGGGTGCCCTGCTCCGCGGTGACGGAACCGGTCGCGAGGCACGATCCGTCCCGCGTCCCCATGCCCTGGCCCTGCCCGTTCTCCATGCCCTGGCCCATCCCGTGGCCCCGGCCCATGCCCGGGCCGCCCTGCTGCGGGCCGCCACGCTGCTGCGGGCCCGGCTGCGCGCTCTGCGAGGTGGTCCCGCCGGACGCGCCCGGTCCGTCGTTCGCCGCGGCGATCACCGGCCCGGCGGCCAGGGTGCCACCGATCACGACGGCACCGGCGACGGCGGTGGCGAGCTTGACGCTGCGCTTCATGGCGCTCCTCCTCGGACTCCCGGGGGCGGAACCCTTCCGTCCCGTTGATCCCACCGTCGTCCCGGGCGCGGCAGACGGTGTGGCGGCGGTGTGGAGACGGCATGGAGGCGGGCGCCGCGGAACGGGCCGCCAACCGGGGGAGGGAGGGTCATTCGGCCCTGGCAGCCCGGTGGGGCTCCACGTATACGTGGGCTCATGGCCACCACTGTGCTCGTCGTCGAGGACGAGAAGGAGATCCGTGAGTTGCTGCGCCGCTACATGGAGCGCGCCGGGTACGCGGTCGTGTCGACCGGTTCGGGCGCCGAGGCGATCCGCCTCCTCGGCGACCGGGGCGTCGACATCGCCGTGCTGGACCTCGGGCTCCCGGACGTGGACGGCAGCGACGTGCTGCGCGAGGCCAGGGAGCGGGGCGGGACACCGGTGGTCGTGCTCACCGCGCGCGACGCGGTGGAGGACCGCATCCGCGGGCTCCGGCTGGGCGCCGACGACTACGTCACCAAGCCCTTCAGCCCCACCGAGGTCGTGCTGCGGGTGCAGGCCGTGCTCAGCCGCGCCCGGCACGAGAGCGGCTGGTCCGACTCGTCCGCGACCTCCTACGGACACGGGCGCCTGCTGATCGACGAGGACCGGCACGAGGCGCAGATGGACGGCACCAAGGTGGAGCTGACCCCCACCGAATGGGGGCTGCTCACCGCCCTGGCCTCCGTGCCCGGCCGGGTGTACTCGCGGTACGAACTGGTCAACCGGGTGCGCGGCTACGAGTTCTCCGGGTACGAGCGCACCATCGACTCGCATGTGAAGAACCTGCGGCACAAGCTCGGGCCCGCGGGGACGCAGGTCGTCGAGACGGTCATGGGTGTCGGATACCGGCTGGGGCTGAGACGTGACACCTGACGCGGAACCGGAGCCGGAGCCGCGGCCGGCTCCCGTTTCCGGGGCCGGGCTGTCCGGGTCGGGGCCGTCCGGGACCGGAGCCGGCGGCGCGGCCCCGTCCGGGAAGGACACCGGCCGGGGTGCCGGACCGCTCGGGCGACGGCTGTTCGCGGCCTTCGCCGTCGTCGCGCTGGCCTCGATCGCCCTGCTCACGGCCGCCGCCCTCGTCGGCACCGAGCGCGGGATCGGCACCGCGCGCCAGGCCGACCGGCAGCGGGTCGCCGACCGGGTGGCCGCCGCCGCGGCCGACGCCTACCGCCGCGCCGGCGGCTGGGAGGGCGCCGATCTGGGCCCCGCCCGCACCATCGCCCTCGGCGCCGAGGCGGTGCTGACCGTACGGGACGCCGACGGCCACATGCTGCTGTCCCCGGGCGGGCACGGGGGCGGCCCGGGGACCGGCCAGGGCCGGGGGCAGATGCACGGCGCGAACCGGGACGGGACCGGGGACACGCCGGACAGCGCGGACCCGGCGACCGGTGCGGAGGGGAGCGCCGCGCCGGACCCGGGCGCCGGGCAGGGACCGAGCGCCACGCCGGACCCGAGTGCCGGGCAGGGGCCCGGCACCTCCTCCGGCCGGGCCGTCACCGCCGACATCCGGGCGGACGGCCGCACCGTCGGCTCCGTCCACCTGGGCTTCCCCGCCGCGAGCGGGACGGAGGGCCGCGACATCGCATGGGGCTGGATCGCCGCCGCCGCGCTCGCCGCCCTCGCCCTCGCCCTGGCCGTCAGCTGGTACGTCACCCGTCGGCTCACCGGCCCGGTCGTACGCGTCGCGCACACCGCCCGCGCCATCGCCGCCGGTGACCGCACCGCCCGCTCCCGGGTGGACGCACCCGGCGAACTCGGCGAACTCTCCCGCGCGTTCGACACCATGGCCGACGACGTCACCCGCGCCGAGCGGGCCCGGCGCCGGCTGGCCGCGGACGTCGCCCACGAGCTCCGCACCCCGCTCGCCGCCCTCCAGGCCGGCCTGGAGGAACTCCGCGACGGCTACGCCGAGCCGGCGCCCGAACGGCTGGCCGCCCTCCACGACCAGACCCTGCGCCTCGGTCGCATCGTCGGCGACCTCGCCGAACTCTCCGCCGCCGAATCCGCCCGGCTCTCCCTGCGCCGGACCACCCTCGACCTCACCGAACTGGTGCGCGGCGCCGTCCGCGACCGGGAGCCCGAACTGCGCGCCGCCGGCCTCACCGTGCGGACCCGCCCGGCCGCCGGGCCGCTCCCCGTCCACGCCGACGGCGACCGGCTCCACCAGGCGCTGGGCAACCTGCTCAGCAACACCGCCCGCTACTGCCGCCCCGGCGACACGGTGACCGTCACCGCGCGGGCCGAGCCCCGGAAGGGAGCCGGGGACGGCGCGGTGGTGATCGAGGTCGCCGACGACGGGCCGGGCATCCCGGCCGCCGAACTGCCCCATGTCTTCGACCGGTTGTGGCGGGGGAGCGCCGCGCGCGACGTCGGCGGCAGCGGGATCGGCCTGGCCGTGGTGAAGGAGCTGGTCACGGCACACGGCGGCACCGTGGAGGCGTCCTCGGGCCCGGAGGGCGGCACGGTCATCACGGTCCGGCTCCCGGCGGCCCCGCCCGGGACGGCACGGAACTGAGCCGCCCCGCGTCTCCGCACGGGGCTCAGCCGGTGCCGGTCCCGCTCTTCTCCGGTGCCGACCCCGGGACCGGGCGGACCTCCACGCCGACCGTCTTGGTGACCTGGTCGAACTCGGAGGTGCGCACGGTGACGGCCATGGTCCACTTCCCGGGCAGCGGCAGCCGCAGATCGTCGTTGATCCAGTAGCCGCCGGCGTCCTCCAGACGCGCGTCCAGCGGGCCGATGCCCTTCTCCTCGAGGGTGAAGGAGACACGCACCTCCGGAACGCCGACGAGGCCGCCGTCCGCGAGAACCAGCACCTGCACCCGGTTGGTGCCGACCCGGGCCGGATCGACGGTGACGTTCGCGACGGTCTCCACACCCGGCGCGGCGGCGTCCCCGGCCTCCGCGCCGGTGTCCAGCGGCACGTCCACCACGGCGACGGCCGCGCCCCGGGCGGCGATCTCCTCGCTGGCGTCGAGGACCGCACGGGCGGGCTGGGTGCCGGTCAGCACCGCCGTGACGGCCAGGATCACGGCCCCGATGGCGAGTTCGGCGATCACGGAACGGCGCAGGCCCTCCCGGACGGAACCACCGCCGCGGGGTGACAGGGGGACGGCACCGGAGGGGCGGCCCCGGGAGACGGGGCCCGCGGTGCGGTCCGGCGCCGTGACCCCGGCCGCCGTGGTCTCCTCTCCCGTGCGCTCGCCTGCCGGGCCGGTGTCCGCCGGGCCGTCGTCCGCCGGGGCGGTGGCTCGCGGTCCGGTGTCCCCGGGGCCGTCGTCTCCCCGGGCGTGGCCGGCCGGCGGGGAGGGGGCCGCCCCGCCGGCCCCGGCGCCCACGGCCACCAGTTCCCGCTCCGGCTCCGGGGTGGCCATCGCCACGGCGGCGGTCTCCGACGGGCCCGGTCCGCGCAGCCCCGCCGTCAGCCGGCGCGAGACGCCCGCCACGACCAGCAGGAGCAGCACGATGACCGCCTTCGTGAGCAGCAGCTTCCCGAAGAAGGTGGTCAGCAGCAGATCCCAGGCCCCGACCTGGCGCCAGGACTGCACCAGGCCGGTCAGCACCAGGACGGTCACCGAGACGAACGCGAGGGTGGAGAAACGCCCGGCGGCCCTCGCGTACCCGTTCCCCTCCCCGCCCCGGCTCCCGTCCCCGGCCCCGTCCGAGGGGCCGCCGCGGCGCAGCACGGTGACGGAGAGGGCGGCGAGACCGCCCACCCACACGGTCATCGCCACCAGGTGCAGACCGGCCACCGTGATGGCGAACGGGGCCTGCGGGCCGACCGAGGCGTGCTCGACCGTCACCCAGGTCGCCGCCAGCCCCACCGTCAGCAGGGCCGCCGCGATGAGGACGGGAGCGGGCGGCCGCCGGCCGTGCGGCGCCCCGTCGGCGGTGTGCGGCCCGCCGGGTCCGCCGGCCGGGTCCTGTGGGCTCCCGGTGGCGGCGCGGGCCGCTGCCGGAGCCGCTGTGCCCTGCCCGGCCCCGTCCGCCGCGTCATCCCCGCCGTCCGCGGCACCGGCCTCCGCCGTACCGGCTTCGGCTCCGTCGGCCGCCCCGGCGTTTCCGGCCCGGTCCGCGGCACCGGTCCGGGCCTCCGCGGCACCGCCCTCGCCGCCGCTGTCCGGCGAGCCGTCTCCCTCTCCGCCGGCCGCGCCGTCCGGCGCCGTGTCCGGCCCGGCAGCGGTGCGGCCCGGGGTCCGCGCGGTCTTCGCCGTCAACCCGCGGAAACCGGCGGCGGGCAGCGCCAGGCAGGCGCCGGCCACCGCGAGCAGCAGCAGCCGGAACAGCAGCGCGGCACCCGGGCGGCTGCCGAAGGTCGCGGGCAGCGCCGACAGGTCGAGGGCCCGCAGCGGGCCGTCACCGTTCTCGTAGGGGCCGCGGAGCAGGAGCAGCGCGACGGTGGAGAGCGCCAGAACCGACCAGCCGGCGGCCACCAGGCGGCGCAGCGGGCGCGGCACCGGGCCGTGCGGCAGGCACAGCAGAGCGAAGGCGCAGCCGCCGACGAGCAGCGCCAGTCCGCCGTACGCCGCGTAGCGGGCGACGCCGTAGAGCCGTTCCGTCGTGTCGTTCCCCGCCGTGTCGGCGGGGACGACGGCGGCCGTCCCGGACGGTTCGCCGATGGAGAAGGTGAACGCGCCGGAGGCCGGGTGGCTGTCGGCGGAGACCACATGCCAGGCCACGGTGTACGTGCCGTCGGGGAGACCGTCGCGGAGGCCGATCCGGACCGTGGTGCCGTCGCCGCCGGTGTGCCGCGGATCCCCCTCCGCCACCTGGGTGTTGGAGGGGGAGATGACGCGGATCGTGCGGTTGGTCATGCTCACCTTCTCCGTGAAGGTGAGGGTGACGTGGCGCGGAGCCGACTGGAGCACCGTGTCCTCGGCCGGATCGGCGGACCGGAGGGCGGCGTGGGCGGACGCGGAACCGGCGCCGCCGAGCAGCGCCGCCAGCACCGTGCCGACCAGGACCAGCAGCGCGGACGCCCGCCGGGCGCGGGAGCGCGAGAGGGCCGGGGCGGCCGCGGGGGGCGGGGGGACGATGCCGGTTCGTGCCGCCGTCCGGGCGGCACCGCCCCCTACGGCCTTACGGGCAGGGACGGTTGGTGTCACCGGGGGCGCACCGCCGTGTGCCCGACGCCGCCGCCCGCCGAGGTCTCCGCTCACGCCGTTCTCTCCGTCTCTTCGCACATCCGGTCGCCGCCCGGCCTTCCGGCCCCGCGCCCCGCGCCGCAGCGGCGGGATTCCGGGACCGGAGTCCCGGGTCCGGTAGCGAGTACGTGGCGGGGACGGCGGATGCTCAGCGAGAATGCCATGTGCTGCCCGGCGGGGTGAACGGACGCCGCTCCGCCCCCGTATCCCTCTCGGCGCACATCCCCCGGACCCGCGGAGCGAGTGACTACCTGATGGCTCATCAGCCGAAGCCGCCGGCCGGGCCCTCGCGCGGCCCGGCCGCCCGTCCGGTGCCGTGGCCGTCGGGCCGTCCGCGGGCCCTGGTGTTCGCGCTCACCGGCACGGTGCTGGCGGTCGCCGGGCACCACGCCGTCCTGGACGTCCCGGTGCCCTGGGGGACGGCAGCGCTGCTGGCCGCCGCGCAGTACGCCGCCGTACGGCCGCTGGCGCGCCGCCGCCGGGCCCTGCCCGCCGTCGCCGCGGCCACCCTCGCGGCGCAGGCCGTGCTGCACACCGCCCTGTCCCTCGCCGCCGGCTGCGGCCCGGCGGCCGGGCGCGCGGCGCACGGAGCGCACGCGGCACAGGCGGCGGACGGCGGCGGGCTTCCGGCACACGGAGCCGACGGCGCGTTCACGGCGGCCGCCGGCGTCCACCTGTGCCACCCGGCCCCGGCCGCCATGACGGCGGCGCACGTCCTCGCCGCGCTGGCGGTGGCCTGGCTGCTGCACCGCACCGACACGACGGCGGCCGCCGCGGCCCGCGCGGCCCGTGCCGTGCGGCGGGCCGCCGGGGAAGCCCTCGCCGCCCTCCTCACCCGGTGCCCGCGCCCCGCGCGACCCACCGATCGCACGCCGGAGCCGGCGGACACCGCCGTCCCGGCCGAACCGCCCTCGCCGGCACGGGAGTTCCTGGCGAACGACGTGATCCGCCGGGGGCCGCCGGACAGGGAGCGCAACCGTGGTTGTCGTTTCCCCGCGCCGGTCGCCCCGCCGGGCTCCGGCCGTTCACCCGAGGAGCTCTCCCATGTCCGTTCACCCGCGCCCGCTCTCCGCGCACCCGCGCCCGCAGACCCTCCGCCGTGTCACGGCCGCCGCGGCCCTCACGCTCGGCGCCGCCGTGCTGACCGTCGCCCCGGCCCACGCCCACGCCCACGTCACGGCCGCTGACGCCCGGGCCCTGGCCGAGAACGTCACCCTCGCCTTCACCTCGGAGGCGGAGAACCCCGAGGCCGGCTTCACGGAGCTGCGCGTCGAACTGCCGGACGGCATCGAACCCTCCGCCGTCCAGCTGAAGAAGGCCCCCAAGGGCTGGAAGCTGAAGACCACCGACGGCGGTTACCGCCTGGCCGGGCCCGAGACCCCGGCGGGCACCGACGCCGCGTACGAGATCACCGTCCGGCAGCTCCCCGACGCCAGGAAGCTGGCCTTCAAGACCGTGGAGACCTACGCCGACGGCACCGTGGCGCGCTGGATCGAGACCTCCGACGCCGGACACGGGCACGGCGACGGGCACGACTCCGGGCAGCCGGCCCCCGTCCTCGAACTGAAGCCCGCCGCCCCGGGGGCCGAGCCGATCGACCCCGGGGGCTCCGGTGCCGAGGACTCCGATGACAAGGCCGGGGCCGCGACGGAGGCGGCCCCCGAGCCGTCCGCCACGGTGGCGGAGGACACCGCCACGGCGGCCGACGGGGCGGAGGAGGCGGAGCAGACCGCGGCGGCCGGGGAGGACGGCGGGTCGTCCGTCCTCCCGCTGGCCGCCGGAGCCGTGGGCGTGCTCGCGCTCGGCGGCGGTGCGTGGTGGTTCCTCCGCCGCCGGAACGCCGCGGACGCCGGCTGAGGCCGGCGGAGGCCGTTCAGGGGGCGCGCACCCTCACCAGGCGCCGGGCGGGCGGCGTGCGCGCCGGGCGTGACGACGACGTCCCTGGCGACGGACCGTCGTGTCCGCCCGACGCGGAGCCCGCCCGGCGCCGTTCCCCCCGGCCCGCCGGCCGAGGCCCGCGCCGGGCACCGGAGGCGGGCCGGCGCGCGGACGCCGCGGGGTTCTCCGACGGGGCCGAGCCGGGTCAGAGCGCCTCCGCGTAGTCGGGCAGTACCAGGGACGAGTGGGTCCGGCGCCTCTCCTCCGCGTCCGACGAGGCCATCGCCCTCGCGGCCGCTGCGGGGTCGCGCAGCAGGGCGTTGCGGGCGTCCAGTTCCTCCCGCGTCGCCGGCGTCACCACTGTGCCGCCGCCGGTGGCGAGCGCCTGGTTGCGCTCCGCGAAGGGCCGCATCCTGCGCTCGTACGCCGTGAAGGCGTCCGTGTGGTGGGCGTGTACGGCCAGTTCGCCGGCCAGGACGTAGGCGCCGACGAGTGAGACGCTCGACCCCTGACCGGAGAGGAACGAGGTGGCGTGTGCCGCATCGCCGGTCAGTGCGACGCGGCCGTGGGACCAGGCGGGCATGTGGATCTGGCTCACGGTGTCGAAGAAGAGGTCGTCCGCCTCCCGCACCGCCTCCAGCAGGCGCGGCAGATGCCACACCCGCTCCGGGTAGCGCGCCGCGATCAGCTCCCGCAGGCCTTCGGGGTCGCGGAGGAGGCCGGGGGGCGGGGCCTCGTGCGTGAAGGTGAAGAAGCCGTGCACGGAGGCGGACGACTCGACGGCGTAGAGGACCGCGCTGCGTCCCGGCTCGTTCCAGATGACCGCTTCGTGCGCGAGGCCGAACTCGTTCGGCAGGGTGAAGACGGCGAAGACCTGCCCGAGGTAGCGGTGGAAGGGCTCCTCGGGGCCGAAGACCAGCCGGCGCGTGTTCGAGT
The DNA here is from genome assembly GCF_000220705.2 of Streptomyces xinghaiensis S187. GTDB lineage: Bacteria > Actinomycetota > Actinomycetes > Streptomycetales > Streptomycetaceae > Streptomyces > Streptomyces xinghaiensis. Next base: position 382,529 of record NZ_CP023202.1, on the reverse strand, counting down.
GCAGGCCGTCCGCGCCGATCACCAGGTCGAAGGTGCGGCGCGTGCCGCCGGCGAAGACGACGTGGACGGCGTCACCGTCGTCGTCCAGCGTCGCGATCGAATCGTCGAACAGGAACTCGACCCGCTCCGGCAGCGACGTGGCGAGCGCGTCGGCCAGGTCCCCGCGGCGGATCTCGAGGTCGAGGCCCGCCTCTCCTCCGGTCACCTGTTCGGGCTGCAGGGACCCGATCGTCTCACCGGCGGCGTCCACGAAGGTGATCCGCCGGGAGTCGACGTGTGCCCGGCGCAGGCGCGGCAGCAGGCCCATGCGGTCCACGACGTCACGGGCCGTGCCGCGTATGTCGATCGCGTACCCGCCCCGGCGCACCGTGGGGGCCTTCTCGACGACGGTGACCTCGAAGCCGTACCGGTCGAGCCAGTACGCGAGCGCGGGGCCCGCGATGCTCGCTCCGGAGATCAGTACGCGCTGTGCGCGCCGGGCCGGACGGCCGGGACGGTCGGGGCGGTCGGGACGGGGCGTGTCGTTCACGCTTCTCACCTCTTCACTCTCCACCGGGGAGCGCCCCGGCTCGCAAGCGGTACGCACCGCACCGCGGCAGCGGAAAAGATGTGTACCTCAGGTATCCTTATGCGGCCCATACGGGCCCCTTGCCGGCGTGTGACCGGTACCACCGTAACAGATACCTAACTCAGGTATGTAAAAGGAGGTGTCATGTCCCCCGAACCCTCCGGGGAGCCCGCACCGGAGCACCGGGAATCCGCCCTCCTGGCCGTGTTTCCCCGGATCGCCCAGCTCAGCACGGCCATCACGAAGGGCCGGCTCGTCGAACGCGCCACCGATGAGGCGGGCCTGGCCCGCGACCGCCCCGCGATCGGCGTGCTCATGACCCTCCGCGTGGCCGGCAAGCCGTTGCGGATCGGGGAGATCGCCGACCGCATGCAGGTCGTGGGCCCGCACGTGACCCGTCAGGTCCAGATCCTGGAGAAGCGCGGACTCGTCCGCCGCGTCACCGACCCGGACGACGGCCGCGCACGCCTCATCGAAGCGACCGGGCCGGGTGAGGAAGCGGCCAACCGGTACGTGGCCTATCTGCTGGGCTGGTTCACCGAAGCGCTCACCGACTGGCCGCAGCGGGACCGTGACGACCTTGCCCGCCTCCTCGCACGCTTCGCCGACGACGTGACGGCGCGGCTGGCGCGGTTCGACGACGGGGGGGACCGGGCGTCCGGCGCGTGACGGCCGCCCCCGGGCGCACCCGCTGCCCGCCGGGCACCGCGAGGCTCAGCAGATGCGCGGCAGTTGCTCGCCGACCGGCATGTCCACGACGCGGCGGGCACCGACCAGGGTGCGCAGGAGGACCCGGCCCGCCGGGCCCGCCGTCGCCTCGCCGATCCGGACGGCGCCGGTGCCCTCCGCGCGCGAACGCATCGCCGCCAGGGCCGCCTCGGCGGCGGACGGGGCCACGAAGGCGACCATGCAGCCCTCGTTGGCGACATGCAGCGGGTCCAGCCCCAGCAGGTCGCAGGCCGCGGCGACCGGGCCGGGCACCGGCAGCGCGGACTCGTCGATCTCCACGGCCACCCCCGAGTCACGGGCGATCTCGTTGAGCGTGGCCGCCAGACCGCCCCGGGTCGGATCGCGCAGGGTGTGCAGCCGGGCGCCGACCGGGGCCAGGGCCTCCACCAGCCGGTGCAGCGGACGGGAGTCGGAGGCGATGTCGGCTTCGAACCCCAGGCCCTCGCGGGTGCTGAGGACGGCCGTGCCGTGCAGGCCGATGGGGCCCGACAGCAGCACCGCGTCCCCCGGGCGGGCGCGGGCCGCCGACGGGGCCAGGCCGGGGATGCGGGTGCCGATCCCGGTGGTGGTGATGAAGATCTTGTCGGCGGCGCCGCGCCCCACGACCTTGGTGTCCCCGGTGACGACCGGCACCTCCGCCTCGCGCGCCGCCTTGCCCAGCGAGCCCGCCACCGACCGCAGTTCGGACAGCGGCAGCCCCTCTTCGATGACGAGCGCCACCGACAGGGCGAGCGGACGGGCCCCCATCACCGCCAGGTCGTTGACGGTGCCGTGCACGGCGAGCGAGCCGATGTCCCCGCCGGGGAAGAACAGCGGGTGGACGACGAATCCGTCGGTGCTCATCACCAGTTCGGGCCGGCCGGGCAGCGGCGCCGCGTCCTCCAGCGGCCCCTCCGGCGGGCCCGCCGGGAAGCCGCCGACGGCCGGCAGCAGCAGGCTCTCCAGCAGCTCCGCGGTCAGCCGGCCGCCGGCACCGTGGCCGAGCAGCACGCGCTCGTGTTCCTCATGGGGGTTCGGGCAGCTGCTCACAGCGGGCTCCTGGTCCGTCCGGCCGCGTGGAACGCGGCGCAGGTGCCCTCGGCGGACACCATGGGCGCGCCGAGGGGATGGCGGGGGGTGCAGCGGGTGCCGTAGGCGGGGCAGTCGACGGGCAGGGCGGCGCCGGTCAGGATGGAGCCGGCCAGGCACTGGGGGTCCTCGGCCGGGTGCAGGTCCTCCACCTTGTGGCGGAGGGCCGCGTCGTAGTCGGCGAACTCCGGGCGCAGCCCGAGACCGCTCTCCGGCAGCGGGCCGATACCGCGCCAGGTCCGGTCCGTGACCCGGAAGACGTGCTCGACGATGCTCCGGGCGGCGATGTTGCCGTCCCGCCGCACGGCCCGCGCGTACTGGTTCTCCACCTCCGCCCGGCCCGCTTCGAGCTGCCGCACCGTCATGAGGATGCCCTCCAGCAGATCGAGCGGTTCGAACCCGGTGACGACGATGGGCACCCGGTAGCGGGTTGCGATCGGCTCGTACGCGGAGCAGCCCATCACCGCGCAGACATGCCCGGCGGCGAGGAACGCCTCCACCTCGCAGTCCGGGTCGTCCAGCAGCGCCGTCATGGCGGGCGGCACGAGGACATGGCTGACCAGCACCGAGAAGTTGCGCAGCCCCAGGCGGGAGGCGTGCAGCACGGCCATGGCGTTGGCCGGGGCGGTGGTCTCGAACCCGACCGCCAGGAACACCACCTCGCGGTCCGGGTGGAGCACGGCGAGCCGGACGGCCTCCATGGGCGAGTACACGACCCGCACATCCGCGCCCCGGGCGCGGAGCGACAGCAGATCGGTGTCCGAGCCCGGGACGCGGAGCATGTCGCCGAAGCTGGCGAGGGTCACGCCCGGCCGGGCGGCGATGGCCATGGCCCGGTCCAGCGTCTCCAGCGGCGTCACGCACACCGGGCAGCCGGGGCCGTGCACCATCCGCATCCCGGCGGGCAGCAGCTCGTCGATGCCCTGCCGGACGAGCGTGTGGGTCTGGCCACCGCAGACCTCCATGATCTGCCACGGGCGGGTGGCGGTGCGGCGCAGCTCCTCCAGCAGGCGGCGGGCCAGGGCCGGATCACGGTACTCGTCCAGATACTTCATGGTGCCTCGCTCGTCGGATGAGGTCCGCGCGCCCGGGCGCGCGGCTCGTGTGTGCGGTCGCGGTCGCGGTCCGCGGATGCCCCGCCCCCTCACCCCCGGTCCACGGTCAGGTCGAGGAAGTGGGTGGCGCAGGAGATGCACGGATCGTGGTTGCGGATGGCCCGTTCGCACAGCGCCGTCAGCTCCTCGTCCGTCGGATCGCCGCCGTCCAGCGCGGCCTGGGCCACGCTGCGCAGATCCGCCTCGATGGCGCCCTGGTTCTGCGCGGTGGGCGGCACCAGCCGCGCCGCGGTGACGGTGCCGTCCGCGTCGAGGACGTAGGTGTGGTGGAGCAGCCCGCGCGGGGCCTCCGTCGCCCCGTGGCCGGTGCCGGCGCGCGGCGGCACCTCCACGTACGGGTGGCGCGGCGGCTCGTACGCCTCGATGACGCGCAGCGCCTCCTCCACCGCGTGGACGGTCTCCACGCCGCGCACCAGCACGCTGCGGAAGGGGTTCCGGCAGATTTCCCCGAGCCCCGCCTCGTCCGCCGCCTCGCGCGCCGCGCCCGTCAGCCACCGGCCGCTGACCGCGTACCGGGCGAGGGGCCCGGTGAGATGGCGGCGGCCGTCGAGCCGGGAGTACAGGGCGGTGGAGTGCGGCAGCTGCTCCTCGGTGACGTGCTCGCCGAACTCGGCGACGGGGAAGGAGCGGAGCGGGCCGCCGCCGGCGGGCAGCACGGTGGGCGTGCCGCTGTCGATGGCGTACCCGCCGGGTTCGGCCAGGGCGAGCAGGTCGGCGTCGACCGCCGCGTCGGGGAAGTCGAAGCCGGACGCCCAGCGCACCGTCTCCCGGGCGTCGTCGAGGGACCGCCGCAGCCGCTCGGCGAGCGGCTCCAGTTCGGAGCGGGCGGGCACGCGGTGGAACCCGCCGAGGCGCACGTTGACCGGGTGGACGGCGCGGCCGCCGAGGAGTTCCAGGATCGCGTTGCCGGCCTGCTTCAGCCGCAGGCCCCGCTCGACCTCCGGGCGGTGGGTGCGGGCGAGTTCGATCGCGCCGTCACAGCCGAGGAAGTCGGGGGCGTGGAGCAGGTGGATGTGGAGGGCCTGGCTCTCGATCCACTCGCCGCAGTACAGCAGCCGGCGCAGCGCGGCGAGCTGCCCGCCGACCGTGACACCGCAGGCGTCCTCGATGGCCCGGCAGGCGCTCATCTGGTAGGCGACGGGGCAGATGCCGCAGATCCGGGCGGTGATGTCCGGTGGTTCGGTGTGGGCGCGGCCGCGCAGGAACGCCTCGAAGAAGCGCGGCGGTTCGTAGATGCGCAGCCGGGCCTCGGCCACCCGCCCGTCGTGGACGCGCAGCCGCAGCTCGCCCTCGCCCTCGACGCGGGCGAGGGCCCCGACGTGCAGCACGCGGGAGCCGCGGTGGGTCATGACGCCGCCTCCTTCCTCTGCTTCTGCTTCCGGTCCCGCTTCCGCTCCCGTGCGTCCCCGGAGGCCCGCTTCTCCCGCGCTCCGCCGGGGGCGGTGCCGCCGGCCCGCAGGCTCTCGAAGGCGGCGGCGGTGAAGGTGCGCAGGAAGCGTTCGACGGCGCGGTCGTCCATGCCGTCCCGGCGCAGCAGCGGGATCAGCTTGTCCGGGGCGGCGTCGGCGGACGGGCCGAAGCAGCCGTAGCAGCCGCGCCCGTAGGCCGGGCACAGGGCGCCGCAGCCGGCGTGGGTGACCGGGCCCAGGCAGGGGGTGCCGTGGGCCACGGTCACGCAGACCGTGCCGCGCCGCTTGCACGCGAAGCAGACGCTGTGGTCGGGGATGCCGGGCTTGCGCCCGGCGAGGAAGGCCGTGACGACCTCCAGCAGCTGGCCCCGGTCCACGGGGCAGCCGCGCAGTTCGAAGTCGACCTTCACATGGTCCGATACGGGGGTGGAGCCGGCCAGCGCGTCGATCTGCTCCGGGCGGGCGTAGACGGCCGCGCGGAACTCCGCCACATCGGCGAAGTTGCGCAGCGCCTGGATGCCGCCGGCCGTCGCGCAGGCGCCGATGGCCACCAGGTGGCGGGAGGCGGCGCGGATCTCGCGCACCCGTTCGGCGTCGGCGGCCGTGGTGACGGAGCCCTCGACCAGCGCCAGATCGTACGGGCCGGGCAGGACCGCCCGGGTCGCCTCCGGGAAGTAGCCGATGCGCACCCGCCCGGCCAGCGCCAGCAGTTCGTCCTCGCAGTTCAGCAGGGTGAGCTGGCAGCCGTCGCAGGAGGCGAGCTTGTACACGGCGAGGGTGGGGAGACCGTCCGCCCGCGCGGTGGCCCCGGCAGCGCCGGCCGTGGTGGTGCCGTCCGTGGTCATGTCACAGCTCCCGGGTGGCGAGGAGGGGCGCGGCACGGTCGTAGCCGAGGACCGCTCCGTCCCGGCAGAGCAGCAGCGGCCCGAGCTGGCAGTGCCCGCAGTGGCCGGTGCCGCAGCGCATGGTGCGCTCCAGCGAGACCAGCACGCGCTCCGGCCGCAGCCCGCGGTGCACCAGCTCCCGGGCGGTGGCCCGGATCATCACCTCGGGACCGCAGACGTACGCCGTGGTGCCGGGCGGGTCGAACCGCGCGTGCCCCAGCAGGCCGGTGACGAGGCCGACGTCGCCGGCCCAGCCGGCGTCCGGCCGGTCGACGGTGAGCGCCGTGCCGCCCGGGCCGGCGGCCGCCCACACGGCGGTCTCGTCGCGGTAGACCAGATCGCCGGGGGTGCGGGCACCGATGAGGACGTGGACGCGCCGGAACCGGTGCGGGGCGCGGAACACCTCGTAGACCAGCGGCCGCAGCGGCGCCAGGCCGATGCCGCCGGCGATGACGAGCACGTCGCCGCCCGCGGCCCGGGAGGTGTCCCACACGGTGCCGAAGGGGCCGCGCACCCCGACGGTGTCGCCGGGGCCCAGCTCGCAGAGGGCGGTGGAGACGGCGCCGACGGCCCGTACCGTGTGCATCAGCCGGTGGCGGTGCGGCAGGATGCCGCTGACCGAGACGGGGATGTCGCCGACGCCGAACGCGTACAGCATGGCGAACTGGCCGGGACGGAACGGCGGCAGGGCCTCGTCCAGCGGTTCGAGGACGAAGCTCGCGGTGTCGGCGGTCTCCGCGCGGCGGCGCACCACCCGGTAGGGGAGCGGCACGGCGGGCGGGCCGGTGCCGGGGGCGTACCCCGGATCTGCGGCGGGGCCGGGGCCGGTGGCGGCTCCGGAACCCGTACCGGGGGAGAAGCCGGTGGCCGAGGTCTTCACGGGAGTCCTCCGTCCGTGCGGTGCGCGGCGGCCGCGGGGACGCCACCGCCGGTCCGGCCGTCGCCGCCGGGCCCGTCCCGGCCCCCCGCCGCGTCGCGCGCCCGCGCGTGGAACTCCGCGGCCTCCTCGGTGATGTCGATACCGACCGGGCACCAGACGACGCAGCGGCCGCAGCCCACACAGCCGGAGCTGCCGAACTGGTCGTACCAGGTGGCGAGTTTGTGGGTCATCCACTGGCGGTGGCGGCTGCGCACCGAGGACCGCACCGGGCCGCCGTGCATGAAGGAGAAGTCCAGGTCGAAGCAGGAGTCCCAGCGGCGCCACCGCTCGGCGTGGTCGCCGGTGAGGTCGGTGACGTCCTCCGTGGTGGTGCAGAAGCAGGTCGGGCAGACCAGGGTGCAGTTGCCGCAGCTCAGACAGCGCTCGGCGATGTCGTCCCAGTGCGCGGAGTCCAGGCTGTCGCCCATCAGCCGCCGCAGGTCGACCGGCGGCATGGCTCGGCCCATCCGGCGGGACGCCTCGGTCACCCGGTCCCGGGCGGCCGCCGCCGTGGGCCGGTCGGCGGGCCGGTGCGCCACCTCCTCCAGGACGGCCGCGCCCTCCTCGCTGCCGACGCGGACGAGGAAGCGGTGCTCCCCGTCCCCGCGGCCGTCGGTGTCCCCGCCGCCGTCCGCGGTGGTGAGCTCCGTCAGCGCCAGGTCGTAGCCGTTCTCGGCCGCCGGGCCGCTGCCCATGGAGACGCAGAAGCAGGTCTCGCCCGGCTCGGTGCACTCGACGGCGACGATGAACGCCCGCTCGCGCCGGGCACGGTAGACCCCGTCGGGGTGGCGGCCGCCGGCCAGCACCCGGTCCTGCACGGCGATGGCCCGCAGATCACACGGCCGGACGCCGATGAAGGCGAACGACGGCCGCGCGGCGCCCTCCCCCTCCCCGGCGGTGACGGTGAGGCCGCCGTCCGGCGCGCGGTCGGCGCTCCACTGCCGCACCCGTTCCGGATGCAGATACGTCTTCCAGGACTGCGGCCCGGCGCTGTGCGCGAAGGCCGCGCCGTCGGTGCGCCGCCGCAACCGGTAGCGTCCGGCCGCCAGTTCGACCCCCCAGCCGTAGGGCAGCCGGTCGCCCGAGTCGATCTCGGCGAGGACGACGGCCCCGTCGCGCACGGTCGGCCCGATCACCGTCCGGCCGCGCGCGGCCAGCGCCCTCACGAGCGCGTCGAGCCCGTCCCGGTCGAGTACGGCCGGGGCGCCGATGTCCGTTCCGGTCTCCGCCATGATTCCCCCTCGGGGGTGTGGTCGGGTCTTGCTCGGTCCGGGGCCGTGCGGCGGCGGTCCGCCGTCCCTGTTCTCAGTGCCGGTGCGCCGCGACCGCCGCCCGCGGGGGCCGGGGGGCCCGTACCGGGGGACCGCAGGGCACCGCGCCGTACTCCTCGTACACCCCGGCGCGGTACGGCTCCGCGCTGTACGCCCCCGGGCCGGGGCCCGGTGCGCCGTGGCCGCCGTGCGGCAGGGCCGGTTCGCCGGGGACGACGACCACCGGACAGCGGGTGTGCCGCAGGCAGTCCCGCGCCACCGGTCCGCCGCCCGCGTCCGGGGTAACCGGCCCGGGGCCCGGTCCCGGCGGCGGGCGCCGCCCCAGGGCGAGCAGCAGGGCCTCGTCCGCGTACCGCAGGAGCACCGCCGCCGGCGGGCCCTCGGCGAGGACCGCGCGGACCCCGGCCTCCGCACCCGGCCCGAGCCCGGCGCGGAGCGCCCGCTCCAGGACCTCGCCGGCGCGGCCCCGCGACTCCTCCGCCGACGGGCGGGCAGCGGCCGGGGCATACGGCGCGCGGCGGACGGCGGCCGGCTCCCAGGCGTGGACGACGACGAGATCCGCGCCCAGCGACGGAGCCCGGGCGGCGGCCCACCGCAGCGCGGCGACCGAACCGGCCGACCCGTCGACGCCGACGACGACGCGCGGCGCCCGATGGCCCCCCGGCGGCCCGGGCGGCAGGGATGGCACGGGGGTGCGGCCGGATGCGGACATGGTGGCGGCTCCCGGAGGTCGGGGCGTGACGCGCCCAGTCTCGCCCCCCGCGCCCCACGGCCGTGAGGGCCGACGGGGCACGGCGCCCGGGACGTTCGGCCCCCTGCGGACCACGGCCCGGCTCAGCACGGTGAACAGAGCGGGCACCCCCCACCCGCGCGGCTGCCTTCACGTGCTTTCTCCGCACCGTCCGGTCGACGGCCTCGACACCGGCTGACGCGGCCGCGCCGCTTCACCGTGCCCACTCTGTTCCCTCCGCACTTGCCGACGGTGCGGGCCCGGGCGGCTCCGGAAGGGGCTCGCCCAGTTCGCCCGCCACCGCGTCCGTCATGGCGCGGAGAACATCGAGGGTGCGGCGGGCCTCCTCCTCGTCGACGACGGTGATGGCGAAGCCGACGTGCACGATGACGTACATGCCGGGCACCGCCTCCGGGGTGTACTCCAGGCAGGCCTCGCGCCGTACACCGCCGAAGTCGACGGTGGCCATGCGCAGGCCCGCGTCCTCGCGGACGTCCATCACCCGGCCGGGGATGCCCAGGCACATGGGGATCACGCTCCTCTCAGGCGTTCACGCTCGCAGCAGGGCCGCGGCGACGGCCGCCTGGCCGTAGCTGATGCCGCCGTCGCCGACCGGGACGGCGCTGCCGGTCAGCACCCGCAGCCCCCGGTCGCGGAGCAGCGCGGAGACCTCCGTGAGCAGACGGTGGTTCTGGAAGCAGCCGCCGGCCAGGCAGACCGTGCGCGGCGCGCCCTCCGCGACGGCCCGTTCGACCAGGGCGGCGGTGGCCGCGGCGACCGCGGTGTGGAACGCGGCGGCCAGCTCCGGCACCGGGACCCCCGCGGCCTGCCGCTCCAGCAGTCCGGTGAGGACGGGCACGGGGTCGGAGACCCACAGCCCGCCCGCCCGGACGACGCGCCAGGAAGGCGGCTCGGCGCGGACCGTGCCGGCCGCCGTCTCCAGGGCCACGGCGGCCTCGCCCTCGTAGGAGACCGTGTCGCCGAGGCCGAGCAGCGCCGCCGCCGCGTCGAACAGCCGCCCGACGCTGGACGCGCGGGGGGAGTTGAGGCCGCGGGCGATCATCGCCCGGACGACGGCCACGTGGCGCGGGTCGAGCCGGCCGGTGAACGGGCGGGCGAGTGCGGGGGGCGGCGGGGGCGCGCCCAGGGGTTCGGCGCCGTGGAGGTAGCCGAGGGCCATCCGGGCCGGGTTCCGTACCGCCGCCTCCCCGCCCGGCAGCGGGGCCGTGCCCCAGCGGCCGACGCGGCGGCAGCCGGTCAGGCCGGCGACCAGGATCTCGCCGCCCCACAGCGTGCCGTCGTCGCCGAGCCCGAGGCCGTCGTAGGCGACACCGGTGACCGGCTCCCGCAGGCCGTGCTCGGCGGCGACGGCGGCGATGTGCGCGTGGTGGTGCTGGACCGGGACGAGGGCGTCCGGCAGCAGGGCCCGCGCCCACTGGGTGGAGAGATAGCCGGGATGCGGGTCGTGCGCGACCACGCGCGGGGTGATGCCGGTGAGCCGCGTCAGATCGGCGTACGAGGCCGCGAACGCCTCCTGGGCGCGGGCGTCCTGGAGGTCGCCCGTGTGCGGCCCGAGGACCGCGCGGTGACCGGAGGCCAGGGCGAAGGTGTGCTTGAGCTGCGCCCCGGCCGCGGCCAGCGGGACAGCCGCGGGCACGGGCAGCGGCAGCGGCGCCGGGGCACAGCCGCGCGCCCGGCGGACGGTCAGCGGCCGGCCGCGGGCGACGAGCACGACCGAGTCGTCGTAGCGGGCGCGGATCGGCCGGTCGTGGAAGAGGAAGCCGTCGGCGACGGAGGACAGCAGCCGGACGGCCTCGGCGTCGTCGGTGGCGATGGGCTCACCGGCGAGGTTGCCGCTGGTGACGACCAGCGGCCGGGCCAGGTCGTGCAGCAGCAGATGGTGCAGCCCCGACGTGGGCAGGAACAGCCCGATCCGGTGGGTGCCGGGGTGGACACCGGGCGCCACCGGGCCCGGCGGGGGCGCCCTGCGGCTCTCCACGGCGGCGCCCGGATCCGGCCGGACGGGGGCCGCGCCGTCCGGCGCGGGGGGAGGCGCCGGGGTGTGGGCGGCGAGCGGCGGCGCGGTGTGGGCGCGGCACAGGACCACCGGGGCGGCCGGGGAGGTGAGCACGGCCTGCTCGGCGGGGCCGACCCGGGCCAGCCGCCGTGCCGCGGCCAGGTCGCGCACCATCACGGCGAGCGGCTTGGCGGGGCGGTGCTTGCGCCGCCGCAGCTCGGCCACGGCCGCCGCGTTCCGCGCGTCGCACACCAGTTGATAGCCGCCCAGTGCCTTGACGGCCACGATGCCGCCGCCCGCGACGACGGCGGCCGCCCGCCGCAGCGCCTCCCCGCCGCTCGCGGACACCGGCCCGCCGGCCGCCCGCCACGCAAGCCGGGGCCCGCACTCGGGACAGGCCAGCGGCTCGGCGTGGAAGCGCCGGTCGGCGGGGTCGGCGTACTCGGCCGCGCACCGCGCGCAGAGCGGGAAGCCGCGCATCGTGGTGCGTTCGCGGTCGTACGGCAGGTCCTCGATGACGGTCGCGCGCGGGCCGCAGTCGGTGCAGTTGACGAAGGGATAGCGGTGGCGGCGGTCGGCGGGGTCGAACAGCTCGCGCAGACAGGCCGCGCAGGTCGCCGCGTCGGGCGGGATCTCCCGGACGGCCGCCTCGCCGGCGCGGGCCACGTCTTCGACGGAGTCGTCGTCGCCCTCGCCGTCCGCCGCCCTGTCAACCAGGTCCGGGGGCAAGGCCGTTGAGCCGGGCACCGGGCGGGCCGTCCGGTCCCGGCCGCCGTCCGCGCCGTCCATGTGCGGAGTGCTGTCGCGGACGGCGAAACCCGAGCCCGGGTCGGGGGCACGTCCGGTCAGCCGGGTGACGCGGACCCGGCCGACCCGCGCGAGTGGCGGGGCGTCACCGCGCAGCTGTTCGACGAACGCGTCCAGCGCCTCCGGGGGCCCGGCGGCGGTCACGATCACCTGCCCGCCGGCGTTGCGCACCCAGCCGTCCAGGCCCAGACGGGTGGCGGTGCGGTGGACGAACGGGCGGAAGCCGACGCCCTGCACGGTGCCGGACACCTCGACGCGCCGCGCGGCCCGCGCGGTCCCGTCCGTCGTCCCGGACACGGTGGTTCACCCCCCGCCGTCGCCGTCGCCGCCTGCTCCGGCCGCGGCGGTGCCCCCGCCCGCGGAGGCGCTCCCGTCCGGCCCGGGGCCCGGCGGCCGGTCCGGGCCGGGGCCGCCCGCGGACCCCGGGCGTTCCGCGGGCCGCGCCGGCCCGGCAGGGATCCCGGGCGGGCCGTCCCCGGAGCATCCGGTCCCGCCGCCGCTCCCGATGTCGGCCTCGATCCGTGCGGTGAGCGGCTCCACGGCCGCGGCGACCGGAGCGGACAGCCCGGTGCCCAGGGTGCTGTCCGCGCCCTCCACCGCGTACACGACGAGACGGGCGGGCAGCGTGCCCAGCGCGCGGGAGAGTTCCACCGCCTCGCCGAGCCCGAGCCCGTGCGAGCTGGCCGCCCCGTCCCGCCACAGCCGGCGCCGGTCCAGCTCCAGCCGGTGGACCCGGCCCGGAGACGGAGGGTGCGCGTGGGCGGCGTCCACCACCACGGCCAGCTCCGCGCCCTCCCACAGGCCGATCAGCCGCCCGGGATCGCCGTCGCACTCCCGCAGTTCGGTGCCGGGAGGTAACGGACTCCCCTTGCCCTCCGCGCGCTCCCGGAGCCGTCCGACGACCCGCCAGGCCACCCCGTCGTCGCGCCGGAAGTCGTTTCCGACGCCGATGACGACGGTGCGTCCGGAGCCGCGCCGGCCGGTCATGGCGCCGCGGCCTCCGCCCGAGCCGGGAGGGCCGGCGGGAGCCCGGCGGGCGCCGGGGAGCCGAGGGCCTCGGCCAGGCCGGCGCTGACGTCGAAGACCCGGGCGAGCCGCGTCAGGCGCATCACCCGCAGAATGTGCCCGTCGCTCGCCACCAGGCGCAGCCGGCCACCGCGGGACAGGACACGGTTGCGGGCCCGGCACAGCATGGCCAGGCCCCGGCAGTCGAGGAACGTCACCGCCCGCAGGTCGACCACCAGGTCGGGGGCGGCGGGGGCGGTGAGCGCGTCGAGGCGCACGGAGAGGGCCGGGGCGGTCAGGATGTCGATCTCCCCGCGCAGTTCGGCGACGACGACGCCGTCGATCCCCCGTACGCGCAGGCCGTCCGCCGTGCGACTCCCGGCCTCCACCATGGTCGTCCACCTGTCTCTCGGCCCGGTTGTACCCCGCGTACAGCCGGCGCGTCCTCAGCTAAGAACAGCGGCCCCGCCCGGGGAAGGGCCCTATGGCCCCGGTCGTCCCGGGACGCCCGGCCCTGCGGGACGGCGCGAACGCGGGGCCGTGCGCCCCCGGCTGGGGCCGGTCAGCCTCTCCCGGACGGCGCGTGCGCGGTGCGAGAGTACGGGTGCCGGGAGCGCTCCCGCGCCCGTAACCGCGGGTTCGGGGCCGAGGTCACACCGGCCGCACCCGGCACCGGCCCGCCGGTGCGCGCGGCGCCCCGGCGGACACACCGGCCGGGCCGCCCGCCGGGCACCCCCGGCCGTACCGGCCCCGTAGCGGAGAGGAGCGGACATGACCCCGCGGCGCGTGGTGGTGGGGGTGGACGACTCGGTCGCCTCCGTGCGGGCCCTGGACATGGCGGCCCGGGAGGCCGAGCACTGCGGAGCCCTCCTGGAGATCGTCCACGCCGTCCCCGCCCTGGACCGCGCCGGGCCCGTCCTGGAGTCGGCCGTCGGCCGGGTGATGGAGCGCCACCCCGAACTGCCCGTGACGGGCACCCCGGTCGTCGGCGATCCCGCGCGGGCCCTGGTGCGCCGCGGCCGCAACGCCGTCCTCACCGTCGTCGGCCACCGCGGTCTCGGCGGCGCGGCCGGACTGCTGCTCGGCTCCGTCAGCCTGCGCGTGGCGGCCGGCGCCCGCGGGCCGCTGCTCGTCGTCCGCGGCAGCCGGCTCCCCGCCGAACGGCGCCCCGAGCGCCGCGGAGTGCTCCTCGGCGCGGACGAGGCCACCGACGCCGAGGCCGCCGTCTACGCCTTCCGCGAGGCCGAGCGGCGCGGGACCGCCCTGCGGATACGGCAGACCGGCCCGCCCGCGCCGGCCCGCTCCCGCGCCGGGCGCCGCCGGGCCCACGACCGCAGGCGCGGACTGCTGTGGGCCACCGGGCGGGCCGATGTGGTCGTCGTCCCCGCCCACCGCAGGCCCGGCCCCTTCGGGCCGCGGCTGAGCCCGGTCGCCCAGGCCCTGCTGCGCCGCTCGCACTGCCCGGTCATCCTGGTCCCGGTGACGGCCCCGGCCCACCGGAGCATCGGTACGGCGGCGTGAGCCGACCGCCGCGCGAGCCGGGTCGCGCAGGGAGCGGCGCCGCCCGGGAGCGGCGCCGCCCGTCCGTGCGGCGGCTCAGCGGCCCCAGCGCAGCCCGGGGGTCGCCACCGGCGCGTCCCACAGCCGCAGCAGCTCCTCGTCCGCCCGGCAGAGCGTCACCGAACAGCCCGCCATGTCCAGCGAGGTGACGTAGTTGCCGACCAGCGTGCGGGCCACGTCCACCCGGCGCTCCCGCAACACCCGGTGCACCTCGGCGTGGAAGCCGTAGAGCTCCAGCAGCGGGGTGGCGCCCATGCCGTTGACGAGCAGCAGCACCGGCTCGCGGGGGTCCAGGTCCTCCAGGACGGCGTCCACGGCGAAGTCGGCGATCTCCCCGGACGTCATCATGGCGCGCCGCTCCCGGCCCGGCTCGCCGTGGATGCCGATGCCCAGCTCCAGTTCGCCGGGCGGCAGGTCGAAGGTGGGGCCGCCCTTGGCCGGGGTGGTGCAGGCGCTCAGCGCCACCCCGAAGCTGCGGGAGGCGTCGTTGACCCGCCGGGCCAGGGCCTCCACCCGCTCCAGCGGCGCGCCCTCCTCGGCGGCGGCCCCGGCGATCTTCTCGACGAAGAGGGTGGCCCCGGTGCCGCGCCGCCCGGCGGTGTAAAGGCTGTCGGTCACGGCCACGTCGTCGTTGACCAGGACACTGGCCACCTGGATGCCCTCGTCCTCGGCGAGCTCCGCCGCCATCTCGAAGTTGAGGACGTCCCCGGTGTAGTTCTTCACGATGAACAGCACCCCCGCGCCGCTGTCCACGGCCGCCGCGGCCCGCACCATCTGGTCCGGGACGGGGGAGGTGAACACCTCGCCCGGGCAGGCCGCGTCCAGCATGCCGTGGCCCACGAAGCCGCCGTGCAGCGGTTCGTGCCCCGAGCCGCCGCCCGAGACGAGGCCGACCTTGCCGGGGACGGGCGCGTCCCGCCGGACGATCACGCGGTTCTCGACGTCGACGGTCAGCTCGGGATGCGCGGCGGCCATCCCGCGCAGCGCGTCCGCGACCACGGTCTCCGGAACATTGATCAGCATCTTCATCACGCGTCTCCCAGGCGGCTCGACACCGGTCGTCCCCACCAGTGTGCTGAACGGGGGCGTCACCGCACCGGAAGTCGGCGATCCCGGTGGTTCGCGAGACCTCCGGCACCCCGGCCGGCGGCGGGCCGCTGCGTGGTGTGGGCGTTCCTCACCTGCGGTGATGACCGTCCGGCCGAACCCGCCTTGCGGATTTGCCTGTTTTGTCCGTATCGGGTTGGTTACCCGTCGGACCGAGAGCTGACGGGGGTCGAACGCCCTGCGGGGCGACAGGCGAAGGGAGGCACCCATGAGCGACTCGGCACGTGCCAGTCATGCGAGTGCCGGACCCGGTCGGCAGACCGGGGAGACAGCCGGACACGAGGCCGCGGCCACGGCCGGAGAGGCCCGACACGCCGCCGGAGAGGTGCGAGCCACCGCCGGACACGAGGCCAAGGCGGTCGCGGACACGGCACGCGAACAGGCCGGTTCGATCGCCGGTGACCTGCGTGACCGCGCCAGGAGCGAGGCGGACGGCCAGGTCCGGCGCACCGCGGGCTCCGTCCGGCAGTGGGCCGATGAAGTGGCGGGCATGGCCGGCAACGCCCCGGAAGGCTCGCCGGCCCGGACCATGGCCGAGAAGGTGGCGGACGGCGGGCACCGCGCTGCCGACTTCCTGGAGAAGCGAGGCGCCGGCGGGATCGCCGAGGAGATCCAGTCGTTCGCGCGGCGGAAGCCGGGCGTCTTCCTCGGCACGGCCGCCGCCGCGGGGCTCGCGGCGGGCAGGATCGCCAAGGACCTCAAGTCCGCGTCCTCCGGGACGGAGAGCGGGGGCGAGGAGACCGCGGCGGACCGGGCCGGCCCGATGCGCGACCGGGCCGCCGGAGCCGGTGGCCGCACCGGACCGTCCGGGGAGAGCCCGGCGCCGTCCCGCGGCACCCGTCCCGAGACGGGGGACCCCGGTGTTCCCGGGCGGACGACCGCACGCGAAGCCGACTGGCCGGGCCTGCCGGGCCGGCCGCCGGAGGTGGGCTGAGATGACCTTGACCACAGCACGGGGAGCCGGAACGGCCCCGTCCCCGGCCGCGGAACGCGACCGCGAGGACGTCCTCGGCGACCTGGAGAAGGCCGGCCTGGAGAAGGGCGGAGCCACCGAGCACACCGCACGGAGCCATGGGGAGAGCGGCGGAGAGCCCTCGATGGGCGAACTGGTCTCCCGGGTGACCGACGACTTCAGCAGGCTGCTGAGCCAGCAGGTCGAGCTGGCCAAGGCGGAACTCAAGGAGGAGGGCGTCAAGGCGGGCAAGGTGGCCGGGATGTTCGGCGGCGCCGCGTTCGCGGGCTACATGGTCGCCGTGTTCCTGTCACTGACCGCCGTGTTCGCGCTGGCGAACGCCATTGACCCGGCCTGGGCCGCGCTGATCGTCACCGTCCTGTGGGCGGTCGCCGGCGGTGTGCTGGCCCTGATGGGCCGGGCCCGGTCGCGGGAGATGTCCCCCGCGCCGGAACAGACCATCGAGACGCTGAAGGAGGACGCGGAATGGGCACGGCACCCGACTCACCCGACCGGATAAGGGCGGGCATCGAATCCACCCGCAAGGAACTGGCCCACGACGTCGACGAGCTGGCCGACCGCGCCAGCCCCCGCCGGGCGGTCGAACGGCGGCGCGAGCGGATGCGGCAGGCCGTGTCCGGCGCCCGGGAACGCGTGATGGGCAGCAGCTCGCACGGCAGGGAACAGGCGCGGGAACGGACCCGGCACACCGCCCACTCCGTCCAGGAGACCTCCGCCGACGCCGCCGAATCCGTCCGGAGGACCGCCGAAGAGGCCGGCCACCGGGCCCGCGGGGCGCCGCACGAGGCCGCCCGCCGCACCGAGGGCAACCCGGTGGCGGCCGGAGTGATCGCCTTCGGCGCCGGGATGCTGGGCGCGTCGCTGCTCCCCGACTCCGAGACCGAGCAGCGGACCGTCTCCCGGTTCGCCGAACGGACCGGTGGCGCCACCGGCCCCGTGAAGGCGGCGGCCGAAGAGTACGCCGGACGCCTCAAGGCGGGCGCGGGGGAGACCGCGCGGCACGCCGCGGAGGAGGTGGCGCGCTCGGCCATGAGCGCCGCCCGGCACACCGGGGAGGAGGCCCGAGGGCAGGCCGGCCACGTCGGCGGCCGGGCCCGGGAATCGGGCCGCACGGTGGCCGGCGAGGCCAAGGACCGCGGCAGCGGTTCGTAGCCGCGGACGGGCGCCCGGACCGCCGTCCGGGCGCACCACGACACGGTGCGGGCGGGTCCGTACGGGCCCGCCCGCCGTCGTGCGCCGGTCCTTCGGCGACCATGGGCGGAGCGCGGGGCGGTGCGCGTCCGTCCGCCGCCCCGGCGCCGTGCGCCCGCACCGGGGCAGCGGGACGGCGGACCGCCCGGCGGCACGCGGCCGGGACGCCGCGGCGCCGTACCACCCCACGGGGCGTTACTGCGCCAATCCCCCTCGCCCGGCCGGGAGTTGTCACCCGGCCACCGCCGGCGGCCCCGGGCTCCCGCCGCCAACCCGCACGGCGCCGTACACAGTTCACACACGGCTCGTCATACTGGAGTCCGCCGAGGAGGGCGCGAATCGACGGGGGCGGCGATCGCAGTGGAGAAGACGGGACTGGTCCGCGGCCGCTACAGACTGCTCGAACGGATCGGGCGTGGCGGCATGGGCGAGGTCTGGCGCGCCCTGGACGAGTCGCTGGGCCGCCAGGTCGCCGTCAAGTGCCTCAAGCCGCTCGGACCCGAACTCGACGACCACTCCGCCCGCGTGCTGCGTGAACGCTTCCGCCGCGAGGCCCGGGTGGCCGCCTCGCTCCAGCACCGCGGGATCACGGTCGTCCACGACTTCGGCGAGGACGACGGCGTGCTCCACCTCGTCATGGAACTCCTCGACGGCCGCCACCTCGGGCAGGTGCTGGAGGACAACGGCCGCCACCCGCTGTCCCTCCCGGACCTGGTGGACGTCACCGGGCAGATCGCCGCCGCCCTCGCGTACACCCACCGGCAGGGCGTGGTGCACCGCGACCTCAAACCGGCCAACATCGTCCGGCTCGCCGACGGCACCCTGAAGATCTGCGACTTCGGCATCGCCCGCCTCGCCCGCGACATGGACCCCGGCTCCCGCCTGACCAGTGCCGGAATCGCCATGGGCACCCCGCACTACATGTCGCCCGAGCAGATCTCCGGCGGCTCCGCCGACCACCGCAGCGACCTCTACTCGCTGGGCTGCGTGCTCTACGAACTGGCCACCGGCACCCCGCCGTTCGACCAGGAGGACGCCTGGTCCGTCCTCGTCGGCCACCGCGACACCCCGCCCCGCCCGCTCCGCGACCACCGGCCCGAGCTGCCCGAGCCCTTCGAACGGCTGGTGCTCGACCTGCTCGCCAAGGATCCCGGCGACCGTCCCGGCGACGCCGCCGAACTCGGCGACCGGCTCGCCGCCGCCCGCTACGCCCACCCGGCCGGCACCCCCGTACCGCTCACCGAGCCGTACGAGCCGCGGCTGCCGGCCTGGACCCGCGGCATGACCACCGGCGCCAAGGCCGTCGGCGCCCTCGACCGCGCCACGCCCCCCGACGTCTCCACCGGGCTCACCGGCCCCTGGACCGGCGGCACCGGCCCCACGGCCACCGGCCCGCCGCCGCAGGCACCGGGGCGGCCCCCGCCGCCGTCCGGCGCGGCCGCCGCTCTCGCCCGCCGCCACGAGTCCGGGCTCACCCTCGCCCGCCACGGCCGCTGGGCGGAGGCCGCCACGACGCACCGCGCCGTGGCCGCCGAACGCGAGCGGATCCTCGGCCCCGACCACCCGGACACCCTCGCCAGCCGCTACGAGGCCGGCACCGCCCTGCTCCGCGCCGGACGCCCCGCGGAAGCCCTGAGCGAGTTCGAGCGGGTGGCGGAGCCGCGGCAGCGCGCCCTCGGCCCGGACCATCCCGCGACCCTCCTCGTCCGGCAGGACCAGGCCCACGTCCTCGGGCGGCTCGGCCGGCACTTCGAGGCACACCAGCTCTACGCCGCCGTGCTCGCCGCCCGCGAACGCGCCGACGGCCCCGGCCACCCCGACACCCTGCGCTGCCGCCACAACCTCGCCGTCACCCTGGGCCGGCTGGGACGGGCCGCGGACTCCTACCGGACGGCCTCCGAGGTCGCCGCAGCCCGCTCCCGCACCCTCGGCCCCGACCACCCCGACACCCTGGTCACCCGCCACGAGGTGGCGCACGCCCTCGGACAGCTCGGCCGCTGGGCGGACGCGCTCCGCGTCTACCGGGAGATCGCCGCGGCCCGGCGGCGCGTCCTGGGCCCGCTCCACCCGGACACCCTCGCGGCCCGGCAGGAGGAGGGCGTCAGTCTCGGCCGGCTGGGCCGCGGCGCCGAGGCCCTGGAGCTGTACCGCGACCTGGTCGAGCAACGGACCCGGGCCGGCGGCCCGGAGGACCCCGACACCCTCCGCGCCCGGCACGGGGTGGGCGTCAGCCTCGGCCGGCTGGGGCGGTGGCCGGAGGCGCTGAGCGAGGCCCGCGAGGTCTGCGCCGTCCGGGAGCGGGTCCTGGGCCCCGGGCACCCGGACACCCTCTCCGGCCGCCGGGAGATCGCCGTCTGCCTGGGCCGGCTGGGCCGCTGGGAGGACGCCCTCGACGTCTACCGGCGGGTCGCCCGCGACCGGGAGAACGTCCTCGGCCCCGGCCATCCGGACGCCCTGGCCAGCCGGGGCGACGAGGCCCACTGCCTGGAACAGCTGGGACGGTCGGCGGAGGCCGTGGAGATCTACCGCCGCCTGGCCGGGCTCCGCGGCGGCGGCCCCGCCCCGGGCTGACGGCTCCCGGGGCGGGAACGCTGTCCCGAGGGCTTCCGGAGACCTCCGGGCGTCCAGGTATCCCATGGCTCCCGGGCTTGCGGAGACCTCCGGGCCTCGGGGTGTCCAGGGCTTCCGGGGCCGGCGGCGGCCGTGAGCCGGCGCGGGCCGGGCGGGCGGCCGCGGACGGAGACACTCGGCGTGCGGCGCGGGGAACGGTGCCGCGCTCGCCGGGGCGGTGCGGTGTCGCTCCGGGGCGGTGGGTTTCCGGCGGGCGTAGTGCCCCGTGCCGTGCCCCGCGCCGGGCGCGGCCGCACCGGCGCGGGAGCGGCTGCACCGCGCCGGGCCGGCTACGCCGCGCCGGGCCCCGACGCCCCGTGCCGGTCCGAGACGGGCCACACGTACGGCAGATCGTCCGGAACCCCGGGAAAGAGCGGCCCGTACCGCTCCGGGTCCTTCCGTACCAGCGCCGACCGGTGGCTCAGATGAAAAGCGGGGTCGCCCAGCCACGGCGGCAGCTCGCCCGCCGCCCCGAGATCCTCCTGGGACCGGGCCGCCGTGCGCCCCGTGGCGTGGGACAGATCGGTGACCAGGGTCGCCGCGCAGGTGTCCCGGCGGCCGTCCTCGCACCACACCCGGACCATGTCCAGGCCGTACCGGACCAGCGCCTCCTCGTAGCCCGCCCACATCCGGACGGCAGGGTGGTGCCGCCAGCCGTACCCCGGCACGGTGAGACCCCGCAGCACCTGGATCGTCTCGACCCGCTGCTTGCCCAGCCGCCGCGCGTCCAGCACCCGGGCGCTCTCCAGGAACTCCGCGTAAGGGAGGAAGGTCTGCATCCGCCACCTCACCCGCCGGCACCCGTACGACCACGACCGTGACCACGGCCGGGGCCGCAGTCACGGTGAACAGAGCCCGGTGCCGTGCACCGCACCACGACGGCCGCGCCGCGGCCACGCCGGCCCGGCCGGGGGCGGGCCGGCGCACAGCGGTGCACCCGCGTGTCCGGCCCGGCTTGCGCACCGAGCACCCGGTGCGGCACCGCGCCCCGGCGCAGGCCCGTACGCCGCACTGGGCGACCGCACAGGGGCGGCCTCACGGCACGACCGCACGCCACCCCGGCGGGGGCCGGGTCCGTACCGCGCCCGCCTGCGGTGATCCTCGCAGCCCGCACCGCGTTCCGCGACCGCTGGGAGCCGTACCGGGCGTGGTAACAAGAGCCATGCCGACCACACCGGAATCCACCGCACCGGAACCGAGCCCCCGGGAGCCCGCCGCGTCCTCCGCACCGGCGGCCCCGATCCGGGGCGCCTACGACGCCGTCATCGTCGGCGGCGGGCACAACGCCCTGGTGGCCGCCGCCTACCTCGCCCGGGCCGGCCGCAGCGTGCTGCTGCTGGAGCGGCTGGACCGGGTCGGCGGCGCGGCCGTCTCCACCCGCCCCTTCGCCGGGATGGACGCGCGCCTCTCGCGCTACTCGTACCTGGTCAGCCTGCTCCCCGGGAAGATCGTCAACGATCTCGGGCTGGTCTTCGCCGTCCGGCACCGCTCCGTCTCCTCGTACACCCCCGCCGTCCGCGACGGCCGGCCCACCGGGCTGCTCGTCGGCGGCGGCACCGCCCGCACCCGTGCGTCGTTCGCCCGGCTCACCGGCTCCGACCGGGAGTTCGAGGCGTGGCAGCGCTTCTACGGCATGACGGGCCGGCTGGCCGAGCGCGTGTTCCCCACCCTCACCGCGCCGCTGCCCACCCGGGCCCAACTCCGCGCCCGGATCGACGACGAGGCGGCCTGGCAGGCGCTGTTCGAGCAGCCGCTCGGCGTCACGATCGAAGAGACGTTCACCGACGACCTGGTGCGCGGCGTCGTGCTCACCGACGGCCTCATCGGCACCTTCGCCGACGCCCACGACCCGGGTCTCGCCCAGAACCGCTGCTTCCTCTACCACGTGATCGGCGGCGGCACCGGTGACTGGAACGTGCCCGTGGGCGGCATGGGCGCGCTCACCACGGCCCTGGCCGGCGCGGCCCGCGCGGCGGGCGCCGAGATCCGCACCGGACACGAGGCGACGCGCCTGGAGACGGACGGCACCCACGCCGAGGTGACGTACCGCCACGCGGACGGCACGGGCACGGTGGCGGCGCGGCACGTCCTCGTCGGCGCCTCCCCCGAGGAACTGGCCGCGCTCCTCGGCGACGGGCCGCCCGCGGCCGGACGCGCGGAGGGCTGCCAGCTCAAGGTCAACATGCTGCTGCGCCGGCTGCCCCGGCTGCGGGACCCGGAGGCCGACCCGCGCGAGGCGTTCGCCGGCACCTTCCACATCGCCGAGGGCTACGGCCAGCTGGCCGAGGCCCACCGGCAGGCGGCGGCGGGGGAGCTCCCCGGGGCACCGCCCAGCGAGATCTACTGCCACTCCCTCACGGACCCGTCGATCCTCGGGCCGGAGCTCGCGGAGAGCGGCCACCACACCCTCACCCTCTTCGGCCTGCACACCCCGGCCCGGCTCTTCGAGGGCGGCCCGGCGCAGGACGGCGGGGTGAGCGGCGGCGTGCTTGGTGGGGACGGCACCGGGGACTCCGTCCGGGACCGCCTGCTCCGGGCCACCCTCGCCCAGCTCGACGCCCACCTGGCCGAGCCGCTCGCCGACTGCCTCGCCACCGACGCCGAGGGCAGGCCCTGCATCGAGGCGAGGACACCGCTCGACCTGGACCGTGAACTCCGGCTGCCCCGCGGCCACATCTTCCACCGTGACCTGTCCTTCCCCTACGCCACGGAGACCACCGGCCGCTGGGGTGTCGAGACCCGGCACGCCAATGTGCTGCTGTGCGGGGCGGGCGCGGTGCGCGGCGGCGGGGTCAGCGGCATTCCCGGCCACAACGCGGCCATGGCGGCCCTGGGCCGCTGAAGGGCCGCACCCCCGGCGGGCCCTTGGCCTTCTGCCCGCCGCCGTCCGTCCGGAATCCGCCCCGTCGCACGGGCGGTGAAGGAGGCGCACCGGACCGGCCCTTCGGCAACTCACGTGCTCCCGTGCGCCGTTGACTCCTCCGGCGGCGCACGGAGGGAGCGCGCTCCGGAGCGGCCGGGTGGAGGCCGGCCGCCCGACAGGGCCCGGTGCGGTCCGGCGCCGCCGCCGTACGGGATTCCGGATACCGTCGCTGAGGCGTCCGTCCGCAGCCCGGGCCCCTCCCGTCCCGCACCGCTGCCCCGGATGTGACGTTCCGTGCTCGCCGCGTCGCATTCCGTTGGGGGTGCGGGGGGTTCACGTCCGGCACTCATGGGCCCTTCCGTGCACCCCTCTGTGTGCGTGAACCCCCTTTGAACACTGCCGCCCGCGCGGTATCGGCCGTTCACTGGTAGCCATGAGACGGCGGGCCGCACTCCGCCGGTGACCGAAGGGCAGGGCGATGAACTCGCGCGAGTTACGGGAGCCGCCGGTGTGCACGGCGCGGACGGCATCCCTCGTACCCCGGGAGCCGCATGGCGCCCGGGCGGCCGTCCACCCGGCGGAGAGATGCCGGCGGATCGGCCTGGCGGCCGGTGCCCCGGAGTCGGTGGGAGCGGCGCGCCGGGCGGTCGCGGAGACGCTCCGCGAGTGGCGGTTGCCCTCGCTGGCCGACGACGTGACGCTGTGCGTGTCGGAGCTGGTCGGCAACGCGGTGGAGCACGCCGCGCCGCACCCGGAGCCCCCGGCCGGGCACGGCGCGGCCGGGCACCGGAGGCCGCCCGGGCACGGACCCGCCGGTGACGGACACCACGAAATCGGCGTGACGCTGCGCGCCTGGCCGGAGTGGCTGTTCCTGGAGGTCACCGACGGGGACCCGCGGCCGCCCGCCCCTCCCGCGGCGCAGGTCCCGCCGCACGAACTGCCCGCGGCCCTCCCGGGCTTCCCGCTCGCCGACCGCGGCCGGGGCCTGTTCCTCGTCAACACCCTGGCCGACGCAACCTGGTGGGCGCCCCGCGCCCGAGGCGGCAAGAGCGTCTTCTGCCGCTTCGATCTGACCGACAGGGCCGTCTGAGCGGCCGGCCGGACACCGCGACATACGGGTGTGCGATGCGGGACCCGGACGCCCCGCAACCGGATTCCCCGCAGCGGTGGTTCAGTCCGCCGACGGCGCCCAGCCCACCGCCTCGATGCGCTCCGCGTCGGCCCGGCGGGAGCCGTCGAAGACGGTGCGGCGGCCGTCCGTCACCCGGATTCCGTCCGCGTAGACGCCCCGCCCGACGTACCGGACGTCCGTCTCGCAGCGCCAGCGCAGCCGCACGGGGCCGCCGCGCCACCGCGCCAGGCCGGCGGACGCCCGGTGCCAGACCCGCCCCGACCAGCCGCCCACCGTGCCCTCCGGATGGTCGGCCGGAACCTCGTCCCCGGGCCCCTCGGTGGTGAACGGCACCGGCCGCCAGCTCTCCCCGCCGTCCGCCGAGGCCTCCAGACGCAGCCGGTCGGCGTTCGGCTCGGTGTCCCACCACAGGGAGAAGGCGAGCCGGGGCGCGGAGCCGGTGAGGGTCAGCTCCGGCAGGGTGAGGGTGGTCGTCGCGCCGTTCTCCATGCCGGTGAACCAGGCCGTGCGGCCCTCGGCCGGACGGACCGGCACGGCCCGCGCCAGATGCGTCGCCGCCGCCACCCTCGGAGCGCTGCCGCTGCGCCACGTGCGCACCGGGTGGACGGAGTTGCCCAGCAGGACGAGGAAGGAGTCGGACACCGGGTCGAGCACGAGGGAGGTGCCGGTGAAGCCGGTGTGCCCGGCGCTGCGCGGGGTGGCCATCGCGCCCATGTACCAGTGCTGGTAGAGCTCGAAGCCCAGGCCGTGCTCGTCGCCGGGGAAGCCGGTGTTGTAGTCGGTGAACATCAGCTCGACCGACTCCCGCTCCAGGATGCGGACGTCGCCGTACGCGCCGCCGTTCAGCAGGGTGCGGCACAGCACGGCCAGGTCCCAGGCGCAGGAGAACACCCCGGCGTGCCCGGCGACGCCGCCGAGCGACCAGGCGTTCTCGTCGTGCACCTCGCCCCAGACCAGTCCGCGGTCCAGGCCGCTCCACGGCGCCCGGGCGTCCTCGGTCGCGGCGATCCGCGGGCGCCAGGAGGCGGGAGGGTTGTAGCGGGTGCGGCGCATGCCCAGCGGCCCGGTGACGTCCCGCCGCAGCAGGGCGTCCAGCGGCCGGCCGGTGACCTCCTCCAGAACGAGCTGGAGGGAGATGAGGTTGAGGTCGGAGTAGGCGTAGGCGGTGCCGGGCGGGCTCACCGGCCTTTCGTCCCAGAGGAGTTGGAGTTTCCCCTCCCGGGTGGGCTCCCGGTAGAGGGGGATCCAGGGCCGGAGACCGGAGGTGTGGGTGAGGAGCTGCCGTACGGTCACCTCCTCCTTGCCGCCGCCGGCGAATGCCGGGAGGTACGAGGCGACGGGCGCCTCCGGCTCCAGCGCCCCGCGCTCCATCTGCCGCACCGCGAGGACCGAGGTGAACAGCTTGGAGAGGGACGCCAGGTCGAAGACGGTGCCGGCGGACATCGGGATCCGCTCGTCCGGCGGGAACTCCACCCCGCTGCCGGACTCCTCGTCGTACGCCGCGTAGCGGACCGCGTAGCCGATCGGCTCGTGCAGGGCGACCGTCCGGCCGCGCCCGGCGAGGACCACGGCGCCGGCGTACCAGGGGTGCTCGGGGGACGGGCCGAGGAAGCCGCGGGCGTCCTCCATCAGCCGGTCGAGGTGCGGCCGGAGCAGCCCCGCCTGCCGGGCGGAGCCCCGGCGCAGGACGGGGGCTCGGCCGCTGCCGGAGAGGAGGGGCGCGGCCTGGGCCGGCGCGGAGGCCAGTAACAGCGCCCCGCCGAGCGACAGCGCGCCGCCCGCGAACCGGCGCCGGGAGAGTCCGCCGTCCACCGTGCCGCCGTCCACCCTGTCGTCCGCCATCGCAGCTCCTTGGAGAGAATTTCCGGACGGTCGGCCACCAGCTGATCTTCCCGTGTTCATGTCACTGTCAACCCCGCCGGGCCCGGACGGCACCCGCGCCCCTCCGGACGCCACCCGTTTCCTCCGGGCGGCCGCCGGGAACGCGGGGCGCGGAAGCAGGCCCCCGCCCGCATACTGGCGGTGACGGGGTCCACCGCCGCGACCCCGGGGGTGAGAGGAGAAGCGGTATGCCGCAACCGGAGGGCGCTGAACTCCAAGCCGTCCGAGACCGCCGCGAGCGCTTGCGGAAACGCTGGCTGCGCGAGCCCGGCGACCGGCCGCCGACCACGGTGCGCGGCATCCACCACGTGGCGTTCATCTGCCGCGACGTCGAGGAGACCATCCGCTTCTACCAGGAGTTCCTGGGGTTTCCGCTCGTCGAGATCGTGGAGAACCGGGACTACCGCGGCTCCACGCACTTCTTCTTCGACCTCGGCCACGGCAATCTGCTCGGCTTCTTCGACTTCCCCGGCCACGAGCACCCGCCGTCCACCGAGACCGTCGGCGGCATCCAGCATCTCGCCCTCTCGGTGGGCGACGAGCAGTTCGCCGCAGCCCGGGCGGCGCTGGACCGGGAGAACGTGGACTACGCGGGCCCCGACCGCGGCGTCGAGGAGAGCCTCTACTTCCGCGACCCCAACGGGGTGCCGATCGAGCTCTACCGGGAACGCCTCGGCATCTTCGACGGCAGGCCGGTCACCGGCCCCGGCACGGTCTGAGCACCCGCGGGCCGCGCCCTCCCTGCCGCCCTCTCCCTCCGGCTGTTTCGCCCGGATACGCCCGGGTACGCGGCGAGTGCACCGCGCAAGCGACGCAAGAGTTCGAGAGGACGTGGGAAACGTGAAGGTTGCCTTCCTCGTGGCCACGGAGGGTGTCGAACAGATCGAGCTGACGGAGCCGTGGCAGGCGGTGAAGGACGCCGGCTGGACACCGGAGCTGGTCTCCACCTCCTCCGGTGAGATCCAGGCGTTCAACCACCTGGACAAGGCGGACACCTTCCCCGTGGACAAGGCCGTGTCCGACGCCTCCGCCGACGACTACGCCGGCCTGGTCCTGCCGGGCGGTGTCGCCAACCCCGACTTCCTGCGGCTCGACCGGAAGGCCGTGGCCTTCGCCAAGAGCTTCTTCGACGCGGGCAAGCCGGTCGCGGCGATCTGCCACGGCCCGTGGACCCTGATCGAGGCCGGAGTGGTGCGCGGACGCACCCTCACCTCCTGGCCGAGCCTGAGGACGGACATCGAGAACGCCGGCGGCACCTGGGTCGACGAACAGCTCAAGGTGTGCTCCGCCGGCCCCAACAAGCTGATCACCAGCCGCAAGCCGGACGACCTCAAGGCGTTCGGCGAAGCGATCACCGACGAATTCGGCAAGGCGGGCTGACCGGCGGCTGCCCCGCCCGTACACCGGTGCGGGCGGGGCAGCCGCACGCGCCGCACCGCCGGCCCCGGCGCCGGGCTGCCCCCGTGGGCGGCCCGGCGCCGCTGTCTCCCGGACCGCCGCGGGTTCTCCGGGCAGTTCTCCGGGCCCTGTCCGGCGCCGCCCGCCGTCGTTACGCTGACCGGGTGACATGGACCGGGAGGAGCAGGGGCATGGCGGACACTCCCACACGGCGGGCGGCGACGGAGCACGGGAAGCCGCAGCTCGATCTCGACAACGCGGTCTGGCAGTCCAGCGGCCAGGGGACGGGCGATGTCCAGATCGCCTTCGTCGAGGGCTTCGTCGCGATGCGCGACCGCCGCGCCACCGAGGGCCCGGCCCTGGTCTTCACCCCGGGGGAGTGGCGCGCCTTCGTCCTGGGCGCCCGCGACGGCGAGTTCGACCTCGGCTGAGAGCGGCGGAGGCGCCGGAAACGGGAGACGCGGGAAACAGGAGGCGGCGCAGACGGGAGACGGCGGTGCCGGGGCGGGCCGGAACGGCGCCGTCCGGGCCGGGCGTCCGCCAGCCGGGCCGCCCGGCGGGGCGGTGGCTCACAGCAGTACCGCGCAGCCCCGCCGGGCGAGCTCCCGTACCACCGGGCCGTCCTCGCCGACGCCGGTCCAGCGCAGGTCCAGCTTCTCCAGGGACGGCAGCCCGGCGAGCCAATCCGGCAGCCGGCGCAGCGGATTGGCCCGCAGATCGAGCCGGCGCAGCAGCGGCAGCCCCGCCATGCCGTCGGGGAGGCCCGTGAGGCGGTTCCCGCGCAGGTCGAGCTCGCGCAGTTCCGCCAACGCGCCCAGGGTGCCGGGCAGTTCGGTGATCCGGTTTCCTCGCAGCCACAGCTCGCGCAGATTCCGCAGTTCCCCGGCGGACTCGGGCAGTGTCGTCAGCGCGCCGTGCTGTGCGCGCAGTTCGACCAGGCCCGTCATGACGCCGAGGTCCGGTGGCAGCGCGGTGAGAGGGTTCTCGCCGGCATTGAGGTAGCGCAGTGCGGTCAGCCGGGTGAGGGAACGGGGAAGCGCTGTCAGCCGGTTGTCGTGGAGATACAGGAAGCGGGTCAGGCCGGTCAGCCCGCCGATCTCCTCCGGGACGGCCGTGAGGGCGTTGTGCCCGAGATCCAGGGTGTGCAGCCGGCGCAGTCCCGCGATCCGGGGAGAGAGCCCGGTCAGCCCGTTGCCGGCGAGGATCAGGACGCGCAGCCCCGTACGGTCCCAGACCTCCTCCGGAACGGTGCCGAGTCCGCGATTCCACAGGTTCAGCGACTCCGTGCCCCGACCGGCCGGCTCCGCTACGGCCACGGGCCCGCCGGCAGCACGGAGCGGTGTCCGGGGCCGGTGGTGACGGCGGCCGGGGGTGGTCCGGGCGCGGCCGGTCCGGCCACCGCGGATCCGGTCATGGCCACAGCAGCTCCTTCCGCCAGCCGTCCGCCTCCCGGCGGTAGGTGAGCCGGGTGTGGCGGCGGTGCCGGTCGCCCTGCCAGAATTCCACCGCCTCGGCCCGCACGGTGTACAGCGTCCATTCCGGAGCTGCCAGGTCCGGTTCGCGCTCCAGCCGCGCCAGCGACTCCTCCACGGCGGCGTCGCGGGCCGCCGGCGATTCCAGCGGCTCGCTCTGCCGGCCGAGCAGGGCCTCCGCGCGGGCGCCCGCGCCCCGCGCGCGGAAGTCCGCGGCGCTCCGCTCGGGGGACTCCGCCACCACCGGGCCGCGCACCCGGATCTGCCGCGCCTGCGGCTGCCAGTAGAAGGTCAGCGCCGCGTACGGCCGTTCGGCCAGCTCCCGGCCCTTGGGGCTGCGCGCGTGCGCCGCGAACTGCCAGCCCGCCGCGTCGACGTTCTTGAGGATCAGCACCCGGGCCGAGGGAACACCGTCCGCGCCGGCCGTCGAGAGCGTCATGGCGTGCGGTTCGGGGACGCCGGCCCGGATGGCCTCCAGCAGCCAGCCGGTGAACAGCTCGTGCGGTGCCGGTGGTGTGCCCGCGGGGTCGAACCGGGGCAGTTCGCCCTCGAACACCCCCAGCCCGCGCAGGAGTTGCCGAAGGTTGGTCGTCGTCACGCGTCTCCTCCCGTTCATGGTGGACGGACCCGGACACGGACACTAGCCGCCCGGCCCCAGGAGCGGCACCGGCAGGTGAGCCGGGCCCTTCCCGGCCGTACCGGCCGCCCGGAGGCCGGGGCCGGGGGGCCGGGGTTCAGACCCGGGGGCCGGGCCGGATCCCCTGGCACGGGGCGTGCGGCGGGCGACACGCGCCCTTCCGGACAGCCGTCCGCCTCCGCCCCGGCCCCGTCCCGTCCGTCCGCCTGCTCGCCCGGCCGCCCGGACTGCCGCCCCTGTGCCGTCCGGCCGCGCATCACCCGTTCGGGCGGAGAGAGCGCACCGGGGGCGGCGGACCGGGCGGCCCCGGGAGGCCGCATCCGGGGCCGGGCGCCCGGCCGCCGCGCCCGGTCCCGGTGCGCGTCGTCCGGCCCGGCCGCCCGTGCCCGGGTGAACGGCCGCCCCGTACCATGGCCGCATGTCCTTCCTCCGCCGCCGCAGCGCAGCCACGCCCACCGGACCGGACTTCGACGTCCTCGCGATGGATCCCGGTGACTGGCCGGGCAATCTCGGTGCCGGGCTGCTTCCCGCGCCGGACGGAAGCTGCCAGGGCGTCTTCCTCCGCTACGACCTGTTCGGCGGCCGCGGCCCGGCGATGATCATCGGCAACCTGCCGGAGGGTTCCCCGGCGCGGGAGACCGGGGAGGACGAGGTGCCCTTCGAGGTGGCCCAGCTCCTCGAAGCACTGGACAACGACGAGCCCGTGCGGGTGACGGAGACCGAGGACACCCCGGTGATGCACGAGGACAACCTCCTCATCGTGCGCCGGCTGAAGTTCTCCGAAAGCCGGATCTCCTGCGCCCAGTTCGACCGCAGCGACGGCGTGCTCGTCACCATCGCGAGCTGGGACCGGCCCATCACGGACGACCTCTACCGGCTCCTCAAGCCGCTGCCCGCGGAGATGTTCCAGGCGGGCTGAGCCCGCGGCACTCCGCCGGGTCTCCCCGGGATCCGCGGTCTTCCGCGGGGGAGTTCGCGGCCGGACACGGGGCGCGGACGCGGTGCGGCCGCGCCGTGTTGTCACGTACCGCACGGACCTCTAGCGTGACGCGGCATGTCAGCAGGCGCGCACCGGTCGCAGGAGCCCACCTCCGCCCCCGGCGGCCCGCCCGGGCACGGCATGCCCGGTTCCGGTCCCCGGGAAGGGGCCGGGGAGCCCGTCCTCCGGTACGACCGTCCCGCCGCCGACTGGGAGCGGGAGGCCCTGCCCCTCGGCAACGGCGCGCTCGGGGCGATGGTCTTCGGAACCGTCCCGACCGAGCGGCTCCAGTTCAACGAGAAGACGCTGTGGACCGGCGGCCCCGGCTCCACCGCCGGATACGACCACGGCAACTGGCCCGCCCCGCGCCCCGGAGCGCTGGAGGAGGTCCGGCGCCGGATCGACGCGTCCGGGTCCCTCGACCCGGAGGAGGCGGCGGCGCTCCTCGGCCGGCCCCGCCGGGGCTACGGTGCGTACCAGCCCTTCGGCGACGTCTGGCTCGACCTGCCGCCCGGGGCGCACGGCGCCCCCGTCCGCTACCGGCGCGCACTCGACCTCCGCACCGCCCTGGCCACCGTCCGCCACACCGACGACCGGGGCGTCACCCACCGGCGCACGTTCTTCGCCTCCCACCCGGCCGGTGTGCTCGTCGGACGGCTCGGCGCGGACCGGCCGGGAAGCACCGGCTTCACCCTGCGCGTCACCACGCCCGAGGACGACCGGGACGTCACCGTCACCGCCGCAGGCGGACGGATCACCGTACGCGGCACCCTCCACGACAACGGGCTGCTGTTCGAGGCACAGCTGCGGGTGATCGCGGACGGCGGCACCCGCCGTGACGGCGACGACGGGCGGGTCTCCGTCGAGGGCGCCGACAGGGCCTGGTTCGTCCTCGCCGCCGGCACCGACTACGCGGACACCCACCCGCACTACCGGGGTGACGATCCGCACCCGCGGGTGACCACCGCCGTCGACCGGGCGGTGCGCCGCGGCCCGCGTGGCCTGCTCGCCGAACACACCGCCGACCACCGGCAGTTGTTCGACCGGGTACGGCTCGACCTCGGCGGCCGGCTGCCGGCGGACCTACCGACGGACCAGCTCCTCCGGGACTACGCGGGCGGGACGGCGGCCGCCGGGGCCCGCCCGGGCCCCGGCGCGGACGGGACCGCCGAAGCGGACGGGACCACCGGCGCGGACGGAGCCGTCCACGGCGACGCCGCGGCCGCCGACCGCGCGCTGGAGGCGCTCGCCTTCCAGTACGGCCGCTATCTGCTCATCGCCTCCTCCCGCCCCGGCTCGCTGCCCGCCAACCTCCAGGGCGTCTGGAACGACAGCACGACACCGCCCTGGGCGGCCGACTACCACACCAACATCAATCTCCAGATGGCCTACTGGCCCGCCCACTCCACCAACCTGTCCGAGACCGCCGAGCCGTACGACCGCTTCGTGACGGCTCTGCTCGCCCCCGGCCGGACCACGGCCCGGGAGATGTTCGGCTCACCGGGCTGGGTGGTGCACAACGAGACCAATCCGTACGGCTTCACGGGCGTTCACGACTGGCCCACCGCCTTCTGGTTCCCCGAGGCCGCCGCCTGGCTCACCCAGCTCCTCCACGACCGGTACCGCTACTCCCTCGACACCGGCCACCTCCGTGACACCGCCTACCCTCCGCTCAAGGAGGCCGCCCTCTTCTGGCTGCACCAGCTCAGCACGGACCCCTCCGACGGCACGCTCGTCGTCTCCCCCGCGTACTCGCCGGAACACGGCCGGTTCACGGCAGGCACCGCGATGGCCCAGCAGATCGTCCACGACCTGCTGTCCAACACCCTTGAGGCCGCCCGCGTCCTGGGCGACGACCCGGGCTTCCGGGACGACGTGCGGCGGGCCCTCGACCGCCTCGACCCAGGGCTGCGCACCGGCTCCTGGGGCCAGCTCCAGGAGTGGAAGGAGGATCTGGACGACCCGGAGGACCGCCACCGGCACGTCTCCCATCTCTTCGCCCTCCACCCCGGGCGGCGGATCAGGCCGGGCGACCGGTGGGCGGCGGCGGCCGGGACGTCGCTCGGGGCGCGTGGCGACGGCGGCACCGGCTGGAGCAGGGCCTGGAAGGCCAACTTCTGGGCCCGGCTCCACGACGGCGACCGGGCCCACGCCCTGCTCGCCGGGCAACTCCGGGAATCGACCCTCCCCAACCTCCTCGACACCCACCCGCCGTTCCAGCTCGACGGCAACCTCGGGGCCACCGCCGGAATCGCCGAGATGCTGCTGCAGAGCCACCACGGCGAGATCGAACTCCTGCCCGCGCTCCCCGCCGCCTGGCCGGAGGGCTCCGTCCACGGCCTCCGCGCCCGCGGTGACGTCACGGTGGACCTGGCCTGGTCCGGCGGCCGAGCGCACACGGCCGTCCTCGCCACCGGGCACACCGGGGAGCTCCGGCTCCGCGGCGGCCTGCTCGAAGGGCCGTACGCGGTCCAGGAGTTGACCGAGGAAGGGAGCGTGGGGACACACAAGCGGGAGGACGGTGCCACTGCCCTGAGGGCTCGCGCCGGGCACCGCTACGTCATCACCGCGCGGTGACTCACCCGGCGTGGTGACGACTCCGCCCCGGACCCGGACCGGCGGCGGACACCGCCACCGCCCATCGCGGCGCGGCAGGCGCCCGGCCCCACCGTACGGGGCGCGCCCCACCCCCAGGGGGCGCGCCCCGTACGGCGCCCCTCAGCGGGTGCCCACCGCTGCCCGTACCGCCCGCCGGGCTGTTCCGCAGTCGTCGTGGAGACGCCGCAGCAGCAGCCGCTGCGCCTCACCGGGGGAGCCGGTGGCCCCGGGCAGGACCGGGGCGGGCTCGCGCATCATGCGCTGCACGGCGGTCTCGCAGGTGCGGATCTCCCGGGTGAGCACGAGCATGAGATTGACGAGGAAGGCGTCCCGCGCGGCCGGGCCGGCCGCCTGCGCCAGCCGGCTGATCCGGCGGCGGGCGGCGGGCGCCTCACCGAGGACCGCCCACAGCGTCGCCAGGTCGTAGCCGGGGAGGTACCAGCCGGCATGGTCCCAGTCGAGCAGCACCGGGCCGGCCGGGGAGAGCAGGACGTTGGAGAGCAGCGCGTCGCCGTGGCAGAACTGCCCCTGCCCCTGGCCCTGCCGGCTGCCCGACTGCTGCGCCAGGCCGTGCAGCAGCTTCTGCAGGTCGCTGGTGTCCCGGTCGGTGAGCAGGCCCAGTTCGTGGTACCGGTTCAGCCGGCCCGCGTAGTCCAGGGGCACGCCGAACAGCCCGGCCGGCGGCCGCCACTGGTTGACCCGGCAGACCGCCTGGAGCACCGTCTTGATGTCGGCGCGCGGCGGGCCCTCCACGGGATGCCGCTGCAGGGCCGCCGGCCGCCCCGCCATCCGCTCCACGACCAGCGTGCCGTTGTCCGGGTCCGCCGCGACCAGCCGGGGCACCCGCACGGGCGGGCGGTGCCGGACGAACGCCCGGTACGCCGCTATCTCCTGCCGGGCCCGCTCCGACCGGTCGGGCGAGTGGTCCAGCAGGCACTTCGCCACCGCCGTGGCACGGCCCGTGGTGCCGACGATCAGCACCGAGCGCCCGCTGCGGCGGAGCACCTGCACCGGATGGAACTCCGGGCAGACGCGGTGCACCGCCGCGATGGCGGTGCGCAGCTGGGTGCCCTGAGGGCCGGACAAGTCGATCCTCCCGCTGAGGGTCTGGCCGCCCCGGCCCACCGCGCGCTGCGGCCGCCCGACGGCCGGCAGGGCCGGCCCCGCCGGTACGGCGCCGGCGGCGTACGGCCTGCCACCACCTGCCTGCGGACGGTACGGCGGAGGCGGGGCGGACACGGAGGACGGCGCTGCGTACATGGGCGGAACGGATCCCTTCGTGGGCCGACGGCATGCCTGCGCCGCCCGCCCGGGGGCCGGGCTCCGCACCCTGGGGAAATGCGGTCCGGTCACCGGGACGGGTGGCGCGGTTCCTACCCGACACCCGGGCGCGGGTGGCACACCACCTGGCGGACCCTGGCGAAGCCTGGCGAATACTCCGCACCCCCCTGACAGGCCGTTAATGTCGAGGCAGCCGAGGAACCTGGGGGCTTGACGTGACCAAGGAACCCAACACCCGACTCGCGGACCTGTTCGGCCTCACCGGCTGGTCCAAGGGCGAGCTCGCGAGGCTGGTCAACCGGCAGGCGGCGGCCATGGGCCACCCCCAGCTGGCGACCGACACCTCGCGGGTGCGGCGCTGGATCGACACCGGCGAGGTGCCGCGCGATCCCGTGCCGAAGGTGCTGGCGACCCTGTTCACCGAGCGTCTCGGCCGTGTCGTGACCATCGAGGACCTCGGACTCGGCCGGCGCGGGCGTGCGGGGAGGACGCGGCAGTCCGACGACGGACTCCCCTGGGCGCCCGAGCGGACCGCCGAGGTTCTCACCGAATTCACGGGAATGGACCTCATGCTCAACCGACGCGGCTTGGTGGGCGCGGGCGCCGCGCTCACCACAGGATCAGCACTCGCCGTCGCCATGCGCGACTGGCTGCACACCGACCCCGCGGGCGCCCTCCCAGGGCTTCGCACCGGCAGCCCGGCGACCGCCGGGACAGCCGACTTCGACCGGTTCGACGCGGCCCCCGTCGGAACACAGGAGGTCGAGGCGCTGGAGCGCTCGGTCGAGGTGTTCCGTGCCTGGGACGCGGCCCGTGGCGGCGGGCTGCAGCGCAAGGCCGTGGTCGGCCAGCTCAACGAGGTGGGCGGCATACTCGCCTACCGCCACCCGGAGCACCTCCAGCGCCGGCTGTGGGGCGTCGCGGCCAATCTCGCGGTGCTCGCCGGCTGGATGTCCCACGACGTCGGCCTGGAGCCGACCGCGCAGAAATACTTCGTCATCGCGGCGCACGCGGCCCGCGAGGGCGGTGACCGGCCGCGGGCCGGGGAGGCGCTGTCCCGCGCCGCCCGGCAGATGGTCCACCTCGGCCGCCCCGACGAGGCACTGGACCTGATGAAACTCGCCGCCTCCGGTTCCGGGGAGGAGACCCTGCCGCGCACCCGCGCCATGCTCTGCACGATCGAGGCGTGGGCACAGGCCTCACTGGGCCGCGGGCAGGCGATGCGCCGCACCCTCGGCCGGGCCGAGGACCTGTTCGCCTCCGACCGGGGCGACGTACCGCCGCCCAGCTGGATGCAGATGTTCGACGAGGCCGATCTGCACGGCATGCAGGCCCTGGCGTTCCGCACCCTCGCCGAGCACGACCCGTCGGCCGCCGTCATCGCCAAACGCCACGCCAAGGAGGCGCTGCGGCTGCGCGGCAAGGGCCACCAGCGCTCGCAGATCTTCGACTACATCTCGCTCGCCTCGGCGTGCTTCATCGCCGACGACCCCGAACAGGCCGACCGCTACGCCCGGTTGGCGCTGGTCAGCATCGGGGAGACCTCCTCGCACCGGACGTGGGACCGGCTCCGGGAGATGTACCGGCTGACGGGGCAGTACGCCGGCACCTCCACGGTCGACGACCTGCGCGCGGAGATCCAGGCGGCCCTGCCCAAGGCGCCGTCGTCCCGCGCCTCCGCGCGGGGGGCCGGGGGACGGGTGACGGGCGTGTAGCCGGCCTATCCCCTGCGGCGTCCGACAGGGCGCGCGTCACGGGCCGGGTGTCACGGGCCCGGTGTCACGGGCCGGGTCTCACGGGGCGCCGGCGTGCCGGCCCGCCGGGGAACCCGCCGCCGGCCGCCCGGAGCACCGGCGCTACGGCACGTCCCGGGACGGCTCCCGCCGCTCCGCTTCCGCGCCGCCGATCCTGGCGACCAGGACGCAGGCGTCGTCCTCACGCTCCGTGCCGCCGAACTCCTCGACCACGACGCGTACGCACTCCCGTGCGCTGCGCGCCGCGCAGAACCGGGGCGCCAGCTCCAGCAGGCGCCGGGCGCCGCCCGGTTCGCCGTCGGGCGAGTCGGACAGTCCGGCGGCCCGCCGGGCGAGTCCGTCGGTGTGGAGGACGACCACGTCGCCGGGCTCCAGGGGCTCCCGCGCCTGCCCGTAGACGGCTCCGCTCGTGGCGCCGAGGAGCACGCCCTCCGGCCGGGGGAGGGCGCGCCCGGTGCCGCCGCGGAAGAGCAGCGGAGCCGGATGGCCGGCCTGCGCCCACTCCAGGGCGCGGCCGGCCGGGTCGTACCGGCAGCACAGCGCGCTGCCGAGGGCCGGCTGGGCGGCGGTGTCCAGCAGCTGGTTGAGCCGCTCCATCAGCGCGCCCGGCTCCGCCCCGGCGAGCGCCATCCCGCGCAGGGCGCCGAGCAGCATGGCCATGCCGGAGGTGGCGGCGACGCCGTGGCCCGTGAGGTCTCCGACGCTCAACAGCACGCCGCCGTCCTGGAGTTGCAGGGCGTCGTACCAGTCCCCGCCGATCAGGGCGCTGGTGGCCGAGGGGAGGTAGTGGGCCGCGAGATCCGGCCCGCCGCCAGCGGCCTGCGGGAACCGCAGGGTCTCGCGCCAGGGCGGCAGCACGGCCTCCTGCAGCTCCACCGCGATCCGGTGCTCGGTGCGCGCGATCTGCCGCCGGCGCAGCAGCGCCTCATGGCTGTCGCGGACCTCCCGCTCGCTGCGGCGCAGCTCGGTGACGTCGCGGAGGACGGCCCACATGGAGGCGGTTCGGCCGTCGGTGCCGAGGACGGGCTGTCCCGTCATGTGGACCGTGCGCACGACGCCGTCGGCGCGGACGATGCGGAACTCGCCGTCGATCGGGCGGCCGTCCACCAGGCAGTCCGTGACGATCGCCGTCAGCACCGGCTGGTCCTCCTCGACCAGCCAGGAGGGCAGCTCGTCCAGGGAGAGCGGGCCCTCCTGCGGGGAGCGGGCGAAGAGCTCGTACAGCTCGCCGGACCAGTCGGCCTCATCGGTGAGGAGGTTCCACTCCGCGCTGCCCGCCCGGCCGGCCGGGCGGCGGGCCGGCGCCTCGGGCGGTGCGGCCGGCAGCGCCACGTGGCGGGCCGCCGCCCCGGCGGAGACGGCCGCGCCGGCGGGTTCGGCGGCCGGGCCGTCGCGCAGCTGTCCCAGCCGCCGGCCCAGATCGTCCAGGTGGTGGACGGCGAGTTCGCACAGCGCGCGCTGCCAGCGCAGCCGCGCGTCCTCCGGTTCGGCGGTCGTGGTGCGCCGTACGGCGTCGACTTCTCCGCGCAGGCGCATGGCCTGGGAGATCAGGGACTCGACGGTGCCCGGCTCGGGCGGCTGGGCGGCCGGGTGCTCCGCGGACACGTGGGACGGCATGAAGGGCTCCGATACAGGCGCGGCACGGACAGGTCGGGGATCTGCCGGGAGGGCCGGTTACGACTGTTGCACAGGGAGCGACGGTCCGTAAGAGATTCGGCGATACCCGACCCGGTGGTGCGGACGGCATATGACGCCGGTCCGCGGCGGTGTTCCCGGCCCGGCTCGGCGGAACGGCCCCGTCCGGGTAGGGTGCGGCGTTCGGGACCCGGAATACCCTCTCCCCGCCGGGCATGGGGGCCGCGGTCACCGGCAAGAATGCCGGTCAGCGGAAATATCCCGTTGCCAGCGACCCTCCCGCACCGGATGCTGACCTCATGTTCGATCCAGACATAGCGCCCAGCGGCACCCTGCTCGGCCTCCTGCAGCGAGGCCGCGGCGACGGGACCCTGCACGCCCTCGCGGCCCCCCGGGGCGAGGCGCTCGCCGCACTGCACCACTGCGTGGTGCGTGACCCCCGTCACGACTGGCAGCTGGAGAACCGCTCCCTCTACTACGCGCGCCTCCACCTCGCGCTCGGCGGCGGCCTCGACGAGATCGAACAGCACCTCTTCGACGCCGACGACGTGATGGACACCGCCGAGGAACGCACCGGCCTCGCCCTCTCCTTCCTCGGCCACCTCGCCGGCTACGGCCGCACCGACGCCGTGGACCTCCTGCGCCGCTACACCGCCGCCGGCACCAACTGGCCGTGGGCGCTGGACGAACTCGCCCTGCGCGCCGACGACTCCGTGCTCCGCTCCCTGGGCGCGCCCGTCCTCGCCCGCTTCCCGGCCGGCCCGGAGGGCGACGCCGCCCTCACCGCCGCCGTGCGCGACGCCTGGGAACCCCGGGCCTGGCGGCTGTGGGAGGACGGCGCCGCCGGCCCGGACGTCGCCGCCCGCGTCCGCGCCGCGCGGGAACAGGGCTCCTTCGACCGCTGGCAGCGCCAGCTCAGGCCCGCCGGACCCAGCCCCGGCTGGAGCGTCCCGGAGATCCTGGAGTGGGCCCAGCGCTCCTACGAGGAGGAGCCGGAGCAGCCGCGGCACGAGGCCGCCGCCCGCTGTCTCGCCGCCGTGGCCGGCCCCGAGGACCGCCCGCTGCTCCTGGAAGCCGCCCGCTGCGGCCCCGAGGCCGCCCGCAGCGCCGCGCTCCGCCATCTCGCCGACCGGCAGGACCCCGGCGTCCTCGATCTGCTGGACCTCGCCGCCTCGGACTCCTCCGCCGCCTCCGGCCCGTCCGGGCTCGTCGCCGAGACCGCCCTCGCCTCCTTCGAGCGGATGCGGAGCATCGCCGCCCTCGAACGCGCCCGGGCCTGGGCGCACCGCGACGACGCCGTCGGCAACGCCGCGGCCGGGATGCTCGCCTGCCGCGGCGGCGTGCGGGACGCCGGCCTCGTCCTGGCCGCGCTCCGCCGCACGGTGCGGAGCGGTGGAGCCGACGCCCGCGATCTGTGGACCCTCGTGGACGGCACCGGCCGGCTGCGGATCGACAGCGCCGCCCCCGTCCTCCGGCACATCTACCGCGAGACCTCCTCCTCCCAGCTCCGCGGCCGGGCCGCCCGCGCCCTCGCCGCCACCGATCCCTCCTTCGCGGCGGGCTTCGCCGTCGAATGCCTCTGGGACTGCGAGGAGTCCACCCGCGAACTGGCCGCCCGGCACGCCGCCATCGGAGACACCCGGGTCGTCGAACAACTGCGCCGGCTGGCCACCGATCCCGCCGAGGAGGCCGAGGTCCAGACGGCCGTCCGCAGCCGCATCGGCCCCGACGCGGGGCTCGCCCCCGGCGGGGTGTGAGCGGGGCGGCACGGCCTGCCGGCGGGGCGAGGCCGCTCCGGCCGTGCGCAGGCCGGGCGTCGGGCGCGTGAGCCCCGCGCGCGGCCCTCAACCCCGCGCGCGGCCCTCAACCCCGCACGCGGCCCTCAACCCCGCGCCGGGCCCCGGCCCGGCGGTCAGCGGCTGACCGGGACGAAGCGCAGCGGCGTGCCCGGGGGAGCCTGCGCCGCCGCCCAGAGGCGGTCCTCCGGGACGACACCGATCACGGGGTAGCCGCCGGTCACGGGGTGGTCGGCGAGGAAGACGACCGGACGGCCGTCCGGCGGCACCTGCACCGCGCCGAGCACCATGCCCTCACTGGGGAGTTCACCCGCCCGGGAGCGCCGCAGCGGCGGCCCGTCGGTGCGCAGCCCGATCCGGTTGCTCGCGGGCGACACCGCGTACCGGGCGCACGCCAGGGAGCGGAGCGCGTCCGGCGCGAACCAGTCGTGGCGCGGGCCCGGCAGCACCGGCAGCACCAGCTCGGCGGGCGGACCCGGGCAGGGCACCGCGTCCACCGGGGCCGGCGGCCCGTGCGGCGTCCCGAGCGGGAGTTCGTCACCGGCGGCAAGCGGCGGAGGGCCCAGCCCGGAGAGCAGATCGGCGGAGCGGCTGCCCAGCACGGGTTCGGCCGCGATCCCGCCCGCGAAGGCGATGTACGAGCGGAGGCCGCCGGCCGCCGGGCCGACGTCCAGGACCGCGCCCGCCGGCAGCCGCACCGGCGCCCCCCAGGGAGCGGGCCGGCCGTCGACCGTCACCGCGCAGGGCGCGCCCGTGACGGCGGCGGTGACCGGCGTCCGTACGCGCAGCGCGGCGCCGCTCACGGTGGTCTCCAGCGTCGCGGCCTCCGGGGCGTTGCCGACGAGGCGGTTGGCCAGCCGGTGCGCGGGGAGGTCCAGCGCGCCGGACCGGGGCACCCCCAGATGGGCGTGACCGGTGCGTCCCAGGTCCTGGACGGTCGTCAGCGCGCCCGGCCGCTCGGCCCGGACCACCGGTCCGGGCACGCCCGTTGACGCACGGGCGGCGCTCACCGGAGACCGTCCCCGACGGCCGCGGGGGCGCCGTCCCGCACGGCCGCCGGGCCGTCGGCGGCGACGAAGCGGACCTCCGTGCCCGGGGCGAGCAGCGCGGCCGGTTCGCGGGCCGGGTCCCACAGCACCTCGCCGGTGCTGCCGATCAGCTGCCAGCCGCCCGGCGAGGAGCGCGGGTACACCCCGGCGTACTCCCCGGCGAGAGCCAGCGAGCCCGCCGGCACGGACGTCCGGGGCGTCGGGCGGCGCGGCAGCCGGTAGCGCTCCGGCAGCCCGGTCAGATAGCCGAACCCCGGGGCGAAACCGCAGAACGCCACCCGGAAGCGCACCCCGCCGACGATCTCCGGGACCTCCTCGGGGCGGACGCCCCAGCGCTCCGCCACCTCCGCCAGGTCCGGGCCGTCGTACCGGACCGGGACGCGGACCGTGCGCCCCGCCCCGGCGGACTGCGGGGGCACCTCCCAGCCGGCCAGTTCGGCGGCGAGGGCCCGCGGGTCGTCCAGGCCGTCGATGAGCACGGTGTGCGCGGCCGGCACGATCTCGCGCACCGGGGGCAGCTCCCCCGTCTCCCGGCGCCGCACGAGCTCGGCGTGGAGCGCGCTCGCCGCCTCGGGGCCGCCGGGCTCCACCAGCAGCGCGTGCCGCCCCACCCGCAGGACCCTCATGCGAAGGGCTCCAGCGCCACCCCGTCGGCGATCAGCGCCTCCCGGACCAGCAGGGCGAGCGCGGCCGCTCCGGGGGTGTCGCCGTGCAGGCACAGGGAGCGGGCCCGCACGGTGATCTTCTCTCCCTCGGCGGTCGCCACCCGGTGGTCCACGGCCATCAGCAGGGAGCGCGCCACGACCTCCTCCGGGTCCTCGACGACGGCACCCGGCCGGCCCCGCGGCACCAGCGTGCCGTCCGTGGAGTAGGCGCGGTCGGCGAACGCCTCCGCGACCGCGGGCAGCCCCGCGCCCTCCGCCGCCTCCAGCAGCCGCGAACCGGGCAGCCCGAGGACGGGCAGCGGACGGCCTCCCGCCGCGAGCACGGTTCCCTCGACGACCGCGGCGGCCTGCTCCTCGTCGTGCACCGTCCGGCTGAACAGCGCGCCGTGCGGCTTGACATAGGCGACCCGCGAACCGGCGGCGCGCGCGAAGACGTCCAGCGCCCCGATCTGATAGGCGACCTCGTCGGCGAGCTCCCGGCGCGGCACGTCCATGGAGCGGCGGCCGAAGCCCGCCAGATCCCGGTACGCGACCTGGGCGCCGATCCGCACCCCCCGCTCGGCGGCGAGCTCGCACACCCGGCGCATCGTGGACGGGTCGCCCGCGTGGAAACCACAGGCCACATTGGCACTGGTGACGACCGACAGCAGGGCGTCGTCGTCGGTCAGGCTCCAGCGGCCGAACCCCTCGCCCAGGTCGGCGTTGAGGTCGATGACGGGCGCGGACGGAGGCGCGGAAGCGGTCATGTTGCAGCCTTCCCCATCGTGTCCAGAAGCATCTGCCGGGAGTCGGCGAGGGAGCTCTCCAGCTCCGCCTCGGCCAGGTGCAGCGCACCGCGTTCCAGGAGATCCGTCAAGCGCCGGTTCCGGACCGGCGGCGGCTCGTTCAGCCAGCGGGCCCGGGGCAGCGCCAGCAGCGCGGGGCGCAGTTCGGCGAGGACGCGGCTCAGATACTCGTCGATCCGGGGGCTGCCGGCCAGTCCGCCCAGCGCCCGGTGGAACCGCAGATCGGCGGTGGAGACCGCCCGCCAGTCACCGGCCCGCGCGGCGGCCTCGCCCCCGGCCACCGCCTGCGCCAGAGCGCTCAGCTGACTCGGGCGGGCCTCCGGCGCGGCGCGCAGTCCGGCCAGCTCCAGGGCCCGCCGGACGGTGAAGATGTCCAGGACGTCCGCACGGCTCAGCACCCGCACCCGGACGCCCCGGTTCACCTCGTGCACGACCAGGCGGCCGTGCGCCAGCAGCCGGAACGCCTCGCGCAGCGTGTTGCGGGAGACGCCGAGCGCGGCACCGAGCGCCTCCTCCGAGAGCCGGGTGCCGGGCGGCAGCGTCCCCTCGGCTATCCGGTCGCGCAGGACGTCGGCGACGCGCTGCGCCGTACTGCCGCGTCCAAGCCGGTCGCGGTCGGCCGCGAGCGGCGCGAAGGGGTCGGCGGCGGACGCGGCCTGCGCGTTGGTGCGGTCCATGGGCCCCCCGTGGGCGAGCGGAACACGGTGTGGATTGTTGAACAACAGTATCCGCGGCCGCGCCGGGCCCGCGGTCCCGGCCCCCGGAGCGGAGCCGGTACCGGTCCGGCTCCCCGCCTGCCGGGGACCCGGGGCGGTGCGGCGACGTGAGCAGCATCCCACCGCCCTCCGACAACCGGCCCGGTGGCCGGGGTGGTCCCGGGCGGCGCGGGGCCGGCCGGTGGCTCAAGGTCGTAGCCGCCGGACACCCCGATGCTCTGGGCCGTGGTCCAGCGGCTCTCCCCGGAGACCAGGGCGGCGATCACCGCTCCGATGTGGACGTGCGTGAGTGAGGGGCGATGTGCTCGGGGAGCGGCGGCGCTACGCGGCGGGGTGGTCCGGGGACAGGACCCGGGCGAGCCAGTCGGTGCGGGTCCGGCGCGCGGTGGCCGAGATCCGCGCCTGCGGGAACAGCGCGTCGAAGCCGTGGAAGCCGCCCGCCCAGACGTGGAG
This sequence comes from Streptomyces xinghaiensis S187, assembly GCF_000220705.2. Classification (GTDB taxonomy): domain Bacteria; phylum Actinomycetota; class Actinomycetes; order Streptomycetales; family Streptomycetaceae; genus Streptomyces; species Streptomyces xinghaiensis. The sequence continues at coordinate 339,472 of NZ_CP023202.1, read as the reverse complement.
TTCGGCTTGGCCGCCGACCGCCCAGAGACGGGTGGCGTAGTCGGCGTCCTCGTCGCGGAAGACCTCGGCGGAGCCGGTGTCGATGTAGGCCGGCGGCAGACCGGAGAGATCGTCGGCCAGCGCGGGCGAGACGTACGCGGGCACCTCGTCGCCGGTGAGGCCGCCGAGGAGGCTGCGCCATCCGAACTCGTTCATCTGGCGCGTCCAGACGCCGGGCCCGTCCGCGTACTGGAGGCTGGAGACGCTGGTGTTGCGGTGGTCGAGCATGGGGCAGACGAGCATCTGCGCGGCGATCGCCGGGGTGCCGCGGTCACGGGCCAGCAGGGCGACGCCGGCGGCGAGGCCGCCGCCCGCGCTGGCGCCGGCGACGACGATCCGGGCGGGGTCGACGCCCAGTTCGGCGGAGTGCTCGGCGACCCAGAGCAGTCCCCGGTAGCAGTCGTCGACCGGGGTGGTGCCGGTGGCCTCCGGTGCGAGCCGGTAGTCCACGGAGACCACGACCGCGCCGAACGCGTCGAGCCACTCCAGCGGGATGTCGATCTGCGAGAAGCGGTCGCCCATGACCATCCCGCCGCCGTGCATCCAGTAGACGCAGGGGGCGGCGCCGCCGGTGTCCGCGGGGGTGAAGACCGACAGGGGGATCCCGGCGCCGTCCCCGGCGGGCACGGTGACCTCGCGGTGGCCGGCCCGGCGGTGGGAGAGGAGGGCGTCGACCGGCGTCGGCGGCAGCCGGCGCAGCTGCGCGAGGACTTCCGGATCGAGCGCCGGTATCCGGGGTATCCCGGCCAGCAGCGTGCGCAGTTCGGGGTCCAGGCCGGGGTGTGCCGTGGTCATGCTGGTTGCCTTTCATCGGGTGGTGCGGACGGACGGGGGGCAGGGAGCCGCTCGCCGGGCGCCGGGGCGTCGGGGCTTCGGGATGCCGGGGGAGCCGGGAGCGGCGGGGAGGGGGCCGGTGCGGACGCCGGGCGGCTCAGAACGCGGCCTTGCCGTACACCGGCACGTAATCGGTGTACTCGGCCTCCTTGGCCAGCAGTCCGCCGATCCGCGCCACGATGGCCCGGGCGGCCTCGCCGGCGAAGATCCGGTGGTGGTCCTCCTCGCTGGTCCAGCCCTCGGTGACGTGGACGACATCGGGGTCGGACGCGGAACGGGAGACGAGATACACCACGCAGTGCTCGCTCGAACCCGGGGCGCCCTCGTCCAGGCCGGTCAGCAGCAGCTCCACGAGCCGGTCGCCGCCGCCGGGTCCGGCGGTCAGGGTGGCGGTGAAGCCGTAGTGGGCGGTCATGGCTGCCTTCTTTCGACGTGGTGGAGTGAGGTGACTCCAGTCAACTGCCCTGACCTGCGGAAACGTTAGAACGATGCTCGCTGGTCCTTGCACGATCCTGGCGACTCGGGGAGCCGGGGCGCGGAGGGGTGCTGCAATGGGCCCATGGACCTCACGGAGCTCCGCACGCTGCTGGCCCGGCACGCCCGGCCCGACTCGACCACCGCCGTCGACGGCGTCCTCGTCTCGAAGGTCGACCGGGCGGACCCGCCGGTCCCCTCGATGTCCGGCACGGTGCTGGCCGTTATCGCCCAGGGCGCCAAGCGGCTCGCCCTGGGCGACCGGGTGTACGAGTACCGCGCCGGGCAGTACCTGGTCGCGTCGGTCGACCTGCCCGTCACCGGGCAGTTCACCCTGGCCGGTCCCGAGCGGCCGGCCCTGGGGTTCGGCCTGCGGCTGGAACCGTCCGAGGTCGCCGAACTGCTGCTGCGGGCCGGCACCGGGGACAGGCGCCGCCCGGGGGAGGGCGCGCCGCCGGGGATCGCCGTCAGCGACGCTCCGGCCGCCCTGCTCGACGCGGTGGTCCGGCTGCTGCGCCTGCTGGACGAGCCGCGGGACCGGGACGTGCTGGCCCCGCTGGTCAAACGCGAGATCCTGTGGCGCCTGATCACCGGGGAGCAGGGTGCGACGGTCCGTCAGCTCGGGCTGCCCGACAGCGGCCTCAGCCACATCTCGCGGGCCGTGCGCTGGATCCGCGAGCACTACGCGCAGCCCTTCCGCGTCGAGGACGTGGCGCGGCTGTCCGGTATGAGCGTCTCCGCCTTCCACCGCAACTTCCGGGCGGTGACCGCGATGAGCCCGATCCAGTTCCAGAAGCAGATCCGGCTCCAGGAGGCCCGGCTGCTGCTCGCCGCCCGCCCCGGCGACGTCACCGGCGTCGGACACCGTGTCGGCTACGACAACCCGTCACAGTTCAGCCGCGAGTACCGCCGCCAGTTCGGCGCGCCCCCCAGCCGGGACGCGGCCCGCCTGCGCCAGGCGGTGCGCACTCCGGCGGAGGCCCTTCCCTGAGCCGCCGCGGCCGGTCCCATCCGCGCCGTTTGGGAGGATGTCAGCGCGAGGACCTACTCTGTGCGTCGTGAAGTCGCACGTCTCGGAATCCGCTCCGCCGCAGCTCAGTGGGGTACAGCCCGGTTCGGTGGCCCGGCCCGCCCCCGGGCCCGCCGCCGACGAGGGGCTGGCCCGGCGGCTGCGCGCGCTCGCCTGCACCGCGCCGCTCCACGACCTCGACGCGCGCAAGGCCAACCTCGCCGGTGAGTACACGGTCTACGCGATGGCGGAGACGGCGCTGGCCGCCATCGATCTCGTCACGCTGAACATGGACTTCGACACCGGCGCCGACCACGAGCAGGTCGTCGCCCGGCTGCTGCCCCGGGTCGCCGCGCAGGCACCGGAGCGCCCCGCCGCCGAGCACGAACGGGTCGCCCGCTGGGTCCTGGAGAACCTCATCAACGTCGGCAGCGTGGACCGCGGCTTCCGCGCGGTCTACGGAACCTTCGGCCCCGACGGCCGCTACGTCCGCCGGGACTACGACTTCAAGCTGATCGAGGAGGTCCCCGGGCCCGGCGGCGGTGTCTATCTGCGCACCACCGACGAGGCGGTCAACGTCCTGGTCGGCGCCCTCGACACGGATGTCACGAGCGCGCAGATCGCCGCCGAGGTCAAGCTGGAGGTGCTGATCAGCCGGGGCCGGCTCGCCGACGCCCAGCTCGCGGCCGAACAGGCCCGCTACCGCACCGTGCAGTACGCCGAGACGCTGCGCCGCACCCTGGAGGCCACCCGGCGCAACGTCCGCGCCGTGGACTGGCTGAACCGGGTGCCCGATCTGATCGCGGAGGCGCTCGACCACGTCGCCGACCGCTACCGCCACGAGAACGCCATCCTCACCAACATCCGCCGCGCCCGTGACGAGGCGGAGGACGCCGAGCACAAACGGCGCGCCGCCGAGCTCGTGGACATCGTCAAGGACTGCGTCCGGCGCCACACCCAGCTGCAGTCCCGGCTGCTGGAGGCCGGCCCGCTGTTCCGCGCCGAGCAGGACCGGCAGGCGTTCGCCCCGCCCTCCGCGCGGGCCGGGCTCGACCTGTACGGCCAGCTGCTCGCGCCACTGCTGCCGCTGCCCGTGGAGCGGGCCCTGCCCGTCACCGACGCCTTCTTCGCCCGCGGTACCGGCCTGCGCACACCCCCGGCCGTGCGCCTCGGCGACCTCACCGCCCTGCTCCTCACCCCGCCCGCCGAACGCGAGCACCTCGGTGCGGAGATGCCCGAGCCGGACCTCGTCACCACGCCCGACGACAGCCGGTTCAGCGAGGAGCAGCTGGCCCGCGCCCTGGACCTGCTCGACCTGCCGCCCGACGCCCCGCGCCGGCTCTCCGGGCTGCTGGCCGAGGCCCGCCGCCAGGACCCCGAACTGCCCTATCTCGTCGCGCTGCTGGCGGTGCACGCCGCGAGCCCGCCGGTCGGCACCGCCTACCGCCAGGGCGAGCGGCGCCTGCTGTTCGCCGTGGACGACGGCGTCCAGCTCGACGACCCGGAGTACGGCGGCGCCGACCTGATCGTCGGCACCGCCCTGCTCGACGCGGCGGGCATGGCCGCGGACCGCAGCACGGAGGCGGCGTGACGCCCCCGGCCCCCGCACCCGGCCCCGCACCCGGCAAGGAGCGACAGCAGTGAACGAGTACGGCACGGACGACGGTTCCCCGGGCCTCCCGGGCGACGGCTGCCCGCCGCCCGGCGGCCGGGAGGAGACCGCACCGCGCGCCCCGGCGGGCACCGCCGCGGTCACGCCGGCCGACGCCGCCGACGCCGCGCGGCTCGTCTCCTACGGCCTCCAGCCGAGGCTGCTCCCCGCCCGCGACGCCGACTACGCCGAACTGCTGCGCCGGCACCGCGACGACCCGGCCTTCGCCCGGCTCGCCGACGCGGTCGCCACCGGGCTCGGCCTCGTCGTCCTGGAGGTGTCGTCCCGCGCGGGCATGGTGGTGACGGCCGCCGAGGACTCCGTCTTCGCCGTCCGCATGGGCGACTACGCCCGCCGCGCCGTCTCCGACACCACCGACCGCTTCCTGCACGGCCTGGCCCATCTCGCCGTCGCCGCCCTCGCCTTCCCGCGCCCCGAGGACCTGGCCGACGACGGCTACATCGGCCGGATCACCGTCAACGGCGTCGACGCCTTCGTCCGGCAGGCCTGCCGCCGGCTGGAGGAGCGCGCCGAGGCGGCGGGCGAGAACACCGACCCGGCCACCGGCGCCCCCGGGCTGGAGGCCGCCTGGCGGGTGTGGTCACGGCGCAGCGCCACCGGCGCCACCAAGGACGCCCGCCGGCTGGCCGGTTCGACCACCGGCATCGTCGGCAAGGCCGTCGCGTTCCTCACCGACTCCGGCTTCCTCCAGCGCACCGGGGACGACGCCGGAGGCTCGTACCGCACCACCGCCCGCTATCAGCTCCAGGTGCGCGACATGGCCGGCTCCGCCGCGCTGGCCGAGCTGCTGGAGCTCGGCGTCGTGGCCGTCGGCGACGGCACCCCGACCCTGCTGCCCCCCGACGAGAGCGACGAACTCGTCGCCGACGCCGGACTGCCCTTCCACACCTGACGGGCCCGGCGCACCCGGCGCCCCGGGGGCGGGGCCTCCCGAACCGCCGCCTCCGGGAACGCCGGCCGCCAGACCCGACCGTCCGCATCACACCGAGAGTCCGCCGCCATGTACGAGCTGTCCCGGGTCCGCCTCTACTCCATCGGCCCCGCAGGCGCGCGCTACGCCGACACCGTGCTCGATCTGCGCGGCGTCGGCGACCCCGTGGCCCACCCCGCCCCCGCCCAGGCGGACTTCTTCGAGGAGGAGCCCACCGGGCCGCCGCGCCGCCCGGCCCCCGCCGGAGTGCTCTTCCTGGAGAACGGCGGCGGCAAGTCCGTCCTGCTCAAACTGATCTTCTCCGTGATGCTGCCCGGCCACCGCAACACCCTCGGCGGCGCCAGCTCCGGCGTGCTCCGCAAGTTCCTCCTCGCCGACGACTGCGGGCACGTCGCCCTGGAGTGGACGCACACCCTCACCGGCGAGACCGTCGTCGTCGGCAAGGTCAGCGAGTGGCGCGGCCGCCAGGTCTCCTCCGACCCGCGCAAGTTCGCCGAGGCCTGGTACTCCTTCCGCCCCGGCCCCGGGATGAGCCTGGACTCGCTGCCAGTGGCCGAGTCCACCGCCGTCCGGGCCCCCGCCGAGGGCGTGTCGGGCGCGCGGGGCCGCCGCCGCACCATGAAGGGGTTCCGCGACGCCCTCACCGAGGCGGGCCGGGCCTATCCCAACCTCGACGTGGTCTGGGAGGAGATCCACGAGCGCTGGAACGAGCACCTCGGCGAACTCGGCCTCGACCCCGAACTCTTCCGCTACCAGCGGGAGATGAACGCCGACGAGGGCGAGGCCGCCGGCCTCTTCGCCGTCAAGAACGACGCCGACTTCGCCGACCTGCTGCTGCGCGCCGTCACCGACACCCGCGACACCGACGGCCTCGCCGACCTCGTGCACGGCTTCGCCCACAAGCTCGGCCGCCGAGCCGAGCTCACCGCCGAACGGGACTTCACCGCCGGCTCCGTCGACCTGCTCGGCCGGATCACGGAGGCCGCGGCGGAACGGGAGCGCGCCCGCGAGGTGCACGCCGGGGCCGAGCGGCGCACCCGCACCCTCGTCCGGCGGCTCGCCGCCCGCGCCCGCGAGGAGCGCGGCCGGGCCGCCGAACTGGCCGGCCAGGTCACCGCCGCGGAACGGACCGTCGCCGAGGCGGAGCGGGCCCGCGAGCGCGGCTCCCTGATCGCCGCCGAACTCGCCTACCGGCACGCCTCGCTGGCCCTCGCCGCCGCCGAGAAGGCCGCGGCCGCGCAGAAGCGGGAGCTGGGCGAGGCCCGCACCCTCCTCTCCGCCTGGCAGGCCGCGGAGGCCGTCCTGCGCCACCGGGCCGCCGCCGACCGCTCCGCGCGCGTCGCCGCCGCGATCCGCGAGGCCGAGCGCGACGCCGCCCCGGCGCTCGCCGCCCGGGCGACCGCCGCCGCAGAACTGGTCGGCGCCCTGGACGCGGCCGTCGAGAACGGCGAGCGGATCGCGGCCGGGGAGGAGGCCCGTTCCGCCGCCCTCCAGAGCGAGGGGGAGACCGCCCACCGCGGTGCCACCGAGGCCGCGACCGCCGCCCAGCGCGCCCGCAGCGAGGCCGAACATCTGCGGCAGCGGCTCGCCGAGGTCGAACAGGAGACGGCGGAGGCGGTCCGCTCCGGCTGGCTCGACGACACCGCGCCCGACGCGGACCCGGCGCGTGCCGCGCTCGCCGCCGGCGAGGCCGTACGGTCCGCGGTCGCCGCCGCGACCGCCGCCCGGGACACGGCCCGGCGGGCCGCCGACCGGGCCCGGGAGGCCGCGGCCGAGGAGACCCGGGCCGACCTGGCCGCCTCCCGCGCCGAGGACGCCGCCCGCGCGGCGGAGTCCGCCCATACCGCCGAGCGCCGCACGGCCGCCGCGATCGCCGCGGAACCCCGGCTCGCCGAACTGCTGAGCCTTCCGGCTCCCGGCTCGGCGGCGGCCGCCGAACCGGGCTCCGCGGACGGCGGCGGCACCGGAGCCCCCGGGCGGGCGGGAACGGCCGCCGTACCGGCTCCGCGCGGCGCCGGCCCGGCCCCGTCCGGCCCGGCCGCCGCGTCCCCGTCCGGACCCCGCGTCGCGGCGGTCCCGCACCCGGGCGGCCCGGAGGGCCCGCGGGCCACCGGAGACGGGAGTACGGGGCCCGGCGATACGGGCCGGTCCGGTGACCCCCGGGCCTCCGGCACCCCCGCGGCCGAGGGGAGTCCGGACGGCCGGGCGGACGGCGGGGAAACGGCGGCCGGCGGCGTCCCGTCCGGCCCCGGGGAGGGGCACGGCGCCGGCCGGGGGACGGCGCCCGACCACCCGGCGGGCACCGCGGCCGCCGGAACGGGACCGGCCGCCCCGCCGGGGACCGGCCCGGAAACGGCCCACGGGAACGGCACCGGGGACGGCCCGCTGACCGTCGAGGAACTGGACCGCTACGCCGAGGCGCTGCGCGATCTGCTCGACCGCGGAGTCACCTCCGCCGAGCGGCAGTTGTTCGAGCTGAGAACGGCCGCCGCCGACGACGCCCGCATCCTCGGCGCCCTCGGCGACGGCGGACTCCTGCCGCCCGGCCCCGACGTCCTGGCCGCCGTCGAGTACCTCGGCGAGCACGGCATCCCCGCCCTGCCCGGCTGGCGCTACCTCGCCCAGGCCGTGGCCCCGGAGGACCACGCCACGGTGCTCGCGGCCCGCCCCGAGCTCGTCGACGGCGTCGTCATCACCGACCCCGCCACCCACGCCCGCGCCCGCGAGGTGCTCGCGGGGGCCGCGCTGCTGCCCCGCTCGGCCGTGGCCGTCGGCACCGCCGCCGCGCTGCTCGCCCCGCCCCCGCCGGCCGGCGCGGGCGGCGGCAGCGGCCCCGGGGCGGAGGTCTTCCTCGTCCCGCCGAACCCGGCCATGCACGACGAGCACGCCGCCGACGACGAGCGGCGGGCCCGCCGGGCCCGCGCCGCCGCCCGCGACGAGGAGATCCGCGCCCTGGCGGCCCGGCTGGCGGGGGACAGGGCGCTGGCCGCCCGGATCGCCTCCTGGCGCGAGGACTGCCCGCCCGGCCGGCTCACCGAGCTGGCGGAGGCCGCCCGTTCGGCCCGGAACGCGGCCGCGGACGCCCGGGAGCGGCTCGCCGGGGCCCGGACCGCCCGCGCCGAGGCGGAGGAGGCGGCGGCCGGAGCCGCCTCGGCGGCGGACGAGCGGCAGGAGGCCGCGCAGCGCGCCCGCCGCACCGCCGATGCCCTCTCCGGCCTCGCCTTCCGGCTCCGGGAACGGGCCCGCTGGCAGAGCCGGCTGCGGGAGACCGCGGAGGAGACCGCCGAGGCCGAGGCGCGCGCCGCGGCCTGCTGGGAGCGGGCCCGTGCCGCGGACGAGGACCGCCGCGCCGCCCAGCGTGCCGCCGACGACGCCCGGCGCACCGCCCGCACCCTGCGCGCCGAGCGAGCCGAGATCGCGGGCGTCGCCGAGGAGGCGGCCCGGGAGGGGCGGGACGCCGCCGAGGCCCGCGGCGCCGCCCTCCCCGATCTCCGCGAGGCCTACCGGGCCGCCTCACAGCTCTACGAGAAGGTCGGCGTCGGCGCCGACCTCCGCGCCGAACAGGCCCGCGCGGAGAGCGACGAGAGCGCGGCCCGCGCCGAACTCGACCGGCTCACCAACAAGGTGCGCACCCGCGCCGCCCAGCTCCTGGAGAGCGCCGACGGCGCCGACGGCCCGTCCCGCCAGGCGGCCGCCGCCCGCGCGGAGTCCCAGGTGCAGCTGCTGGAGTCGCGCGCCTCGGCCGCCAGCGAACAGCTCGGCCGCTACCGGGGCGAGGCCGAACGGCTCGCCCCGCCGCCCGGGCCCGACGGACACCCGGGGGACGCCTACACGGAGCTGCCCGCGGAGCTGGTCCCCGCCGGGGCCGAGGAGGCCAAGGCCCTGCTGCGCACCGCCACCGCCGAACTCGCGGGGCACGAGGAGGCGTGGGAGACGGCCAGAGCCGTCCACGCCGGGCTGCTGCGGTCCCACCGCTCGGCCGAGGAGGCGGCGAGCGGCTTCGACGACACGGCCGCCTTCCTGCGCGAACTGCTGCGCGAGCCGGACCGGGCCGGCGAGCAGGACGGCGAGGAGCCGCCCGCGCCCTACCCGGGCGGCCCGGAGGAGGCCCGGCAGGCCGCCGCCGAGGCGCGGCGGTCGCTCCGCGGCTGCGCCGCCGACCTCTCCGCCGCCGAGGCGGCGGTCCGCGAGGCGAGCGACATCCTCGTACGGCACGCCAACTCCGCCCGCTACGAGCAGGTCCGCACCCCCGCCCGCCAGCAGATCAGGGAACTGCCCGCCGCCGCCCTCGCCGAGCACGCCGGGGCCTGGCGGGAGGCGTTCGCGCCCCGGCTGCGGGTCCTCACCGACGAACTGGAGCAGCTGGAGCGGAACCGGGACAGCATCGTCGACCGGCTGCGCGGCCTGGTGGACGCCTCCCTGGCCACGCTGCGTTCGGCGCAACGGCTGTCGAGGCTGCCCGGCGGGCTGGGGGAGTGGTCGGGCCAGGAGTTCCTGCGCATCCGCTTCGAGGAGCCCGACCAGGCGACGCTCACCGAGCGGCTGGGCGAGGTGATCGACGAGGCCACCCGCGGCGCCGTGCGCAAGAACTCCGATCTGCGCCGGGACGGCATGACCCTGCTGCTGCGCGGGGTGGCGGCCGCCCTCCAGCCGCGCGGCATCGCCGTGGAGATCCTCAAACCGGACGCGGTGCTGCGCGCCGAGCGCGTCCCGGTCGGCCAGATGGGAGACGTCTTCTCCGGCGGCCAGCTGCTCACCGCCGCCATCGCGCTGTACTGCACCATGGCCGCGCTCCGCAGCAACGACCGCGGCCGCGACCGGCACCGGCACGCGGGCACGCTCTTCCTCGACAACCCGATCGGCCGGGCCAACGCCACCTATCTGCTGGAGCTGCAGCGGGCGGTGGCGGACGCCCTCGGCGTGCAACTCCTGTACACGACCGGGCTGTTCGACACCACGGCGCTCGCCGAGTTCCCGCTGGTGATCAGGTTGCGGAACGACGCGGATCTGCGGGCCGGGCTGAAGTACATCCGGGTGGAGGAGCATCTGCGCCCCGGCCTGCCCCGGCAGGATGCGGGGGAGACGGTGCACGGGGAGATCACCGCCACCCGGATGTTCCGCCGCCCGCCGGAGGCCGGCGGCGGGGGAGAGGCGGCGGCCGCCCGGGAGCAGACGGAGTAGGCCGAGAGGGGGGACAGGCTGAGTCGGCGGGCCGGGGACACCGGGGCGGGGCCGCCAGGAGCCCGGAAGCCCGGGACGGCAGCTGCCGGGCCGGCCCGCAGGCCGGCCGGGGAGGGCGGGGAGAGCCTAGACCGAGGACAGCCGGCGCCCCGCGGGCCGCGAGGAGCGGGTGGTCTTCCCGGCCGTCTTCCCGGCCGTCTTCCGAGCGGCCTCCCGCGCGGCGGCCCGCGCCGCGCGCCGGGCCCGCCGCCGTTCGCGGCGCAGCGCCCGCGCGGTGCTGCTCGGGACGGAGACGACGCCGTGCCGCTGGTTCCACACCTGCCGGGTGATCCAGACGTCGAGGACGCTCCAGGTGGCGGCGATGGTCATGGCCACGGTGGTGAGGACGGCGGGCAGGGCCGCCCACACGGCGGCCATGGTGCAGAAGAAGGCGACCATGGCCGTGATCAGGGTCACGGCGACGATGATGCCCGCCCGCACGGCGGCCGAGCGGACCGGTTCGGGGAGCGGCGGCCGGACCGCCGGCTCGACGGTCCACAGCGTGCCCGCCCCGGGTGCGTCGAACGACGGGTCCGCCGGGATGACGTGATCCCGCGCCTCATAAGGAGATTCCGCGCCGCCCTCGGTCGGGCGGTGTGTCTGCGTGTCCATCAAACCTTCACTTTCCCCCGCGGGTGGTGGTGCCGGGCCGGGCCCGGGAGTCCGGGTATCCGGTCGGCTGCCCGCCTCGCGTCGTTCCGAAAACCGGAGTGGGGGAGAAATCCGCTTCCGCCCCTCCACCAGGGACCACGACCGGAAAGGGGCAGAGGTTCCCGGGCTCATCGCTTTCCGGCCAACATGGCCGCGTTCACGAGGTGTTGCGCGCTCCGGCCCGCGCGGGCCCGCTCGGTGTGATGTCCTGGAATCATCCGACAGCTCCGGGTCGGGGCTTGACCGGCACCTGCGTGGATACCCGGACTGGTCTTCGAGTTGCCACCCTCGCAGTAGTAGGCTCACGCCGTTTGCAGACGGAATACGGAACACCACCTCCGGCGAGCCGGGGTTGACAGTGGGGGAGGCCATGCGCTTTCGCGGGAAGTCGATCCGCAGGAAGATCGTGGCGCTGCTGCTGGTGCCGCTGGTGTCGCTCGTGTCCGCATGGGCCCTGGCCACGGCGCTCACCGGCGGCCAGGCCAAGCGGCTGCTCGACATCAGCCCGCTCATCGACAACGTCGGCATACCCGCCGAGCAGCTCGCGCAGACCCTGCAGCGGGAACGCCGCCAGACCATGGTCTACCTCGCCGATCCGCGCAGCGCCGACACCCTGGCCGAGCTGCACAGCAGGGAGAGCGCCACCGACGAGGCGCTGGCCGCCTTCCGGACCGCCCTGGCCGCCGAGGGCGTCCACGAGAAGATCGACGGCGATGGCGGGGCCCGGGACCGTCTGCACGACCTGGAGGACGAGCTGGAGGGCCTCGACAGCGTCCGGCGCAAGGCGCAGGAGGGCACCCTCGCCCCCGCCGACGCCTTCGCCACGTACAACGAACTCGTCGACCCCTGCCACGAACTGCTGCTCGCCCTGCACGCCTACGCCCTCGACGAGCTGGAGCTCGACCAGGAGGGGCGCGCCCACATCGGCACCATCCGCGCCCGCGAGGCCCTGGCCCGCGAGGACTCGCTGCTCGCCGCCGCGCTCACCGCGGGCACCCTGTCCGAGGGCGAGCTGCGGATGTTCGCCGACCGCGTGGCCGACCGGAGGCTCCTCTACAGCCTCAACCTGGAACAGCTCCCCGCCGCCGAGCGGGAGCGCTACGAGAGGTTCTGGACCGGCTCCGAGACCTCCGAACTGCGCACCACCGAGGAGAAGCTGATCTCCGAGGGCCCGGAGGGGCTGGAGGACATCAACGCCGAGCGGTGGCAGTCCGCCGCCGAGACCGCGCTGTCCGACCTCGACCGGATGGGCATCGAGGCCATCGGCCGCTACCAGGAGCGCGTCGAGCCGCACGTCACCCGCGTTCTGCTGCAGGCGGCGGCGGTGGCCGTGCTCGGCTTCCTGCTGGTGATCGCCTCCATCGCGGTCTCGTTCCGCATCGGCCGCAGCCTCGCCCGCGACCTCAGCCGGCTGCGCAGGGACGCCCACGAGATGTCCGGGGTCCGGCTGCCGGCCGTCATGCGCCGGCTCGCCGCCGGGGAACAGGTCGACGTCGAGGCCGAGGCGCCCCGGCTGGAGTACGGCCAGGACGAGATCGGGCAGGTCGGCCAGGCCCTCAACACCCTGCAGCGGGCCGCCGTCGAGGCGGCCGTCAAACAGTCCGACATGCGCCGCGGCGTCTCCGAGGTCTTCGTCAACCTCGCCCGCCGCAGCCAGGTGCTGCTCCACCGGCAGCTCAGCCTGCTCGACACCATGGAGCGCCGGACCCAGGACGCCGACGAGCTCGCCGACCTGTTCAAGCTCGACCACCTCACCACCCGCATGCGCCGCCACGCGGAGGGCCTGGTCATCCTCTCCGGCGCGGCCTCCGCCCGCCAGTGGCGCAAGCCCATCCAGCTCATGGACGTGGTCCGGGCCGCCGTCGCCGAGGTCGAGGACTACGAGCGCGTCGAGGTGCGCCGGCTGCCGCGGCTGGCGGTCGCCGGGCCGGCCGTCGCCGACCTCACGCACCTGATCGCCGAACTGCTGGAGAACGCCACGGTGTTCTCGCCCCCGCACACGGCCGTGCAGGTGCACGGCGAGCGGGTCGCCAACGGTTTCACCCTGGAGATCCACGACCGCGGTCTGGGCATGACACCGGAGACGCTGCTCGACGCCAACCTCCGGCTGGCCGAGACCCCCGAGTTCGAACTCTCCGACACCGACCGGCTCGGCCTCTTCGTCGTCAGCCGGCTCGCGCAGCGGCAGGGGGTCCGGGTCTCCCTCCAGACCTCCCCGTACGGCGGCACCACCGCGGTGGTGTTCATCCCCGCCGCCCTCCTCACCGAGAAGGCGCCGGAGGGCGGCCGGGGCCGCTCCGAGGACACCACCGAGACGGCGGCCCCGGGCGGCAAGCTCGCCGCCCTCGCCCAGGTGCCCGTCCCGCTGGGCGGCCCTTCGCGGCGCGGTATGCCGGCCCTCGACGGCCCCGTCGAACTGGAGGCGCCGGACGCACCCGGGGACGAGGTCGACCACGAGGGGCTGCTCTTCCGGGCCCGCCGGCGCACCGGCTGGCACGGCGGCCGGGAGGAGAGCACCGAACGCCCCGACCGCTCCGCGCGGCGGGACCGCCCCGGGCCGCCCGCCGTACCGGCCGCGGAGCAGCACCAGCAGGCACGCGACGGCGACACCGCGGGACCGGAGACCACCCGTTCCGCGCCGCGGCCCCGCCGCGGGACCCCGGTCCTGGTCTCCGACCACGGCCGGCCCGTCGACGCCGCCCGCCGCACCCCGCCCCCCGACGGAGAGACCGGGCCCGGCGCCGGGCCCGGCGGCCCGGGCGGACTGCCCAAGCGCGTGCGCCAGGCGAGCCTCGCCCCCCAGCTCAAGGCGGAGCACGGACCACGGTCCGAGCCGCCGCCGGAGACAGCGGACCCGGAGCCCGACCGCGACGCCGAGGAGGTGCGGGCCCGTATGGCCTCGCTCCAGCGCGGCTGGCAGCGCGGCCGGGCGCACGACGGTGACGACGCCGGAACCACCGGGGACACAGCACCAGGAACGACACATGAGGGGAACGGTCGATGACCTCACCGCAGGCCATGGGACGCAACGCCGCACGGGGCGGGGCGGGCGAGCTGAGCTGGCTCCTCGACGAGCTGGTGGAGCGCGTCGGCAGCATCCGGAAGGCCCTGGTGCTGTCCCGTGACGGACTGCCGACCGGTACCTCCCAGGACCTCAGCCGCGAGGACGGCGAACACCTGGCGGCCGTCGCGTCCGGGTTCCACAGCCTGGCCAGGGGCGTGGGCCGGCACTTCGAGGCGGGCCGGGTCCGGCAGACCGTCGTCGAGCTGGACGAGGCGTTCCTCTTCGTCACCGCCGCGGGCGACGGCAGCTGCCTGGCCGTGCTGGCGGACGCGGACTCCGACGTGGGCCAGATCGCATACGAGATGACTCTGCTGGTCAAGCGGGTGGGCGCGCACCTCGGTACCGCCCCGCGCGAAGACCTGGCCGGCGGAGGGTGACGGGGGGTGGCATGAGCGAAGACGGCCAGGGGGAAGGGCACTGGTTCGACGACGAGGCCGGACCGGTCGTGCGGCCGTACGCGATGACGCGCGGACGCACCCGCAGCGCGGCGGAGGACAAGCTCGACCTGATCGCCGTGGTCGTCGCCCAGGACCGGGGGACGACCGATCTCTACGCGGGCCACTCGGCCGTGGACCACACGCTCTCCCCGGAGCACATCGACATCGTCGAGCGGTGCCGGGACGTCCCGCAGTCCGTGGCCGAGCTCTCGGCCGACCTCGATCTGCCGGTGGGGGTCGTACGGGTGCTCATCGGTGATCTCATCGACGGGGACCTGGTCCGGGTCTCCCGCCCGGTGCCCCCGGCGGAACTGCCGGACGAGAGCATCCTGCGCGACGTGATCGCCGGGCTCCGGGCCCTCTGACCGCCCCGGCCCCGGGGCGGGCCGGCGGACACGGCAGGGCCCGCCGCCGGCTCCCCGCACCGAACGGGGGGACGGCGGCGGGCCCGGTGATCCGGGGCCGGCCGGTCCGGCGTCAGTCGTGCGGCACCACGGCGACCGGCGCGGACACATGGTGCAGCACCGCGTGCGCCACCGAACCGAGCCGCGGCCCGATGTGCAGGCCGGACGTGCGCCGCCGGCCGACGACCACCAGACCCGCGTCCTCGGCGGCCTCGATCAGCTCCCGTCCGGCGCTTCCGAGCGGCACGCCCGGGATCACCTCGACGCCGGGGTGCGCCTCCCGCCACGGCCGCAGCAGACCCTCCAGCGTCTCGGCCCGCTCCCGGGTCAGCTCCTCGGTGCTGGGCTCCAGGTTTCCCCCGGCCGCCGCCGTCGGCTCGTAGCGGAGGGCGGGGGCCGGGGCCCAGGCGCTCACCACGCGCAGCGGGACACCGCGCCGCTCGGCGGCGTCGAACGCGAACTCCACGAGTGCGTCGTTCGGATGCCGGACGTCCCAGCCCAGCACCACCTCGCGGCCCTCGGGCGCCGGCGTGGCCGCACCCGGGGCACCGGCGCCGGCGGTGGCCGCCCGCACCAGCACCACGGGCTTCGCGGCGCGCGCGACCGTGGCCATGGCGACGGAACCGAGGAGGAAACCGGCCATGCCGCTCAGCCCGCGGGACCCGAGGACCAGCAGGTCCGCCTCGTCGCAGGCGTCCAGCAGGGCGTGCACCGGGTCCTGGTCGGTGATGTGGCCGGTCGTCACCGACAGGCCGGGGTGGCGCTGCTCCAGGGCCTCGCGGTTCTCCCGGAGGAGCTTCTCCTCCCAGTGGTGGATGTCCACACCGCCCGGCGGGGTCGGCGGCGCCGGCGGGCGGATGTGAACCAGCCGCAGCGGCAGCTTCCGGCGGAGGGCTTCCCCGGCGGCCCATTCGGCGGCGGCGAGGCTCTCGGGCGAACCGTCGAGTCCGACCGTGACAGGGTGGTTCATGCCGACTCCTCCAGAAAATCGCGTGGACGGCGCCGCGTGCGCCGACGGATCCGGGCGGTCCCGGCTCCGTGTGATCAGTTTCCGGCCGGCGGGAGGGGTCTGAACAGGGACTCTGGTCCCGCTGTACTGCCGGAGGGCCCGGTCGGCCCCGGCCGGCGGCCGGTGTGTCCCGGTAACCGCCCGCCGCCCCGCCGAAACAGCGGAAGCCCGCCGTCCGGGGGAGCGTACCCCGAGGGGTGCCCCGGCTCCCCCCGCGCGGTGCCTCCCGCCGCGCCCGCGTTCCGGCTCTCCCGGTCCGCCGTCTCCGCCGTCTCCGCCGGCTCCCGGGGCGGCGACCGGCCGGAGGTGTGATCCCCGGCCGGGGCCGGTTACACCGGCCGGATCGGGGGACTCGCGGGAACGGACACGGCTGCCCCCGGCACGCCGCTCAGCCGTCCGGGCCGGTGGGCGGCCCGGACGGCCGGGCGTGCCGCGGCCGGCCGCGCCGGCTCCGCGGGCGCCGCACCGCTCACCTTCCGGAGGTTCACCCAATGAACGGCACCGTCACCGCGGGTCTCGACGGCTCCCCCGAGAGCGCCGCGGCCGCCGAGTGGGCGGCCCGCGAGGCGCTGCTCCGCGGTGTGCCGCTGCGGCTGGTCCACGCCCGGGAGAAGGAGCCCCACCTCGTCCAGGCGCCGTTCGTCGGTGTCGAGACCCAGCACGAGTGGGCGGGCGGCATCCCGGAGGAGGCGGTCGCCGGGCTCCGGGAGCGCCACCCCGAGCTGGAGATCACCGCCGACGAGGTCACCGGGCGGCCCGCCGAGGTGCTGCAGGGCATCGCGCGCACGGGGGAGCTGCTGGTCCTGGGCTCGCGGGGACTCGGCGGTGTCGCCGGCTTCCTGGTCGGCTCCGTCGCCCTGGCGACCGTGGCGCACGCGACCCGGCCCACCGTGCTCGTACGGGCCGGGGCGGCCGCGGGGGAGAGCGACCGCGCCGGCGGGGGCGGGCAGTCCCCGGCCGCGTCCCCGTACCGGGACGTGGTCCTCGGCCTGGACCTCACCCAGCCCAGTGCCGAGGTGATCCGTTTCGCCTTCGAGGCCGCCGGCCGGCGCTCCGCCCGGCTCCGCGTGGTGCACAGCTACCGGCTGCCGCCCGCCGAGACCTGGGGAAGCCGGCCGTCCGCCGGCGCCTACCCGCCGACCACGGCGGACATCGTGCCCAGCGCGGCGGACTTCTCCCGGTACGAGGAGCGGGCGCTGGCCGCGGCCCTGGCCCGCTGGCGGGCCGATTTCCCGCGGGTCGAGGTCACCGAGCAGACGGGTGTCGGCGCCGCCGCCCACCATCTGGCGGAAGCGTCGGCCGAGGCCTCGCTGGTCGTCGTGGGCCGGCGCATACGGCGCTCCCCGCTGGGCACCCACATCGGGTCCGTAACGCACGCGGTGCTGCACCACTCCGCGGCCCCCGTCGCCGTCGTCCCGCACGACTGAGGAACGCGGTCCGGTGTTCCGGCCCTTCCCGGTGCGAGCGGCTGACGCACCGTCACCGGACGGGCCGCTCCGGGCCGGTGGGGGCGGGCGCGCGGCCCGGGACCATCGGTCCCGGGCATGCACCGCTCGGCACTGGGCGGCGCCCTCGCGACCACCGGATGCTGGACTCACGACGACGGAGGAAACATCATGCGAGCACTCGTCTTCCACGGCCCCGGGCAGTCCTCCTGGGACACCGTCCCCGACCCCGCCATCCAGCAGCCCACCGACGCGATCGTGCGTGTCGACACCACCACCATCTGCGGAACCGACCTGCACATCCTGAAGGGCGACGTCCCGGAGGTCCGGCCGGGCACGGTCCTCGGCCACGAGGCCGTCGGCGTGATCACCGAGGCCGGGGACGCGGTCGGCGCGTTCCAGGTGGGCGACCGGGTCCTGGTGTCCTGCATCTCCGGCTGCGGCCGCTGCCGCTACTGCCGCGAGGGCGCCTACGGGCAGTGCCTGAGCGGCGGCGGCTGGATCCTCGGCCACCTGGTCGACGGGACCCAGGCCGAGTACGTGCGGGTGCCGTTCGCGGACCTGTCCCTGCACAAGCTGCCGGACGAGGTGCCGTCCGAGCAGGCGATCCTGCTCTCCGACATCCTGCCCACCGCCTACGAGGTCGGCGTGCTCAACGGGCGGGTGACCCCCGGCGACACCGTGGTGATCGTCGGCGCCGGACCGATCGGCCTGGCGGCCGTCGCCACGGCGCGGCTGTACTCGCCCGGCCGGATCGTCGCCGTCGACCTCGCGCAGTCCCGGCTGGACGCGGCCAAGCGGCTCGGCGCCGACGACGTCGTCCGGGCCGAGGAGGACGTCGAGGGCTTTGTCCGCGGGATCACCGGCGGACTGGGCGCGGACGTGGTCATGGAGGCCGTCGGCGTGCCGGAGAGCTTCGAGCTCTGCACCCGGATCGTCCGCCCCGGCGGGCACGTCGCCAACATCGGGGTGCACGGCAAGCCGGCCGCCCTGCACCTGGAAGACCTGTGGATCAAGAATCTGACCATCACCACGGGCCTGGTCGACACCTCGTCCACCCCGGCCCTGCTCCGGATGCTGGCCGCCGGACGGCTGCCCGCCGCCGAGCTGACCACCCACACCTTCGCGCTCGACGCCATGGAGGAGGCGTACGACGTCTTCTCCCGCGCGGCGGAGACCGGAGCCCTGAAGGTCGTCATCAACCGGAGCTGACGGCGCCCCGGCCGCCCCGGCCCGCCGGGGCGGCCCGCCCGGCCACCACCCGCACGCGCTTCCCGCAGAGGAGAGGACCATGCCCGCCGAGACCCCGCACATCGTGAGCGATGTGATGACACAGACGGTCGTCGCCATCGGCCGCGGCGCCTCCTTCAAGGAGATCGTCCGGATGCTGACGGAGTGGAAGGTCAGCGCCATGCCGGTGCTCGCGGGCGAGTCGCGGGTCGTCGGGGTGGTCTCGGAGGCGGACCTGCTGCCCAAGGAGGAGTTCCGGGACAGCGACCCCAGCCGCCGGGAGCAGATGCTGCGCCTGCCCGACCTCGCCAAGGCCGGCGCGACCACGGCCGAGGAGCTGATGAGCGCGCCGCCGGTCACCGTACGGGCCGACGCGACGCTCTCCGAGGCCGCGCGCCTCATGGCCGTCGAGCACGTCAAGCGGCTGCCCGTGGTGGACGCCGACGGGCGGCTGCAGGGCCTGGTGAGCCGGGCCGACCTGCTGAAGGTCTTCCTGCGGAAGGACGAGGAGATCGCCGAGGAGGTGCGGCGCACCGTCACCTCCTACCTCTTCCCGGACCCCGCCGCCCCGGTGCGGGTCTTGGTGAAGGACGGCGTGGTCACCCTCAGCGGGAGGATCCGGGACACCTCGCTGGTGCCGGTGGCCGCGCGGCTCGCCCGCGCGGTGGAGGGCGTCGTCGGGGTCGAGTGCGAGCTCAACCGGACGGTCACCGGTCCGGAGGGCTGAACCTCCGCGGCGCGACGGGGCCGGGCGGGGAGCGGGACGCGAGGACGGGGCGGGACGGCCGGGGCGCCGCACGGCGCCCCGGCCGCGTCGCACCCGGCGACCCCGTTCGGCCCCGGCCCGCCGCGCCGTTCCCGTGGCCGGAATGCCGCCGGCCGCGCCGCGGCCCCCTGGGGCGGCCGGGGCGGGGGTGGCAGGGTTGCCGGAAGGGACAGACGCGCGCGAGGGAGGGGCAGGACATGATGGACCGTCATGTGGTGGCCGGAATCGACGGTTCCCGGCCGGGCCTGGCGGCGGCCGAGTGGGCCGCGGCGGAGGCGGAGGCGCGGGGGACCGCGCTCCGCCTCGTCCATGTGGCGCCCCCGGAACCGGCGGAACGGCCGGCGCGGGGGGCCGAGACCTGGCGGCTGGGCGCGGAACGCATGGTGCGGGGAGCGGTCACGGAGATCACCCGGCGCCGCCCGGACCTGGACGTCGTGGGCGAGCAGGCCACCGGCGTCCCCGCCGCCGCGCTGGCCGCCGCCTGCGGTTCCGCCGGGCTGCTGGTGCTGGGGACCCGCGGACTGGGCGGCTTCGAGGGGCTGGCCCTCGGATCGGTGGCCCTGGAGCTGGCCGGCCGGGCACCCTGCCCGGTGGTGCTCGTCCCCGCGGCCCGGACCGGGGAGGAGAAGGAGCCCGAGGTCGTCCTCGGTATCGACGCCCGCCGCCCCGCCCGCGCCGCCCTGCGCTTCGCCTTCGAGACGGCACGCCGGCGCGGCGCCCGGCTGCGCGCCGTGCACGCCTGGAGCCTGCCCGCGCCGTACGCGGCGCCGTGGGCCCCGTACGAGGTGCTGGAGGAGGAACGCGGCGCCTGGGAGGACCAGGAGGTGCAGCTGCTCGACGACGCGCTGCACGGCTGGCGGGAGGAGTACCCCACGGTGGCGGTCCTCCCGGACGTACGGCTGTTCTCCCCGGCCGAGGCCCTGGTGAAGACCTCGGCGGGGGCCGGGCTGGTGGTCGCCGGACGCGGCGGCGGGCCGGGGACGGCCCTGGGCGGTGTCCCGCACGCGGTGGCCCACCACGCACGCTGCCCGGTCGCCCTGGTGCCGGAGGCCTGACACCGGCGGCCGCCGGCCCGTTCGCCCGACCGGTCCGGTTCGCGGCAGGCCCATGGGAGTCCAGCGCCTGTAAGTCGTCGTCGGACAGGGGCTGGGGAGCGGTGTCGCGCATGGCGTCCTCCGGAACGTCGGCGGTCGGCGGCGTTTCTCCAGCCTCGGTGCGGCGGGTCCGGCCGGGTAGGGCCGCCCGGGGTCCTCCGCCGGGCCCGGGGTCCCGCGGCTCCGCGCGGGCGACGGGACGGCGCCTGTGACGGACGGCGCCCGGGTGGACGAAGGGGCGGGGCGGGCCCGTCCGGCCCGCCCCGCCCCCGGTGTCCCGCGTTCCCGGGTCAGCCGTGGGTGCGGCCGCGCACCGGCGGGTGCGGCTCCCGGGCCTCCGCCTGGGTGGCGATGATCGCGGCCTGCACGCGCCGCTCCACGCCCAGCTTGGCCAGCAGCCGCGAGATGTGGTTCTTCACCGTCTTCTCCGCCAGGTAGAGCCGCTGGCCGATCTGGCGGTTGGTGAGGCCCTCACCGATCAAGGTCAGGATCTCCCGCTCGCGGGCGGTCAGCCCCGGCAGGGCGTCCGGCTCCGGCTCCTTCTCCTCGTCGGAGCGGAGGCGGGCCATCAGCCGCGTGGTGGCGCTGGCGTCCAGCATGGACTGGCCGGAGGCGACCGTGCGCACGGCCGCGACCAGGTCCGTTCCCGAGATCTGCTTGAGCACGTAGCCGGCGGCCCCGGCCATGATCGCGTCGAGCAGCGCCTCCTCGTCGTCGAAGGAGGTGAGCATCAGGCAGGCCAGATCGGGCATCCGCGAACGCAGCTCCCGGCACAGGCTGACGCCGTTGCCGTCGGGCAGCCGGACGTCCAGCACCGCCACATCGGGGCGCAGCGCGGGGACCCGGACGAGTGCCTGCTCGACGGTGCCCGCCTCACCGATCACCGTGAGGTCCGGCTCGGCGTCCAGCAGGTCGTGCACCCCCCGCCGGACGACCTCGTGGTCGTCGAGCAGGAAGACCTTGACCGGACTGTCTCCGGTGGCCAGGTCGTTTTCCGCCATCCATCGCTCCTCTGTCCGCGCCGCCCGCTGGGTTGGGTGGCGCCTTGCGTACCTGCGGCGGCGTGCGGCCCGCCCGGATACGCGGGGCCGGGCCCGGTCACGGGCCCGCGCCGCGCACCCCCCACCGTATCCGGTGCGAGGGGATCGCCGTATCCGGTGTGTGGCGCCCTCTTCCGGCGGATACCCGGTGGAGGACGGAGGGAAGGGTGCGGAGGCCGGTCCGATCCATCCCTTCCGCCGGAAAGGCCGGGACCAGCCGGCGGGGGATCGGGACCTGTGGCCCCTGCCGTCCGCCGCCCGGCCGGTGGATCCTGGGCCGCTGGGGCGGGCATCGTCCCCGGCCGGGCGGCCGGGGCCCGGCGCCCGCCCCGGAACCACGCCCCGCCGGCACCCGTGGGGCACAGCTGCCCCGGCGCGGACCGCTGCGCCGTACCAAGGATGGACAGATGCACCCAGACAACGGCTTTCACCAACTCGACCGGCAGGAGTGTCTGCGGCGGCTGGCCACCGTCCCGATCGGACGGATCGTCTACACCAGCGAGGCGCTGCCCGCCGTGCTGCCGGTCAACTTCTCCCTCGACAGCGACTACTCGGTGATCATCCGCACCTCGACCGGCTCCCGGCTGGCGGGATCGGTGAACGGCGCCGTGGTCGCGTTCGAGGCCGACCAGATCGACGCGGCCACGTCGAGCGGCTGGAGCGTGATCGTCACCGGGATCGCCCATGTCGTGACGGATCCCGCGGAGCACCGGAGGCTGGAGGTGGTTGGCCCCGACTCCTGGGGACCGGTCGCGGACGGCGTCTACATCCTCATCGAACCCGAACTGGTCACCGGGCGCGCTCTCGGCAGCCACGCCGACCTGATCGCCCCGCCCGAGCCCCGCGACGCGACGTCCGCGGCCGGGCTCTGGACCATCCCGTAACCGGTGTGCGAGGGCCGGACGGCGACCCCCCGGGGTGCCGTCCGGCCCTGGTGTGCCCGGGGGCGCCCGGGACCTTGGGCCCGGGTGTGCGGGCCCTCCGTCCCGAGATGCCCCGCAGAGGTCCCATCACCCCTCTGACCTCGTATTTCGGCTGCTATACACGGATGAGCCACCCGAACGGGAGGCCGGAAATCCCTTCCCCTCACCCCCTGGGAGCCGCCGTGCTGTCCGCCGAGTCCGCCGAGCTCGTCCGCGCCACCCTGCCCGCCGTCGGCGGGGCGCTGGAACAGATCACCACCCGCTTCTACGGCACGATGTTCTCCGAGCGCCCCGACCTCCTCGACGGGCTGTTCAACCGGGGCAACCAGGCCAGTGGTGCCCAGCGGCAGGCGCTGGCCGGTTCCATCGCGTCCTTCGCGACCTGGCTCCTGGAGAACCCGGACAGCCGGCCGGACGCCCTGCTGGACCGGATCGCCCACAAGCACGTCTCCGTCGGCATCACCGACGACCAGTACGTGATCGTCCACAAGTACCTCTTCGGCGCGATCGCCCACGTCCTCGGGGACGCCGTGACGCCCGAGGTGGCCGCCGCCTGGGACGAGGTCTACTGGCTGATGGCCGGCGCCCTCATCGCCCAGGAGGCGCGGCTCTACCAGGCCGCGGGCGTCCGGCCCGGGCAGAACTGGCGGGCGTGGCGGGTCACCGACCGCCGCGAGGAGACCGCCGACACGGTGTCCTTCGTGCTCCGCCCGGCCGACGGGGGCCCCGCTCCCGAGGCGCGCGCCGGGCAGTACGTGAGCGTCAGCAAGGTCATGCCCGACGGGGTGCGGCAGCTCCGGCAGTACACCCTCTCCTCCGCCCCCGGCGAGGACGAGCGGCGCATCACCGTGAAGCGGGTCGACGGCGAGGGCGCCCCCGACGGCGAGATGTCGAACCTGCTCCATGCCACCGTCCGCGTCGGCGACGAGCTGGAGCTCTCCCCGCCGTTCGGCGACATCGTCCTGGAGGACTCCGGCCGGCCGCTGGTCCTGGCCTCCGCGGGCGTCGGCGTGACCCCCATGGCGGCCATGCTGGCGCACGTCGCCTCCACGACGCCCGAGCGGGAGGTGCTCGTCCTGCACGCCGACCGCTCGCCCGCCGACCACGCCCTGCGCGGCGAGACCCTGGAGCTTGCCGCGAAGCTGCCCGCGACCCGCGCCCTCTTCTGGTACGAGAACGGCGCCGAGGAGTCCGGTGACCGCACCGGCCTGATGGACCTCTCCGGGGTGGAGATCCCGGCCGGCGCCCAGGCGTACCTGTGCGGCCCGCTGGAGTTCATGCGCGGCGCCCGGACGGACCTCCTGCGGGCGGGCGTCCCCGCCCGTGACGTCAAGTACGAGGTCTTCGGCCCGGACCTGTGGCTGGCGGACGCCACCGCCTGACCGGCTCCGCCGGGAGGCGTTCCCCTCCCCGGACGCGCACCGGCGAACACCGGCGCCCCGTCCCCCGCGATCACGCGATCAGCGGGGGGCGGGGCGCGGCCGTGTGCGCCGCCGGTCCCGGGCACGCGGGTGCCGGCCGTCCACGGGAAGCGCCCGTGGACGGCCGCCGACGCGGCTCAGACGAGGCTCGTCCAGTACGACCAGAAGCGGGTCAGGATGAACACGGCGATCACCGCGTACCAGCCGAAGAGCAGCAGCCAGCGCACGTCCAGCACCGCCTCGGCCGCCTTCCGGCGGTGCTCCGGCACCGGCAGCACCCCGTTGCGCAGGCCGTCCGTCAGCAGTGTCCAGAAGAGGGCGATGGTGACCACCCAGATCAGCATGCAGTACGGGCACAGCTCACCGAGGACGTACAGCGACTGGTAGATCAGCCAGTGCGCGAAGACCACCCCGAGCAGGGAGCCGCCGAGGAGGAGCAGCCACAGCCACCGGCGGAACCGCGCCCCGGCCAGCAGGGCCAGGCCGAGCGCGCCCACGACGGCGAAGACGCCCAGGCCCCACAGCATGTTGGGGACGCCGCCGAAGGCCTCCGACTGCCAGGTCCGCGCGATGTCCCCGCAGCCGATGACAGGGCTGATGTCGCAGGCCGGCGCGTAGTCCGGGTCCTCCAGCAGCGCCCAGGAGTCTCGGGCCAGGCCGAACGAGGCGAGCCACCCGAGGAGGCCCGCCACGGTGATGACGACGGCCGTGAGACGGCCCGCGCCGATGCCGTCCCCCTCGGGGGCGGGCATCGGCGCGGGCCGGCCGGCGGCGGAGTCCGGGGCGGAGTCCGCGGTGGGGGAGGGCCGGGAGCTCATCGCCGGGCCCCCTGCCGCTCCCGGGAGTTCCCCGCCGGGGTCCCGCGCCGGCCGGCCGGCGCCACCGGGGCGCGGTGCCGGTACACCAGGTACGGCCGGGACAGGTACGCGACGGGCGCGCTCCACACGTGCACCAGCCGGGTGAACGGCCAGACGGCGAAGAGCAGCAGGGCCGACAGGGCGTGCAGCTGGAACAGCAGCGGCGCCCCGGTCATCGCCTCCGGCAGCGGCTGCAGGGTGAACAGCCCGCGGAACCAGGGCGAGATGGTGGTGCGGTAGTCGTAGCCGCCGCCGAAGACGTTGTGCGCGCCCGTCGCCGCGATGCCCAGCAGCACCGTCGCGGCGAGCACCGGGAAGAGCACCTTGTCGGACCGGTCGGTGGTGGTGCGGATCCGGTGGGACAGCAGCCGGCGGGCGCTGAGCATCCCCAGCCCGGCCACCATGGCGATCCCGGCGACCGTGCCCAGCCACACGGCCGTCACGTGGTACATGTGCTCGGTGATCCCGACCGCCTCGGTCCAGGAGGCCGGGATCAGCAGACCGACGGCATGGCCGCCGATCACGGCGAAGGCGCCCAGGTGGAACAGCGGGCCGCCCCAGCGCAGCCAGCGGTGCTCCAGCAGCTGCGTGGTGCGGCTGGTCCAGCCGAACTGGTCCCTGCGGTAGCGCCAGACGTGGCCCACCAGGCAGACGGCGAGCGCGGCGTAGGGGAGGGCCACCCAGAGCAGGAGGTCACCTGCCGTGGTGGCAGCGGCGAGTTGGCCGCCGGCAACGGTCATCGGAGGTTCTCCCTGGTGGTCGGGTCGGTGGTCGGGTCGGTGGAGGGAGCGGCGTCCGGGCCGGGAACGGGCACCCGGGTGGGCGGCTCCGGCGCCGGGGGCACGAAGGTGCCGGGCGGCGCGAACACGCCGCCGTCGAACGGGTCCATGCCCACGTCCTCCGCGGGCGGCCCGGCCGCGGCCAGTTCGGCCACGGCCCGCAGATCCGCGTCGGTCGCCGGCGGCAGCAGCGACAGCACCGCGGCCAGGACGTGCTCGTACGGGGAGTCCGCCGCGCCCAGGGAGCGGCGGATCAGCTCCAGGCCGCGCCGGTGCCGCCGCAGCGGCGCCTCACCGGCCGCCGTGCCGGTCAGGGCGGCGTACTCCAGGACCACCGGCAGGTGGTCGGGGAGTTCACCGCTGCCGCTCTCCCAGCCGGTGGCGCGGTAGCACTGGGCGAGCGTCAGCAGCGCCATGCCGCGCCGCCGGGTGTCGCCGTGCAGGTAGTAGGTGAGGTAGAGGCTGCTCTTGCGCCGCAGGTCGAACACCTCGACGTAGTGGCGCCGCAGATCGTCCGGGCCGGTGGCCGTGAACCAGCCGGCGAACTCCGCCAGCTCGGCGGCCGCCGGGGAGTCCGGCAGCGCCCGTACGGAGCTGTCGAGCACGGCCCGGGCGGCGGCCAGCTCGTCGTCCGGGTACTGCAGCAGGAGCGAGCAGAGGCGGAGCAGCAGACAGCGGGTCTCCCGCTCCTCCGGGGTGAGGTCCGCGGGCCGCCGGGCGGCGGGGCGGATCCGGGTGCGGACCGCCTGCAGCGGGTTCAGGGGGCTCACGACACTCCTCCCGCCAGTCCGCCGGTCTCCGGGGCGGCGTCCCGGCGCCGGATCCTGGGCAGGCCCAGCATCACCTTGCCGCTCGCGGCCGGCTCGTCGCCGGAGCTCTCCACCGGGCAGCGGTTCTCCATCGCGCTGAGCGCGGCGGCGTCCTCCTTGTGCGCGGCGGGGATGACGTAGCGGTCCTCGTACTTGGCGATCGCCAGCAGCCGGTGCAGGTCCTCCGCCTCGACGGAGTCGAGCCCCACCGCCGCCAGGGCGGCCTCCTCGCCGGTCTCGCCGAGGTTGACGGCGCGCATGTGGCTGCGGAGCGCGGTCAGCTTCATCAGCACCCCGGCGACCACGTCGGTGTCACCCGCGCTGAACAGGTTCGCCAGGTACTCCAGCGGGATCCGCAGCCGGGTCACGGCGGCGAACACGTGGTCGGGGTCGTCGGCGTTGCCGCCCGCCTCGCCCACCGCGTCGAGCACGGGGGAGAGCGGCGGCACGTACCAGACCATCGGCAGCGTGCGGTACTCCGGGTGGAGCGGCAGCGCCACCTTGAACCGGGAGATCAGCGCGTACACGGGGGAGCGGCGGGCCGCCTCCAGCCAGTCCTCGGCGATGCCGTCGCGGCGGGCCGCCGCGATCACCTCCGGGTCGGACGGGTCGAGGAAGACGTTGCGCTGCGCGTCCAGCAGGTCGTGCTCGTCCTGGACGGCCGCGGCCTCGCCGACCCGGTCGGCGTCGTACAGCACCAGGCCGAGGTAGCGCAGCCGGCCCACGCAGGTCTCGGAGCACACGGTCGGCTGGCCCGCCTCGATGCGCGGGAAGCAGAAGGTGCACTTCTCCGCCTTGCCGGTGGCGTGGTTGACGTAGACCTTCTTGTACGGGCAGGCCGTGACGCACATCCGCCAGCCGCGGCAGCGGTCCTGGTCCACCAGGACGATGCCGTCCTCCTCCCGCTTGTACATCGCGCCCGACGGGCAGGCGGAGACACAGGCCGGGTTGAGGCAGTGCTCGCACAGCCGGGGGAGGTGGAACATGAAGGTCTGCTCGAACTCGAACTTCACCTTCTCGGCGAGCGAGCCGCGGAGGTTCGGGTCGGCCCCGGCGGTCTCCTCGGCGCCGCCGAGCCCGTCCTCCCAGTTGGGGCCCCAGGTGATCGCGGTGGGCTCGCCGGTCAGCACGGAGCGCGGGCGGGCCACCGGCACATGAGTGCCCACGGGGGCGTCGACCAGGGTGTCGTACTCGTAGGTGACCGGCTCGTAGTAGTCGTCGATCGACGGCAGGTCGGGGTTGGAGAAGAGCGACAGCAGCCGCTTCACCCGGCCGCCGGACCGCAGCACCAGCCGGCCGCGGCGGTCCAGCATCCAGCCGCCCTTCCAGTGCTCCTGGTCCTCGTAGCCGCGCGGGTAGCCCACGCCGGGTTTCGTCTCGACGTTGTTGAACCAGGCGTACTCGACTCCGGGCCGGTTGGACCAGGTCTGCTTGCAGGTCACCGAACAGGTGTGGCAACCAATGCACTTGTCGAGGTTCATCACCATGGCGACCTGTGCCATGACTCTCATCGTGCTGCTCCGCTCTGGGCGCCGGGGGTCCGGGCGTCCGCGATCCGTGGGGCGGGGGTCCGTGCGCCGGCCATCAGTAGTCGACCTGCTGGGCACGGCGGCGGATCACGGTGACCTCGTCGCGCTGGTTGCCGGTCGGGCCGTAGTAGTTGAAGGCGTAGGTGAACTGGGCGTAGCCGCCGATCAGATGGGACGGCTTGAGCAGCAGCCGGGTCAGCGCGTTGTGGGTGCCGCCGCGCTTGCCGCTGACCTCGGTCCTCGGCACGTTCACCGTGCGGTCCTGGGCGTGGTACATGTACACCGTTCCCTCGGGCATCCGGTGGCTGACCACGGCCCGGGCGGCGACGACGCCGTTGCGGTTGTACGCCTCCACCCACTCGTTGTCCCGGACGCCTATGCGCTCGGCGTCGGCGGAGCTCATCCAGATCACCGGGCCGCCGCGGGAGAGCGCCAGCATGTACGCGTTGTCCTGGTACTCCGAGTGGATCGACCACTTCGAGTGCGGGGTCAGATAGCGGACCGTGACCTCCGCCCGGCCGTCCTCGCCCAGGTGCTCGTCGCCGTAGTGGCGGCGGGCGTCCAGCGGCGGGCGGAACACCGGGAGCTGCTCGCCCAGTTCGGCCATCCAGTCGTGGTCGACGAAGAAGTGCTGCCGGCCGGTGAGGGTGTGCCAGGGCTTGCGCTGCTCGACGTTGATGGTGAACGGCGAGTAGCGCCGCCCGTCCGTCTCGCTGCCCGACCACTCGTACGAGGTCATCACCGCGCGCGGCTGGGTGCGGGTGTCGGCGAAGGTGATCCGCTCGCCCTCCCGCTCCGCCGAGAGATGCGCCAGCTCCGTCCCCGTCCGCTCCTCCAGGGCCCGGAAGCCCTCGGTGGCCAGGCGGCCGTTGGTGGTGCCGGAGAGGGCGAGGATCGCCTCGCACATGTCGGAGGCCGTGGCCAGCGACGGCCGGCCGTCGGCCGCGCCGCCGCGCACCGCGCCGTTGCGCCGCCGCAACTCGTCGATCTCGCGGTTGGGATGGACGGTGACGCCCTTGGTGGTCGTGCCCAGGGTGTCCAGCAGCGGGCCGACCGCGCGCATCTTGTCGGCCACCGCCCCGTAGTCCCGTTCGACCGTCACCAGCTTGGGCATGGTGCGCCCCGGCACCGGCTCGCAGGCACCGGTCTTCCAGTCGCGCACGATGCCGCCGGGCTGTGCCAGCTCGTCCGGGGTGTCGTGGGTGAGCGGCACCGCCAGGACGTCGGTGCGGGTCCCCAGGTGGTCCTTCGCCAGTTCGCTGAACCGGTCGGCGATGGCCAGGAACGTGTCGTAGTCGGTCTTGGCCTGCCAGGGCGGGGAGATGGCCGGGGTGAAGGCGTGGACGAAGGGGTGCATGTCCGTGCTGGACAGGTCGTCCTTCTCGTACCAGGTCGCCGCCGGCAGCACGACGTCCGAGAACAGGCCGGTGGAGGTCAGCCGGAAGTCCACCGAGACCATCAGGTCGAGCTTGCCCTCCGGGGCCTCCTCGTGCCACGTCACCTCCTTCGGGCGGCCCTCGGGCGGGGTCTCCGCGGAGCGCACCGCGGAGTCCGCGCCCAGCAGATGGCGGAGGAAGTACTCGTTGCCCTTGCCGGAGGAGCCCAGCAGGTTGGCCCGCCAGACGGTCAGGACGCGCGGGAAGTTGGCCGGGTCGTCCGGGTCCTCCGCGGCGAACTTCAGCTCGCCGGACTTCAGCTGGTCCACCACGTGGGCGGGGACGTCGCGGCCGGCGGCCTTCGCCTCGTCGGCGAGGTCGAGCGGGTTGCGGTCGAACGCCGGGTGGCCCGGGGTCCAGCCCATCCGCACCGCCTGGGCGAGGCAGTCGGCGAACGCGCGG
Source organism: Streptomyces xinghaiensis S187 (assembly GCF_000220705.2). Lineage (GTDB taxonomy): Bacteria > Actinomycetota > Actinomycetes > Streptomycetales > Streptomycetaceae > Streptomyces > Streptomyces xinghaiensis. The sequence goes on along the minus strand of NZ_CP023202.1, from coordinate 309,997 downwards.
CCGGTGAAGCGGCCCTCACCGAGCGGCGAGGAGAGCTCCTCGGGGCCGAACGCCTCGTACCGCCACTGGTCGGTGTTCATGTACCAGTAGGAGGTGCCGGCCATGTGCCGGGTCGGCCGCTGCCAGTCGAAGGCGAACGCCAGGTGCTGCAGCCCGGTGACGGGGCGCACCTTCTCCTGGCCGACGTAGTGCGCCCAGCCGCCGCCGTTGACGCCCTGGCAGCCGGTCATCGTGGTGAGCGCCAGGAACGCCCGGTAGATGGTGTCGGAGTGGAACCAGTGGTTGGTCCCCGCGCCCATGGCGATCATCGAGCGGCCCTCGGTGCGCTCCGCGTTGCGGGCGAACTCCCGCGCGATGCGCGCGGCCTGCACGGCCGGCACCGAGGTGACCGTCTCCTGCCAGGCGGGGGTGTACGGCTCGGAGGCGTCCTCGTAGCCGGTCGGCCAGCGGCCGGGCAGGCCCTCGCGGTGCACGCCGTACTGGGCGAGCATCAGGTCGAAGACGGTCGTCACCAGCCGGCCGCCGACCCGGCGCACCGGGATCCCGCGGACCATCGAGGAGCCGCCCTCGGTCGCGCCCTCGTCGAAGCGGGGGAGGGTCACCTCCACCCGGTCCTCGGCGCGCTCCTGCAGCGTGAGCGCGGGCACCGTGTCGCCCAGCTCCAGGTTCCACTTGCCCTTGCCCTGCTCGCCCCAGCGGAAGCCGAGCGAGCCGCCGGGGACCACGGGCTCGCCGGTGGTCTCGTCCAGCAGCACGGTCTTGAACTCGGGGTGCTCCCCGCCCTCGCCCAGGTCGGCGGCGGTCAGGAAGCGGTCCGGCACCAGGGAGCCGCCGTGCTCGCGCAGGGTGATCAGGAACGGGGCGTCGGTGTAGCGGCGCAGATAGTCCCGGAAGTACGGCACCTCGCGGTCGACGAGGAACTCCTTGAGGACCACATGCCCCATCGCCATGGCCAGGGCGCCGTCGGTGCCCGGGTGCGGGGCGAGCCACTCGTCGGCGTGCTTGACGTTGTCGGCGTAGTCGGGTGCGACCGCCACCACCTTGGTGCCCCGGTAGCGGACCTCGGTGAGGAAGTGCGCGTCAGGCGTGCGGGTGACCGGGATGTTGGAGCCCCACATCACGAGATAGCCGGCGTTCCACCAGTCGGCCGCCTCCGGGACGTCCGTCTGGTCGCCGAAGGACTGCGGGGACGCGATCGGCAGGTCGGCGTACCAGTCGTAGAAGGAGAGCAGCGTGCCGCCGATCAGCGACAGGAAGCGGGTGCCCGCGGCGAAGGACGCCATGGACATCGCGGGGATCGGGGAGAAGCCGGCGGTGCGGTCCGGACCGTAGGTCTTGACGGTGTGCACATGGGCGGCGGCGATCAGCTCCGCCACCTCGTCCCAGTCGGCGCGGACGAGCCCGCCCTTGCCGCGCGCCCGCTTGTACGCCCGCGCCTTGGCCGGGTCCCCGGTGATCTCCGCCCAGGCGGCCACCGGGTCGCCCAGCCGCTTCCGGGCCTCCCGCCACATCGTCAGCAGCGTCCCGCGCACATACGGGTAGCGGACCCGGCTCGGGGAGTAGGTGTACCAGGAGAACGAGGCGCCGCGCGGGCAGCCCCGCGGCTCGTACTCGGGGCAGTCGGCACCGATCGACGGGTAGTCGGTGGCCTGGTGCTCCCAGGTGATCAGCCCCTCCTTGACATAGACCATCCAGGAGCAGGAGCCGGTGCAGTTGACCCCGTGGGTGGAGCGGACCACCTTGTCGTGCGCCCAGCGGCCCCGGTAGAAGTCCTCCCACCGGGGGTCGTTCTCGCCGTACACCGCCCGCCCGTCCGCGGACACCTCACCGCGCGTCAGCAGTCGCCGTGCGGACAGGGGCCAGTTGCGGCCGGGGGCATCTCCGCCGGGATCTGCGGTTCTCTCGTTCGCCATGCGCCAGAAACTAGATCGCGGACGAGTGCCCCCAGCAGGGCCCGATGGTCCCCCCGGAACGTCCGGTAGGTCCTCCGGCACGGGCCCGGCCGGGCCTGATGGGACCGCGCGGAGAGGACCAAGGTCCCGGCCGGCGGCCCCCGGACGGCCGCTGCCGCGCGAGGCGGGCGGTGAGCATGCTGGGCCGGATGCCTTCCAGGAGGGACGAACCATGACCGATCACGGACCGGCCGGCGGCAGCGTGCCCGGCGCCGCACCGGCCGGCGGGCCGGGTGCCGCCGTCGCGCCCGCACCCGGCCGCGCCCCGTCGCACGGCCCCCGCGCGCTCCGCAGACAGCACCAGAACGTCGCCGAGCGGCCGTTCATCGTGATCTGGGAATCCACCCGGGCCTGCCCGCTGGCCTGCCTGCACTGCCGGGCCGAGGCCGTCACCCGGCGCAACCCCGGCGAGCTGGACACCGAGGCCGCCGAGGGGCTGCTGCGCCAGGTGGCCGCGTTCGGCCGCCCGGCGCCGCTCTTCGTCATCACCGGCGGCGATCCCTTCCAGCGGCCCGACCTGCGGCACCTCGTCGCGTACGGCACCTCGCTCGGCGTGCCGATGGCCGTCTCGCCGTCCGGCACCCCGACCCTGACGCCGGAGAACCTGACCGCCCTGCGCGAGGCGGGCTGCACCGGCCTCTCGCTCAGCCTGGACGGCTCCACCGCCGAACTGCACGACGGCTTCCGCGGCGTGCCCGGCGTCTTCCGCTGGACCCTGGACGCCTGGGACACCGCCCGGAGCCTCGGGATGAAGGTCCAGGTCAACACCACCGTCAACCGCGGGAATCTGCTCGACCTCCCCGACGTCGTGGCCCTCGTGCGGGAGCACGGCGCGATGCTGTGGAGCGCCTTCTTCCTGGTGCCCACCGGGCGCGGCCGGCTGCTGGAGGCCCTGACCCCGGAGGAGGCCGAGGACGTCCTCAACTTCGTGTACGACGTGGGACTGACCGTGCCCGCCAAGACCACGGAGGCGCACCACTTCCGGCGGGTGGTGCTCCAGCGCCGGGTCCTGGAGCGCCGGGAGGCCGACCACGTGGCCGTGCTCGGACTCGGCCCGCTGTACGAGAAGCTGCGGGACCGCTCCCGGGAACTGGGGCTGCACACCGCCGTCCGCAACGCCCGCCGCCCGCCGCTGGACGTCAACGCCGGGCGCGGCTTCGTCTTCGTCTCGCACCTGGGGACCGTGCACCCCAGCGGCTTCCTCCCGCTGGGCGCGGGCAGCGTGCGGGAGCGCGATCTGGCCACGATCTACCGGGAGTCCGATCTCTTCACCGGCCTGCGCGACCCGGACCGGCTGGGCGGCCGCTGCGGCGCCTGCGAGTTCCGCCGGGTCTGCGGCGGCTCGCGCTCGCGCGCCTACGGGGTCACCGGCGACCCGTACGCGGAGGAGCCGTGGTGCGGCTACCGGCCGGGCTCCTTCCCGTACCAGGAGGACTTGGCGGAGTTCCTGCCCCCGGCCGGCTGAGACGGAACGGCCCGCGGGACGGGACGGGGGCGGCGGGGCGGTGCGCGCGGAGACGGCGCGTACCGCCCCGCCGGCATGACGCGGCACGCACGGCGCACCACGCGCGAGGCGGCGGGCCGGGGTGGTACGGAGCTCCGCGTGTCCGCACCGCCCCGGCCCGCGTTCCGGCCCGTGCCCGGGCCCTCCGGTCAGCGCCGGATCTCGAACACCCCCTTCGCGCCCCGCTCGGCGTCGGTCATCCGGTGCGAGACGAACGGATAGGTGCCGGCCTCGGGGAAGGCCAGTTCGACGAAGCCGCCCGAGGCAGGGGCGAGGCCGAGGACCTGGGCGCCGCCCTTCCCCGGGTCGTCCGGCCGCAGGCGGTAACTTCCCTCCTCGTACAGGGTGTCGAACTGGCCGCCGACGACGTGGAAGGCGGTGTCCCGGTTCGGCCCGGCCGCCAGCACCCAGACCCGCACCCGCTCGCCGACGCGCGCGGTCAGCGGGTCGTGCGCGTACTGGTTGGCGTAGCCGTTGAAGACGACCGCGTCCGGCTTCTCCGCCTCGATCTTGCCCATGTCGGCGGTCCCGCCCTGCGCCCCGAAGTAGGACTCGGACTGCACGAGCAGGTATTCGCGGTCGACCTCGGGCAGATCCGGCGGATCGACGACCACCGCGCCGAACATGCCGTTGGCGATGTGCGCGGACATCGGCATCGTCGAGCAGTGGTACATCCACACCCCGCTGCGCTCGGCGGTGAACCGGTAGGTCAGCGACTCGCCCGGCTGGATGGTGCGCATCGGCCGGTCCGGGGCCAGCGCCCCGGCGTGGAAGTCGATCGAGTGCCCGATCGAACCGTCGTTGACGAGTGTGATCTCGAAGGTGTCCCCGACCCGTCCGCGCAGCACGGGGCCGGGCGCGGTGCCCCCGAATGTCCACAGCGTCTGCCGGACCCCCGGGGCCACCTCGCGCTCCGTCTCCTGCACGGTGAGGGTGCGCCGGTGGGTGCGGGGTTCCGTTCCGCCGGCGGCGGGCGGGAGCACGGCGTCGCGGGCCTCGAACCCCTCGGCGGGCTCCGCCATCGGGTCGAAGTCCTCCGCCGCACCGCTCGCCGGCGTGTCCTCGCCGTCCCCGGTGTGCCCGGTGTGGCCGGAGTCCGCCGGTTCCCCGGAGTCCTTCCCGCCGGCGGCGGTGCCGTCGCCGTCCGTGCCGCCGCCCGTGACGTTCACGGCGAAGACCATGCCCATCTGCCGGTGCCCCACCACCGAGCACCAGCCCTCCAGATCACGGCCGATGACGCCCGCGTCGAGCGTCTCCCGGTCACCGGGCGCCAGCCGCCCGGTGCGCTTGCCGGACTCCAGCACCAGGTCGTGCTGGTCGGTGCCGGTGTTGCGGAACTCCACCACCAGCCGGTCCCCGGCGGGGACGTCCACGGCCGCGGGGGTGAACCGCATGTTCTTCACCGTCACCTCGACGGTGGTGGTCTCACCCGTCGGCGTGACCTCGCCGCCGTCCCCGGTCGCCGCCGCGGAGGTGGCGAGGACCGGCAGCGAACGGGTGTCCAGGGCCGCGCCGCCCGCCACGGCCAGCACCACGACGGCCAGCCCGGCCGCCACCCCGCCGAGCAGCCGGTGCCGGTCCGGACCGGCGGGGGGTCCGGGGAGCGGCGCGGGAACGGGCGCGGGCGCGTCGGAAGCGGGGGAGCGGCGGGCCGTCCGGCTCCGCAGCACCGTGCGGACGAGCAGCACGAGGAAGTGCACCAGCACCCACAGCAGCACCATCGAACAGACGACCCGGACGGTCGAGGGCACCGGCAGCACGCACAGCAGCAGCGACACATTGCCCGCGGTCAGCCGCGCCGCCCAGGCGCCCTCCAGACCGGCGGTGGCCGCGCGTACGGCGGCGGGCCCGCCGCCGAGGACCACCGGCACGAGGAAGCTGAGCGCGCCCAGCAGCACCTGCGCGATCCACCCGGCGGCGAGCGGGGCGGTCAGCGCGGGGGTGCGCTCCGCGACGGCGGCCCACGACGGAGCGGTGACCAGGACGGCCGCCAGGGCGACCAGCGACCCGGCCAGCCAGACGCACCCGAGCGCCACCGACCAGGGGGCGAAGGCACGCGGCGGCTTCCCCCGGGCCTCGCGCACCCAGGGCGCGCCCGCGAATGCCAGCCCGGCCGCGTACAGCAGCACCCCGGCCGCGGCGGCCGGCGGCGGTCCGGCCAGCGCCGCGGCCGCCGCCAGGGCCAGTCCGGCGACCAGCAGGGGCAGGGCGCGCCGCGCGGCCCGCTCGGCCCCGTCGGCCACCCGGGTGCGCAGCATGGTCGGCCAGAGGGTGATCAGCGTTCCGGCGATGGTCAGGCCGACCCAGCCGAGCAGATTGACGAACTCGTGGGCCACCAGCATCCGTGCCGCGATCTCGTCCGGGTGGCCGCCGCGCGCCATGAGAACGCCCAGGACGGCACCCGCGGGCAGCATCGACGAGGCGGCGACGTAGTAGCGCACCGTCATGGAGAACCGCGCGGGCAGCGCCCGCTTGAGCAGCCGCACCAGCCACACCGCGTGCGCCAGCACGGCGCCCCCGACCGCGCCGCCGCCCGCCAGGACCACCGGCCACATCCCGGCCACCATGCCGGCGACCACGGCGGCCGCTCCCGCGTTGAGGACCCCGAGCCGCCACGCCGCCGGGGCGCCCCGGTCGGCCTCGGGCAGCCGCAGCACCGACGCCGCGAAGTGGCCGGACCAGATGACGATCGCGTTGCTGACCGCGCCGAGCAGCAGCAGATGCACCAGCAGCCAGCGGGCCACCGGCACGAACGGGTGCACGAACACCCCGACGACGAACAGGCCGAGCCAGCCCGCCACGAGGGCGTTCACGCCCAGATGCCAGGAGGCGCGGGCGGAGGGCCGCGCCGGGGCGGCGGGCGGCCGACCGGGCGACGGGGCAGAGGAGAGCAGAGTCACCGCGGGACCTCCGGGTGTACGGTGCCGGGCCCGTGGCCCGGTGAGCTGGGTGCGGGATCCGGTGCGCCCGGGGCGGGATCCGGTGTGCCGGGAGCGGGGCGGGCGTCTCCCGGGCCGGCCGCCGTGCCGCCGGCCAGCTCCGGTGGCGCGCCGGAGGGACGGGAGCCGCCGGCACGGGATCCCACGGAACCGGAGTCCCCCGCGCCGGGGTCCCCGGCGCGGTGGTCGCCCGTCCCGGCCTCCGCCCCTTCCGCCGGTCCTCCCGGTCGCGCGCGTCCCGCGCGTCCCGCGCGCCCCGCGCGGACCGAGAGCGTCGCGGCCGAGACGACGAAGAGCAGCACGGCGGCGACGTTCAGCGCCCCGCCGAGCCGCCAGGCCGCCTCGGTCTCCCGCAGGTCCCCGACCAGCACGCGCAGGGCCAGCGAGAGATGGAGCAGCCAGGCCGGCCCCGCCAGCACCCGGTGGTACGGCAGCGGGCGGCGCAGCACGGCGGGGAGGATCACCGGCGCGTGCGCCATGATCATCGACAGGACGAAGCCCAGGAAGACGGCGTGCACCACGGCGTCGTACCGCGGCCCGTCCGCCACCGGACCGCCCAGCAGCCACAGCGCCCCGGCCAGCGCGAGCCAGGCGTAGCCGGCCAGCAGGCAGGCGGCCGAGAAGCGCGGCAGGCCCGTCGAGCGCAGCATCCGGCGGGCCACGTCGTACACGGTGAGCCAGCCGACCAGCGCGAGCAGCGCCGCGCCGAGCAGCACGGTGCCGGCCGCCGGCCACAGCAGGGTGACCACGGCCCCGGTGAGCACGGCACCCGCCGCGGCCAGGAACGTGTTCTCCGTACGCGGCGCGAGCAGGGCCACCCGCGCCAGTTCCAGCCGCTCACCGGCGATGGTGAGCACGAGGAAGGCGGCGAGCCAGGGCAGCAGCCGGGGGACGTCGAGCCCGCCCAGCCACAGCAGCGCCGCTCCGAGCGCGGCCACCGCGCCCGCCCCCTGAGCCAGCAGCGCGGCGCCGGGCTGGCGCCGCCAGAAACGGGTGTAGAGGGCGAGCAGCAGCGCCGTACCGGCCACCAGCAGCAGCCGTCCGGCGCGGAGGTCGACGGGTGTGGCGAGCAGGAGACCGCCCGCGCCGAGGCAGGCCGGTGAGAGATACGCCCAGCGGGTGCCCAGGGCGACGGCCCGCTCCAGCGCGACCAGCGTCCCGGCGAAGCCGAGGACCAGCAGCATGCCGTGCACCTCGGGCAGCCGTTCGACGGTGAGCGGCGCGGGCAGCTCCAGCAGCATCAGGGCGGCGTTCAGCCCGAGCAGCAGCGCCAGTCCGGCGGGCAGCAGCAGGACGGCCCGCCGCGCCCCGGCCTTCCGTGCCTCCGCATGCCCCGGGCCGCTCACCGGGTCCCCCCGTCGTCCGCCGGGCCGGCGGCCCCCTCGCGTCCGGCCGGCTCGGCCGGTCCGCCGGCTTCCGCGGGCGGGGCGCCGAGCCGCAGCCGGCAGGCGTCGGGTTCCGCGAAGGGCAGCAGCTCCACCTGGTCCGCATCGCCGCCCAGCGCCGCCATGCCGCCCCTGGCCAGCCCGGCGTGGACCGAGCAGATCACGCCCGGGTGCTCGCGGACGGCCTCGATGAACGGGCAGCGCGGCAGCCGCGCCCCGTGGCCGTCCTCGTCCGGCTCCGGCGCGAAACCGATCTCGCCCAGCAGGTCCAGCACCCGCCCGCGCGCGTCCTCCGGCGACCGGGCGGGCTCCGCGCCGGAGAGCAGGGCGCGGCCCCACTCCTCACCGGCCGCGAGGGCGTCCGCCCGCGGATCGGCGCTGGAACGGGCGATCTGCCCGGCCAGCACGGTGGCCAGCCCGGCGTACTCGCGTACGGCGGACTGCTGCGGCGGCCGGGCGCGGTACTGCCAGGCGGGACGGCCGCGGCCGACGGCCGGGGCGCGCTCGCGCACCACCAGCCCGGCGCCGACCAGCGCGTCGAGATGCTCACGGACGGTGTTGGTGTGCAGGCCGCAGAGCCGGGACAGCGCCGTGACGGTGACGGAACCGGCCTGGCCGCGCAGCTGCTGGAGCACGGCACCACGCTGGCGCGACAGGGGCGGCCGGCCGTCCGATCCGCCGCCCGGCTGGGGACCCTTATTTTTCACGGACATGTCCGGAGTATATTGCAGGCACCGGACCCGGCCGGAACCGGCCGGCCGTCAACGCTGGAGGAAGCGCCATGAACACCGTCACCCTCGCCTCGGACCCCGAGGACGCCGCCGCCGTGGAGGCCGTCGAGGCACACCACACCCACCTGGCCGGTGAGCTGGCCGGACGGGTCTCCGTCCTCCTCGACACCGCCGCCCGCAACCCGGCCGGCGCGGAGGCCGCCCGGGCGAGCCTGGCCGCCTTCTGCGAACGCGAGCTCCTCCCGCACGCCGCCGCGGAGGAGGAGGCCCTCTACCCGGCCGCCCACGGCACCAAGGAGGCCCGGCTGCTCGTCGACGGCATGCTCGCGGAGCACCGCCGGCTCGCCGGGCTCGTCGCCGCCGTCCGCTCCGCGCCCACCGCGGTCCACGCGGCCGCCGAGGGCCGGGCCCTCCAAGTGCTCTTCGAGGAGCACCTGGAGAAGGAGAACAACCTGGTCCTTCCGCTGATCGCGGGATCCACCGAGGTCTCGCTGGCGGAGCTGCTCGCGGGGATGCACGAGCTGCTCGGGGGCCACGAACACGGCGAGGACGGCGAGGAGGCGGGTGGCGGCTGCGGCGGCCACTGCACCTGCGGCGAGACCGAGGAGGAGGCCGACCCCGAGCTCGACGTCCGCGAGGTCCCGCACGCGATCCGTCACGCCACCGTGTTCGGCGCGCTCGGGGCCGTCCCGGCCGGCCGGGCGATGGTGCTGGTCGCCCCGCACGACCCCAAGCCGCTGCTGGCCCAGATCGAGGACCGCAACCCGGGTGTCTTCTCGGTGGAGTACCTGGAGCGCGGACCGGAGGCCTGGCGCCTCCGCCTCAGCCACGGCTGACACGCCCGGCCGGCGAAGCCGCCGGGGCCGCCGCCCGATGCCCCGGCGGCCCCGGCTCGGCCGGCCCCGTACAACGGGCCGCCCTCGGCGGCCCGTTCGCATGCGGGAGCACGCCCCCGGCACCGTTCCTGCCTCCGCGACGCACCGTCACTACACCCCGCGCCCTCCCCGGGCCCTCGCGTCCCCGGCGCCCCCTTACCTCCCGGCGTTCCCCGCGCGCACGCGTAACCGGCGCCGTCCTCCGCGTCGTTCACGGCCGCGGACACCCGCGCGGCCCGGTGTCCGGTCCCGCCCCGCTCCCCGGCCCGCCCGGTGTGATCCTGCCGACACCCGCCCTCCCGCGAGGCGCCCCCGGGCCGCCCGATCTCCCACAGGACCCCACGTCACCGGGGAAACCGGAGACCACACGGCCCCTCGCGACGGTCCCAATGGTCCCTTACCGGTCTTCGGATGAGTGAAGATCCTGGACCGCACGGGGATGACACCCGCGGCCGGAGGGCACCCATACGGCACCCACCACGGCCCCGGAGCTCTCCCGCCCTTCTTCCTTTCGAACCACAGCCGGGGACACGATGACCACTGACAGCCACACGAGGGATGCGGACACCCCTATGGACGACACCTCGCGAGCGGCCACCGCAGCACCCCCGCCGTCCGGCACCGGAGCCTCACCCGGGCCGCGCGGGCTGATGCTGACCCTGGCCACCCTCGGATTCGCCCTCAACTTCTGGGCCTGGGCCCTGCTCAGCCCGCTGGGGCCGCGCTTCCAGGAGATCCTGGATCTCTCCTCGTTCGAGCAGTCGCTGCTCGTCGCGGTACCTGTGATCGTCGGCTCGGTCGGCCGCATCCCGGTGGGCGCCCTCACCGACCGCTACGGCGGCCGGATCATGTTCCCCCTGGTCTCCGCCGCGACCATCGTCCCCGTCCTCTACCTGGGACTGGTCGGGCACACCACCTTCGCCGGCCTGCTGATCGGCGGCTTCTTCCTCGGCATCGGCGGAACGGCCTTCGCCGTCGGCGTCCCCTTCGTCAATTCCTGGTTTCCGCCCGAGCGCCGCGGTCTGGCCGTCGGCGTCTTCGGCGCCGGCATGGGCGGCACCGCGATCAGCGCGCTGACCACGGTCAACCTGGTCAAGGAGTACGGGACCGCGGCGCCCTTCGTCATCACGGCCGTCGTCCTGGCCGTCTACGCGCTCGTCGCCATCCTCCTGCTGCGGGACGTCCCGGGCCGTACGGTGTCCGGCGGCTCCATGCTGAGCCGGCTGGCGGTCACCGCGCGGCTGGTCGCGACCTGGCAGGCGTCCGGTCTGTACGCGCTGGCCTTCGGCGGCTACGTCGCCTTCTCGGTCTATCTGCCGGTCTACCTCAGGACCGCCTACGGTCTGGAGCCCGCCGACGCCGCCAACCGGATGGCCGGATTCGTGCTGCTGGCCGTGCTCATGCGGCCCCTGGGCGGCTGGTTCTCGGACCGCTTCGGCCCGGTGCGCGTGCTGGCCGGCGCCCTGGGTGTGGTGATCACGGGGGCCGTCGTCCAGTCCTTCACCCCCGAGCTGATGCCGGTCGGCACCATCGCCTTCCTGGCGATGGCCGCGGCCCTGGGCATCGGCAGCGGCGCGGTGTTCGCCCTGGTGGCCCTGATCACCCCGCCCGAGCGGGTCGGATCGGTCACCGGCGTGGTCGGCGCGGCCGGCGGCCTGGGCGGCTTCGTACCGCCGCTCGTGATGGGCGCCGTCTACGGGGCCACGGGAAGTTATGCCATCGGTCTGGTGTTGCTCGCAGTGGTGTCCGCGGCGGCTCTGCTCTACACCGTCACCAAGGTCCGGGCCGAGATCGCCGGCCACGGCGCCTGACCGCCGGCACGGAAACCCACCGCCCCCGGTACCCCCGCCCCCACGGCACACCGGCACACCGGCACACCGAAGGAGCCGACCCCATGTGCGAGTACTGCGGCTGCCAGTCGCTGACGTCCATCGACGAGCTGACCCGCGAGCACGACCTCGTCGTCACCATGATCGCCGAAGTGCGGGAGGCCCGCCGCGACGGCGACCTGCCCCGCATGGCCGCCACCGCCCGGCGCATCGCCGGTGTCCTCGGCCCGCACACCGAGGTCGAGGAGCACGGCCTGTTCCCCGCGCTCACCGCGGACTTCCCGGAGCAGATCGCCGCGCTGGAGGACGAGCACCGCCGCATCGAGGCCGTCCTCGCCGAGGCCGGCGACCCGGACGCCGGGGAGGGCCCGGACGGCCCCGGCGCCCCGGTCCCCGCCGACCCGTCCTGGCCGCGGCGCCTGGAGGAGGCCCTGGCCGTCCTGCGCGACCACATCCTCAAGGAACAGGACGGCGTCTTCCCCGCGGCCCTGGCCATGCTGGGGACCGAGGAGTGGGAGGCGGTCGAGGCGGTGCGCGGCCGGGTGGGCACCCGGCTCCCGGCCGCCTGACCGTACACCCCCGGGCAGCGGCCCGTTCCCCTCCGTGTTCACCAGCGCCGATGTCCTCGGGAGGTTGGTGGACACGCGGCCGGGGATCTTGCGTCATGGCGTGATGTGTCGTTGGGTGGCGGCGGAGCTCGCAGTTCCAAACCGCCGTACGACACACGGGTACACGTGCCCGGGAAAAGGACGCCATGGCGAGGACGAGGAGCAAGGGACGGAACCGGGAAGGCGCGGCACCGGGCCTGGACGGTGAACTGGCCGACGCCCTGGTCGGAACCCGCAGATTCTTCACCCGCGCCGAGGTCTCGAACGACAAGCGCACGCTCCACCGGATCGGCGGCCGGCAGGCGGACGACTTCTACCGCGACCGCTGGAGCCACGACAAGGTGGTCCGCTCGACCCACGGGGTCAACTGCACCGGCTCCTGCTCCTGGAAGGTGTACGTCAAGGACGGCATCATCACCTGGGAGTCGCAGCAGACCGACTACCCTTCGGTGGGCCCCGACTCCCCGGAGTACGAACCCCGCGGCTGCCCGCGCGGCGCCGCCTTCTCCTGGTACACGTACTCGCCCACCCGCGTGCGCTACCCGTACATCCGCGGCCTGCTGCTGGAGATGTACCGGGAGGCCAAGCAGCGCCTCGGCGACCCCGTGCTCGCCTGGGCCGACATCGTCTCCGACCCGGAGCGCGCCCGCCGCTACAAGTCCGTACGCGGCAAGGGCGGCCTGGTCCGGGCGAGCTGGGCCGAGGCGGCCGAGCTGATCGCCGCCGCCCATGTGCACACCATCAAGGAGTACGGACCCGACCGGCTCGCCGGCTTCTCGCCGATCCCCGCGATGTCGATGGTCTCCCACGCCGCCGGCGCCCGTTTCTACTCCCTCGTCGGCGGCGTCATGCTGTCGTTCTACGACTGGTACGCCGACCTGCCCGTCGCCTCCCCGCAGGTCTTCGGCGACCAGACCGACGTGCCCGAGTCGGGCGACTGGTGGGACGCCGGCTACCTCGTCATGTGGGGCTCCAACCTCCCGGTGACCCGCACCCCCGACGCGCACTGGATGGCGGAGGCGCGCTACCGCGGCCAGAAGGTCGTCGCCGTCGCGCCCGACTACGCCGACAACGTCAAGTTCGCCGACGAGTGGGTGCCCGCCCGCCCCGGCACCGACGGTGCGCTGGCCATGGCCATGGGCCACGTGGTCCTCAAGGAGTTCTTCACCGACCGCTCCACCCCCTACTTCACCGACTACGTCAAGCGCTACACCGACCTGCCCTACCTGGTCGCCCTGGAGGAGACCGGAGAGGGCACCGGCGCCGGCGGCACCGGGGGATCCGCCTACAAGCCCGGCAAGTTCCTCACCGCGGCCGATCTGGACGGTGAGGAGGCCGCGACCGAGAACGCCGACTTCAAGACCGTCCTCCTCGACGCCGCCACCGGCCGCCCCGTGGTGCCCGGCGGCTCCCTGGGCCACCGCTTCGGCGAGTCGGGCGCCGGCCGCTGGAACCTCGACCTCGGCGACACCGATCCGCTGCTGAGCGCCGACGGCGGCGGCGAAGCGCCGGTGGAGGTCGACCTCGTCCGCTTCGACACCCCCGACGGCTCGGCGGGCCGGCTGCGCCGCGGCGTCCCCGTCCGCCGGATCGGCGGCCGCCTGGTGACGACGGTCTACGACCTGCTGCTGGCCCAGTACGGCGTGAGCCGCCCGGGCCTGCCCGGCGAGTGGCCCACCGGCTACGCGGACACCGAACAGCCGTACACCCCGGCCTGGCAGGAGAGGATCACCGGAGTGCCGGGGGAGCAGGCGGCCCGCATCGCCCGGGAGTTCGCGGCCAACGCCGAGGAGTCCCGCGGCCGTTCGATGATCGTCATGGGCGCGGGCACCAACCACTGGTTCCACTCCGACACCATCTACCGCGCCTTCCTCACCTTGACCACCCTCACCGGCTGCCAGGGCGTCAACGGCGGCGGCTGGGCGCACTACGTCGGCCAGGAGAAGGTCCGGCCCATCACCGGCTACTCCGCCCTGGCCACGGCCTCCGACTGGAACCGGCCCGCCCGGCAGATGATCCAGACCGCGTACTGGTACCTCCACTCCGACCAGTTCCGCTACGACCCCTTCGGCGCCGACGCCCTCTCCGCCACCACGGCCGGCGGCAGCTTCACCGGCAAGTCCACGGCCGACGTCATCGCGCAGTCCGCCCGGATGGGGTGGATGCCGTCCTACCCCACCTTCAACCGCAACCCGATCACCCTCGCCGAGGAGGCGGCCGCCGCCGGCCGCGAACCCGCCGAGCACATCGTCGGCGAACTGAAGTCCGGCAACCTCCGCTTCGCCGGCGAGGACCCGGACGCGCCCGAGAACTTCCCGCGCGTCCTCACCATCTGGCGGGCCAACCTCCTCGGCTCCTCCGCCAAGGGCAACGAGTACTTCCTCAAGCACCTCCTCGGCGCCGACTCATCCGTCCGCGCCACCGAGGCCCCGCCCGGCGCCCGCCCCCGCGACGTCACCTGGCACGAGGAGGCTCCCACCGGCAAGCTCGACCTGCTGCTCACCCTCGACTTCCGGATGACCAGCACCACCCTCTACTCCGACGTGGTGCTGCCCGCCGCGACCTGGTACGAGAAGCACGACCTCAACACCACGGACATGCACCCGTTCGTGAACTCCTTCAACCCGGCGATCCCGCCGCCGTGGCAGACCCGGACGGACTGGGACGCGTTCAACAGCATCGCCAAGTCCTTCAGCACCCTCGCCGCCGGCCACCTCGGCACCGTCAAGGACGTGGTCGCGGCCCCCCTGCTGCACGACACCCCGGACGAGATGGCCAACCCGCACGGCCGGGTCCGCGACTGGAAGGCGGGGGAGTGCGAGCCCGTCCCCGGCCGCACCATGCCCAAGCTCATCACCGTCGAACGCGACTACACGGCCGTCGCCGACAAGATGACCGCCCTCGGCCCCCTCCTGGACACCCTGGGCGCCACCACGAAGGGCGTCACCTTCCACTACGAACGGGAACTGGAGTACCTGCGGAAGAAGAACGGCACGGTCCGCGGCGGCCCCGCCGACGGCCGCCCCGTCATCGCCCGCGACGTCCAGGCGTGCGAGGCGATCCTCGCCCTCTCCGGCACCACCAACGGCCATCTCGCCACCCAGGGCTTCCGCCAGGTCGAGACCCGCACCGGCACCCAGCTCGCCGACCTGGCCGGCGAACACGAGGGCAAGCAGGTCACCTTCGCCGACACCCAGGCCGCGCCCGTGCCCGTCATCACCTCCCCGGAGTGGTCCGGCTCCGAGTCCGGCGGCCGCCGCTACTCGCCCTTCACCATCAACGTCGAACGGCTGAAGCCCTGGCACACCCTCACCGGCCGCCAGCACTTCTTCCTCGACCACGACTGGATCGCCGAACTCGGCGAGTGGATGCCCGTCTACCGGCCCCCGCTCAACATGCACGCCCTGTTCGACGAGCCCCGGCTCGGCGAGCAGAGCGAGGCCGGCCTGACGCTTCGCTACCTCACCCCGCACAACAAGTGGTCGATCCACTCCGAGTACCAGGACAACCTCTTCATGCTCTCCCTCTCCCGGGGCGGGCAGAACATCTGGATGGCCCAGGAGGACGCGGCCAAGCTCGGCATCCACGACAACGACTGGATCGAGGCGGTCAACCGCAACGGCGTCGTCACCGCCCGCGCCATCGTCTCCCACCGGATGCCGGAGGGCACCGTCTACATGCACCACGCACAGGACCGGCTCATCGACGTGCCCCGCACCGAGACCACCGGGCGGCGCGGCGGCATCCACAACTCGCTCACCCGGCTGCTGGTCAAACCCACCCATCTCATCGGCGGCTACGCCCAGTTGAGCTATGCCTTCAACTATCTGGGCCCCACCGGCAACCAGCGCGACGAGGTCACCGTCATCCGCCGCCGCGGCCAGGAGGTGCAGTACTGATGCGCGTCATGGCACAGATGGCGATGGTGATGAACCTCGACAAGTGCATCGGCTGCCACACCTGCTCCGTCACCTGCAAGCAGGCGTGGACCAACCGCAGCGGCGTCGAGTACGTCTGGTTCAACAACGTCGAGACCCGCCCCGGCCAGGGCTACCCCCGCCGCTACGAGGACCAGGAGACCTGGCGCGGCGGCTGGGAGCTCAACAAGCGCGGCCGGCTCGGGCTCAAGGCCGGCAGCCGGTTCAAGAAGCTCATCACCATCTTCTCCAACCCCAAGCTCCCCAGCCTCGACGACTACTACGAGCCCTGGACGTACGACTACGAGACGCTCACCAACGCCCCGCTCCAGGAGCACACCCCCGTCGCCCGCCCCAAGTCGCTGATCACCGGCAAGGACATGAAGATCAGCTGGTCGGCGAACTGGGACGACGACCTCGGCGGTTCCCCCGACCACGGCGACAAGGACGTGCTCCTCGCCGGCATCGAGGAGAAGGTCAAGTTCCAGTTCGAAGAGACCTTCATGTTCTACCTGCCGCGCATCTGCGAGCACTGCCTCAACCCGTCCTGCGCCGCCTCCTGCCCCTCCGGCGCCATCTACAAGCGGGAGGAGGACGGCATCGTCCTGGTCGACCAGGACCGCTGCCGCGGCTGGCGGATGTGCGTCACCGGCTGCCCGTACAAGAAGATCTACTTCAACCACCGCACCGGCAAGGCCGAGAAGTGCACCTTCTGCTTCCCGCGCGTCGAGGTCGGACTGCCCACCGTCTGCTCCGAGACCTGCGTCGGCCGGCTCCGCTACATCGGCCTGATGCTCTACGACGCCGACAAGGTCCTCGAAGCCGCCTCCACCCCCGACGACACCGGGCTCTACGAGGCCCAGCGCGAGGTGTTCCTCGACCCGAACGACCCGGAGGTCATCGCCGAGGCCGAGAAGGCGGACATCCCGCGCGACTGGATCGAGGCCGCCCAGCGCTCCCCGATCCACGCCCTCATCAACACCTACAAGGTGGCCCTGCCGCTGCACCCCGAGTACCGCACCATGCCCATGGTCTGGTACATCCCGCCGCTCTCCCCGGTCGTCGACGTCGTCCGCGACACCGGCTACGACGCCGAGGACTCCGGCAACCTCTTCGCCGCCATCGACGCGCTCCGCATCCCCGTCGACTACCTCGCCCAGCTCTTCACCGCCGGCGACCCGGCCCCGGTCGACGCGGTCCTGCGCCGGCTGGCCGCCATGCGCGCCTACATGCGCGACATCAACCTCGGCCGCGACCCGGACGGCTCCATCCCCGCCGCCGTCGGCATGGGCGAGGAGCAGATGTACGACATGTACCGGCTGCTGGCCCTCGCCAAGTACGACGAGCGCTACGTCATCCCGCCCGCCCACGCGGAGCAGGCGCACAGCCTGGAGGAGCTCGCCACCGAGTGCAGCCTCGACTACGAGGGCGGCCCCGGCATGGGCGGCGCGGGACTGCCGAGCGGCTCCGGGCCCTTCGGCGAGGCGTCCGGCGGCGCCAGCCCCATCGCCGTGGAGAACTTCCAGGCGCTGCGCGACCGGCAGACCGCCGACAGCGTCGCCTCCCCCCAGGACAAGACCGCCCGGGTCAACCTCCTCAACTGGGACGGCAAGGGGAACCCCGAGGGACTCTTCCCGCCGGAGAGCGATGAACGCGGTTCCTCCCCGAACACCTCCGGCGGCCCGGAGACGTCCGGCACCGGCTCCGGCGGCCCGGACGCCGCCGGCGGCCCCGAACGCAAGGAGGACCGGCCGTGAACGGTTCCGTCACCCCCTGGATCCCGGTGGCCTGGCAGGTGCAGTCCCTGCTGCTGGCCTACCCGGAGGACGGCTTCCCGGAGCACACCCGGCTCGCCCGGCGGGCCGCCGGGGCCCTGCCGAAGGCGGCCGCCGCCCCGCTCCTCCGCTTCCTCGACCACGCCGGCGCCACCCCGCTCACCGCGCTGGCCGCCGACTACGTATCCGTCTTCGACCACCGCAAGCGCTGCTGCCCCTTCCTCACGTACTACGCCCACGGCGACACCCGGAAGCGCGGCGTCGCCCTCCTCCGGCTGAAGCAGACCTACGCCCGGGCCGGCCTGCGCCTCACCGACGACGAACTCCCCGACCACCTCGCCGTCGTCCTGGAATTCGCCGCCCAGCACCCGGAGGCCGGCCGGAAGCTGCTTCTCGACCACCGCGCCGGGCTGGAACTGCTGCGCCTCGCCCTGCGCGACAGCGAGGCGCCCTGGGCGCACGTCCTGGACTCCGTCTCGGCCACCCTGCCCGCGCTCCGCGGGGACGAGCGGGAGGCCGTCGCCCGGCTCGCCGCCGAGGGCCCGCCCGAGGAAGAGGTCGGCCTGGCCCCCTTCACACCCCCGCAGTTCATGCCCGACCCCGTCGGAGGCCGCCGATGATGCCCCCCGCCACGACCCCCGGGCCCCTGCGCGCCCTGGCCGCCGAGACCGCCGTGGGGGAGTCCGGCGCCCTGGAGATCTTCCTCTGGGTGGTGCTGCCGTACATCGCCCTGACGATGTTCGTCGCCGGGCACGTCTGGCGCTACCGCTACGACAAGTTCGGCTGGACCACCCGCTCCTCCCAGCTCCACGAGAGCCGGCTGCTGCGGATCGGCAGCCCGCTCTTCCACTTCGGCATCCTGGTGGTGCTCATCGGCCACATCGGCGGGCTGGTGATCCCCAAGAGCTGGACCGAGGCCGCCGGGATCAGCGAGCACACCTATCACGTCACGGCCGTGGTGCTGGGCACCATCGCCGGGATCAGCACCCTCGCCGGCATCGCCATCCTCGTCTACCGGCGGCGCACCGTCGGCCCCGTCTTCCTGGCCACCACGCGCAACGACAAGTTCATGTACCTGCTGCTGGTGCTCGCCATCGTCCTGGGGCTCGTCGCCACCGTGGCCGCGAACGTCGTCGGCGGCGGCTACGACTACCGCACCACCATCTCGCCCTGGTTCCGCGGCATCTTCTTCTTCCAGCCCGACCCCGCCCTGATGGCCGGCGCACCCGTGCTCTTCCAGCTGCACGCCCTCAGCGCGCTGGCCCTCTTCGCCGCCTGGCCCTTCACCCGGCTCGTGCACATGCTCACCGCGCCGCTCGGTTACCTCACCCGTCCGTACATCGTCTACCGCAGCCGCGACGTCCAGATGGGCTCCCGCCGGCCCCGGCGCGGGTGGGAGCGTGTCTGAAGCTCCGCTGGTCCGGATACCGTGGGGGGCGTGACCCCGGCCGGCGTTCGGCCCGCCGGGACCATGTGGAGGTGAGCACAGGGTGGGAAGCGCCGAGGACAGCGGTGTGGTGCGGCTGCCGCAGCTGCGGCTGGACGAACTGCTGGAGGAGCTGCAGGCCCGGATCGACGCCGCCCGGGGCACCCGGGACCGGGTCCACCACCTGCTGGAGGCCGTGCTCTCGGTCGGGCGGGAGCTCGATCTGGAGGGGGTGCTCCAGCGCATCGTCGAGGCGGCCGCGGCCCTGGTCGACGCCGAGTACGCGGCCCTCGGCGTGATCAGCGAGGACGGCAAGGGGCTGGTGAAATTCCTCACGGTCGGCCTCAGCGAGGAGGAGATCGCCGCCATCGGCCCGTACCCCGCAGGCCACGGCATCCTGGGCGAGCTCATCCGCAACCCGGAACCGCTGCGGCTGGCCAAGCTCTCCGACCACTCCGCCTCCTACGGCTTCCCCGCCAACCACCCGCCGATGAACAGCTTCGCCGGCACCCCCATCCGGGTCCGCGGCAAGGTCTTCGGCAATCTGTACCTCACCGAGAAGCGCGGCGGCGGGCAGTTCGACGACGAGGACGAGGCCGTCCTGTCCACCCTCGCCGTCGCGGCCGGTGTGGCCATCGACAACGCCCGGCTGTACGAGGAGTCACGGCAGCGCGAGCGCTGGCTGCGGGCGAGCGGCGAGGTCACCTACGAACTGCTCTCCGGCCGGCCCCGCGGCGAGGTGCTCGGCAGGATCGCCGAGCGCGCCCGGGAGATAACCTCCTCCGTCCTGGCCGTCGTCGCCCTGCCGGTCGGCGACGGGGCCAATCTCTCCGTGGAACTGGCGATCGGCCGCGAGTCGGACGTCCACCGCGGTCTGGTGCTGCCCATCGAGTCCAGCCTGTGCGGGCTCGCCTTCCGCGAAGCCATCCCCGTCACCAGCGCCGACGCCGCCGGCGACCCCAGGATCTCCGCCGGGCCGGAACGGTTCATCGGCCTCGGCCCGGCGGTGGCCGTGCCCATCGGCACCGCCACCGGCGTCCGCGGCGTGCTCCTCCTCGTCCGGGAGAAGGACCGGCTCGCCTTCAGCGACCAGGAGACGGAGCCGCTGCTGGGCTTCGCCGGACAGGCCGCGGTGGCGATGGAGCTCGCCGAGCGGCAGCAGGACGCCGAGCAGATCGCGCTGCTGGAGGACCGCGACCGGATCGCGAGGGACCTGCACGACCTCGCCATCCAGCGGCTCTTCGCCACCGGGATGACCCTGCAGAGCGCCGCCCGTTTCATCGAGCACGAAGGCGCCTCGGAGCGCGTGGTGCGGGCGGTGGGCGACCTGGACGAGACCATCAAGATCATCCGTTCGACGATCTTCGGCCTGCGCTCCCGCCAGCCGGGAGAGGGCCACAACCTGCGGGCCCGGATCGCGCAGGCGGTCGGCGAGATCGCCGGGCCCATGGGCTTCCCGCCGAGCCTGCGCATGGAGGGCCTGCTCGACACCCAGGTGCCCCGCCAGGTGGCCGACCACGCGGTCGCCGTCCTCGGGGAGGCCCTGTCCAACGCCGCCCGGCACGCCCAGGCCACCCGCACCGACGTCGCCGTCAAGGTGACCTCCACGGAACTCGTCCTGTCGGTCTCCGACAACGGGGTGGGCATCCCCGCGGAGGAGGGCCGCCGCAGCGGACTCCGCAACCTCACCGAGCGGGCCGAACAGCTCGGCGGTTCCTTCGAGTTGACCGGTACGCCGGGCGGCGGCACGACCATCACCTGGCGCGTGCCGCTGGAGACGGACTGACCGCGGCCGGGCCCGGCCGCCCGGCGCCGTGCCCGGCGAATCCCTCGATGTCCGGCACGCCCCCTGTCCGGCCCAGCGCCGGGCCCCGTATCACCGGAGGCGGTGACACGCCGGACACTTGCCCGGACTACAGTCCATCGGGAACGATCGCATGCCCCGGGGGAGTTGCCCGGTTCCGCGTACCGCGGCGCCGATCCGTCACCGCGGCCGGAGACCCGGCCCGCGGGCGCCGGACGGCCGGTCCGGCGGCCCCGCGGAACCACTCCGGCCTGCGTCCCCTATGACACGGAGGAACAGATCGATGGTCTTCGGGCGTTCTGAACGCCGCAGCGCGGCCGCCGTCGAGCCCGTCACGCTGAAAATCCTGGTGGCGGGCGGCTTCGGCGTCGGCAAGACGACCCTGGTGAGCACGGTGAGCGAGATCAAGCCGCTGCGCACCGAGGAGATGCTCACCGAGGTCGGGCGGCCGGTGGACTCCCTCGAAGGCGTCGAGGGCAAGCGCACCACCACCGTCGCCATGGACTTCGGCCGGATCTCGCTCCGCGACGATCTGGTGCTGTACCTCTTCGGCACCCCCGGGCAGGACCGGTTCTGGTTCCTCTGGGACGAACTGGCCCAGGGCGCCCTGGGCGCCGTCGTCCTCGCCGACACCCGCCGGCTGAGCGACAGCTTCGCCGCCGTCGACTACTTCGAGCGCCGCGGCATCCCGTTCACCGTCGCCGTCAACTGCTTCGACGGCGCCGACCGCTACCCGCCCGAGGTGGTCAGCGAGGCCCTCGACCTCACCCCCGGCACCCCGGTGATCCTCTGCGACGTCCGGGAGCGCGCCTCCGCCAAGGAGGTGCTGATCTCCGTCGTCGAGCACGCCATGGCCTTCGCCTCCGACCAGCCGGAGCCCGTCACCACCTGACGGGCCGCCGCCCGCCCGTACCGGCCTCCGCCGGGCACCGAGCGGGGCGGACCGGTCGGCGCCCCCGGTCACCCCAGGGGCGTCCCTCCCCGTGCCCGACACGGCCGCGCGGGTTCCCGACCACGGGGACCACCCCGACCCACACCGCCGTCATGGACGGACATGTCTCCGGGCCTCGCCCCGACGCGGTCGAGTGCGCTGCCGGGATCTCCCCCCGAGGCCGGGACGCTCATCGTGACCTGCGACTCCGCGACACGCCCCACCACGGGTGAGGGCCGCTGAACACCGGGGAGGACGTGCCCTCCCGCCGGGCTACTCCTCCGCACGGCCGCGGCCGGACAGCGAGCGCCGGTCCACGGGGAAGTCGAAATAGCTGTCGGGGAACGGCTCGGGCTGGTACGTGTAATGCCACCATTCCTTGGGATAGTTGACGAAGCCCGCCCGCTCCAGCCCCTTCTTGAGCAGCAGCCGGTTCCGCCGCTGCTCGCCCCGGACACGCTCGTCGAGGGTGTGGGAGAGGGGGTCGAAGCAGTCGTAACCGGTGCCCATGTCCACGGAGTTGTCCGGGAACCGCTCCTCGCGCGGCGCGGTGCACGGCACCAGCGGCTCGCCGGGCCGGTAGGGGCCGGTCTTCCCGGCGGGCAGCCGCACCAGGGTGAGGTCGACGGTGCTGCCGCGGCTGTGCCCGGAACGCTCGGCGATGTAGCCGTCCTCGAACAGCCGGGACTTGTCGACCTCCGGGTAGAACTCCCGCTTCATGCGCTGGTCGCCGGGGTCCCCGGCCCAGCGCACGAAATGGTCGACCGCCCGCTGCGGGCGGTAGCAGTCGTAGACCTTCAGGGAGTAACCGCGCGCCCGGAAGGCGCGCTGGGCCTTCTTCAGCGCCCGGGCGGCCGGCTCGGTGAGGAGGCACAGCGGCTCGCGGTAGCCGTCGATCCGGTCGCCGACGAAGTTGTGCCGGGTGGCGTAGCGGATGTCGTGCAGAACCGTCCGGTCGACGGACCGCAGATCGACGAACTCCCGGGGCGCGCGCGGCTCCCGGCCCCGGTCCGGGCCGGTGGCGGCGGGCGGTGCGGCAGAGGGGGCGGCCGAGGCGGCGGGCGCGCCGGCGGCCAGGACGAGCAGGGCGGCGGCCGCCGCCACCGGCCGGGCACGTACACCGGAACGGGACACGAGACCTCCGGGACACAGGAGTTGAGACATGTGCTGTCCTTACCGCACCGGCGCCCATGGGGAAACCGCACCGGTGCACACCTCCGGAGAACCACGGCGCGTCTTCCTCGGAGACCGTGCCGGCGCACCGCGGGCACGGCGTTCGGCGCCCGCCGTCGCGTCCCCGCCGGTCACGGTTCGCGTGTCCCGGTGGCCGGGGCCGGGACCCGGCGTGCGGGACGGAACCCGGGACGCCCGGGAGCACCCGCAAGCGCGCCGGCCGCCGGGGAGCGCGCCCCGCGCGTACCCCGGCCGCGCCCGGTGCCCGCCGGGGCCGGTGACCGGCATCGCTCACCCTGCGGGGTACCCGCCACCCACCGCCCAAACGCCTGCGGCCGGGGCGGACCGGACCCCGGGGAGCCGCCCGGGGAACCCGCCGCGTCCGCTACAGTCCGCCCGTGATCACCGAGCCGCGTCCGGATTCCCACTGTTCCTTCTGCGGTGCCGCCTTCCCGCCCGGCACCGGATGGCCCCGTACCTGCGCGAACTGCGGAAACGTCTCCTACCGCAATCCGCTGCCGGTCGCGGTGGCCCTGCTTCCCGTCCGTACGGCGGGCGGAGGCCGGTCCGGCGGCGTGGGGCCGGCCGTGGTCCGCCGTGCCATCGAGCCCGGGCGCGGCCTGCTCGCCCTGCCGGGCGGATTCATCGACCACGGTGAGGACTGGCGTGCCGCCGTCGTCCGCGAGCTCCGCGAGGAGACCGGAATCGAGGCCGCCGCACGGGAGGTGCGCCTGGCGGACGTCCTCAGCTCCCCCGGCGGGCACCTGCTGGTCTTCGGGCTGCTGCCCGAACGCGATGAAGCGGACCTGCCGCCGTCCGCCCCCACCGACGAGACCGACGGCTGGCAGATCCTGAGTGCCCCCGCCGAACTGGCCTTCCCTCTGCACACGGAGGCCGTCCGCGGCTGGTTCGTGGGCCGCTACCGCTACGCGCCGCTCTGACGGGGCACGGGCGCCCCGGGCGGCGGGGCGGCGCCCCACGGCAGCCCCGAACGGCACCGGCCGCGGGCCCGGGAACCCGCCCGCTCAGCTCTCCGCCGCCGGCAGCCCGCGGATCCGCAGCGGCAGCCCGATCTCACCGCCGCCCTCCCGCTCGACCACCACCCGCCCGCCGTCACGCCGGGTGGTGAACCGCTCGAACCGGGAACGCTCCGCACCGTCACCCGTGCCCGCCGCGAACACCCCGCGTCCCGTCCGCCCCGGTGCCGGGGCCCACACCTCCAGCTCCACCCCGCCCGCCGGCGACGCCACCGGCAGCACCGCGCCCGCCCGCGCCAGCAGCGGGATCCGCGACAGCGGCGCCTCCAGCACCACGGTCCCCGGCCCTTCGTACATGTCTTCGGTCACCGTGTCGTACCAGCGCCCGCGCGGCAGCCGCACCGCCCGCCGGACGGCCCCCGGCTCGAGCACCGGTGCGACCAGCAGCGCGTCGCCCAGCAGGAACGTGTCCCCGCAGTCCCGCAACCGCCGGTCACCCGGCGAGCCCCACCACGGCGGACGCACATACGGGGCCCCGGTGCGCCGCGCGATCCGCGCCAGCGTCAGGAAGTACGGCAGCAGCCGCTCGCGCCCGGCCAGCGCGGCCCGGGCGTGCTCCAGCACCCAGGGCGCCGCCTCCCACGGCCCCCGCGGCCGGCCCGGCGCCGCCGCACCGGGGCCGCCGGGTGACCGGGTGCGGAACAGCGGCAGATACGCGGCCAGCTGGAACCAGCGCAGGTACAGCTCCGGCGGCAGCGGCTCACCGCCGCCCACGTCCGGCCCGCAGTACGGCACCCCGCACAGCCCCAGACCGAGCACCAGCGACAGTGACGCCCGCAGCCCACTCCAGTCCGCCACCGCCGGGCCCGCCACCACGCCCCCGTAGCGCTGGCTGCCCGCCCACCCCGCACGGGAGACGAGGAACGGCCGCTCCTGCGGGCGCAGTTCGAACAGGTGCTCGTAAGCGGCCCGTGCCATCAGCAGGCCGTAGACGTTGTGCGCCTCCCGGTGGTCGCCCTCCCGCCCGTCCAGCGCGTGCCGCGCCGACAGCGGCAGCGTGGCGTCACCGAACGCCGCCAGGGACAGCGGTTCGTTCCCGTCCAGCCAGAGACCGGCGGTACCGCGCGGCAGCAGCTCCTCCAGGAGGCCGCCCCACCACTTGCGCACCCGGACATCGGTGAAGTCGGGGAACACCGCGTCCCCGGCCCCGACCAGGCCCCGCACCTTCCGGCCCCTGGCGTCCCGCACGAAGACACCGGCGGCCACCCCGCTGTCGTACGCGGGATCGCCGCGCTCCGCGCGCACCCCGGGCCGGACGGCCGCCACGAGCCGGACCGTCTCCGCGCCGGGGCCGGAGCCGGCGCCCGGGCCGGTCGCGGACCCGGACCCGGACCCGGGACCGAGCCGCGTTCCGTGGCCGTCGCTCCCGGCCGTCCCGTGGGCGGACCCGTGCCCGGCCTTCCGCTGCGCCGGAAGACCGGGGGAGTCCACATGCAGGGCCGATAGCGGCAGCCCGAGCTCCCGGTACGCCGCCGCCACCGCCGGCGCGCCCTCCCCGCCCCCGCCGCCGGACGCGTCGTACGCGTGCTGGTGCCCGAACGCCCAGCCCGGCGGGAGCGCGGGCGCGCCGGTGAGCGCCGTCCAGCCGCGCAGCACCCGGGCCGGGCCGCCCACCACCGTCCAGGAGCGCACCGGACCGCCGTCGAACCGCAGTTCGCAGCTGCCCGGCCGGTCGTGCCCGGACCCCGCGCCCTCGGCGCCCTCCCGCAGCCGCACCCAGCCGTTCCAGGAGTTGTCGTGGAAGACCAGATGGGTCCCCGCGTCCGCGACGACCAGCTGCACCGGCATCGTCACCGGCAGCGGGTCGTTCCCCGGCCCGAACGCCCCGCCGGGGGCCGTGTTCCAGAGCCGGTACGGGCCGCCGGCCAGCCGCGGCCCCGCCGCGCGGCCGCCCAGGCCGAAGAACCGCGCGTCCGCCGCCACCCGGGAACACTGGGTCCAGCGGGACCCGCCCGCACCCGGAGGGGTGCCCCCGGCGTCCCCCGCGCTTCCCGCGTCCCCCGCATCCGCCGGGTCCCACCAGCGCGGCGGCAGATCCCGCCGCAGCACCACCCCGCCCGGCGTCCGGAACTCCACCGCGCCGAGACGCGAGACCGCCACGGTCATCCGCTCGGAGACCACCCGCCAGCCGCCCTCCGTGTCGGGCTCCAGCTCCGCCCGGGCGTCGGCCGCCGGGCAGCCGTGCGCCAGCCCGTACGACGGTTCCGGCCCGGCGCCGTCCCAGCCGCAGAACACCGCGCCGCCCACCGTCACCCGCACCAGCAGCGAGGACCGCGCGAACCGCACCACCCCGCCACCGGGCCGCGGCTCCGCGCCCACGGCCGCCCCCGGTACCCGGGCCCGCTCCGCCCCCGGGCGCGGCAGCGCCGCCGCGTCGGCCCGGCTCCGGCGCCACGCCGACCGGACCGACCGCACACCCCGGGCCGTCCCCAGCACCCCCACCGACCGCACCAGGCCACGCGCATCCATGCTGCTCAGACTGCCACTCGGCCGACCGGTGGGGAGAGCCCGGATGTCCTTTGTTCAACTGTCGTTCACCACACCTTGACCGAGCCCCCGGACCGCCGTCGCCACGACGGCGCCCCTCCGCTCCGCACGGACCGCAACCCGGCCCGGCACACGGTCCGCGCCCGGCCCGGCGTGTGGCGCGCCCACACCTCCCGCCGACCCGCTGTGGCGGGTCCGCCCTGGTGCGGAGGACGATCCCATGGCATCGTCCTGCACAGCCGCCGCGCACCCGCACGCCCCCCGGCCACCACCCCGGGGGCCGGGCCGTGCGCGGCGACGACGCACACGACGCGTGAACACAGCACGGGAGCCGCCATGACCGCCGCGCACAGCGCAGCACCGACGACCGCAGACGGGCCGGAGCAGCCGGAGCCCCTGTGGAGCCCCGGACCCGACCGGATCGAGGGCGCCCGGCTGACCCGCTTCCAGGCCTGGGCCGCCGAACGCTTCGGCGCCCCCGCGGCCGTCCCCGGCGACCCCGCCGCGAGCTACGCCGCCCTGCACCAGTGGTCCGTCGGCGAACTCGCCACGTTCTGGCAGGCGGTGACCGAGTGGTTCGACGTCCGCTTCACCACCCCGTACGAGACGGTCCTCGCCGACCGCTCCATGCCCGGCGCCACCTGGTTCCCCGGCGCCACCCTCAACTACGCCGAGCACGCCCTCCGCGCCGCCGAGGACCCGGCCCGCGCCGGCGAGCCGGCCCTGCTGTACGTCGACGAGACGCACGAACCGCGCCCCGTCACCTGGGCCGAACTCCGCCGTCAGGTCGGCTCGCTCGCCGCCGGACTGCGCCGCCTCGGCGTCCGCCCCGGTGACCGGGTCAGCGGCTACCTGCCCAACATCCCCGAGGCCGCCGTCGCCCTCCTGGCCACCGCCGCCGTCGGCGGCGTCTGGACCTCCTGCGCGCCCGACTTCGGCGCGCGCAGCGTCCTCGACCGCTTCCAGCAGGTCGAGCCCGTGGTCCTGTTCACCGTCGACGGCTACCGCTACGGCGGCAAGGAGCACGACCGCACGGAGACCGTCGCCGAACTCCGCCGCGAACTCCCGGGCCTGCGCGCCACCGTGCACATCCCGCTGCTCGGCACCCCCGCCCCCGAGGGCGCCCTGGAGTGGGACGCCCTCACCGCCGCCGACACCGAACCGGTCTTCGAACACGTCCCCTTCGACCACCCGCTGTGGGTCCTCTACTCCTCCGGCACCACCGGGCTGCCGAAGGCCATCGTCCAGTCCCAGGGCGGCATCCTCGTCGAACACCTCAAGCAGCTCGGCCTCCACTGCGACCTCGGTCCCGAGGACCGCTTCTTCTGGTACACCTCCACCGGCTGGATGATGTGGAACTTCCTCGTCTCCGGCCTGCTCACCGGCACCACCGTCGTCCTCTACGACGGCAGCCCCGGTTACCCCGCCACCGACGCCCAGTGGCGCGTCGCCGAACGCACCGGCGCCACCCTCTACGGCACCTCGGCCGCCTACGTCATGGCCTGCCGCAAGGCCGGCGTCCACCCCGGCCGCGACTTCGACCTCTCCCGCGTCCAGTGCGTCGCCACCACGGGCTCCCCCCTCCCGCCCGACGGCTTCCGCTGGATCCACGACGAGGTGTCCGAAGACCTGTGGATCGCCTCCGTCAGCGGCGGCACCGACGTCTGCAGCTGCTTCGCGGGCGCCGTCCCCACCCTCCCCGTCCACATCGGCGAACTGCAGGCACCCGGCCTCGGCACCGGCCTCCAGGCGTGGGACCCGCAGGGGAGGCCGGTCACCGACGAGGTCGGCGAGCTCGTCGTCACCAACCCCATGCCGTCCATGCCCATCCGCTTCTGGAACGACCCCGACGGCTCCCGCTACCGCGAGAGCTACTTCGAGATGTTCCCCGGCAACTGGCGCCACGGGGACTGGATCACCGTCACCTCGCGCGGCTCCGTCGTCATCCACGGCCGTTCCGACTCCACCCTCAACCGCCAGGGCGTCCGTATGGGGTCCGCCGACATCTACGAGGCCGTCGAACGGCTCCCCGAAATCCGGGAATCCCTCGTCATCGGCGTCGAACAGCCCGACGGCGGCTACTGGATGCCGCTCTTCGTCCACCTCACGGAAGGAGCCGTCCTCGACGACGCCCTCCGCGACCGCATCCGGCGCGTCATCCGCGAGCAGCTCTCCCCCCGCCACGTCCCCGACGAGATCATCGAGGCCCCGGGCGTCCCGCACACCCTCACCGGGAAGCGCATCGAAGTCCCGGTCAAGCGGCTCCTCCAGGGCGTCGCCCTCGACAAGGCGGTCAACCCGGGCTCCGTCGACAACATCGAACTGCTCCGCTTCTACGGGCGCGTCGCCGAACAACGCGCGGCCGACCGCCCCTGACCCACCGGCCGGCAGCCGCCCGCACCCGCTTGTCAGACCCCTCGGTTACGTTCAGTGAGAAATCTGGTTCCGAAGAGAACCGAACGTAACCGAGGGGGAGACCCGGCCATGTCCCGATCCGACCGCAAGACCACCACCGCCCGGCACCCGCTGCTCCGCGAAACCGCCGCCACCCTCGCCCTGCTGGCCGACGAGGAGGACTTCGCCGCCATGCGGGACTACCCGCCCTTCACCGCGCTCGACGGCCACCGCGCCTACCTCCGCCAGACCGAGGACGCGCTCCGCGCCCTCGCCGCCCGGGACGGCCACACCACCGTCGCCCTCCTCGACCCGGACCGCTTCCACGCCTACTGCGCCGAGCACGGCATCGACCCGGCCGAGCCCGCCAGCCGCGCCCGCTACACCGCCGAGCTCGCCGCGGCCGGCGCCACCGTCCCCTACGACGGACAGCCGGTCGGCCTGCTGGTACCCCAACTCGTCGACGCCGCCGAGCGCCGCGCCGGCCTGGAGGTCGCCACCATGATCCTGGCCGCGGCGGGCGACTGCCCCGGCTGCGGCGAGGACATCGGCCGCACGGCCTGCAGCCGCGCCTCCCACGCCCTCCTGCGGCTGGTCGGCGCGGCCGGCCCGGGCGTCCACCACCTCGTCTGCAGCGTGCCCGCCGGCCCCGCGCCCCTCACCGCGGCCCTGCACGCCGAGCGCGGGGAGCGCGGCGGGCTCCGCAGCCCGGAGGCCGAGACGATGCTCTTCTGCTCGGTGCTCGCTGCGGGCATCGCGACCGGCGCCCCGGGCGGAGTCGTGCTGCGCACCAGCGTCCCCGACGGCCGTGACCGGGTCCGCGGCTGGGCCCTGCGAGACTCCTGGCTCCGCCCCCTGACGGCCGCGGAGGTCTTCTCCGCCTACTGCACCGACCCCGGGACCGGTGAACCGGTGGCCCCCGAACCGGGCGTCGACCACCTCCCCGGTTTCGACCTCCCGGAACCGGACGGCTGCTGCGGGCCACCGGCGCACGGCGGCTGACCGGAAACGGCCGGTGGCCGCTCCGCCGCAGCGGAACGGCCACCGGCCGGCAACAACACCCCGTAAGGGCACCGGCCCCGCCGGTCACTCCCCGGACAGCACCGCCTGTGCGGCCCTCCGGGCCTCCTCGGCGGTGTCGGCCGCACGGGCGGCCGCCGCCGCGCGCTCGCACTGGGCCAGGGTGTGCTGGGCCAGCGTCGCCCGGACATACGGCAGCGAGGCGGCGCCCATGGACAGACTCGTGACGCCCAGACCCGTCAGCACACAGGCGAGCAGCGGATCCGAGGCGGCCTCCCCGCACACCCCGCAGCTCTTGCCCTCCGCCTTGGCCGCTTCCGCCGAGATCGCCACCAGGTCGAGCAGCGCCGGCTGCCAGGGGTCCTGCAGGCGGGACACGGCACCGACCTGCCGGTCCGCCGCGAAGGTGTACTGCGCGAGGTCATTGGTCCCCAGCGAGAGGAACTCCACCTCCTGCAGGATCGACCGGGCCCGCAGCGCGGCCGACGGAATCTCCACCATGGCCCCGAACTTCGCCCGCAGCCCGGCCTCCCGGCAGGCATCGGCGAACGCCCTGGCGTCGGTGCGGTCCGCCACCATCGGGGCCATGACCTCCAGATAGACCGGCAGCCCCTCGGCGGCCCTGGCCAGGGCCGTGAGCTGGGTCCGCAACACCTCGGGATGGTCGAGCAGGGTCCGCAGCCCCCGCACACCGAGCGCGGGATTCGGCTCGTCGGCCGGAGTCAGGAAGGCGAGCGGCTTGTCGGCGCCCGCGTCCAGCACGCGGACAACCACCCGCCCCTCCGGGAACGCCTCCAGCACCGTCCGGTAGGCCTCGACCTGCTTCTCCTCCGACGGCGCGTTCTCACCGTCGTCCAGGAACAGGAACTCGGTGCGGAACAGCCCCACGCCCTCGGCGCCGGCCTCGACCGCCGCCGGCACATCGGCCGGCCCGCCGACGTTGGCGAGCAGCGGCACCTTGTGCCCGTCCGAGGTCGCCCCCGGCCCGGTGACCGCGGTCAGCGCGGCCCGCCGCGCGGCCGCCGCCGCCTCGATCTCCGCCCGCTTGTCCGCGCTCGGCGACACGAACACCTCACCGGTGCTGCCGTCGACGGCGATGACCGTCCCCTCGGCCAGGTCGCACGCCCCCGGCAGCGCCACCACGGCCGGGACCCCGAGAGCCCGCGCCAGAATCGCGCTGTGGCTGGTCGGCCCGCCCTCCTCGGTGACGAAGCCCAGCACCAGCGTCGGGTCGAGCAGCGCGGTGTCGGCCGGCGCGAGATCCCGCGCGATCAGGACATACGGCTCATCGCTGTCCGGAACCCCCGGCATCGGCACCCCGAGCAGCCGCGCCACGATCCGGTTCCGCACATCGTCCAGATCGGCCACCCGCCCGGCCAGATACTCCCCGGCCCCCGCGAGCAGCGACCGGTACGCCGCGAGGGCGTCGTACACGGCACGCTCAGCGGTGCTGCCCACCGCGATCCGGCGGTCGACGTCGGCCATCAGCTCCGGGTCCTGGGCCATCATCGCCTGGGCCTCGAGCACCGCCTGCGCCTCGCCCCCGGCCAACTGCCCACGGGCCGTCAGGTCCGCGGAGACGGCCTCCACGGCACGCCGCGCCCGAGCCTGCTCACGCGGCGCCTCCTGCTCGGGGATCTGCTTGGCGGGCGGCTCCAGCACCGCCGTCCCCATGTGCCGTACCTCGCCGATCGCCACTCCGTGGCTCACGCCGACGCCTCGCAGTGTTGTCTTCATCGCACCCGTCTCCGATCGATGCGGCCGGGCCCTGCCGCCCGCCGCGAGGGAAGTCGTGTCCGCCGTCCCGCGACGGCGCCGTGCTCAAGTCCAGGAGAAGAGAAGGGCGCCCGCGGCGACGTCACCGGACTCGGAGAGGTCGGAGAGCGACTCCGCGGTGGCCTCCAGCGCCACGACCGGGCAGACCGGGGACTTGCCGGCCGCCTCGACCTGCGCGGGGTCCCACCGCACGACCGGGTCACCCCGGCGCACCGTGTCTCCCTTGCCGACCAGCAGTTCAAAGCCCTCGCCGTTGAACTGCACCGTGTCGATGCCCAGATGTGTCAGCACACCGTGCCCCTCCTCGTCGACGACGACAAAGGCGTGCGGGTGCAGGGAGACGATGATGCCGTCCACGGGTGCGACGGCGGCGGACGGCTCACGCACGGGGTCAACGGCGGTGCCCGGGCCCACCATCGCACCGGAGAACACCGGATCGGGCACTGCCGCGAGTCCAATGGAACGGCCGGCGACCGGGGACGTCACGGTGGTCATGGGAAGCCTCTCGAGCGGAGATTGATCAAACGGCGCCCGCCTGGCCGTGCCAGGGGCGACGTGCTGGCAGCAGCCTAAGTCATGGACTCCAAACGGGCCGGTGCCGAATCGATTTGCTTCGCCGCGACGGTGCGCTGTACTGTCGAACCCCTGCCCACGAGGGAGCACCGGCGGACTGGCCGTGCGGAGTGGGCAGCACCTTTCAACTCTTTGCCATGGCAAGCGACTTCCCTTCTCCGCATGTCCTCGGACAGTGGTCGGAGAGAGTCGGAACCACTGGTAGGGTTGGGAACACCGAAGGGAAGCGCCCGGAGGGCCCGGAGACGGGGCCGAAGGAAGCGTCCGTTCCTTGAGAACTCAACAGCGTGCCAAAAGTCAACGCCAGATATGTTGATACCCCGTCCGGGCGGCAGATTCAGGTTTGCTGCCGGGATGAGGTTCCTTTGAAGCAAGTCCTCCCGTGCCATCGAGTGTGGTGGCGGTCGGGAGGCGATTTTACAGCGAGGACGCTGTGCGCGGTCCGGATTATTCCTCCGGGCTGCGCCGCTCTTGCGTGAAGCATTCACGGAGAGTTTGATCCTGGCTCAGGACGAACGCTGGCGGCGTGCTTAACACATGCAAGTCGAACGATGAACCTCTTCGGAGGGGATTAGTGGCGAACGGGTGAGTAACACGTGGGCAATCTGCCCTGCACTCTGGGACAAGCCCTGGAAACGGGGTCTAATACCGGATACGACCATCTCGGGCATCCGATGGTGGTGGAAAGCTCCGGCGGTGCAGGATGAGCCCGCGGCCTATCAGCTTGTTGGTGGGGTGATGGCCTACCAAGGCGACGACGGGTAGCCGGCCTGAGAGGGCGACCGGCCACACTGGGACTGAGACACGGCCCAGACTCCTACGGGAGGCAGCAGTGGGGAATATTGCACAATGGGCGGAAGCCTGATGCAGCGACGCCGCGTGAGGGATGACGGCCTTCGGGTTGTAAACCTCTTTCAGCAGGGAAGAAGCGCAAGTGACGGTACCTGCAGAAGAAGCACCGGCTAACTACGTGCCAGCAGCCGCGGTAATACGTAGGGTGCGAGCGTTGTCCGGAATTATTGGGCGTAAAGAGCTCGTAGGCGGCTTGTCGCGTCGGATGTGAAAGCCCGGGGCTTAACCCCGGGTCTGCATTCGATACGGGCAGGCTAGAGTTCGGTAGGGGAGATCGGAATTCCTGGTGTAGCGGTGAAATGCGCAGATATCAGGAGGAACACCGGTGGCGAAGGCGGATCTCTGGGCCGATACTGACGCTGAGGAGCGAAAGCGTGGGGAGCGAACAGGATTAGATACCCTGGTAGTCCACGCCGTAAACGTTGGGAACTAGGTGTGGGCGACATTCCACGTCGTCCGTGCCGCAGCTAACGCATTAAGTTCCCCGCCTGGGGAGTACGGCCGCAAGGCTAAAACTCAAAGGAATTGACGGGGGCCCGCACAAGCGGCGGAGCATGTGGCTTAATTCGACGCAACGCGAAGAACCTTACCAAGGCTTGACATACACCGGAAAGCCGTAGAGATACGGCCCCCTTGTGGTCGGTGTACAGGTGGTGCATGGCTGTCGTCAGCTCGTGTCGTGAGATGTTGGGTTAAGTCCCGCAACGAGCGCAACCCTTGTTCTGTGTTGCCAGCATGCCTTTCGGGGTGATGGGGACTCACAGGAGACTGCCGGGGTCAACTCGGAGGAAGGTGGGGACGACGTCAAGTCATCATGCCCCTTATGTCTTGGGCTGCACACGTGCTACAATGGCCGGTACAATGAGCTGCGATACCGCGAGGTGGAGCGAATCTCAAAAAGCCGGTCTCAGTTCGGATTGGGGTCTGCAACTCGACCCCATGAAGTCGGAGTCGCTAGTAATCGCAGATCAGCATTGCTGCGGTGAATACGTTCCCGGGCCTTGTACACACCGCCCGTCACGTCACGAAAGTCGGTAACACCCGAAGCCGGTGGCCCAACCCGTAAGGGAGGGAATCGTCGAAGGTGGGACTGGCGATTGGGACGAAGTCGTAACAAGGTAGCCGTACCGGAAGGTGCGGCTGGATCACCTCCTTTCTAAGGAGCACTTCTCACCCGGTTCTGCCGGTCAGAGGCCAGAACACCGGCGAATGTCCGGTGCTGGTTGCTCATGGGTGGAACGTTGACTATTCGGCACGGCGGTTGGACCAGTACTGCTCTGCTTCGGCGGGGTGTGGAACGCGGGTGACGGGTCGGCCGGGCGCGCTGTTGGGTGTCTGAGGGCACGGGCTGTGAAGCTTGTGTCTTCGGTTGCCGGTCCCGGTGACTCACGGTTGGGTGGGTGGCGGGTGGCTGGTCGTTGTTTGAGAACTGCACAGTGGACGCGAGCATCTGTGGCCAAGTTTTTAAGGGCGCACGGTGGATGCCTTGGTACCAGGAACCGATGAAGGACGTGGGAGGCCGCGATAGGCCCCGGGGAGCTGTCAACCGAGCTTTGATCCGGGGGTGTCCGAATGGGGAAACCCGGCAGTCGTCATGGGCTGTCACCCATACCTGAACACATAGGGTATGTGGAGGGAACGCGGGGAAGTGAAACATCTCAGTACCCGCAGGAAGAGAAAACAACCGTGATTCCGGGAGTAGTGGCGAGCGAAACCGGATGAGGCCAAACCGTAGGCGTGTGATACCCGGCAGGGGTTGCGCTTACGGGGTTGTGGGATCGTACTTCGATGGTCTGCCGGCCATCGGGCGAGTCAGAAATTGTTGGTGTAGGCGAAGGGCATGCGAAAGGCCCGGCGTAGAGGGTAAGACCCCCGTAGCCGAAATGTCAGCAACTTGCTTGTGCGACACCCAAGTAGCACGGGGCCCGAGAAATCCCGTGTGAATCTGGCGGGACCACCCGCTAAGCCTAAATATTCCCTGGTGACCGATAGCGGATAGTACCGTGAGGGAATGGTGAAAAGTACCGCGGGAGCGGAGTGAAATAGTACCTGAAACCGTGTGCCTACAAGCCGTGGGAGCGTCGCGCATCGGATTTGTCCGGTGCGTCGTGACTGCGTGCCTTTTGAAGAATGAGCCTGCGAGTTTGCGGTGTGTTGCGAGGTTAACCCGTGTGGGGAAGCCGTAGCGAAAGCGAGTCCGAATAGGGCGTTTTAGTAGCGCGCTCAAGACCCGAAGCGGAGTGATCTAGCCATGGGCAGGTTGAAGCGCGGGTAAGACCGTGTGGAGGACCGAACCCACCAGGGTTGAAAACCTGGGGGATGACCTGTGGTTAGGGGTGAAAGGCCAATCAAACTCCGTGATAGCTGGTTCTCCCCGAAATGCATTTAGGTGCAGCGTCGTGTGTTTCTTGCCGGAGGTAGAGCACTGGATAGGCGATGGGCCCTACCGGGTTACTGACCTTAGCCAAACTCCGAATGCCGGTAAGTGAGAGCGCGGCAGTGAGACTGTGGGGGATAAGCTCCATGGTCGAGAGGGAAACAGCCCAGAGCATCGACTAAGGCCCCTAAGCGTACGCTAAGTGGGAAAGGATGTGGAGTCGCAGAGACAACCAGGAGGTTGGCTTAGAAGCAGCCATCCTTGAAAGAGTGCGTAATAGCTCACTGGTCAAGTGATTCCGCGCCGACAATGTAGCGGGGCTCAAGCGTACCGCCGAAGTCGTGTCATTCCAGCATGAGGTCCAACGACCGTTGGGATGGGTAGGGGAGCGTCGTGTGCCGGGTGAAGCCGCGCCGGAAGGCAGTGGTGGACGGTTCACGAGTGAGAATGCAGGCATGAGTAGCGATACACACGTGGGAAACGTGTGCGCCGATTGACTAAGGGTTCCTGGGTCAAGCTGATCTGCCCAGGGTAAGTCGGGACCTAAGGCGAGGCCGACAGGCGTAGTCGATGGACAACCGGTTGATATTCCGGTACCCGCTTTGAAGCGCCAGCGCTGAACCTTCTGATGCTAAGTCCGTGAAGCCGCCGGCTGAGTCTTCGGACGAGGTCGGAGTGGTGGAGCCGACGACCCGAGGGGGTAGTAGGTGAGTGATGGGGTGACGCAGGAAGGTAGTCCAGCCCGGGCGGTGGTTGTCCCGGGGTAAGGGTGTAGCCCGGAGGGTAGGTAAATCCGTCCTCCGCGTAAGGGTGAGACCTGATGCCGAGCCGATTGTGGTGAAGTGGATGATCCTATGCTGTCGAGAAAAGCCTCTAGCGAGTTTCATGGCGGCCCGTACCCTAAACCGACTCAGGTGGTCAGGTAGAGAATACCGAGGCGTTCGGGTGAACTATGGTTAAGGAACTCGGCAAAATGCCCCCGTAACTTCGGGAGAAGGGGGGCCATTGCTGGTGATCACCCTTGCGGTGTGAGCTGGTGGTGGCCGCAGAGACCAGCGAGAAGCGACTGTTTACTAAAAACACAGGTCCGTGCGAAGCCGTAAGGCGATGTATACGGACTGACGCCTGCCCGGTGCTGGAACGTTAAGGGGACCGGTTAGTGCGCTTTCGGGTGTGCGAAGCTGAGAACTTAAGCGCCAGTAAACGGCGGTGGTAACTATAACCATCCTAAGGTAGCGAAATTCCTTGTCGGGTAAGTTCCGACCTGCACGAATGGCGTAACGACTTCTCGACTGTCTCAACCATAGGCCCGGTGAAATTGCACTACGAGTAAAGATGCTCGTTTCGCGCAGCAGGACGGAAAGACCCCGGGACCTTTACTACAGCTTGATATTGGTGTTCGGTTCGGCTTGTGTAGGATAGGTGGGAGACTGTGAAGCCCGGACGCTAGTTCGGGTGGAGTCGTCGTTGAAATACCACTCTGGTCGTGCTGGATGTCTAACCTGGGTCCGTGATCCGGATCAGGGACAGTGTCTGGTGGGTAGTTTAACTGGGGCGGTTGCCTCCTAAAGGGTAACGGAGGCGCCCAAAGGTTCCCTCAGCCTGGTTGGTAATCAGGTGTTGAGTGTAAGTGCACAAGGGAGCTTGACTGTGAGACCGACGGGTCGAGCAGGGACGAAAGTCGGGACTAGTGATCCGGCGGTGGCTTGTGGAAGCGCCGTCGCTCAACGGATAAAAGGTACCCCGGGGATAACAGGCTGATCTTCCCCAAGAGTCCATATCGACGGGATGGTTTGGCACCTCGATGTCGGCTCGTCGCATCCTGGGGCTGGAGTCGGTCCCAAGGGTTGGGCTGTTCGCCCATTAAAGCGGTACGCGAGCTGGGTTTAGAACGTCGTGAGACAGTTCGGTCCCTATCCGCTGTGCGCGTAGGAGTCTTGAGAAGGGCTGTCCCTAGTACGAGAGGACCGGGACGGACGAACCTCTGGTGTGCCAGTTGTCCTGCCAAGGGCATGGCTGGTTGGCTACGTTCGGGAGGGATAACCGCTGAAAGCATCTAAGCGGGAAGCCTGCTTCGAGATGAGGACTCCCACCTCCTTTGAGGGGTTAAGGCTCCCAGTAGACGACTGGGTTGATAGGCCAGATATGGAAGCGCCGTGAGGTGTGGAGTTGACTGGTACTAATAGGCCGAGGGCTTGTCCTCAGGTGCTCGCGTCCACTGTGTTGGTTCTGAAACAACGAACTGTGTTGCCGTCCGGTTCGTATAGTTTCATAGTGTTTCGGTGGTTATAGCGTGAGGGAAACGCCCGGTTACATTCCGAACCCGGAAGCTAAGCCTTTCAGCGCCGATGGTACTGCAGGGGGGACCCTGTGGGAGAGTAGGACGCCGCCGAACTCCTTGTGAAGCCGGGTTTCCCGGGTCTTGACCGGCCCGGGAAACCCGGCTTTTCTGCGTGTCCGGATCGCCCGCCGACCCTCTGCGGTCGCCGGCCGCGCACACCGGTAAGGTCGGGGAGCATCGTCGAGAACGTCCTTCCGGGAGGCCACGGGTGGAGGTCCAGGAGACAAGGGTCCAGACAGACCGTGTCCTCACCATCCCGAACATTCTCAGCATGGCCCGCCTGCTGGGCGTGCCCCTCTTCCTGTGGCTGATTCTGCTGCCGGAGTTCGGAGGGCCCAAAGCCGACGGATGGGCCCTGCTCGTCCTCGCCCTGAGCGGCGTCAGCGACTACCTGGACGGCAAGCTCGCCCGCCGCTGGAACCAGATCAGCAGCCTGGGACGGATCCTCGACCCGGCGGCCGACCGCCTGTACATCCTCACGACCATCGTCGGCCTGACGTGGCGCGACATCATCCCGCTCTGGCTGACCGCGGCGCTCCTCGCGCGGGACCTCATCCTGCTGGTGATGGTGGGCATCCTCCGCCGGCACGGCTATCCGCCGCCCCAGGTCAACTTTCTCGGCAAGGCGGCGACGTTCAACCTCATGTACGCCTTCCCGTTGCTGCTGCTGAGTGACGGAAGCGGATGGCTTCCGCAGCTCGCTGCTATTTTCGGATGGGCGTTCGCGGGATGGGGTACAACTCTCTACTGGTGGGCAGGAACTCTCTATGTGGTTCAGGTCCGCCGACTCGTGAAGGCGGATACCTCGACCGACTGAGCCTGCCCCGACGCCGTGGCCCTGGCCGAACGCAGGGTTTCCGCGTTCCAGTGCGGTGGGTCCACCCCGACGGACCGGCCGAGCTCGGTCGGTGTGACCGTCGTCTCTTCAAGGAGGACGCTTCCGACATGAAGGCCGTCGTGATGGCCGGCGGTGAAGGCACACGCCTTCGCCCCATGACCTCAAGCATGCCCAAGCCACTGCTGCCGGTGGCGAACCGGCCAATCATGGAGCATGTTCTGAGGCTGCTCAAGCGGCACGGGCTGAGCGAGACCGTGGTGACGGTGCAGTTTCTCGCCTCCCTCGTCAAGAACTACTTCGGTGACGGGGAAGAGCTCGGAATGGAGCTCACTTATGCCAACGAGGAAAAGCCCCTCGGTACTGCCGGCAGCGTCAAGAACGCCGAGGAAGCCCTCAAGGACGACTCCTTCCTCGTCATCTCCGGTGACGCGCTCACCGATTTCGACCTCACCGAGCTCGTCAACTTCCACAAGGAGAAGGGCGCACTCGTCACCGTCTGCCTGACCAGAGTGCCCAATCCCCTCGAATTCGGCATCACCATTGTCGACGAGGAGGGGAAGGTCGAGCGGTTCCTGGAGAAGCCGACGTGGGGGCAGGTGTTCTCGGACACCGTCAACACCGGCATTTACGTCATGGAGCCGGAGGTCTTCGACTACGTCGAGGCCGATGTCTCGGTCGACTGGTCCGGCGATGTCTTCCCGCAGCTGATGAAGGAAGGCAAGCCGATCTACGGCTACATCGCCGAGGGCTACTGGGAGGACGTCGGCACCCACGAGAGTTACGTCAAGGCACAGGCCGACGTGCTCGAGGGCAAGGTCGATGTGGACATCGACGGTTTCGAGATCTCTCCCGGTGTCTGGGTGGCCGAGGGCGCCGAGGTGAGTCCGGAGGCGGTACTGCGCGGCCCGCTCTACATCGGTGACTACGCCAAGGTGGAATCCGGGGTCGAGATCCGGGAGCACACCGTCGTCGGATCGAATGTCGTCGTGAAGAGCGGCGCCTTCCTGCACAAGGCCGTGGTCCACGACAACGTGTACATCGGCCAGCAGAGCAATCTGCGCGGCTGTGTCATCGGCAAGAACACCGACATCATGCGCGCCGCCCGGATCGAGGACGGAGCCGTGATCGGCGACGAGTGCCTCGTCGGCGAAGAATCGATTGTGCAGGGCAACGTCCGGGTCTACCCGTTCAAGACCATCGAGGCGGGCGCCTTCGTCAACACCTCGGTGATCTGGGAATCCCGCGGCCAGGCGCAGCTTTTCGGGGCCCGCGGGGTGAGCGGCATCCTCAACGTCGAGATCACCCCCGAACTGGTGGTGCGGCTCGCAGGGGCCTATGCGACCACCCTCAAGAAGGGCTCGACGGTCACCACGGCGCGCGACCACTCCCGGGGCGCCCGGGCGCTCAAGAGGGCCGTGATCTCCGCCCTCCAGACCAGCGCCATCGACGTGCGGGACCTGGAGAACGTGCCGCTGCCGGTGGCCCGTCAGCAGACCGCGCGCGGCAGCGCCGGCGGCATCATGATCCGCACGACCCCCGGGGTGCCCGACTCCGTCGACATCATGTTCTTCGACGAACGCGGCGCGGATCTCTCCCAGGCGGGGCAGCGCAAACTCGACCGGGTCTTCGCCCGCCAGGAGTACCGCCGGGCCTTCCCCGGGGAGATCGGCGATCTCCGCTTCCCGGCCAGCGTGTTCGACGCGTACACCGGTTCGCTGCTGCGTGCCGTCGACACCACGGGCGTCGCCGAGGCAGGACTCAAGATCGTGGTCGACGCCTCCAACGGCAGCGCCGGACTGGTCCTCCCCAGCCTCCTCGGGCGGCTCGGGGTCGACGCTCTGACGATCAACCCGGGCCTCGACGAGTCGCGTCCCACCGAGACGGCGGACGCCCGCCGCTCCGGCCTGGTGCGGCTCGGCGAGATCGTCGCCTCCGCCCGCGCCGCGTTCGGGGTGCGCTTCGACCCCGTCGGCGAGCGGCTGTCCCTGGTCGACGAGCGCGGACGGATCGTGGAGGACGACCGCGCCCTGCTGGTCATGCTGGATCTGGTGGCGGCCGAGCGGCGCAGCGGGCGGGTCGCGCTCCCCGTGACCACCACCAGGATCGCGGAGCAGGTCGCCGCATACCACGGCACGCAGGTGGAGTGGACGACGACGTCACCGGACGACCTGACCCGGGTCAGCCGTGCGGAGTCCACGGTCTTCGGCGGCGACGGCAGGGGCGGTTTCATCGTCCCCGAGTTCAGCAGCGTCTTCGACGGTACGGCCGCCTTCGTCCGCCTGATCGCCCTGGTCGCCCGGACTCAGCTGACGCTGAGTCAGATCGACGCGCGGATCCCGCGGGCCCATGTGCGGCGCCGGGACATCGCCACGCCGTGGGCGGTCAAGGGCCTCGTCATGCGCAGCGTGGTGGAAGCCGCCGGTGACCGGCACGTCGACACCACGGACGGTGTGCGGGTCGTGGAGGCCGACGGCCGCTGGATCATGGTCCTGCCGGACCCGGCGGAGGCGGTCACCCATCTGTGGGCCGAGGGCCCGGACGACGCCTCCGCGCAGCAGCTGCTCGACGAGTGGGCCGCGGTGGTGGACAGCGCCGGCCGCTGAGCCGTCGCCCCCGCAGGGATGCCGTGAGTGGCCCGCCGTATGCCGGCGGGCCACTCACGATCGGCCGAACCGGTGGGCCCATTCGGCGGTGGCGGCCCTCACATGCGACGATGTGCGTCATGTCGCAGCAGTCCCCCGATCGGAGCACTCCCGCGCGCCGGTCGCGCCCCGACGCGTCCATGTCGCTGCTGACGAACGTGACGGAGCACAGCCTGGACGAGGGTTACGCGGAGGCCGCCGCCCGTCGTGCGGCCGATGGCTCGGCCGGCCTGCCGAAGACCCTGCGGTCGAAGCTGGGGCTCGCGGCGGGCCTGGTGCTCGCGGCGATCGTCGTGACCGTCGGCGCCGCGCAGGCCAGGGTGGAGGCACCGGTCCGTGCCAAGGAGCGCGAGGAACTGATCAGCCGGATCGAGGAGGGGACCGAGCGGTCCGACACGCTGGAGCGGAACGTCGAGCGGCTGCGCCGGGAGGTCGGAGCCGCCCAGCGTGAGGCGCTGGAGAAGCACGGAGGAAGCCGGGAGGAGCTGACCGCGCTGCTGGCGGGGGCGACCCCGGTGCACGGCCCGGGCCTGCGACTGGTGGTGGACGACGCCGAGAGCGCGGCGGCGGGCGGCGACGGACCGCGGGAGAGCAGCAGCTTCGCCGACAGCGGGCGGGTCCGTGACCGCGACATGCAGCATGTCGTCAACGGGCTGTGGGGCGCGGGGGCCGAGGCGGTCGCGATCAACGGCCAGCGGCTCACCGCCGTCTCGGCGATCAGGAGGGCCGGCGAGGCCATCCTCGTCGACAACAGGCCGCTGGCGCCGCCGTACACGGTGCTCGCGGTGGGGAACGGGCAGCGGCTGCGCAAGGCTTTCCAGAACGGTGCCGGTGGTCAGTACCTGAAGGTGCTGCAGGAGAACTACGGCGTCCGTGCGAGCATCTCGGCGCACGAACGGGTCGACCTGCCGGCCGCGCCGAGTCTGATCATCCGAACCGCGAAACCGCTGGGCGCCGGCGGCAAGAACGCCGCCGACACAGGGAAGGGCATATCGTGATCGCCGTACTGGGCCTCGTCGTGGGCGTCGTGGTCGGACTGCTGGTCCGGCCGGAGGTTCCGGCGGTGGTGGAGCCGTATCTGCCCATCGCCGTGGTGGCCGCGCTGGACGCGGTGTTCGGCGGTCTGCGGGCGATGCTGGACGGCATCTTCGACGACAAGGTCTTCGTGGTGTCGTTCCTTTCGAACGTGGTGGTGGCCGCTTTGATCGTCTTCCTCGGTGACAAGCTGGGTGTCGGGGCGCAGTTGTCCACCGGTGTCGTGGTGGTGCTCGGCATCCGGATCTTCTCCAACGCCGCCGCCATCCGCCGGCACGTCTTCCGGGCGTGAGGCCGATGAGCGACGACAGGACACCGGAGCCGGAGGACACCGGCGCGGACCGCGCCCGGACGCCGGAGGAGCGTGCGGAGCCCCGGAACGGCACGGGTGCCGCGCGGCACCCGGGGCCGGGACGGCAGCCGCTGCCCGAGGAGAAGACTCCGGCTGCCGGCGGGGAGCGCCCCGGCGGCAGCCCGGCGGCGGCCGGCGCCTCGTCCGGTGAGCCCGCACCTCCCGCACCCGCTCCCGACGCGGGAGCCGCCGTCCCGACGGCGGCGAGCCCGCGTGATGAGGAGGGGATGACGGGGCGTCAGCGGCTGCGGGCCGCTCTCTGGCCGCCACGGGTCAGCCGCGCCCAGCTGATCGTGGCGCTGCTGCTGTGCGTGCTCGGGCTGGGGCTGGCGATCCAGGTCCGTTCCACGAGCGACGCCAGCGTGCTCCGCGGCGCACGCCAGGAGGACCTCGTCCGGATCCTCGACGAGATCGGTGACCAGACCCAGCGGCTCCAGGACGAGAAGCAGCGTCTGGAGGAGCAGCGGACCGAGCTGGAGAACAGCTCGGACCAGGCGGAGGAGGCCCGCCGGCAGACGGAGCAGAAGGAGCAGCAACTCGGCGTGCTGGCCGGGACGGTGGCTGCCGAGGGCCCCGGTCTCACCATCACCGTCAGTGCTCCGCAAGGGGCCGTCGACGCGTACAAGCTGCTGGACGCCATACAGGAGCTGCGGGCCGCCGGTGCCGAGGCGATCCAGATCAACGACGTCCGGGTGGTGGCGGGCACGTTCTTCACGCAGGACGGTGACCGGGTCCGCATCGACGGGCAGCGCGTGGAGCAGCCGTTCCGGATCAGGGCGATCGGCGATCCGCAGGATCTGGAGCCCGCCCTCAACATTCCCGGCGGTGTGGTGCAGAGCCTGGAAAAGGAGCAGGCCACCGTGGCCGTCACCCGCGAGGAGAAGATCGTCGTGGACGCCTTGCGGGCGGCGGATCGGCCTGACTACGCTCGGTCGTCACCGCAGTGAGAGGCGGTCGGTCGCCGGGGCGCGGGCGGTACGCGCGAGAGGCTCGCCGGGCGCGTGCGGCTGCGGGGGGTCGGAGCACCGCGAGGGCGGTGCGTGGTGGAAACTGTCTGGTGGGCGCGGACGTTGTCTTCATGTCCGGGTCGGCACACATGGTGTGCAATGAGGTTTCGTCCTGCCCCACGGGCGGGTCTGTTTCGGTCAAGGGGAATCGCCCGTGAAGTTGTTCGGGAAGTTGTTCGGTAAGAGCGCTCGGGAAGAGTCGGGCGGTGCCCGTCACCGGGCCGGTGGCGCGGAGGAGGGCGGCGCGCGGCAGGCGGAGCGGCCGCTGTTCCGTGACGAGGTGGCGGGGGCCGAGGGGGGCAGCGGCGCGTCCTCTGTTGACCCTGCCGCGTCCGGACGCATAGGTTCATCAACCTCAAGTGCGGGTGGAGAGTTCGGCTCCGGCCCGTACGCGTCCCAGGCCCCCGGTGGGCCGTCGCAGCAGGAGGCACAGTCCATGTCGGCCTTGCCGGTTTGTACGAGGTGCGGGCACCGGAACGCGGAGGCCAGCCGCTTCTGCTCCAACTGCGGTGCTCCGCTGCGCGGCGCGCCGTCGGAGCGGCCCTCCGAGACCACCTCGACGATCTCGATCTCGGGCCTGGAGGCCTACGAGGCGGAGGCCACCGGCCAGACCGCGCCGCCGCTCTCGC
This sequence comes from Streptomyces xinghaiensis S187, assembly GCF_000220705.2. Lineage (GTDB taxonomy): Bacteria > Actinomycetota > Actinomycetes > Streptomycetales > Streptomycetaceae > Streptomyces > Streptomyces xinghaiensis. The sequence goes on along the minus strand of NZ_CP023202.1, from coordinate 265,788 downwards.
CGGAGGCCCAGGCCGCCGTCGACGCCCTGCCGCCGGGTTCGGCGCTGCTGGTCGTCCGGCGCGGCCCGAACTCCGGAAGCCGCTTCCTGCTGGACGGCGAGCTGACCACGGCCGGCCGCCACCCGCAGAGTGACATCTTCCTGGACGACGTGACCGTCTCCCGGCGCCACGTGGAGTTCCGCCGCGGTCCGGACGGCGGCTTCACCGTGGCCGATGTCGGCAGCCTCAACGGCACCTACGTCAACCGCGAGCGCATCGACTCGGTTCCGCTGACCAACGGTGACGAGGTGCAGATCGGCAAGTACCGGCTGGTCTTCTACGCGAGCCAGCGGAGCATCTGACCGCAGGGAAAGGCCCATGCGCCAGACACCGTCGGGCGGCGCCGGCTCCGGCGCCGCCCCCGACAGCCGTTTGCTCAGCATCGGCCGGGTGCTGGGCCTCCTCCGGGACGAGTTTCCGGAGATCACCATCTCCAAGATCCGGTTCCTGGAGGCGGAGGGCCTGGTCGAGCCGCGGCGCACGCCGTCGGGCTACCGCAAGTTCAGCCCGGACGACGTCGAACGGCTCGCGCGGGTCCTGCGGATGCAGCGCGACCACTACCTGCCGCTCAAGGTGATCCGCGAGCAGCTGGACGCCCTGGAGCGGGGCGAGCGGCCGGACGTCCCCGCGCCCGGCCGGGCCCGGGACCTGCTGGACGGTGTGCTGGACCCCGGGGACGCGGACCCGGCTCCCGCCCGGACCGATCGCGCCGGGCTGCTGGCCGGGGCCGGGGTGGAGGAGCGGGACCTGGCCGAGTGGGAGTCGTACGGCCTGATCTCGCCGCTGGAGGACGGGAGCTACGGCCCCGACGCCGTCACGATCGCCGGGCTGCTCGGGGAGATCGGCCGCTTCGGTCTGGAGCCCCGGCATCTGCGGGTCATGAAGGCGGCCGCGGACCGTGAGGCCGGCCTGGTGGAACAGGTCGTCTCGCCGCTGAGGCGGCACCGCAACCCCCAGACGCGCGCCCACGCCGAATCCACCGCGCGCGAGCTGGCGACCCTCTCGCTGCGGCTCCACGCGGCCCTGGTGCAGTCGTCGCTCGGGGTGCGTCTGCGCTGACTCCGCGCTTCCGAGGGGTGCCCGACTACCCAAAACGGCCGGGCAGGTCCTAGGGTTGCTGTGTGAACGAGCTCGACGTTGTGGGTGTCCGGGTGGAAATGCCCTCCAACCAACCGATCGTGCTCCTGCGTGAGGTGGGAGGCGACCGGTACCTTCCCATCTGGATCGGGCCGGGGGAGGCGACCGCGATCGCCTTCGCCCAGCAGGGCATGGCCCCGGCCAGACCGCTGACGCACGACCTGTTCAAGGACGTGCTCGAAGCGGTGGGCCAGGAGCTGACCCAGGTCCGCATCACGGATCTGCGGGAGGGTGTCTTCTACGCGGAGCTGGTCTTCGCGAGCGGTGTCGAGGTGAGCGCCCGCCCGTCCGACGCCATAGCGCTCGCCCTGCGCACCGGTACCCCGATCTACGGCAGTGACGGGGTGCTGGACGACGCCGGTATCGCCATCCCGGACGAGCAGGAGGACGAGGTGGAGAAGTTCCGCGAGTTCCTCGACCAGATCTCGCCGGAGGACTTCGGTACCAGCAGCCAGTGACGCGGGCGGGAGCACTCCGCAACCGCCCGCCGCGCATTCGCCGAGCCGTTCCCCGTCCGCGGTTACGGAAAACCACCCCAGGGGTGATTATCACCCGGCGTGCCGAGCGCGGCGATCGTTGACGCACCCCCGGTGACTGCCTACCGTCGACAAGGCAGGTCAAGGACGGAGGTCGGCGTGAGCAGCACCGGCGACGGTACAGCGGCGGGCAGTCCCATTCCGCTCCACGCGGGTGGCTCCGCCCCCATTCAGAAGACCGCCGCGACGGGTCCCGTGACACCCCCCGGCCGGCCTTCCGAGAACGTCGGCTACCGCGGCCCCACGGCCTGCGCGGCCGCGGGCATCACCTACCGGCAGCTCGACTACTGGGCCCGCACGGGGCTGGTGGAGCCGAGTGTGCGCTCCGCCCACGGCTCGGGCGGTCAGCGGCTCTACAGCATCGAGGACGTCGTCGTCCTCAAGATCGTCAAGCGGTTCCTGGACACCGGTGTCTCCCTCCAGAACATCCGGGCGGCGGTGCGCCATCTGCGCACCCGTGAGCGGGCCGACCTGGCCCGGATGACGCTGATGAGCGACGGTGCGACGGTCCACGAGTGCTCCTCCCCGGACGAGGTCGTCGGCCTCCTGCAGGGCGGCCAGGGCATGTTCGGCATCGCCGTCGGTGTGGTCTGGCGCGATGTGGAGAGCGCGCTGCAGCAGCTGCACGGGGAGCGGGTGGACACGGGGGAGACCCTGATCGGGCACCATCCCGGTGACGAACTGGCCCGCCGCCGGAACCGCGCCGGCTGAGACCGGCCCGGGCGCGCCTCCCCGGTGGCGGCGCGGCCGCCGCAGCCGTTGTCGGTGCCGTAGGGCAGCATCGGTGCCGTGAGACCGGTTCCGACGATCCTGCATCTGGACATGGACGCCTTCTTCGCCTCGGCGGAGCAGGCGTCCAAGCCCAGTCTGCGCGGAAAGCCGGTCGTCGTCGGCGGTCTCGGGCCGCGCGGCGTCGTCGCCACCGCCTCCTACGAGGCGCGGGTCTTCGGTGTCCACTCGGCCATGTCGACGGCCCAGGCCCGTCGGCTCTGCCCCAACGCCGCCTATCTGACGCCCCGCTTCTCGCTGTACCGCCAGGTGAGCGAGGCGGTCATGGAGCTGCTGCGGGAGCTGTCGCCGCTGGTCGAGCCGCTCAGCCTGGACGAGGCCTTCGTGGACCTGGCGGCGGGACCGGCGCCCCCGGCGACCGCCTCCGCGGCCCGGGAGGCCGGCGAGCGGCTGCGGACCGCGATCCGCGCGCGGACCTCGCTCACCGGCTCGGTCGGCCTGGCCGGGTCCAAGATGCTCGCCAAGATGGCGTCCGAGCAGGCGAAGCCGGACGGCCTCGTGGTGATCGAGCCGGGTACGGAACGCGAACTGCTGGCGCCGATGCCGGTCCGGGTGCTGCCCGGTGTCGGGCCCGCCACCGCCGAGCAGCTCCGCCGGGCGGGCATCGGCACCGTCGAGGAGATGGCCGGGGCGGGGGAGGCCGAGCTGGTGCGGCTGCTGGGCAAGGCGCACGGCGGCTCGCTGTACGCCCTCGCCACCGGCCGGGACGACCGCCCGGTGGTGGCCGAGCGGGACAGCAAGTCCGTCTCCGTGGAGGACACCTTCGACGTGGACCTGCACGACCGGACCCGGGTGTACGGGGAGGTGATGCGGCTGGCCGGCCGGTGTGTCACCCGGCTGCGGGCCGCCGGCCGGTCCGGGCGCACGGTCGTCCTCAAGGTCCGGCGCTACGACTTCTCCACGCTGACCCGCTCGGAGACCCTGCGCGGTCCCACCGACGATCCGGGGGTGGTGCGCGAGGCGGCGGTGCGGCTGCTCGACGGGGTGGACACCACCGGCGGGGTGCGGCTGCTCGGCGTCGGCGTCACGGGGCTGGCGGACTTCACCCAGGAGGATCTCTTCGCGCAGGCCGCGCTGGAGGGCACCGCCCCGGCGGCCCCGGCCGTCCGCGCACGGACAGGACCGGGCGGGGACGAGGACGCGGAGGCGGGCACGCGGCCCGACCGGCCGGGGGAGGCCGCGGGGGAGGGCGTCGCCGCGGCGCAAGCGGCATTGGCCGGGGACGCGGGGGACGTCACAGGTGCCCGGGAGGGCTCCCGCCGGTGGCACCCCGGGCACGACGTGCGGCACGCGGAGTACGGGACCGGCTGGGTGCAGGGCAGCGGTCTGGGCCGGGTGACCGTCCGGTTCGAGCAGCCCTGGTCGGAGCCGGGCCGGGTACGGACCTTCCGCGCGGAGGATCCGGCCCTGGAACCGGCCGCGCCGCCGCCGTTGGTACGGCGGGACGGCGGCCCGGAGCCCGGCCGGAGCGGGGGCCGGGAACCCGGCCCGCCGGGCGGTCAGGCGCCGGATCCGGCGGTCCGTCCGGAGCCGTCCCGGCCGGGGGCCTCCTCGTCGCCGTCCGGGAGCTCCGCCTCCAGCCCGTAGTGGTGGTAGAGCTGGAGCTCCTGCTCCGGCGAGAGGTGGCGGCCCACCCCGAAGTCGGGCGCGTTCCGGATCAGCGACCGGCGGTAGGGCACGTACAGGGTGCCGTCGACGAACTCGCTCGGCTCCAGCGGGACGAAGGCGTCCCGGCCGAACAGGCCGGTGCGCACGGCCGCCCACTCGGGCAGTCCGGTGGCGTCGTCGAGGTACACCTCGTCCACGGTGCCGATCTTCGTGCCGTCGCTGTCGAAGGCCTTGCGGCCGATGAGGCTCCGCGGGTCGATCCCCGTGTGCACGGTCCCTCCAACTGGTCGGCGGACTTCCCCGTGGAATCCACGTAAGGCCAGATCCGGCCCGTCGGCCACTCGGGGGTCCGGTCCGGGGCCCCGCTGGTAGGCTGGCCGTGGCCGCAGATCCCGTGCGGGAGAGTCCTCCGCCCCCCGGGGCCGGGGGCGCCGAAGGAGCAAATCCTCCCCGGAATCTCTCAGGCACCCGTACCGCACGGGCGAGGTCACTCTGGAAAGCAGGGCAGGTACCGGGCCGGCTGTGCCGGAACCTTTCCTCACCGACGGTGAAAGCCGGACCGCGTGTGCGGGGTCCGGCGAAGCTCTCAGGTCGACGACAGAGGGGGAGGCCCCCGTTCGGGGTACCCGTCAGGGTGCCCCTTCGCAGGTCCGCGTCGACCAGGAGGCCTCCGCAGATGACCGCACCCCGCATGCCCCTCTCCCGGCTGGAGCGTGGCACCCCGTTCGCCCAGCGCCATATCGGCCCCGGCCGCGAGGCCCTGGACAAGATGCTCGCCCACGTGGGCTACGGCTCGCTCGACGAACTCACCGCGGCCGCCGTCCCGGACGTCATCAAGAGCACCGGGGCGGTGGCGCTGCCCGAGGCGCGCGGAGAGGCCGAGGTCCTGGACGAACTGCGGGCCCTGGCCGGGCGGAACCAGGTCCTCACCTCCATGATCGGCCTCGGCTACCACGGCACCTTCACCCCGCCGGTGATCCTGCGCAATGTCATGGAGAACCCGGCCTGGTACACCGCCTACACCCCCTACCAGCCGGAGATCTCGCAGGGCCGGCTGGAGGCGCTGCTCAACTTCCAGACGGTCGTCGCCGACCTCACCGGCCTGCCCACCGCCGGGGCCTCGCTGCTGGACGAGGCCACCGCGGCCGCGGAGGCGATGGCGCTCTCCCGCCGCGTGGGCAAGGTGAAGGACGGGGTCTTCCTGATCGACGCCGACTGCCTCCCGCAGACCATCGCCGTCATCGAGACCCGTGCCGAGCCGGCCGGGACCGAGATCGTCGTCGCCGACCTGTCCGGCGGCATCCCGGACGAGATCGCCGAGCGCGGCGTCTTCGGCGTGCTGCTGCAGTACCCGGGTGCCTCCGGGCGGATCACGGACCCGCGGGCCGTCGTCGAACGGGCGCACGAGCTGGGCGCCGTCGTCACCGTCGCCGCCGATCTGCTCGCCCTCACGCTGCTGAGCTCGCCCGGTGACCTGGGCGCCGACATCGCCGTCGGATCCACCCAGCGCTTCGGCGTCCCGATGGGCTTCGGCGGGCCGCACGCCGGCTACATGGCGGTGCGGGAGTCCTACGCCCGCAACCTGCCGGGCCGCCTGGTCGGCGTCTCCGTCGACGCGGACGGCGCACCCGCCTACCGGCTGGCCCTGCAGACCCGTGAGCAGCACATCCGCCGGGAGAAGGCGACCAGCAACATCTGCACCGCGCAGGTGCTGCTCGCGGTGATGGCCGGGATGTACGCCGTCTACCACGGGCCGGACGGGCTCGCGGACATCGCGCGCCGCACCCACCGCTACGCGGCCCTGCTCGCCGGGGGCCTGCGGGCCGGGGGGGTGGAGGTCGTCCACGGCGCGTTCTTCGACACGGTGACGGCGCGGGTGCCCGGCCGGGCCTCCGAGGTCGTCGCCGCGGCCCGCGACGCCGGGATCAACCTGCGGCTCACCGACGCCGACCACGTGGGCATCGCCTGCGACGAGACCACCGGCAGGGACGAGCTGGCCGCGGTCTGGGCCGCGTTCGGCGTCCCGGCCGGCGCCGCCTCCGTCGACGAACTGGACGCCACGGTGCCCGACGCGCTCCCCGAAGGGCTGCTGCGCACCGACGAGTACCTCGGCCACCCCGTCTTCCACGAGCACCGCTCGGAGACGGCGATGCTGCGCTATCTGCGCCGGCTCGCGGACAAGGACTACGCGCTGGACCGGGGCATGATCCCGCTCGGCTCCTGCACCATGAAGCTGAACGCGACGACCGAGATGGAGCCGGTCACCTGGCCCGGCTTCGGCGCCCTGCACCCCTTCGCCCCGGCCGAGCAGGCGGAGGGCTACCTCACCCTCATCCGGGAGCTGGAGGAGCAGCTGGCGGCCGTCACGGGCTACGACAAGGTCTCGCTGCAGCCCAACGCGGGCTCCCAGGGCGAGCTGGCCGGACTGCTCGCCGTCCGCGCCTACCACCGCGCGCGGGGCCAGGAGGAGCGCACCGTCTGCCTCATCCCGTCCTCGGCGCACGGCACCAACGCCGCCAGTGCCGTGATGGCCGGCATGCGGGTCGTCGTGGTGAGGACGGCGGAGAACGGCGAGGTCGACACCGACGACCTGCGCGCCAAGATCGAGAAGCACGGTGACGAGCTGGCCGTGCTGATGGTCACCTACCCCTCCACGCACGGGGTGTTCGAGGAGCACATCGGAGAGATCTGCGCGGCCGTGCACGACGCGGGAGGCCAGGTCTACGTGGACGGCGCCAACCTCAACGCCCTGGTCGGCCTCGCCGAGCCCGGCCGGTTCGGCGGCGACGTCTCGCACCTCAATCTGCACAAGACCTTCTGCATCCCGCACGGCGGCGGCGGGCCCGGGGTCGGCCCGGTCGCCGTGCGCTCCCACCTCGCGCCGTATCTGCCCAACCACCCGCTCCAGCCGGCGGCCGGGCCGGAGACGGGCGTCGGCCCGGTGTCGGCGGCGCCCTGGGGATCCGCGGGCATCCTGCCCATCTCCTGGGCGTACGTGCGGCTGATGGGTGCCGAGGGACTGCGGCGGGCCACGCAGGTGGCCGTGCTGAGCGCCAACTACGTCGCCAAGCGGCTGGAGCCGCACTTCCCGGTGCTCTACACCGGTCCCGGCGGGCTGGTGGCCCACGAGTGCATCATCGATCTGCGGCCGCTGACCAAGGCGACCGGGGTGAGCGTCGACGACGTCGCCAAGCGGCTGATCGACTACGGCTTCCACGCCCCCACGATGTCGTTCCCGGTGGCCGGCACGCTGATGATCGAGCCCACCGAGAGCGAGGACCTGGCCGAACTCGACCGGTTCTGCGACGCGATGATCCGTATCCGTGCGGAGATCGAACAGGTCGCCTCGGGGGGGTGGACGGCGGAGGACAACCCGCTGCGCAACGCGCCGCACACGGCGGCCGTGCTGGCGGGGGAGTGGGAGCACCCCTACAGCCGGGAGACGGCCGTGTTCCCGCCGGGGGTCGGGGCGGCGGAGAAGTACTGGCCGCCGGTCCGGCGCGTCAACAGCGCCTACGGCGACCGCAATCTGGTCTGCTCCTGCCCGCCGCTGGAGGAGTACGACTCCTGACCCCTCCGGCGCGGCGCCGGCGTGTGGCATGAACGGGGCCGGTCCGGCGATGCCGGGCCGGCCCTTGATCTCTGTACGGTTGTCGTGCGGATCTGCGCGGAGTGATCTCTGTGGGGTGCCCGTCGTTACCGGCCGCCGGGTCAGGCAGCGGTCATCACATGCTCGATGCCCAGTGGCCGGTGCGGAGCGATGATCTGCCCGTCGGGCAGCAGTTCACCGGTGTCCTCGAAGAGCAGGACGCCGTTGCACAGCAGACTCCAGCCCTGTTCGGGGTGGTGCGCCACCAGGTGGGCGGCTTCCCGGTCGGCGGAGTCGGCTGTCGGGCACGGTGAGGAGTGCTGGCACATGGCAGGGATCTTTCGCTGTGGTGTGAGTGTCCTGCGGCTTGACATGATGTTCACAACCGCCCCCCGTATTCCTTTCCTTGGTCGGTTCCAGTGTTACCCGCGGAATGGTGTTTCGCAGGAATTTCGCTGTACCCGCCCTTCCGGGGTGATGACGCACCACTCTTGCGGACGGTTGCCGTCAAGAGGACGGCCCCTTCGGGTGGTTCCCCATGGCCGTAGCGGACTAGTCCGGCCGGGCCGGAGCGGTGGTGCGGTGACGGCGCACCGGCGCGCCCCGCGGCCGGGGGAGCCGCGGGGCGCGAGTGTTCGGGGCGAAGAGCCGGGTGTTCAGGCGGCCGGTGAGGCCGTCGCGTCCAGCAGGGGCGCCACCCGGCCCAGCCGGAGGGTGAGCACCGGCAGCAGGTCCGACACCCGGTGCGGGTGGTGCGCGGCGATGCCGGGAGGCGCGGGCGCGAGGGGGACCAGCAGGTCCGTGGGGGCGGGCTGGCCCTCCGCGGGGTCCGCGGCGGTGTCGCCGTGCAGCCACAGCGTGAGCATGTAGAGCTCGGGCACCGACAGCAGACGCGGCTGGTACACGCCCGACAGCGCCTCCGCCTGGCGCAGGGCCTGCTCGGTCGAGGAGAGGTACGGGCCCCCGAAGAAGTGGGAGAAGGCCCAGCCGTCCGGCGTGGGCTTGGTCTCGGCGGCGGCCACCGCGCGGCCCCCGCTCCGCACCAGGAAGCGCCACGCGGCCAGGCGGGCCGGCGGTGGGCCTTCCTGCCGGGTGATCCCCTCCAGGACATGGACCGGCAAGGGCGATTCCGGGGTCAGCGGCCCGGGGTGCGAGCGGAGCACCGGCGCGGCGGCCGGGGAACCGAGGGCCGCGAGGGTGCTGTGCTGGGCGGGCCTGGGTGCCTGGAGGGAAAGCAGCGGCATGATGGGTCGCCTCTCACTTCGGAGACACGGGTGATGCTGGGCAAGTGCGGACGGCAATGTCAGCGTGGCGCGGGGCGGAAGAGGGGCCGGAGCGGAGAATGCCGGCGACACGTACTCTCTGCCCGCGTACCCGGAGTTTATACGGTGCGTGTTCACGGCGCGTTTCGGCTAGCCGACGCGCGTATTACGGGCAAGACTGAAACCGGACCGCGATGGTGGGGGAGTTCCACCATTCTGTCCGTTCGCAAAACCCGTGGCCTTGTGTTACGCCGTGGCAGCCGGTCGGCCGAATCTTGCTGGTGTTTTTCACCACACCTTTGTGCCGTGCCCGTCCCGGCCCTCTTTATGCCGATGGAATGTGCCCCCGGGGTGTACTGCGCATCCTAGCGGGCAGATGCTGTCCGCCGGGGCGTTGTGGTCCGGCCGGCCGGGCATCATCCCGGGCACCGGTGCACTGGAGGAGGGACCCTTCGATGGGCGAGAAGGTCGAGGCGGACGGGTTCGACCTGGCGGATCCGCAGCGCTACCGCACCAAACTGCACCAGTGTCTGGAGGGTCTGGGGCGGCTGCTGGAGGAGAAGAGGTTCGACCGCCCGAGGAATCTGATGGGCGTGGAGATCGAGCTGAATCTCGCCGGCGAGGACGGCATGCCGCGCATGATGAATGCGGAAGTGCTCGAGCGCATCCGGAGCGGGGATTTCCAGACGGAGTTGGGGCAGTTCAACCTCGAAGTGAATATCGTGCCGCACCGGTTGTCCGGCCGCGTTCTCGATCAGCTTGCCGAGGAGATCCGCACCGCCCTCGCATATGCCGACCGCAAAGCCCGGGAAGTGGACGCCGGGATCGTGATGATCGGAATTCTCCCGACCCTGGCCGGTCCGGACCTCGTCTCCGCGAACCTGTCCGCGGCGGACCGCTACACCCTGCTCAACGAGCAGATCCTGGCCGCACGCGGGGAGAACCTGGTGCTCGACATCGAGGGCGTCGAACGGCTCCATTACACCAGCGCCTCGATCGCCCCCGAAGCCGCCTGCACCTCGGTGCAGTTGCACCTCCAGGTGACCCCCGGCCGCTTCGCCGCGGTGTGGAACGCCGCCCAGGCGGTGGCCGCCGCGCAGATCGCCGTCGGCGCCAACTCCCCCTTCCTCTTCGGCCGCGAGCTGTGGCGGGAGTCCCGGCCGCCGCTCTTCCTACAGTCCACGGACACCCGCGCCCCCGAACTCAAGGCCCAGGGCGTACGGCCGCGAACCTGGTTCGGGGAGCGCTGGATCGAGTCCGCGTACGACCTCTTCGAGGAGAACGTGCGCTACTTCCCCGCCCTGCTGCCGATCTGCGACGAGGAGGACCCGCTCAAGGTCCTCGACGAGCAGGGCGTCCCCGGCCTCCATGAACTGGTGCTGCACAACGGCACTGTCTACCGCTGGAACCGGCCGGTCTACGACATCAGCGACGGCCGCCCCCATCTGCGGGTGGAGAACCGGGTGCTGCCGGCCGGGCCGACCGTCGACGACGTCATCGCCAACGCGGCCTTCTACTACGGACTCGTCCGCGCCCTCGCGGAGGAAAACCGGCCGGTGTGGACGCGGCTGCCCTTCGGTGACGCGTCCCGGAACTTCGACGCCGCCTGCCGGTACGGCATCGACGCCACCCTCCGCTGGCCGCGCCGGGGCCGGGGCGGAGCGGTGACGGACGTGCCCGCCCCGCGCCTGGTCCGGGAGGAACTCCTGCCGCTGGCGGCCGCCGGCCTCGACGCCTGGGGTGTGGAGCCCGCGGACCGCGACCACTATCTCGGCATCATCGAGGAGCGCTGCCGGCGGCGGGTGAACGGCGCCTCCTGGCAGGCCGAGGCATTCCGCCGGGCGCGGGAGCGGGGTCTCGGCCGGCAGAGCGCGCTGGCCGCGGCCACCCGGCGCTACGCGGAACTCGCGCGCACGGGCGAACCGGTGCACACCTGGCCCGCCGACCTGCCGGACTGAGCCCGGGCCCGGCCCGGCCCGGCCCGGGCCGCTCCGTCGTCGTTCACGCGGGCGTACGGTGCGGGGCGGGCCGGGGAGTCCGGCGGACCCGCGCTGGTGGCGCCGCTTCCCGGCCGTGTAGAAAAGGGGAACGCGGCGGACCGGAGGCGGGTTGTGCGGGCAGAGTCGGGCGGTGCGGCCGGGGTGCCGCGCGAGGAGAAGACGCCGGCGCCGTGGGTGCTGCGGCAGGAGACACTGCTCGTGCTGGCACTCTCCGTCGGCGCCAGTGCGCTCTCGGCGGTGATCAGCTTCACCGGCTCCGTCACCGCGCCCGGCGATCTGCAGGACCGGGCGGCCACCCTCAACGGCTCCCAGGCGCCGGGCCGTCCCTGGCTCGACCTGGCCTGGCAGCTGTTCGGCATCGCCACCGCGCTGGTGCCCGTCGCCCTCGTGGCACATCTGCTGCTCCGCGAGGGTGCCGGCGGACTGCGGGCGCTCGGGCTGGACCGGCGGCGGCCCGGCTCCGACCTCGGCCGCGGCGCGCTCGTGGCGGCGGCCATCGGCGGCACCGGACTGCTGTTCTATCTGGCGGTGTGGGCGACGGGGGCCAACCTCACGGTGGTGCCGGAGTCGCTCCCCGACGTCTGGTGGAAGTTCCCGGTGCTCATCGCCTCGGCGGTGCAGAACTCCCTGCTGGAGGAGGTCGTGGTCGTCGGCTATCTGCTGCGCCGCCTCGGGCAGTTGGGCTGGACCCCGGCGGCGGCGCTCCTCGCGAGTTCGGTGCTCCGCGGGACGTACCACCTCTACCAGGGCATCGGCGGATTCGTAGGGAACCTGGTGATGGGCGTCGTCTTCGTGCTCCTCTACCGGCGCTGGGGGCGGATCGGGCCGCTGGTCGCCGCGCACGCGCTGATCGACATCGTGGCGTTCGGCGGCTACGCGCTGCTGGCGGGCGAGGTCGACTGGCTGCCGACCCCGCCCTGACGGACCCGCTCGTCCGGCCGGGCGTACGACCGGACGGGCGTGGCCCGGAGCACCGGACGTCCGGGTCTCAGTCCGGGGCGGTCAGCAGCTCTCCGTCGATGACGGTGACCGCCCCGCCGGACAGCAGGGTCCGCTCCCCGCGCAGCGCCGTGCGCACCAGCCCCGTGCGGGCGGACGCCTGGAGCCCCGTCAGCTCCTCGCGGCCCAGCCTGGCGGACCAGAAGGGCGCGAGCGCGGTGTGGGCGCTGCCGGTCACCGGGTCCTCGTCGATCCCGACCGCCGGCCCGAAGAAGCGGGAGACGAAGTCGTAGCCCGCCGACGGGTCCCCGGCGGCCGCCGTCGCGATGACGCCGCGGTGGCCGAGCCGGGCGAGGGCGCGGAAGTCGGGGGCGAGGTCCCGCACGGCCCGCTCGCCGGGCAGTTCCACCAGCAGGTCGCCGACGGCCGGTCCGGTGTCGTGGGCGGACACCGGCCGTGCGCCGAGTGCTTCCGGCAGCTCCGGGGGCACGTCGACGGCGGTGAGCGGCGCGGTCGGGAAGTCCAGGGTGATGACCCCGTCGTCCCCGGTGGCCGCGGTGAGGACGCCGCCGCGGGTGGTGAAGCGGACCGTCCCGGTGGCGGTGCCGGTGGTGTGCAGGACGTGCGCGGTGGCCAGGGTCGCGTGGCCGCAGAGATCCACCTCCGTGACGGGGGTGAACCAGCGCAGCGCCCAGCCGGCGTCCGCGCCGGGGCCGAGGCGGTGGGCGAAGGCCGTCTCGGCGAGATTGACCTCGGCGGCCACGCGCTGGAGCCACCCGGCGCCGGGGAAGCCGTCCCCGTCGAGAAGGACGACCCCGGCGGGGTTGCCGGCGAACGGGCGGTCGGTGAAGGCGTCGACGATACGAATCCTCATGGGCGGCACCCTAGGCCGGGGCGGAGGCGGCGCACCAAGGCCACTGGGCGGCCGGTGGCCTTGGTGCGCCGGCCCGGGGGCGGCGTGCGGTGGCGGCCATGGGGGCGGCATGGCGGCATACCGGTGGTCCTTCCCCTCGTGGCCGTCGGCCGTCCTTCCGCCGTTCTTCCCGCCTCCTCCCCAGTGCTCTCCCGGCGCGTCCGCCCGCCGGGCGCGCCCCCGGTCCGCGCGGTGCTCTCCTCCGTGAGGAGGAGATGCCGAACGGAGCCGCCCGTCCCAGGGCGTAGGCGGAGATGAGCCCCCGCGCGGATGCCGGAGCGGCCGGGAACTGATGGGGTGGAAGGGTGCACAACCGTACGTCGCAGACCGCGTCCACCTGTCCCCTCCGCTCCGCCCGCCCGGCCGGGCCTGCCGGGTTCCGCGTCGAACCGGCGTCCGTGGCCTCCGGTGCCCGCCGGCGCGCCGTCCGCGACGGGGACCGGCAGACGGACACGGCGCATCTGCTGCACAGCCTGCTGGATTACGACCCGGACGTACGGGCCGCGTTCGACGGCGGCCCGGCCCAGGTCCTGCGTCTGCGCGGCTATCTGGCCCAGCGAAGCATCGGCTACGGGCTGCGCTGGCGGGGCGCGGCCGAGGGGTCCCAGGCGCCGTTCCGGGCCCGTGCGGGCGGTACGACGCCGCTCTCGCCGGCGGCCGCCGCGGCCGTGGAGGGCGCGTTGACGCGGGCCCGCGCCCGGGGAGCCGACCGGGCGACGGGTGCGGACCTGCTGGCCGCCCTGGCCGCCGACCGGGAGTGCCGGGCGGTGGAGGTGCTGCGCCGGGTCGGCGTCGACCCGGAGCGGCTGGTGGCCCGGCTGGAGTGCGGCGCCGTCCGGGACGGCGGCTGAGCGGCCGGCCGGGTCCGTGCCGGCTGCCCGGCTGCCCGGGGCGCGGGGTGACGGCGGCCGCGGGCGGATCCGCGGAGGGGCGTCCCCGGCGGGACGGACTTCGCCGGGGACGCCGGGGCGAGGGCGGGTCAGCAGGTGACGACCTTGCCGTAGGAACCGATGCGCCAGTGGCCTGTCCAGGTCTCACCGTGCTGGTAGGTCAGGCACGGGAGGTCCCTGCCGCGCTTGATGACCACCTTGACGTGCATGGTCCGGCCGCAGGTGTTCGTGACGGTGACCTTCTTCCGGTGCTTGACCACGTCCCGCCGGACGCAGGCCGGGGCGGTGCCCCGCGCGTCGGCCGCCGCGGCCGGGGCCGTCCGCTCCGCGGTTCCGGCGGGTGCCGCGACCGCGGTGGCGGCGGGGAGGGCGAGGCCGCCGGCGAGGGCCGCGGTGGCGGCGGTGAGTGCGAGACGCCTGCGGGCGGTCCCGGTACGTGTGTTCGTCATGGGTCCGGAGTCCTTTCCGATGGTCCGTTGGACGGACGGTCTGGAGGCCCGGCGCGTGCGGGAGCCCGCCCGGCCCGGCCCTGCTTCCGGTGACGAGACTGGGGGTACGGAACCCGAACTGTCCAGAATGAACAGGGAAATGACGCAATCGTGGGACATGCGATTCGCTGAACTGCGGGGACGTTCGCCAGTGGGACGGTTTCCCGGGACGTCCCGGGCGCCGCCCGGTGCGTCCGCCCGGGCCGCCCGGGGTCGCCGGGGTGGCCGACAGGTGTCAATGACGGTGACATTCATGACGCCATCCGACGGTGCTGACATGATGAGCGGATGCAGACGTCCCGTGGAAGATCCGCCGGTCTCGGGCTCGCCCTCGTCTCGGCACTCGCCTTCGGCGGCTCGGGTGTGGCGGCCAAGCCGCTGATCGAGGCGGGCATGACCCCGCTGCACGTGGTGTGGCTGCGGGTCGCGGGCGCCGCACTGGTGCTGCTGCCCCTCGCCTGGCGCCACCGCGGACTCCTGCGCCGGCGTCCCGCACTGCTCACCGGCTTCGGCCTGCTGGCCGTCGCCGGGGTGCAGGTCTGCTACTTCGCGGCGATCTCGCGCATCCCGGTGGGGGTCGCCCTGCTCGTGGAGTATCTGGCTCCGGCCCTGGTCCTCGGCTGGGTCCGGTTCGTGCAGCGGCGGCCGGTGACACGGGCGGCGGCGCTCGGGGCCGTCCTCGCCGTCGGCGGCCTGGCCTGTGTGGTGGAGGTCTGGGCGGGGCTCGGCTTCGACGCCCTCGGGCTGCTCCTCGCGCTCGGCGCGGCCTGCTGCCAGGTCGGCTACTTCGTGCTGTCCGACCACGGCAGCGGCGGTGACGACACGGCCGACCCGGCCGGTGTCATCGCGTACGGATTCCTGATCGGCGCTGCCGCGCTGACCCTGCTCGCCCGTCCGTGGGGCATCGACTGGCACCTCCTCGCCGGGCGGGCGGAGCTGGCGGACGCGGCGGTGCCCGCGGCGCTGCTGCTCGGCTGGGTGGTCCTGGTCGCCACCGTCCTGGCCTATCTGACCGGCGTGGTGGCCGTACGGCGGCTGTCGCCGCAGGTGGCCGGGGTGGTGGCGTGCCTGGAGGCGGTCGTCGCCACCGTCCTCGCCTGGGTGCTGCTGGGGGAACACCTGTCCGCGCCCCAACTGCTGGGCGGAGCCGCGGTGCTGGCCGGTGCCCTCATCGCCCAGAGCTCGGTGCCCAAGGACGGCGCGGGGGTGGTGGCCCGGACGGCGGAGCCGCCCTCCCCGGCACCCGCGGAGGGCCGGTCCGTCCGCGAGGGGACCGGTTAAGGTGCTCTCCGTGCGTCTCATGGTTCTGCCGCCTCCCCCCGCGTAGGGCGGGCGGCCATCCCGGAGGACCAGCCCGGCCGGCTGCCGGGCCGGTCGTCGCTGCCCGCGTCAGGAAGTCCCGCGGCCACCGTCCTCGTCTTCCGTGGAGAACCTCACGTGCGCTCCAAGTCTCTTCTCACCTCGTCCGTGCCCGCGTCCGGCCTGTCCGTGGGCCGGGCTCTCGTCTTCCTCGCCGTGGCCGGCGCGGCCTGGGGCACCGTCGGAGCGGCCGCCGCGCTGCTGCACGGCCTCAGCGACCTCGGCCCCGTCGCGCTGTCCTTCTGGCGCTGCGCCGGCGGGCTCGTCCTGATGCTCGGCTGGTCGGTGCCGGCCGCCGTGCGGCCCGCGCGGCGGATGCCGGGGGCGCCCGAGCCCGCGGGCCGGCGGTGGCTGCGCATCCTCGGCACCGGCTGCGGGATGACCCTGTTCCAGACCGCCTACTTCGCCGCGGTGCTGGAGACCGGGCTCGCGGTCGGCACCGTGGTGACCCTGGGAGCGGGCCCGGTCCTGATCGCTGTCGGCGCCCGGCTGCTGATGGGGGAGCGCCTCGGACGCGGCGGCCTGGCCGCGGTGGCCGGAGCGCTCGCCGGCCTCGTGGTGCTCGTCCTGGGCGGCGGCGGGGGCACGGTCCGTCCTCTCGGGGTGGGGCTGGCGCTCCTCTCCGCTGCCGGATACGCCGGGGTCGGCCTGCTCGCCCGATGGCTGGGGCGGCACGGGGCCCGGGCGGACCACCGCTCCACGACGACGTGGGCTCTCGCGGTCGGGGCGGTCTGCCTGCTGCCCTGGGGCCTGTCGGAGGGGCTGCTGCCGCACACCGGGGAACCCGGGCGGGTGCTCGGGCTGCTGGTGTACGTGGCCGCGGTGCCGACCGCGCTGGCCTACGCGCTGTACTTCGCCGGCGCGGCGGTCGTCCGGGCGGCCACCACCTCGGTCGTCATGCTGATCGAGCCGGTTGCCGCGGCCGTGATCGCGGTGCTTCTCCTCGGTGAACGTCTCACCGGGGCCATGCTGCTGGGCACCGGGCTGCTGCTGGCCGCGGTGACGGGGCTGGCTGTCGCGGAAACCCGGGCGGCCGCCCCGGTGCGCCCGGGTGCTTCCGGGCTCCGGGCCGCGCCGGTCCGGGGCCGCGTGACGGGTGGATCCCGTGTGCCCGCACGGGGCGGCCGGCGGTGGCTCAGCCGGAGGTGAGGTAGGCCGGGACGGCGACGGACGGGGCCAGGCCGGCGGCCGGCTGCGGGGTGCCGCGGGTGGTGGCGACCGGGAGGACCCCGCTCCAGTGGGGGAGGCCCAGGTCCCCGGGTTCGTCGTTCGGCCCGCCGGTGCGGATCTTCGCCGAGACCTCCCGCAGGTCCACGGAGACGACGGACGTGGCGGCGAGCTCCTTGGCGTTCGCCGGGCGCGCGTCCCGGGAGCGGCCGGGCACGGCCTGGTCGACCAGGGCGTTCAGGGCCGCCGCCCGCTCCTCCCGGCCGAGGACGCTCCGGGCGGTCCCGTGGACCACCACCGAGCGGTAGTTGACGGAGTGGTGGAAGGCGGACCGGGCCAGCACCACCCCGTCGACATGGGTGACGGTCACGCAGACCGGCAGGCCGGTCCCGCTCTCCTCCGTCTCGCGCAGCGGGCGGGAGCCGGTCGAGCCGTGCAGGTACAGGCGCTCGCCGACGCGGGCGTAGATCGTCGGGAGCACGACCGGCGCGCCGTCGCGGATATAGCCGAGGTGGCAGACCCAGCCCTCGTCGAGGATCGCGTGCACCACCTCGCGGTCGTACGAGGCGCGGTGGCGGGCCCGGGTCGGGGTGGTGCGCTCGCTCGGTCCGTAGGGGGCGGGCCCCGGCATGGCGTTCTCCTTTGCCTTAGTGCATAATGAGCTTTGTGCTAGGAGATTACCGGATCCGCGGGCGGCGCGCAGCCGAGATCGCGGCGAGCGTGGAGGAGGGCGTGGGCGCGGGCGCCCTCGCCCCCGGGAGGCGGCTGCCGCCCCTGCGGGAACTCGCCGGAGAGCTGGGCGTCAACCCGAACACCGTCGCCGCCGCCTACCGCCTGCTGCGGGACCGCGGGGTGATCGAGACGGACGGCCGGCGGGGCAGCCGCGTCCGCGCCCGGCCGGCCAGCACCGCGCGGGAGTCCATCCGGGTCGAGGCGCCCCCGGGCGGGCGCGATCTGTCCACCGGCAACCCGGATCCGGCCCTGCTGCCGCCACTGGGGCCCGCGCTCGCCGAGGCCGCCCGCCGCT
This sequence comes from Streptomyces xinghaiensis S187, assembly GCF_000220705.2. Taxonomy (GTDB): domain Bacteria; phylum Actinomycetota; class Actinomycetes; order Streptomycetales; family Streptomycetaceae; genus Streptomyces; species Streptomyces xinghaiensis. The sequence goes on along the minus strand of NZ_CP023202.1, from coordinate 248,045 downwards.
GCGCGGGGCGGCCGGTCCTGTACGGGGCCCCGTCCGTGGACCCGGAGCTGGCGCGGGCCGCCCGCGCGGAGCTGGACGCCGACGGGGTGCCGGACGGGCCCGTCGGCGTCACCTCCGGCTCCCTGGACGCGATCGAACGCGTGCTCGCCGCGCATCTCCGGCCCGGCGACGCGGTGGCGGTCGAGGACCCCGGCTGGGGCAGCATGCTCGACCTCGTGCCGGCGCTCGGGATGCGGGCGGTGCCCGTCGCGGTCGACGACGAAGGGCCGCTGCCCGGCGAGGCCGACCGGGCGCTCCGGGAGGGGGCGCGGGCGCTCGTCGTCACCGACCGCGCGCAGAACCCGACCGGCGCGGCCGTGAGCGCGGCGCGGGCGGCGGAGCTGCGGGCCGTCCTGGCCCGCCATCCGCGCACGCTGCTCATCGAGGACGACCACGGGCACGGCATCGTCTCCCTGCCCCTCCACCCGCTGGCGGGAAGCGTGCCGCACTGGGCCTTCGTCCGCTCCACCGCCAAGGCGTACGGCCCCGACCTCCGGCTCGCCGTCTTCACCGGGGACGCGCTCACCACCGACCGGGTGCGGGGCCGGCAGCGGCTCGGCCCCGGCTGGGTCAGCCATCTCCTGCAGCACACCGTGACGGAGCTGTGGCGGTCCGGCGCGGTGGACCCGGCGGCCGTCGCCCGCTCCTACGGCGCCCGGCGCGAGGCCCTGGTGGCGGCGCTGCGGCGGCGGGGGGTCGCGGCGCAGGGGCGGAGCGGGATGAACGTCTGGGTGCCGGTCCCCGATGAAACCGGCGCGGTCGCCCGGCTCCTGAGGGCCGGCTGGGCCGTGGCCCCCGGCGCCCGCTTCCGCACGGCCTCGCGCCCGGGGGTGCGGGTGACCGTGTCGCCGCTGGCGCGGGACGAGATCGAGACGGTGGCCGAGGCGCTCGCGGCGGCCGCCGGCCCGCCCCCCGCGGAGCGCTACGCCTGAGGGCGGCGGCGCCGGCTCTGGGTGAGCGCCGCCCCGGCCAGCACGATCAGCGCTCCGGCCGGGACGTTCCAGTCGAGGCGCTCGCCGAGCAGCGCCACGCCGGCGGCTGTCGCGATGACGGGGATGAAGTACGTGACCATCTGCGCGGTCGTCGGCCCCACCTCGGCGACCAGCCCGTACTGGATGAGGAAGGCCGCACCGGTGCCGAGCGCGCCGAGCGCCGTCACGGCCAGCAGCGGCACCAGCGGGAAGGAGTCCGGGACGGAGGTGAACAGCGGGGTGACGACGGCCAGTTGAGCGGTGCCCAGCAGCAACTGGGCGCTCGACATCGCCAGATGGGAATCGGCCCGGCCCGCCAGGGTGCGGCGGACGTGGACCCAGCCGACGGCGTAGCTCGCCGAGGCGGCCAGGGCCATCGCCGTGCCCGCCGGGTCCTGCCCGGAGAAACCCTGCCAGGCGCCCAGCACGGTCAGCACACCGATGAAGCCCAGGCCGAGGCCCGCCACCCGGCGCCGGGTCGGCCGGTCCTCCGAGAGCGCGACCATCGACAGCGCCATGCCCCAGAGCGGGGTGGTGGCGTTGCAGATCCCGGCCAGCGTGGAGGAGATGGTCAACTCGGCGTAGGCGAAGAGGGAGTACGGCAGCGCGTTGAGGAAGAGGGCGGAGACGGCCAGGTGGCCCCAGGCGCGGGCGCCCCGGGGGAGGCGCTGCCGCCGCAGACCCAGCGCGGCCAGCAGCACCGCCGTCCCGAACACCATCCGCCCGAGGGTGACCTGCAGCGGGGCGTAGCCCTCCGTTCCCACCTTGATCAGCAGAAAACTGAAGCCCCAGATCAGCGAGAGGACGGCGAAGCGGATCCGCCAGTCGACGGCGGGGCGGCGGGCGGTGCCGCGGCCGGGGGCCGGGGCGGCGGGTGCGGAGCGGGAGTCGTCCGTCGTGGCGGGGGCGGTCATGGGCCCCACGATGCTCCGCGAGATCTCGTAGGACAAGCGAAAGAATCTGGACCCCACCGTTTAGCATCGCTTACATGTTGAACCTGGACCGGCTGCGCACCCTGGACGCCGTGGCCCGGCACGGCTCCATCAGCGCGGCCGCCGCCGGACTGCACGTCACCACCTCCGCCGTATCGCAGCAGCTCGGCAAGCTCGAACGGGACACCGGACAGCGGCTGCTGGCACGCAACGGCCGCGGCATCCGGCTGACGGACGCCGGCCGGCTGCTCGCCGAGCACGCGGCGCGCATCCTCTCCCAGGTCGAACTCGCCCAGGCGGACCTGGAGGCGCGGGCCGGGCAGCCCGTCGGCGAGCTGCGCATCGGCGCCTTCCCCACCGCGGCACGCGGCCTGCTCCCCGCGGCCCTGCGCACGCTCCGCGGGGAACACCCCCGGCTCCGGGTGCGGCTGCGCGAGCTGGAACCGGACGACGCCGTGCCCGGGACCGTCCGCGGCGACCTCGACCTGGCCGTCGTCCTCGACTGGTACAACAAGCCGCTCTCGCTGCCCGGCGGACTCACCAAGGCACCGCTGCTCGATGATCCCGCCGATGTCGCGATCCCCGCCGGCCACCGGCTCGCCGGCCGGGCCGAGGCGGAGCTGGAGGACTTCGCCGGCGACGAGTGGGTCTCCTGGCCGCAGGGCGAGTTCTGCCACGACTGGCTGATGCTGACCCTGCGCGGCAAGGGCATCGAGCCGCGGGTCTCCCACATGGCCGGGGAGCACCACACCCAGCTGGCCCTCGTCGCCGCCGGCCTCGGAGTCGCCGTCGCGCCGAGGCTGGGCCGCGGGCCCGTGCCGGAGGGGGTGCGGATGGTGCGGGTCCGCAGCGGGATGCGCCGGCACATCTACGCCGTCTGGCGGGCCGACGCCGACCGCCGGCCCGCGATACGGGCCGCCGTGGCGGCGCTGCGGCAGAGCGCGGCGGGTGCGCGGGACACGGGCGGAGCGGACACGGCGGACGGGGGTGCGGTGGGCGGAGAGTGCTGAGTGCCGGAGTCCGGTGAGCCCTCGGGGTCAGCCCTCCGCCAACTTGCGGAAGTCCCAGGAGGCGACGGCCTCCGGGGTGAGCCGCAGCCAGCCGTGCCGCCCGTCGTGCGGCAGCTCCTCCAGCCCGAAGTACTTGCCGGCGAAGAGCCGCTCGGGCGCGTCGAGTCCGGGGTGCGGTTCTCCGGTGCGGGGCACCTCCCCGACGAACTCCGCCGTCCCCGACAGCTCGGCGCCGCGCAGCTCCCCGTACTCCTCGCCGTCGTCCACGATCACCGCGAGCCGCGGGTCGTGGCGCAGCTGTGCCCAGCGGCGGCTGCGGGCCAGCGAGTAGAGCCAGAGGGACGTGCCGTCCCAGCAGAACCAGAGCGCGCTGACATGCGGACGGCCGTCCGCGCCGACCGTGGCCACCCGGCAGGTGCGCTGCCCGGTGAGGAAGGCGTCCAGCTCCTCCGGGCTCATCATGATCCGGCGGCCGCGCCGCTGGGTGGCGGTCATCGAGTCCGTCCTCCGTGCTGGTGGTGATCGGGCGTCCGGACAGCATGTGGGCTCGGGGCGGGGCGCGCAACGACGGTTCCGTCACGGGGACGGCGAGGGCGGAGGTGCCCCGGTGGGTGGGCGAGGCGGTGTTCGCGGCGCGGAGCCCGCCGCGGTGCGGGCTCCGGGGGAGACGCCGTGGGGGAGCCCCGTGCGACGGGGCGCGGGAGCGGCCGGAACGACAGCGCCCGCGGCGCTCCTCCCTGCTGGAGCGCCGCGGGCCCGCACCGCGGTCTTGTCCGGCCTTCCCCTCTTCCCGCCGCCTCCCCTTCTCCGTCTCTTCCGTCTTCTCCGTCCTGCCCCGTCCTGCCCCGTCCTGCCCGGCCGCGGCGGCCCCGGCCGCCCCGCCGGAAGGGCGGCCGGGGGCGGTCAGCCCAGCATCACCGCGTCACCCTGGACGGTGATCTTCGCGGGCGGCAGCGGCTTGGGTGCCGGGCCGGCCTTGACGCTGCCGTCGAGCGCGCTGTATTTGGCGCCGTGGCAGGGGCAGTTGATGAGGCCGTCGGTCACGTCCTTCACCGCGCAGCCCTGGTGGGTGCAGGTCGCGGAGAAGGCCTTGAAGTCACCGGCGGCCGGCTGTGTCACGACCACCTTCTGGTCCGGGAAGACCTTGCCGCCGCCCTCGGGTATGTCCGCCGTCTTCGCCAGCTCCGTGCCGCCCCCGGCCGCCTCCCCGCCGGTGCCCCCGCCGGCCTCGCCGGAGCCGGCACCGGCGTCCGCACCCGCCTCGGGCGCCGCGGCGCCGCCGTCCGGCTGCTGTGCAGGGGCGCCGGAGTCACCCGAGTCGCCACAGGCGGCGAGGGCCGCCGTGAGACCGGCGGCCCCGGCGGCTGTGACCACGGCGCGGCGGCTGGTGCTCCGCGCGGAGCCCTGAGATCCCGTCATGGTGAGTACGTCCCTTTCGCTGAGGCGCTGTGCGCGACCTGCCCCGGTGACGGCCGCTTGCTTCCCCCGACCTGTACGCAGCGGGGCCCCGGGGTGTTCAGCGCCGCCCGGGGCGCCGCCCGGCCCGGCCGCCGGGTCCGGCACCCGCGCACGGCGGTCCCCCGTAACCTGGAGAGATGCTGCGCGACGTCACCGCCACCCGCTACATCGCACCGCTGCGGGAGGGCGGTTCGCTGCCCGGCCTCGTCGAGGCGGACGACCTCGGCCTCTGGGTGGTGAAGTTCGCCGGGGCCGCGCAGGGCCGCAAGACCCTCGTCGCCGAGGTGATCTGCGCCGAGCTGGGCCGCAGACTGGGGCTGCGGGTGCCGGAGCCGGCCGTCGTCCGGCTCGACCCCGTGCTCGGGCTGGCGGAGCCCGACCCGGAGGTGCAGGACCTGCTCAAGGGCGGCGGGCCGAATTTCGGAGCCCGCTTCCTCTCCGGCGCGCTCGGCTTCGACCCGCTGGGGTGGGAGATGACCCCGGCCGACGCCGGCCGCGTCGTCTGGTTCGACGCCCTCGTGGGCAACGTCGACCGGTCCTGGCGCAACCCCAACCTGCTGGTGCGGCAGGGCGAACCCTGGCTGATCGACCACGGAGCCACCATGATCTGGCACCACCACTGGCCCTCGGCGCGGAAGGCCGCGGCACGGCCGTACGACGCCACGGACCACGTCCTCGCCCCGTTCCTCCCCGACGTCCGCCGGGCCGCGGCCGAACTCGCGCCCCGGGTGACCGCGGACCTGCTGGCCGAGATCACCGCCCGGGTGCCCGACGCGTGGCTGGACGGCGAACCCGGCTTCGACGGCCCGGAGCCGCTGCGCCGCGCGTACGCCGAGATCCTGCTGCGCCGGTCCGAGGCCGTCCACGAGAGCCTCCTGTCCGCCCCGGCGGGCGCGGGCGACGCCAGGGCGGCCCGGTGAGCGCGGGAGCGGACGGGCGCGACGTCTTCGAGTACGCGCTGCTGCGGGTGGTGCCGCGGATCGAGCGCGGGGAGTGTTTCAACGCGGGTGTCGCCGTCTACTGCCGGGCGCGTTCGCTCGTCGTGGCCCGGACCCATCTCGACGAGGCGCGGCTGCGCGCCCTGGACCCGCGGGCCGATGCCGCGGGCGTACGGGCGGCGCTGCGCGCGGCCGAGGAGTTCTGCCAGGGCGGCGGCGGGCGGGCCGCGGAGGAGGACCCGGGCCGGCGGTTCCGCTGGCTGGTGGCGCCGCGCAGCACGGTGCTGCAGCCCGGGCCGGTGCACACCGGGCTGACGGCCGACCCGGTTGCCGAAGCGGAGCGGTTGCTGGCGCTGCTGGTGCGGTGAGGCCCCGCGGCCCCCGGCCGCCCGCGACCGGGGTGCCTTTCGGCGCGGCTGCTCCCGGCCCGCGTGGGTTTCCGGCTCCGGCCGCCCCAGCGGCCCGCGGGCGGGTCCCGGCCCTGCCGGGTGCGCCTCCGTCGGAGGGTGCGGCCCTTCCCGGCTTCGCGCGGGTGCGTTTCCCTCCCTCTCGCCCGTTGCCGCTCGCGCCTCGCAGAGGCGCCGGGCGGGGTGCCGGTGTGGAGGCCCGGCGGGCCCGGCCGTCCGGGTGTGGCGCCCTTCCGGGCTGTGACATGCGCACCTTGGCGCGACAGGCCGTTGACACGGGGTGCCGGGGCTTCTAGCGTTTCGCCAAATGACCTACTAAGCGGTTGCTCACCCATCCGGCCGCACTCCCCGCGCCCGCCGGCGCGGGCGGCCGGACGGGTGAACCGGACCCGCATCCGAGCGCGAGGAGAACCCGCATGTCCACCACCGAGCAGCGCGTCGCCATTGTCACGGGCGGTGCCCGCGGCATCGGCGCGGCCACCGCCGTACGCCTGGCCGAGGAGGGCCGCGCCGTGGCCGTGCTCGACCTCGACGAGGCGGCCTGCAAGGACACCGTGGAGAAGATCACGGCCGCGGGCGGCACGGCCCTCGCCGTCGGCTGCGACGTCTCCGACGCCGGCCAGGTCGAGGCGGCCGTGGCCCGGGTCGCGGAGGAGCTCGGCGCGCCGGTCGTCCTCGTCAACAACGCCGGGGTGCTCCGCGACAACCTGCTCTTCAAGATGTCCGAGGGCGACTGGGACACCGTGATGAACGTGCACCTCAAGGGCGCGTTCCTGATGACCCGCGCCTGCCAGAAGTACATGGTCGACGCGAAGTTCGGACGGGTCGTCAACCTCTCCAGCAGCTCCGCGCTCGGCAACCGCGGCCAGGCCAACTACGCCACCGCCAAGGCCGGTCTGCAGGGCTTCACCAAGACCCTGGCCAAGGAACTCGGCAAGTTCGGCGTCACGGCCAACGCCGTCGCCCCCGGCTTCATCGTCACCGAGATGACCGCCGCCACCGCCGCCCGCGTGGGCATGGACTTCGAGGACTTCCAGGCCGCGGCCGCCTCGCAGATCCCGGTCCAGCGCGTCGGCCGCCCCGAGGACATCGCCAACGCGATCGCCTTCTTCACCGGCGACGCCGCCGGATTCGTCTCCGGCCAGGTCATGTACGTGGCCGGCGGCCCGCTCAACTAGCCAGCAGGGGAACGGAAACACATGACTGCCGACGTGCAGGACAGCGGAAAGACCGCGATCATCACCGGAGCGAGCCGCGGCATCGGTTACGGCATAGCCGAGGCGCTCGTCGCCCGCGGCGACCGGGTGTGCATCACCGGGCGCACCGAGGAGACCCTCAAGGAGGCCGTGGAGAAGCTCGGCTCCGACCGGGTCATCGCCGTGGCCGGCAAGGCGCACGACCCGGCCCACCAGGCGGAGGCCGTCGAGCGCACGATGGAGGCCTTCGGCCGGGTCGACTACCTCGTCAACAACGCGGGCACCAACCCCGTCTTCGGGCCGATCGCCGACCTCGACCTGAACGTGGCGCGCAAGGTGTTCGAGACCAACGTCGTCTCGGCGCTCGCGTTCGCCCAGCTCACCTGGAAGGCCTGGCAGCGGGAGAACGGCGGCGCGATCGTCAACATCGCCTCCGTCGCCGGCGTCTCCGCCTCGCCGTTCATCGGCGCCTACGGCATCAGCAAGGCCGCCATGGTGAACCTGACCCTCCAGCTCGCGCACGAGTACGCGCCGGCCGTGCGGGTCAACGCGATAGCCCCCGCCGTCGTCAAGACGAAGTTCGCGGAGGCGCTCTACGAGGGCCGGGAGGAGGAGGCCGCGGCGGCCTACCCGCTCAAGCGGCTCGGCACCCCGGAGGACATCGGCGGCGCGGCCGAGTTCCTGCTCTCCGACCGGGCCGGCTGGATCACCGGCCAGACGCTCCTCGTCGAGGGCGGCATCTTCCTCAACGCCGGCGTCGGCTGACCCCCGGGGCCCGCGGCCGCCCGGCCGCTTGACCTCGTGTGCGCTCCAACCGGCACTGTCCTCGGTGCGGGCCCGTCCGGGTCCGCACCGAGGGGCTTTCGGCTCCCTCGGGTGAGCACGGTTCCCGGAGGGGACACCTGCCGCCGCAGTACGAGCACGAGGGCAGCGCGCGGCGGCTGCGGGTGCTGCGCGAGGTGGCCGCGGAGAGCGGGGCCACGCCGAACCAGGTGGTGCAGGCCTGGATGCTCGGCGGCCGCGTGCCCGTGCTGCCGGTCCTGGGGGTCAGCACGGTCGCCCAGCTCGACGAGCTGCTGGCCGCCGCCGAGCTCGGCCTGGACGCGGAGGCGCGGGCCCGGCTGGACGCGGCCTGACGGATACGGGACGGAGGGGGAAGGGGCGCAAGGGGGCCGGCCCCGTTCCCCTCGCCGCACGCCGTTCTCCCGTACCCCGGCGGGGCGTTGTCAGTGCCCGCCGGTACGTTCTGGGGACCGTTCCGATCGACCCCGGAGGTTGTTGACGTGACCGACATGCTGCCCGAGTCCTGGCGAGGCGTCCTCGGCGAAGAGCTGGAGAAGCCGTACTTCGCGGAGCTCATGGCCTTCGTCGAGGAGGAGCGGGCGGCCGGGCCGGTGTACCCGCCGCGCGAGGAGGTCTTCGCGGCGCTGCACGCGACGCCGTACGACCGGGTGAAGGTGCTCGTCCTCGGGCAGGACCCGTACCACGGCGAGGGCCAGGGCCACGGGCTGTGCTTCTCCGTCCGCCCCGGGGTGCGGGTCCCGCCGTCGCTGCGGAACATCTACAAGGAGCTGAAGGAGGACCTCGGCCACCCGGTCCCGGACAACGGCTTCCTGATGCCCTGGGCCGAGCAGGGGGTCCTGCTGCTCAACGCCGTGCTGACCGTCCGGGCCGGCGAGGCCAACTCGCACAAGGGCAAGGGCTGGGAGCGCTTCACGGATGCCGTGATCAGCGCCGTCGCCGCCCGGCCCGACCCGGCCGTCTTCGTGCTGTGGGGGAACTACGCCAAGAAGAAGCTGCCCCTGATCGACACCGAGCGGCACACGGTGGTGCAGGGGGCGCACCCGTCGCCGCTGTCGGCGAAGAAGTTCCTCGGGAGCCGGCCCTTCAGCCAGATCGACAAGGCCGTCGCCGACCACGGCCACACCCCGATCGACTGGCGCATACCGGACCTGGGCTGAGCTTTCCGGACCCGGGGCCGAGCCCCCGCCCGGCATCCGTCCGCCCGGGCCCGCCCGGCCGTCCGCTGCGCCGGGTGGGCCGGTGGCCGCGCGGGGGCCGGGTGGTGTGGTTAGCGTCGGAGGACGGGACGGGCCGCGCGTCGGAGGACGGCGGTGAACAGGAACGCGGAAGGGACCGGAGGTGCCGGTGCAGGAGGAAGAGCGGCGGGAGTCCGCCTCCCGGGAGAGCGGTGGTGACGACCCGCTGATGACGAGGATCGGGCAGGTGGTCATGCTCCTGCACGCCGGTGACCGGGAGGAGGCCCGGGACCGCTTCGCCCGCTTGTGGGAGGAGGCCGGGGAGGGCGGCGACGGCCTGCACCGCTGCACCATCGCCCACTACATGGCCGACACCCAGGACGACCCGGAGTGCGAGCTGGAGTGGGACCTGCGGGCCCTGGCCGCCGCGGACTCCCTCTCGGAGGGACGGGTGCGGCGGCACGACGCGGCCGTGGGGCCGCGCGGCTTCTACCCCTCGCTGCACCTCAACCTCGCGGCCGACTACGCCAAGCTGGGCCGGACCGGGCGGGCGCGGGCGGAGCTGGCCCGGGCCCGCGCCGCCTCGGCCGTGCTGGACACCGGTGACGCCACCACCGGTCCGTACGCCGCCGGGGTCCTCGCCGCGATCGACCGGATGGAGACGCGGCTGGCGGACGGTGCCGGGCAGTCGCCGTAGAGGTTCCGGCGCTCCGGGGGTGTCCGGCCGCCCGTCTCGCGGCGGCCGGAGTGCTCCCCGGGCCCGCGGCCTTCCCCGCCGGCGCCGGAGGCGGGAGGACGCCCCGGGGCGACGGTCCGTCACTCCTGCGGAGCGGCGCGGTGGCGCGGCCCGGAGACGAGGCGTGACCCCCGGACGAGCATTCCGGCCAGCAGCTCCCGGATGTCCTCGCGGAGTTCCTCCCGGCCCGGAGTGGCCGTGTGGAAGGACCCGGCCGTGCAGGAGAAGAGAATCCCGTCGCACCAGGCGATCAGGGAGAGGGTGTGCCGCCGCGGGGCGCGGGAGCCGAGAGCGGTCAGCATCTCCTCCACCATCTCCCGGAACACCCGGCCCTGCGCGTCGTAGACGGCCCGCAGCTCCGGCCGGCGGGTGGCCTCCAGGGCCAGTTCGCAGCGGGCGACCAGCAGCCTGCGGTGCCCGGAGAGATAGCGGTGGAGGGCCGAGGCCAGGGTGTCGGCCAGCCCGTCGAGCCCGCCGGAGAGCGGGAGCCCGCCCTCCCCGGGGGCGAGGACCGCGCGCTCCCGCTCGGCCAGCCGCCGGACGGCGAGTTCCAGCAGCGCGGCCCGGGTCCGGGCGAGATTGGACGTGGAGCCCTGCGGCAGACCGGCCGCCTCGTCCACCGCCCGGTGCGTCAGCCCGCGCAGGCCGCGCTCCGCGAGCAGGCCGATCGCCGTGTCGGCGACCAGGGTGAGGCGGGACGCGCGGGGTGCTCCGGTGACCATGCCGCCCAATCTACCGCTGTCACTACAGCTGTAGTACGCTCACACCAAGGGAACTACAGCTGTAGTGACATCTGTGGAGGGACCATGACCCAGCCCCGAGCCGTCGTCATCGGCGGCGGCATCGGCGGGCTCACCGCCGCCGCCGCGCTGCACCGCCACGGATGGTCCGTGACCGTCCTCGAACGCAGCGCCGCTCTGGAGCCCGTCGGCGCCGGGATCGCGCTCGCGCCCAACGCCCAGCGCGCGCTGGACGTCATCGACGCGGGTGACGCCGTCCGCGCGATGTCCGCGTGGCAGGCGGGCGGCGGACTGCGGCTGCCCGGCGGCCGCTGGCTCTCCCGCACGACGAGCGACGCCGCGGCCGAGCGCTTCGGCGGCCCGGTGGTGATCGCCCACCGCGCCGCCCTCGTCGACCTGCTCCTCTCCCGGCTGCCCGCGGGATCCGTCCGGACGGGGGCCGCCGGGGAGATCACCGACCCCGGCGCTCCGGACCGCCCCGCCCGCGTCACCGTGACCGCCGCGGAAGCCGGTCCGGGCGTCCGGTCGGGCGGCGGCGGGAGCACGGGCCCGGACAGGGCCTCCGCCGCGCCGGACGCGGTGGTGCCCCCGGCCGGCGGCGCGTACCCCGCCACGCTGGACGCCGAACTCGTCGTCGCCGCCGACGGCATCCATTCGGCGGCCCGGCGCACCCTCTTCCCCGCGGCGCCCGCGCCCCGGTACGCCGGGTTCACCGCCTGGCGCTTCGTCGTTCCCGAGCCCGAGCAGCCGTTCGAGCCGCACGAGACCTGGGGCCGCGGGCTCGTCTGGGGGACGGTCCCGCTGCACGACGGGCGGGTCTACGTCTTCGCCACCGCTGCCGTCCCGGCCGGCGGCAGGGCGGCCGACGACGAGCGGGCCGAGCTGCTCCGGCGCTTCGGCGGCTGGCACCACCCCGTCCCGGCCCTCCTCGCCGCCGTCCGGCCGGGGGACATCCTGCGCAACGACGTGTACGCCGCCGCGGCCGCGCTGCCCGCGTACCACCGGGGCCGGGTGGCCCTCGTCGGCGACGCCGCCCACCCCATGACCCCCAACCTCGGCCAGGGCGGCTGCCAGGCCGTCGAGGACGCCGTGGTCCTCGCGCTCCTCACCGCCCGCGCGACGCCGGACGGCCCTGCCGGTGGCCCCGTCGGCGGCCCTGCCCGGACAGCCGCCCCCGGCGGCGCGGCCCCGGACGGAACGGTCCACGCCCTGGCCGCCTACACGGAGGCCCGGCTGGACCGCACCATGGAGGTCGTCAGGCGCTCCGGCCGCATCGGCCGGCTCACCACCTGGTCCTCCGCGCCCGTCTGCGCCCTGCGGACGGCCCTCTTCGCGGCCGTCAACAAGCTCGGTTCCCAGGTGGCCCTGCGCAGTCTCGACGGCATCGCCGACTGGAGCCCGCCGAGCCCCCCGTATGCTGACCGCCCACGGAATCCTCCGGCCGTCCGGGGCCGGCGGGACGTGCAGGACCGGGAGTAGAGCCTTGGTGAACCCCGCCCCGCTCAGAGTCGGCTGCATCGGGCTCGGGGACATCGCGCGGAAGGCGTATCTGCCGGTGCTCGCCGCCCAGCCGGGCCTCGAACTCCACCTGCACACCCGCACTCCGGCGACTCTGGCCCAGGTCGCCGACAGCCACCGCATCCCCGAACGGCAGCGCCACGCGACCCTCGACTCGCTCCTCGGCGCCGGCCTGGACGCGGCCTTCGTCCACGCGCCGACCAGCACCCACGCAGGCATCGTCACCCGGCTCGCGGAGGCCGGGGTACCGGTGCACGTCGACAAGCCGATCGCGTACCACTACGCCGACTCCGAGCGGATCGTCCGGCTGGCCGCCGAGCGGCGGGTCAGCCTCTTCGTCGGCTTCAACCGCCGCTTCGCACCCGCCTACGCGCAGTGCCGGGACCACCCACGCGACCTGATCCTGATGCAGAAGAACCGGATCGGCCTGCCCGAGGACCCGCGGACGTTCGTCCTGGACGACTTCATCCACGTCGTGGACACCCTGCGCTTCCTGCTGCCGGGCACCGCCGAGCACGTCGACGTGCGCACCCGGGTCCGGGACGGGCTGCTCCACCACGTGGTGCTCCAGCTCTCCGGCGACGGCTTCACGGCCATCGGCGTGATGAACCGGATGAGCGGCTCCGCCGAGGAGATCCTGGAGGTCTCCGGGCAGGACACCAAGCGCCAGGTGGCCAACCTCGCCGAGATCACCGACCACAAGGGCCAGCCCAGCGTGCGCCGCCGCGGCGACTGGGTGCCGGTCGCCCGGCAGCGCGGCATCGAGCAGGCGGCGCTGTTCTTCCTGGACGCCGTGCGCGCGGGCCGGCTGCTCACCGCCGAGGACGCCCTGGCGACGCATGAGCTGTGCGAGCGGGTGGTGACGGCGGCTTCGGGGATGTCCGGCGGCGGGACAGGCGCCGGATGACCTCGCGGAGGCAGAACAGGGCGAGCGCCAGGACGGCTCCGTAAACCGCCCAGTCGCCGAAGCGCACATACGGGCTGGTCCCCCGGGCGAGCGGCACCTCGTAGACGGAGGCCGTGCTGCTGTCCGTGCCGAGCCGGACCCCGATCCGCTCACCGCGGGGCCCGTGCACCGCGCTGACCCCGGTCAGGGTCGCGTGCACGAACGGCCGCCAGGTCTCCGCCGCGCGCAGCGCCGCCAGCGAGGCGTGCTGCTGCGGGGCCCAGCTGTCCTGGAACGAGGAGGTCGCCGACTGGGCGATCACCATCTCGGCGCCCTCGTGGACGAGATGGCGGCTCATGTCCGGGAACGCCGATTCGAAGCACACCAGCGGCCCGATCCGCAGCCGCTCACCGGACGCGCGCGCCGGGGCGGGGGTCTCCGTCACCACCGGGGCGGTGCCGCGGCGGCGGTCCTCGGTCGCGGCCCTTCCCACGGAGGTGGCCCAGCCCAGCAGGGAGCGGGCCGGGACGTACTCGCCGAAGGGCACCAGCCGCATCTTGTCGTAGCGCTCCCCGGTCACCCCGTCCGGACCGACGAGCACCGAACTCTTGTAGATCCCCGGCCGGTCGGAGCGGCGGGCGTCCACATTGACCAGGATTCCGGCGCCCACCTCCCGGGACAGGGCCGCCAGCCGCCGTTCCAGGTCCGGGCGGTCCCGCAGGTCCCGGCCGACGCTGCTCTCGCCCCACACCACCAGGTCCACCCGGCGCCCCGCCAGCCGGCGGGTCAGCTCGGCCTCCCGGTCGAAGCGCCGGTCCACGCTGCCCACACCGTTCACGATCCCCGGCTGGACCAGACCGATACGGGCCTGCCCGGAGCGCTCCGGAAGCGGTCCCGCCGACCAGGCGGTACCGGCCACCGCGGCGCACGCCAGCACGCCCACCAGCCCCGCCCGGCGGGCGCCCGGCACCGCGACGAGCACGGCGAGCGCGGTGTTCACCGCCACCAGCACCAGGCTCACCAGCCACACCCCGCCGAGCGAGGCGAGCCGCAGAGCCGGCGGCACCTGCCACTGACCGGCGCCGAGCAGCCCCCACGGACCGCCCAGGTACTCCCAGGAGCGCACCAGTTCCACCATCAGCCACCCGGACGGCACCAGCACCAGTGCCGCCGCCACCGAACGGGCACCGGGCCGCCCGGACAGCAGCCGCCGCACCAGCAGCCCCCAGGGCGCCCAGAGCAGCCCCAGCAGCCCGGCCAGCAGCAGGATGAAGACGTGCAGGCTCGGCATCAGCCAGTGGTGCACCGCCAGCAGGAAGCCCGTACCGCCCAGCCAGCCGTCGAGCGCCGCGCGGCGGCCCGTGGGAGCGGAGCGGATCAGCAGCAGCCAGGGCACGAGCGCGGTGTACGCCAGCCACCACAGCCCCGGCGCCGGAAAGACCAGGGCCGGCAGCGCCCCCGCCGCCAGTGCGGCGGCCCCGCGCCACCACGGGGAGTCCAGCGGACTTCCCCCGCTGCCGCCCGTCACCCGCATACATGTCCTCCCTCGTGCCGGCCCGCTGCCGGTGTGCGGTCAGTGTCCGGCACGGCGGCGGCGGGGGACAGCCCACCGTCTCCGTCCGGGTTCCCCGCACAGCGGTCGGATGCGTGTTCGCCCGGTCCGGGGGCTCCGCTCCGGGCGCGACGGTGTAGGACCGCGCCGGGTCCGCGCCGCGCCGGGGCCCGCGCCACGCCGTTACGGAGCGTCGGGCAGGGAGAGGCCCCGCCACCGCGCAGACGCCGGTTCCGCCGCGTTCAGACCACGGCACAGGGGAGCGCCGGCCGGTCGGTCTCTTCGACCGGCTCCCGGACTTCCGTCCGCTCGGGGAATACCGGGGCCGGGCCGGCGCCCTCCCGCGTCCCGCGCGGGCCCCGCTCGGCCGGAGCCCGGCGGCCCGCCTCCCCACGGTGCGCCGTGAGCACGACCAGGCCGTACACCGTGAGCGCGGCGGCGGCGAGCGCGGGCAGCGCCCCCGCCGCCCCGAAGCGGAAGCCCTCGCCCAGCAGGGCGATACCGGCCGCCGAGGCCACCACCGGATTGACGACGGTCACCGTGGCCAGCGGGGCCGCCAGCCCGCCGTCCCGGTACGAGGCCTGGGAGGCCAGCAGCCCGATGACCGCGAGCGCGGCCGTCACGGCGATGCCCGGCGCCTGCGCCACCAGGGCCGCCGGACTCCAGTCCGCGGCCACCGTCTTGGTGAACACCGAGGCGATCCCGAAGGCCACCCCGGCCGCCGCCGCCAGCAACGCGCTCCGCACGGCGGGCCGTGCGGCGCCCCGCGCCGCCACCACCAGTGACAGGAAGACCGCCAGGGCCACCACGGCCAGGGTCAGCTGATCCGGGCCGCTCAGCGTCCGGGCCGGAGGCGAAGCGGTCAGCGCCAGCAGCCCGGCCAGTCCGGCCGACACCAGCAGCGCACCGCGCCACCCGGTCCGTCCGGCCCGCCGCCCCACCCAGAGCGCGGCCATCGGCAGCACGAAGACGAGCGTCAGTACGCCCAGCGGCTGGACGACGGAGAGCGGCCCGAACCCCAGGGCCAGGACGTGCAGCACCGCGCCCGAACCGTTGAGCGCCACCGAGCCCCACCAGCGGGCGTTCCGCCACAGCGGCTCGGGCTCCGGGCGGCCGGCGGCCGACGCCGCGACCCGCTCCTGGAGGATGGCCGCGGCCGCGTAGCAGACGGCCGACACACCGGCCAGAACGACGGACAGCACCAGATCGCTCATGCCGGCCGCCTCAAGAGCGGTCCGCCGTGCGCCTGTTCCCGTCTGCCGTTGTCGTCCATGGGCCAAGACTTCCGCGTCCCGGGCGCGTTGTCGTCGTCCTGCCGTGGTGACCGTGTATACCGCCGGGGGAGTACGGCCGGGGCGCCGGTCAGTCCCGAGGGGGAGACGCGGCGCGGAGGGGAGGCGGGCGACGGCCCGCGGGAACCCTCAGGGACCGGTCCCCGTCTCCGTCCCCGTCTCCGTCCCCGTCCGCGTTCCGGTGCCGGCTTCCGTGCCGCCCTGTCCGGCCCCGCCGGAGCGTTCGAAGACCAGGGCGTCGCCGTCGCCGACATCGACCCGCACCCCGCTGTGCGGGCTCAGTTCGCCGCGGAGCAGCATCCGGGAGAGGCTGTTGTCCACCTCCCGCTGGATCGTCCGGCGCAGCGGGCGCGCCCCGTACTCGGGCTGGTAGCCGCGGTGCGCCAGCCAGTCGACGGCGGCCGGGGTGAACTCGACGCCGATGTCCTGCGCGTGCAGGCGCCGCCGGGTCTCGTTGAGCAGCATGTCGGTGATCTGACGCAGCTGGTCGTCGGCGAGCCGGCGGAAGATGACCACCTCGTCGATGCGGTTGAGGAACTCCGGCCGGAAGTGCTCGCGCAGCGGGCGCAGTACGCGTTCCCGGCGCGCCTCCTCGTCGGTCTCCGCGCCGGCGGCGCCGAAGCCCAGGGAGGTGCCCTTGGTGATCGCCTCCGAACCGAGGTTGCTGGTCATCACGACGACGGTGTTGGTGAAGTCCACCGTGCGGCCCTGGGCGTCGGTGAGCCGCCCGTCGTCCAGCACCTGCAGCAGCACGTTGAACACGTCGGGGTGCGCCTTCTCCACCTCGTCGAGGAGCAGCAGCGAGTACGGGTGCCGGCGCACCGCCTCGGTGAACTGCCCGGCCTCCTCGTGGCCCACGTAGCCGGGGGGCGCGCCGACCAGCCGGCTGACGGTGTGCTTCTCCTGGTACTCGCTCATGTCGAGCCGCACCATGCGTTCCTCGCTGCCGAACAGCGCCTCCGCCAGTGCGCGGGCCAGCTCGGTCTTGCCGACACCCGTGGGGCCGAGGAAGAGGAAGCTGCCGATGGGACGGTCCGGGCTGGCCAGCCCGGTACGGGAGCGCAGCACCGCGTCGGCGACGGCGGTGACGGCCTCGTCCTGGCCGACGACCCGGTGGTGCAGATGCTCCTCCAGGCCCAGCAGCCGGTCCTTCTCCTCCTGGGTGAGGCTGCTGACGGGAATGCCGGTCTGCCGGGAGACGACATCGGCGATGTCCTCGACGGTGACCTCCGGGATCCGGCTGCCGGAGGGCTGCTTCTTCTTCTCCCGGCTCCGGCCCTCGGCGATCCGCCGTTCCACCTCCGCCATCCGGTCCCGCAGCTGGGTGGCGCGCTCGTACTCCTCGGCCGCGACCGCCTGCGCCTTGTCCAGGGCGAGCTGCTCGGCCTCCCGCTCCAGGGCGCGGACGTCGGTGCCCCGGGTGGAGGAGCGCAGCCGGACCCGGGCGCCCGCCTGGTCCATCAGGTCGATCGCCTTGTCGGGCAGGAAGCGGTCGGTGAGATAGCGGTCGGAGAGATCGACGGCGGCGACCAGGGCCTCGTCCGAGTAGCGCACCTGGTGATGCGCCTCGTAGCGGTCGCTCAGGCCGCGGAGGATCTCCACGGCGTCCGCGGTGTCCGGTTCGGGCACCATGATCGGCTGGAAGCGGCGGGCGAGCGCCGCGTCCTTCTCGATGTGCCGCCGGTACTCCTCCAGCGTGGTGGCCCCGATGACGTGGAGCTCGCCGCGCGACAGCGGTGGTTTGAGCATGTTGCTCGCGTCCATCGGGCCGCTCTCCGAGCCGCCGCCCGCGCCGACGACGGTGTGCAGTTCGTCGATGAAGACGATCAGCTCGTCGGAGTGCGCCCGGATCTCCTCGATGATCCCGGTCAGCCGCTCCTCGAAGTCGCCCCGGTAGCGGGTGCCGGCCACCACACCGGCCAGGTCGAGCTGGATCACGCACCGGCCGAGCAGGACATCGGGGACGTCCGCGTCGGCGATGCGCTGCGCCAGCCCCTCGACCACCGCGGTCTTGCCGACTCCGGCCTCGCCGACGAGCACCGGGTTGTTCTTGCCGCGGCGGGCGAGCACCTCGATGGTCTGCTCGATCTGCTCCTCCCGGCCGATCACCGGGTCGATCCGCCCCTCGCGGGCCATCTCGGTGAGGTCGCGGCCGTACTTGTCGAGGTTCGGGGTGTTCCGCTCCTGGGGCCCCGGAGGACCGGGGGCGTGCTCGGGGCCTCCGGGCACGGCCGTCGCGCCGTGCTGCGCCCCGTGGTTGGGGTCGAAGTGCGCCGCGTCCAGGATCTGCCCCGCCGCGGAGTCGCGGTTGATGGCGAGAGCCATCAGCACATGCTCCGGACCGATGTACGAGGCGCCGGTGGACCGGGCGACATCGTGGGCGTCGAGCAGGGCGCGCTTGACGGCGGGGCTCACCGAGACGGTGTTGCGCGGCGGGCCCTCGTCGGTGATCCGGTCGATCTCCTCGACGATCTCGTCCGGGTCGGCGCCGGCCCGCGACACCATGGCCCGGGTCGGTTCGGTGGTGAGCGCGGCCCGCAGCAGATGCTCCGTGTCCAGATCGGGGCTGCCGTGCTGGGCCGCGTAAGTGGCCGCGCTGGACACGAGCCGCCTGGCGGGCTCGCTCATGAGGCGGCCGAAGTCCAGATACCGGGGACCGGGCGGCCGCCCGCCCGCGGCGGCGCCGAGGAAGCGCGCGAGGAAGTCTCCGATCGGGTCCCGGCCGTAGTCCTCCGGACCCGTGTATCCGCTGGTCATAGGCCATCCGTCCCGCCGGCCCGCCAGGCGCGGGGCCGGTCTGTCGTCGATCAGTGCGGCTCCTGCGCGGGTTTCCCGCTCAGCCGCGCCGACACCTCCGCCGGGCCGCCGATCCCGGGCCGGGCCGGTTCACCGCGCCGCTCCCGCCGCGGGGCGCCGCGCGGAGGAAGCGCGGGCCGGACGGCCGCCCTCTGCCGTTCCGGGGCTGGCCGTGGAAGAGTCCTTCCGGAGCGGACCCCGGCGGCCCGTTCCCGGGCCCAGACGGCGGCCGCCCCCGCTTGCCGCGCCCCGGCGCCTCCCACACCCCCACACCCCCACACCCCAGGAGACCGTGATGAGGACCACCGGAACCCCCCGAGCCGCCCGGACACCCGCCACCGGCCGCACCCGGAGGGCCGGGCGCGGGCCGGGGGCGCCGCGGACCCTCACCCCGGCCACCGCCCTGCTCGCCGGGGCACTGCTCGCGGCGGCCACCGCCTTACCCGGCTTCGCGGGCCCCGCGCCGGCCGCCGCCCCCGGCCCGTCCGTCACGCTGATCTCGGACACCCGGCTCGACGACCGGGCCCTCTACTTCGTCTCGTACAACGGCCTGGTCAACAACAACTCCTTCCAGAAGAACGGGATCCTCACCCACCGCGGCCACCAGTACGCGGCCTGGTACACCGCCGACCGCAGCGCCGTCGTCGCCCGCCGCGCCCTCGGCACCACCGACTGGCGCACCCTGACGCTCGACCACCGGCTGACCACCGACGACTCCCACAACGTCATCTCCATGGGGGTGTCCGCGGCCGACGGGCGGCTGCACATCCTGATGGACTCGCACAGCGACGGGCTCCACTACGTGAAGTCCGAAGCCGGCCTGATGAACGAACCCGCCGCGCGGGCCTGGCGGCGGGACGCCCTCGGCCCCGTGCAGACCAGCCTCGACGGGCTGCGCCTCACCGAGCGGTTCACCTATCCGCAGTTCGTCGCCGTGCCCGGCGGAGCGCTCCAGCTCAGCTACCGCGCCGGTGTCTCCGGCAACGGCCGCAACGGCCTGGCCGAGTACGACGGCGGCGGCTGGCGGGCGCTCGGCGAGTGGACCAGCTCCACCGGCACCTACACCAGCGAGCACGGCTCCAGCACCACGCGGAACATGTATCTGCACGGCATCGACTACAGCGCCGACGGCACCCTGCACGCCTTCTACACCTGGCGCGAGGGGAACAGCGCCGTCATGTGCGCCGGCGGCGGTCTCACCAACCACGACACCGGCTACGTCCGCTCCACCGACCGCGGCCGCACCTGGCGCACCGCGGCCGGCACGGTCGTGGGCACCACCGGCGGCGGCGACCGGGTCGCGGTCGGCGATCCCGGGACCGTCGCGGACCCGCTGGGCCCCGACCACGCGCTGATGAACCAGGAGAGCCAGGCCACCGACTCGCGGAACCTCCCGCACGCGGTCATCAGCTACGTCCCGGGCCGTTTCGGCCAGTGCACCACCGACTACGTCCGCGACCGAGTGAACAACGGCCGGGCCTTCCACGTCCGCCGGGACGCCGCGGGAGCCTGGCACAAGACGGAGATCCCGGAGCCCCTGCGGTCCAGCCAGCGCACCAAACTCGCCTTCGACCGCCACGACAACGCCTACGCGATCCTGCCCTTCGGCCGGATCGCCGCCGCCTCCGCCGCCTCCGGCTGGACCGACTGGAAACTCCTGTACGACGCGAGCGGGCTGAACGCCTTCGGCGAGGTCGTCCTCGACGAGACCCGGCTCGCCCAGGACGGCGTGCTGTCCTTCCTGTACCAGGAGAGGTCCACCGGGACCACGCCCTCGCCCGTCCACGTCATCGACTTCGCCCTGCCCGGCTGAGCGGGCCCGGCCCCGGGCGGCCCCCCGGCGGGCGGCCGCGCCCGGCACCCGCCCCGTACGGAGGCACCACCGGCCGTCCGGGGCGCGCCCGCCCGGTGATCGTGAGAGCGTTGACGGGCACGGCGGGGGTACCCGCACGCCACGGCACGCCCCGCCCGGGCACGACACAGCCGGTCACGCGAAGGAGCGTCGCGTCATGACCCTGCTCGATCCCCAGGCCTGGAGCGGCCTCGGCTGGACCGGAGGCTGGCAACGGCTGTCCGGCGGCGAGATCCCCGTCAAGGAGCCGGCCACCGGCGAGGTGCTCGGCAGCACCGGGTTCGCCGACGCCTCCGACATCGCCCGGTCCGCCGAGGCCGCGGCCGCCGCGCAGCCCGCCTGGGCCGCCGCCCCGTTCCACGAGCGCGCGGCGGTGCTGCGGCGGGCCGGCGACCTCTTCTACTCCCGGGCCGGCGAGATCGGCGACTGGCTCGTCCGGGAGGGCGGCAACGTCCCCGGCAAGGCGGAGTTCGAGATCCATGTGGCGGCCCAGGAGTGCTACGAGGCCGGTGCCCTCGCCTCCCGCCCGCCCGGGCAACTGCTGCCGACCGAGGAGCCGCGCCTGTCGTTCACCCAGCGCGTCCCGGTCGGCGTGGTCGGCGTGATCGCGCCGTTCAACGCGGCGCTGATCCTGGCGATCCGCTCCGTCGCGCCCGCGCTGGCGCTCGGCAACGCCGTGGTGCTGAAACCCGACCCCCGGACCCCGGTCTGCGGCGGCTTCGCCATCGCCCGGGTGTTCCAGGAGGCGGGGCTGCCGGCCGGGGTGCTGCACGTCCTGCCCGGGGCGGCGGACGCCGGACAGGCCATGGTCGTCCACCCCCGGGTGCCGGTCATCTCCTTCACCGGCTCCACCCGGGCGGGGCGGGCCGTCGGGGAGGCAGCGGGCCGCCACCTCAAACGCGCCCACCTGGAACTCGGCGGCAACTCCGCCCTGGTGGTCCTGGAGGATGCCGACCTCGACGCGGTGGTCTCCTCCGCCGCCTGGGGCTCGTTCTTCCACCAGGGCCAGATCTGCATGACCACCGGCCGCCACCTGGTCCACGAGTCCGTCTACGACGAGTACGTCCGGCGGCTCGCCGCCAAGGCCGAGTCCCTGACCGTCGGCGACCCGGCCCGGGAACCGGCGGTCCACCTCGGCCCGCTGATCGACGAACGCCAGCGGGACAGGATCCACGGACTCGTGAACGACAGCGTGCGGGCGGGCGCGCGGCTCGCGGCCGGCGGCACCCACGAGAACCTCTTCTACCGGCCCACCGTCCTCGCCGACGCCGGTGACACCCCCGCGTACGACGAGGAGGTCTTCGGGCCCGTGGCCCCGGTGCGCTCCTTCAAGGACGAGGACGAGGCCGCGGCCCTCGCCGCCGCCTCCGAATACGGTCTGGCGCTCGGCATCGTCACCCGCGACGCGGCCCGCGGCCTGGAGCTCGCCCGCCGCATCCCGACCGGGATCGTACACATCAACGACCAGACGGTCAGCGACGAGGCCGTGGCGCCCTTCGGCGGGGTGGCCGCCTCCGGCACCGGTTCGCGTTTCGGCGGCGACGCCAATCTCGACGCCTTCACCAGCCTCCGCTGGCTCACCGTCCGCTCCACGACGGCGGGTCATCCGTACTGACGGCGCGCCGTCCGTACGGAGGGACGGCCCCGGCCCGGCGGACGGGAACGGCCCCGTCCGCCCGGCCGGCAGCCGGGCGGACGGGGCCGCGGAGACGAACGCGGTGCCTCAGCCGGCGCCGTTCCCGGCCCCGTGGATCCGGGCCGGCAGCGTGCGGTGGCCGTTGGAGATGAAGGACGCCACGGGCCGCAGCTCGTCCTCCGCGCAGCCGAGCTCCAGGTCCGGGAAGCGCTCGAAGAGGGCGGGCAGCGCGATCTCCGCCTCCAGCCGGGCCAGCGGAGCGCCCAGGCAGTGGTGCACGCCGTGACCAAAGGCGAGGTGCTCCTTGTTGACCCGGGTGAGGTCGAACCGGTCGGCGTCCGCGCCGTGCAGGCGGGGGTTGCGCCCGGCCGCGGCGTAGGCGGCGAGGATCGCGTCCCCCTTCTTGATGGTCACGTCACCGGCCCGGATGTCCTCCACCGCGTAGCGCAGCGGCAGGCTCGCCACCGGGGACTCGACGCGCAGCGCCTCCTCGATCACATCGCTCCAGGAGACCTTGCCCTCGCGGACCAGGGCCCGCTGCTCCGGGTGGGCGAGCAGCAGATGGATCGCGTTGTCGAGGAGGTTGACCGTGGTCTCGTGCCCGGCGCTGATCACCAGCAGCAGGGTGTCGATCAGCTCCGGCTCGGTCAGCCGGGAGCCGTCCTCCTCCCGGGCGGCGATGAGCAGGCTCGTCATGTCGTCGGCCGGCTCGCGCCGCTTCAGGGCCACCAGTTCGGTGAGCAGCACGTGGATGCCCTCGAAGGTGGCGGCCACCTCCTCGGCGTCCGCAGTGGTGTTGAAGATGCTGTCCACGAGGGTGCGGAACTTCTCCCGCATCGTCTCGTCCTCGACGCCGAACAGCTCGCAGATGACCTGGATGGGGATCGGGTAGCAGTACTCCTCCCGGAGGTCCACCACCTCACCCGCCGGCACGGCCGCGAGCTTGTCGATCAGGCCCGCGGTCAGCTCCTCGATCCGGGGGCGGAGCGCTGCCGTCCGGCGGGCGGTGAAGGCCGTGGCGACGAGCTTGCGCAGCCGCCGGTGGTCGGCACCGTAGGCGGTGAACATGTTCGTCACCGCGACCCAGGTGAACAGCGGCCACTCCGGGGTTATCTCCCCGTTGATCCAGGCCGGCCAGTGCTGCCGGGGGTCCTTGGAGACGCGCGGGTCGGTCAGGAGTTCCTTGAGCAGGGTGGCGTCACTTACTGCCCACGCCACCACCTCGCCAGGGAGTTCCACCAGCGCGACCGGCCCCCGCTCCCTGATACGGGCTGCCTCACCGTGGATGTCGCTGCCGGAAGGATCGATGACGAGGGGGCGGGTTGTGGTGTCCATCCACTGTCTCCATTTTTCTTGTCTGCGACCGCGGGTGAGGCGACCGGAGGAAAGCGAACCGGAAGAGCGGCCAGCGCCCGGTGGAAGGGCCCCGGACGCCAACTCAACTGCTCTACCCCGACCTCGAGTTCAACATCCGGAAGACGGTCCAGAAGTTTTTCCACCGCGACGGCAGCGATCAGCCGGGCGGGGTCCTTGGCCGGGCAGCCGTGCGGCCCGGCGCTCCACGCGAGATGCGCGCGGTTGCCGCCGCGGCGCTCGGAGACCAGCGTGGGATCGGTGTTCGCGGCGGCCAGGCTGACGAGCACGGGCTCCCCCGGGCGCAGCGTGTGGCCGCCGAAGTCCTGCTCGTGCAGCGGATAGTGCACGCAGTAGTTCGCCATGGGCGGGTCGGTCCACAGCACCTCGTCGAGGGCGTCCTCGACCGGCATGCTGCCGCCGGCCAGGTCACCGGCGAAGCGGTCGTCGGAGAGCAGGAGCAGCAGGCCGTTGCAGATGAGGTTCTGCTGCGGCTCGGTGCCCGCGCCCATCAACAGGACGAGCTGCTGCATCATCTCCTCGTCGGTGAGCGCCGCGGGATGGGCCATCATCCAGGACGTCACATCCGGCCCCGGCTCCGCCCGCTTGAGGGCAACCAGCCCGGCGACGCCCTCCAGGAGGGTCTGGTTGGCCTTCTCCGCGTCGGCCTCCGAGTCGAAGATCCCGGACATGCCCTCGACCAGCTTGGTCCCGATGTCGGACGGGCAGCCGAAGAGCCGCTCGAAGACCAGCAGCGGGAGGCGGGCGCCGTACTCGGCCAGCAGATCGGCCCGGCCCCGGGGGCCGAAGCGGTCGATCAGGGTGTCGGCGCTGTGCTCGACGTAGCCGCGCAGGGCGTTGGGGTCCACCCGGTCGAGGCTGTCCGTGATCGCCCCGCGCAGCCGCGCGTGGTCGGCCCCGTCGGTCCACAGGGCGTTCGGCCGGTACATCATCATCGGGACGACCGGGCTGTCCGGCGGGACGGTCCCGTCGGCGAGGGCACGCCAGCGCCGCGGGTCCTTGGAGAACCGCTCCGGGCTGCGCAGCACGTCCAGAGCGCCCTCGTACGAGGTGACCAGCCACGCCTCGACGCCCTCGGCGAGCTCCACCGGGGCGACGGGGCCGTAGGTCCGCAGCCGCGCGTAGGCGGCCGCCGGGTCGGCGGCGAACTCGGGGCCGTAGAGGCGCTCGATCCCGCTTCCGGCACCGCCGGCGGCCGGCTTGGCGCCGGTCTCCCCGGCGTGTACCGGGCAGCCGGGTGGCGGCGGCTGGGTGTCGGGCCCGGACGGTTGAGTGGTCACATGTTCTCCTGCGCGAGACGGGTCTGGAGGTACTGGACGAGAGCGATCAGGGCGTGCGTGGAGGAGATCCGGTCCCGGGCGTCACAGGTGACCAGCGGGGTCTCGGGAAGCAGGTCGAGGGCTTCCCGGATCTCCTCCTCGGGGTAGGAGGGGGCGTCGTCGAAGCGGTTGACCGCCACGGCGTACGGCACGGCGTGCTCCTCCAGGAGCCCCATGACGTCGAAGGACTGGTCGAGTCTGCGGGTGTCGGCGAGCACCAGCGCCCCGAGGGCGCCGTGGGTCATGTCCCGCCAGAGCCGGGTGAAGCGCTTCTGCCCGGGCGCCCCGAACAGATAGAGCACCAGTTCCTCGCTGAGCGTCAGCCGGCCGAAGTCCATGGCCACGGTGGTCGTGGACTTCTCCGGGACCCCGGCGAGGTCGTCGATGTGGGCACCGGCCTCCGACAGCGTCTCCTCGGTGCGCAGCGGCCGGATCTCCGAGAGGGTGCCCACGAAGGTGGTCTTGCCGACGGCGAAGTGCCCGACGACGAGGATCTTGGCCGCGGTGCTGACCGTATCCGGGAGATAGACGTGGTCAGAGGCGAGCGCGGAGCCCATCGAGCACCTCCTGCAAGAGCTGGGCCTGGGGGAGTTGAGCCTTGGGGACGGGGGCCCGGGTGGTGATGTGGCCGCTGTCGATCAGATCGCTGAGCAGCACCTTGACGACGCTGACCGACAGCTCCAGATGGCCCGCCACCTCGGCGACCGAGAGCGCACCGCCCCGGCAGAGCTCCATCAGGCGCTTCTTCTCCGGGCTCAGTCCGCTCAGCGGCCGGTCGTTCATCGCCATGACGAGGGTGACTAAATCCAGCGTGTTGCGCGTCGGGTGCGCACGGCCGTCGGTCACCACATACGGGCGTACGAGTCCCCGCTCCCTCCTGCGGGGCGGGCTCACGCCGGGCCGCCGGCGTGGGAGACCGCGTCGTGCCGGGGCGGACTGGTCAGCTCCTTGCCCAGGCGGTCGACCAGCTTGTGCATCCGGTACGTGACGGCCTCCATGTCCACGTTCTGGGAGGCGGAGACCGCGAGATAGGCGCCCGTGCCGGCGGCGATCAGGAAGACGTAGCCACTGGCGAACTCGACCAGGGTCTGCTGCCACGGGGATTCCTCCCGGGCGCAGAACTCGGCCGTGCTGCGGCTGATCGACTGGAGACCGGAGAGCGCCGCCGCCTGCCGGTCGGCCTCGTCGCGGGTGATGCCCTCGGAGTGGGCCCGGAGCATGCCGTCCGCGGAGAGCAGGATGGCGTGCCGGGCCTCCGGCACCTTCAGCACCTCGTCGAGCATCCAGCCCAGTTCATTGGCCGTACGGGGGTTCATCGCTGGGGGGTCCCTTCATCGTCCGGGGAGGAGAGACGGCCGGAACGGGTGCCACGCGCGAAGGCACCCATGCGGGAGGCGGTTTCGTGGGCCGGGCGGGCCGGGGGCGGCTCGGCGCCGGGCTGCGCCACGGGGGCGCGGGTGGCGGCCACGTGCTCCGGTACGGGCTCCCGGCGGCGCCGCTTGGGCAGGCCGAGCGCCGTGGAGGCGGGGGCCGGCTCGGGCGCCTCCTGCTCTGCCTCTGCGGGCGCGGGCGGGGCCGGTGCGGCCGCGGCGGGGGCCGGTGCCGGTGCGGCGGGAGCGGGCTCGGCGGTCACGGCGGCGGGGGCCGGTGCGGCGGCCGCGGGCCCGGTCCGCTCGTCCGCCGAGTCGGGGGTCTCGGTGATCACGCTGGTGAGCAGCTCCTTCGGGAGGAACAGCACGGCCCGGACGCCCCCGTAGGGTGACCGCGTGTCGACGGACACGCTGAACCCGTACCGGGCCGCGAGGACGCCGATCACGGCGAAGCCGAACTGCGGCGGGTCGCCGAGCCGGTTGATGTCGATGTCCTGGCGGCCGGAGAGCAGCAGGGTCGCCTTCTGGATCTCCCGGTCGTCCATGCCGACACCGGCGTCGTCGATCACGATGGCGGTGCCGTTGTGCGCGGCCCGGAGGGTCACCTCGACCTGGGTGTTGGGCTGGGAGTGGCGCGCCGCGTTGTCGAGGAGCTCGGCGACGGCGAGCACCACCGGTTCCACGGCCCGGCTCACCACGGCCAGGTCGACCTGCGCGTGGACCTCGACCCGGCGGTAGTCCCGGATCCGGCCCTTGGCGCCCCGGACGACGTCGACCAGCGAGGAGGCGGCGCGCTGCCGGCCCGGCCAGGAGCCGCACAGCACCGCGATGCCCTGGGCACGCCGGCCGAACTGGGCGTTCGCGTGGTCGATCTCCAGCAGATCCTGGAGGACGTGCGGGTTGTCGTGGTGGTCCTGCATGTCGGTGATGGCGAGCTGCTGCTCGTTCGCCAGTCCCTGCAGGGCGCGCATCGACGACTTGAGGGCGGCCTTGGCCGACTGGTCGGCGCGGGTCCGGGCCCGGTCGGCGGCGCCGGTGAACAGGTCGATCACCGTCTGCAGGCTTTCGGCGAAGGAGGTGCCTTCCAGCCGGTCGTGGAGCAGTCCCGGCATGGGACCCGGCTGGGCCTGCGAGGATTCCATCGCGGGGAGGCGGACCTCCACCAGGTGCCGGGCCTCTTGGTCACGGGCGCGGAGACCGTCCTCCAGTGCTGCCGCGTGCCTGCGCAGAGCCTTGGTGATGCCCCGCTGGCGGACCAGCAGGACCAGGGCGGCGAGCAGACCGGCGACAAGGCACCAGAAAACCGCCTCCGGTGCGTATTGAGTCATCGGATCCTCGTTGCTTGGGGGCGAGGGGATACCGGGGGAGATGCGACGACGGGAGCGCCGCCGGTACGGGGTCTGTCCGATTCCGGACAAGTGGCACCGGCGGTCGGCACACGGGACATGTGGGCCCCGCTGTCGGCGTCCGCCACGGAAGCGCTGATGTGTTCATCATCTTAATCATGGATCGACGTGCCAAGTGGCCAGGGGTTTTGTGAAGTTGACGTGCAGACAAGCCGTTACGGCCGGTGGTGCCACCGGGGTGCACGGGGCTGGTGAAGGCCGCCGGCGGAGGCGCTGCGAGGGGATGATCCGGACGGTTACGGGAGGAATACCGGCCACATCCGGAAGCCTTTCTTCCGCACCGGTCACGGACGGCGATCCGCCGCGGGGGGCGCGCCACCCGATGTGACCGGGGGACACGGGGACCGGCCGGTGGCGGCCCCCTGCGGGACTGCCCGCGCGGACCGGGGATACTGCGCCCATGCGCATCGACTTCGATCCCGCCGCCCTCGGCAGGAACCCCTTCTACAAATTCATGAACGCGGTGGTCGTGCCCCGGCCGATCGCCTGGATTTCCACGACGTCGGCGGACGGCGTGGACAATCTTGCCCCGCACTCCTATTTCACCGTCTCCTGCATCGATCCGCCGATCGTGCAGTTCACCTCCGTCGGCCGCAAGGACTCGCTCAACAATGTGGAGGCGACCGGTTCCTTCGTGGTCAATCTTGCCCCCGAGCACCTCTTCGAGCAGATCAACGCCACCTCCACCGACTTCCCGCCCGGCATCAGCGAGTTCGACGCCGTGGGCATCGCCCGCGAGCCCAGCACGCGGGTCAAGCCCCCGCGCGTGGCCGCCTCCCCGGCCGCGCTGGAGTGCGAACTGCACAGCACCGTCCGGCTCGGTGACAGCACGGTCGTCTTCGGCCGCGTGGTCCACGCGGCGGTCTCCGAGAGCGTGCTCGTGGACGGCCACCCCGAGGTGACGAGGCTGCGGCCGCTCACCCGGCTCGGCAAGGACGAGTGGGGAACCATGGGCGAGCTCCTGGAGATCACCCGCGTTCCGTACGCGGAGTGGCGGAACGGCCCCGGCCGCACCGGTGGCGCCGGCTGACGGCAGCTCACCGCTCGGGTGTCCCGCGCCCCCGGACGGCTTGCGCGCGAGGTGAGGCCGTCCCGGCACGGGCCCGGGACGGCCTCACGCACAGAGCGGGGGCGGGGTCTCAGCCGCCGTTCACCAGCTCCATGTAGCGGTCCCAGTCCCAGTGCGGACCCGGGTCGGTGTGGCTGTTGCCGGGCACCTCGGTGTGCCCGACGATGTGCCGGCGGTCCTTCGGGATGCCGTGGGTGTCGCAGAGGTGGGCGGTCAGGGCGGCCGAGGCGCGGTACAGGGCGTCGGTGAACCAGGTGGCGTCGGCGACGTAGCCCTCGTGCTCGATGCCGAGGGACCGGGGGTTGGCGTCCCGGGCGTGCCAGGCGGTGTCCGCGTCCCGCACCATCTGCGTCACCTCGCCGTCCGAGGAGCGGACGACGTAGTGGGCGCTGACCCTGGAGGCCGGGTTGCGGAACCAGTTCACGGTGCCGGTGTACGTGCCCTGCGCGACATGGACGATGACCGTGTCGATCGCGGCGGAGCGGCCCGCGCGGTAGTTGCCGGGATGGGCGGGGACCCAGCGGGCCGGCGGGTAGTCCGCGCCGCGGGGGTCCGGCTCCTCCGTGGGGCCGGGCGCGGGCGGCGGCACGTCCGTGTAGCGGCCGCGCTCGGGACGCACCTTCCGCCCGGGAGTGGTGACGCGTTCGCCCTGGCTGGTGCGGGCGCGCACACCGGCTTCGAGGATCCGGTAGACCGTGTCGGCGTAGAACCGGCCCATCCGGAGATCGCCCGGGCTGCCGTACCGGGCGACGGCCGGGTACCAGGCCGCGGGCCGGTCCCGGTCCCGTTCGCTCACCCCGGTCCGGTCCGCGTACGACTCCAGTACGGCGGCGCCGCCGCGGATGTTGGCCGTGTTGTCGTGGCGCAGCTCCCGCTCGGAGGTGCCGGTGAGCCCGGCCGCCTCCTCCAGGGTGTGCCGCCGGGGGCTGCTCACCAGGTGCATCACGCCGTATCCGCCGGCGTGGCTGGGCTCGCCGTCGTGCCCGTCGAGCCGGGTCTCCCCGAAGGCGACGGCCACGAGCAGATCCCGCGGGACGCCGAACTCCTCGGCGGCCTGCGAGAAGGCCCGGTTCACGGGCCCGGGCCCGGTCTCCGGGGCCGCCGCGGCGGAGGGGGCGGCGAGGGCGAGAGCCGTGGCGGCGGCGATGCCGAGCAGGACCTTGCGTCCGCGGGTCCGCGGGAGGGTGCCGGGGTGCATGGGGCGTTTCCTCTCTCTTCCACCGGTCCGGTGGAAGAGGAGAGGGGGAGCCCGCCGGACCGGTCGGCGCGTGCTGGTCCGCACGCCGTGACTGACGCAGGTCATTACATGACGGTTCGCCCCGGTATCCGTGGGCGGCGCGCACGGCCGCGGCCCCGGTGTCCCGCGCACGGACGCAGCACGGGGATACGGAAACGGCCGTCCCGCGCCGGAGGGGCGCGGGACGGCCGGCGTGACGCGGGACGCGGGGATCAGCCGGCGGACTCGCCCGCGAGAGGGTCGAGGACGCCGGCGGCGATCAGGGCGAAGAGGACGGCGCCGAGGACTATCCGGTAGATCACGAAGGGCATGAAGCTCCTGGTGGTGATGAACTTCATGAACCAGGCGATGACGGCGTAACCGACGAAGAAGGCGACGACCGTGGCCAGGATCGTCGGCCCCCAGGAGACATGGCTGTCGCCGCCGATCTCCTTCAGCTCATAGGCGCCGGAGGCCAGCACCGCCGGGATGGCCAGCAGGAACGAGTAACGGGCCGCCGCCTCGCGGGTGTAGCCCATGAAGAGGCCGCCGCTGATCGTCGCGCCGGACCGGGAGACGCCGGGGACCAGCGCCATGGCCTGGGCGAAGCCGAAGATCAGGCCGTCGCGGACGCCGAGGTCCTTCAGGGTCTTCCGCTCCCTGGCGACCCGGTGCCGGCCGCCCGTCTCGTCACGGGCCGCCAGCCGGTCGGCGATCCCCAGGACGATGCCCAGCACGATGAGGGTGGTGGCGATCAGCCGCAGATCGCGGAACGGGCCCTCGATCTGGTCCTTGAGGGTCAGGCCGAGCACACCGATCGGGATGGAGCCGACGATCACCAGCCAGCCCATCCTGGCGTCCTGGTCGGAGCGCATCGCCTTGTCGGTCAGCGACCGCGTCCAGGCGGAGAGGATGCGCCCGATGTCCTTCCGGAAGTAGATCAGCACCGCGGCCTCGGTGCCGATCTGGGTGATCGCCGTGAAGGCCGCTCCGGGATCCTGCCAGTCGGCGAAGGCCGCGGTGAGCCGCAGATGGGCACTGGAGGAGATCGGAAGGAACTCGGTCAACCCCTGGACGAGCCCGAGGATGAGTGATTCGAACCAGGACATGGAGCTTGTGCCACCCAAGGAAAGATCATGTGCTGACCGCTGGAGCCGCGGCTCGGGTCAGGAAGACGGAATGCCGGACAGGATGCGTTGCTCGATAGGCGCGTGAAAAGGCGGCGGCGACCGGTGATCGCACGCCGACCCGGGGCAGCGTAGCGCCCCCGGGTGAACACGCGTCGGGCGGCCGGTGGTCCGGGGGCGGGGGCCGGCGTCCGGGCGGGCGGCGGACGGGACCCGTGGCTCAGGCGGAGCGCAGCCGTCCGCGTTTGCGCCAGGCGACGGCCAGGGCGGTGAGCCCGCTGATCGCGATGAACCCCATCGCGATCAGAAAGGCCGGAGACGTCGGGGTGGCGGCACTGCTGCCGGCGATCACGTACGCCGCCGTGTTGGGGATGCTGCCGAGACCGGTGGCGAGCAGGAACGGCAGCAGCCGCATCCGGGACACCGCGGCGCAGTAGTTGGCCGCCGCGAAGGGCACCCCGGGGAAGAGGCGCACCGCGAGAACGGAACGGAACCCGTGCTCGCTGAGCTGCCGGTCGGCGGCGGACAGCCAGCGGCCGCGCAGCAACGGCCGCAGGGCGTCCTGGCCGAGGGCACGGCCGAGGACGAACGCGATGCCCGCCCCGATCACCGTGCCGGCGATGGTGGCCACCAGCCCGAACTGCGAGCCGAACAGGGCGCCTCCGGCCAGGTTCAGCACCGGGCGGGGCAGCAGCGCGGCCGTGCAGAGCCCGTACGCGGCGGCGAAGAGCACCACGGCACCGCCGCCGGAGATCCGTGGCGGCCAGCCCGCGGTGAGGAGCCGGTGCGGTTCCAGCACGGCGACGGCCGTCGCGGCGCAGCCGACGAGGACCACGAGCAGAACGAGCCGGGACCACGGGGAGAGCAGGACCCTGGCCGTACGAGCGGGGAGGCCGAGGGGCTGAGCGGCGGGGTGGTGCATGCGGGGAGCGTAACCGACCACCGGTGATGATCGCCGCGCAAGTGTGCTTCCCCGCCGCGGAGAAGCGGTGCCCGCGCCGCCAAATCCGGTGGACGGCGCACGCTCCGGTGGCGATGCTTGTCACATGCTCCGGCACACCCTCCTCCTCGTCGGGTCCGCACTCGCGGACCCTCCGGAGGCTGCCGCCGGACACCTGCCGGCCGGTGCCGATGCCGCGCCCGCCCCCGCCGCCACAGCTCCCGGCGGCGCCCGAAGCTGACCCTTCCCGGATCGTCCGGCGGACCCCGCAGGGGGAGGGTCGGCCGGACCGGGGGTCCCGCTTCCACTCCGTACATCCGGGGATGAACCATGCCCAAGCAGGCTTACATCCGCACCAAGCCGCACCTCAACATCGGCACCATGGGCCATGTCGACCACGGCAAGACCACCCTGACCGCCGCGATCACCAAGGTGCTCAGCGAGCACGGCTCCGGTTCCTTCGTGCCGCTCGACCGTATCGACCGGGCGCCCGAGGAGGCGGCGCGCGGCATCACCATCAACGTCGCGCACGTCGAGTACGAGACGGGCACCCGGCACTACGCCCATGTCGACATGCCCGGCCACGCCGACTACATCAAGAACATGGTCACCGGGGCCGCCCAGCTCGACGGGGCGATCCTCGTCGTCTCGGCGGTCGACGGGATCATGCCGCAGACCGCCGAGCACGTGCTGCTCGCCCGGCAGGTCGGCGTCCGCCACATCGTCGTCGCGCTCAACAAGGCGGACGCCGGCGAGCCGGAGCTGACCGACCTGGTGGAGCTGGAGGTGCGCGAACTGCTGTCCGCGCACGGCTTCCCCGGCGAGACCACCCCCGTCGTCCGGGTCTCCGGACTGCGGGCGCTGGAGGGCGACCCGCGGTGGACCGGCGCGATCGAGGCACTGCTCGACGCGGTGGACACCTGGGTGCCCGTCCCGCTCCGCTTCACCGAGGCGCCGTTCCTGCTGCCGGTGGAGAACGTCCTGACCATCACCGGCCGCGGAACGGTCGTCACCGGCGCCGTCGAGCGCGGCCGGGTGCGGCTCGGTGACCGGGTCGAGGTGCTCGGGGCCGGGCTGGAGACCACCGTGACCGGGGTCGAGACGTTCGGCAAGCCGATGGAGTCGGCCGAGGCGGGGGACAACATCGCGCTGCTGCTGCGCGGGGTCCAGCGTGACGCGGTCCGCCGCGGGCACGTCGTCGCCGCGCCCGGCAGCGTCACCCCGCGGCGGCGGTTCACCGCGGCCGTACGCCTGCTGTCCCCGGCGGAGGGCGGCCGCGGCACCCCGGTGACCGGCGGCTACCGGCCGCAGTTCCACATCCGCACGGCGGACGTGGTCGGCGAGCTCGGCCTGGGCGACGCGGCCGTGGCCCTGCCGGGCGAGACGGTCACCGTCACCGTGGAGCTGGGGCGCGCGGTGCCGCTGGAGCCGGGCCTCGGCTTCGCGATCCGCGAGGGCGGGCGCACGGTCGGCGCCGGAACGGTGACGGCCGTGGCGGAGTAGGCCCCGGTCACGGGCCGGCGGGCGGAAGGGCGTACGGGCGGACGGGCGGCCCCTCCGCCCGGGCCCGGCGGCGGGCGCCCTCCCGGACGGGCCCGGCGGCGGCCCGCACCCCGGTGGTGCGGGCCGCCGCCGTGTCCCCGGGACGCGGGCCCGGTTCCGCGCGGCCGTCACGCGGTGCCAGACTGCTCGCACAGGAGACCGACCGGACGGTAGGAGGGTGGGGCATGGCGGAGACGGCACTGGTGCTCGGCGGCGGAGGGCTCACCGGGATCGGCTGGGAGGCCGGTGTCCTGGCCGGGCTGGCCGAGGCCGGCGCCGACCCGGGCGTGGCGGACGTGGTGATCGGCACCTCCGCCGGGTCCGTCGTCGGCGCGCAGCTCACCTCCGGCAGCGTCACCCCCGAGCAGCTCTACGAGCGCCAACTCGTCGATCCCCGGGGCGAGGTGGCCGGACGGGTGGGACCGGCCGTGATGTCGCGCTACGCGCTCGCGGCCCTCCGCTCCCGCGACACCCGCGCCTTCGGCCGGCGCATGGGCCGGCTGGCCCTCGCCACCCGGACGGCGGCCGGCGAGGCGGACCGGCGGGCGGTCATCGGACGGCGGCTGCTCTCCCACGCCTGGCCGGAACGGCGGCTCCTGATCACCGCGGTCGACGCCGCCACCGGGGAGTTCCGGGTGTTCGACGCGGCGAGCGGCGTGGGGATCGTGGACGCGGTCGCCGCGAGCTGCGCCGTCCCGGGCGTCTGGCCGCCCGTCACCATCGGCGGCCGGCACTGGATCGACGGCGGCGTCCGGTCGAGCGCCAACGCCGACGTGGCCGAGGGCTGCCGCCGGGTCCTGATCCTCGCCCCGATGGCCGGCGGCGGCGGACCCGTCCCGACGGTGCGTGCCCAGGCGGAGCGGCTCGCGGCGGGCGGTGCCCGGGTCGAGCTCATCACCCCGGACCGGTCCGCCCGGGCCGCCTTCGGCCGCAACCCGCTGGACCCGGCGCGCCGGGCGGCCGCCGCCCGGGCGGGCCGTGCCCAGGCGGCGGCCCACGCGGCCGCGGTCAAGGCCCTCTGGCGGGAGTGAGGCGGGATTGAGCGGGTTCCGCGCGGCGGCTCGTCACCCCGGTGCGCACCCGCCCCCGGCCCCGTGCGCCCCGGCCGCCGCACGAACCCCGCCGGCGGCCGGAACGCCACCGCCGGAAGCGGCACAATGGGCGGGTGGACGAGCCGATACCGGTGACCCGGGCCGTGGACTTCGGCACGGCGAAACTCATGCCCGACACCGACCGGCCGCGTGCCTGGCTGCTCACCGTGGACGGCGCGCCGCAGTCGTACGTCGACCTCGACGCGCCCGCGCACCTGGAGTTCGAGTACGCGCGGCGGATCGCGCACGTCCTCGACTCCGCCGCCGCGAGCGCGGAGAGCGCCCGGGCCGGAGCAGGGCCGGACGTGCTGCACCTCGGCGGCGGCGCGCTGTCGCTGCCCCGCCATGTCGCCGCGACCCGCCCCGGCGCCCGGCAGACCGTCGTCGAAGCCGACCGGGCGTTGCTCCGTCTCGTCACCGAACACCTCCCGCTGCCCCCGGACAGCGGCATTGAACTGCACGCCGCCGACGCCCGAGCCTGGCTGGAGAGCGCGCCCCCGGCGGCCTGCGACCTGCTCGTCGCCGACGTCTTCGGCGGCTCCCGGGTGCCCGCGCACCTCACCTCCGTCGAGTACGCCCGGGCGGCCGCCCGTGTCCTGCGCCCCGGCGGGGTCTATACGGCCAACCTGGCGGACGCGGCCCCGTTCGGCTTCCTCCGCTCCCAACTGGCCACCCTCGCCACGGTGTTCGATCACCTCTGCCTGATCGCCGAACCCGCGGTGCTCCGCGGCCGGCGCTTCGGCAACACGATCCTGGCCGCCTCGCGGGAGGAACTGCCGGTGGCGGAGCTCGCCCGGCGCTGCGCCGCCGATCCCTTCCCGGCCCGGGTCGAGCACGGCGGCGCCCTGGACCGGCTGACGGCCGGCGCGGCCGTGGTGCGGGACGGGGAGGCCGCACCGTCACCCGTCCCGCCGGAGGGCGCCTTCAGCATCGGCTGACCGCGTCCCCCGTCCCCGTCCGCCGTCCCCGTCCGCCGTCCCTTCGCCGCCCGTCAGCCGGGCCGGCGCCCGCCGTTCTTCCCGGGGTTCTCCGTCCCCACGCGCGGCGCGGGCGCGGGCACCGCCGGTACGGGGCCGGCGGCCGGGCCCGCGAGGACGCCCACCGGCTCCGGCCCGCCGTGCTCCCGGCGGGTCAGCCGCCGTACGTCCGGCACCGTCAGCACCGCCGCCGTCAGCAGGACGATCAGCGCCGAGCACCCCCACAGCGCCGCGCTCCGCCCGAACATGCCGGCGACCGGGCCGGCGAGCGCCACCGCGACGGGCACCATCGCGAGCGAGCCGAACATGTCGTAGGAGGAGACACGCGACAGCTTCTCCTCGGGGATCTCCTGGTGCAGGGCCATCATCCAGGTGACGCCGAAGATCTCGATCGAGATGCCGGTCGCGAACATCACCCCGCTCAGCACCGGGGCGGAGACGGGTATCGCGAGCGCCGCCGAGGGCAGGGCCAGCACGAACACCGACAGTGCCCCCGTGACCAGCAGACGCCGGGGTTTCCAGCGGGTCATCAGCAGGGCGCCGAGGACCGTGCCGGCGCCCAGCGCGGCCAGCGCGAGCCCCCACGGCCGGGCGCCGCCCAGATGCTCCTCGGCGACCAGCGGCCCGTAGACCGCCTCGGCCGCGGCGATGACGGCGTTGACCACCGCGAACTGGAGGACCACGCTCCACAGCCAGGGCCGCCCCGAGACCTCCCGCCAGCCCTCGCGCAGATCGGACAACAGGCCCCGGCCGGGGGTGCGTTCGGACATCCCGCGCAGATCGAGGAAGGCGCGGAGCGCGGCGGCGACGGCGAAGGCCGCCCCGTCCAGGACGAGGACCCAGCCGGGGCCGACGGAGGCGACGAGCGCGCCGCCGAGGGCCGCGCCGCCGATGTTCGCCCCGTTCACGCCCATCCGGAAGAACGCGAAGGCGCGTCCGGCCTGTTCACCGGAGACGCTGGAGAGCAGCATGCCCTCCGCGGCCGGGGCGAAGAACGCGTGAC
Source organism: Streptomyces xinghaiensis S187 (assembly GCF_000220705.2). Lineage (GTDB taxonomy): Bacteria > Actinomycetota > Actinomycetes > Streptomycetales > Streptomycetaceae > Streptomyces > Streptomyces xinghaiensis. The sequence goes on along the minus strand of NZ_CP023202.1, from coordinate 211,673 downwards.
CGGTGCCGCCGAGGGCCGAGAGCAGCATCATCTGCCACAGCCCGGGTTCGCCGGTGAGCACCAGAACCCCGAAGGCGCCCTGGGAGAGGCAGTTGAGGGTGTTGGCCGTCACCATCACCCGGTGCCGGGGCAGCCGGTCCGCGACGGCGCCCCCCACGAGCAGGAAGAGGACGAGCGGGACCGTGCGGGCCGCGGCGACGAGCCCCACGTCCGTACCGCTGCCGCCCGTTTCCAGGACCGCGAACGCCGCCGCGATCAGGGCCCCGGAGCTGCCGAGGCCGGTGACCACGGCGGCGGCGGTCAGCAGGGTGTAGTTGCGGCCCGCCCACGGGGGGCGTGCGGAGCGTGCGGGGCGGCGTGCGGGGCGCGCTAGCGGCATGGCCGGTTCCTCGTCGTGATCGCGCCCGCCCCGCCGGTGGGTTCTCACCGGCGGGACGGGCGGTGTACGGGGTGCCGCGGGTGACGGCTCAGGAGGACGTGAGCGGCCGCAGCGTGTTCATGATCTTCTTGACGGTGGCGTCCGCGAGCTCGTCCTCGACGCCCTTGGCGGCGTAGAGGCACCAGACCGCGTAGTCACCGTTCTCCGTCTTGTAGGCGACGGTGTACGCCTTGCCGTCCGAGGAGCACTTGTTCTCCTTCTTCACCCCGGTGACCGTGGCGGAGGAGGAGTAGCCCTCGATCCCGTGCTCGCTCGTGAAGGCCTTCGCCTTCGTCACCTTGCGGGTGCCGGTCTCGTCCTGGTCGAAGGCGGCGAAGACCCAGACCTCGGCGGCCGTCTCGGCGGCGTTCTGCAGGCTCTTGGCACCCTGGGCGCCCTTGGTGCCGACACCCGCCAAGTCGGAGGTGTCGTCCCCGACGGTGCACCAGTCCTCCCCGTAGAAGGCCGGCGCGCTCATGATGATGATGGGCTTGGGGATGTCTTCCTTGCTGTTGGTGTCCTCGAAGCCGATGGAGAGGGTCGGTGACTCCACCTTCCAGTCCGAGGGGACGTCGAAGGCGTTCTGGCGCTTGGCGCTGACGACGGTCTGCCAGCCGTCGATCACGGGCTCGACCGCGGGATTGCCGCCGCGCGGGTTGTCGAGATCGCCGCCGTCGTCCTCGCTCCCGGTGGGAGAGGGCGGGGCGGACACCGACTTCTCCGGCCCCGGCTTGCCGCCGGCCTCCGGCTTGTCGTCGTCACCGCCGATGAGCAGGAAACCGGTGACACCACCGGCGACCAGGACCGCGAGCGCCGCCCCGATGGCGACGAGCTTCGTCTTCCTGCCGTCGTCCGGCGCCTGGGGCGCGCCGGGCGTCCCGGGCGCGGCCCACTGGCCGGTCGGCTGCTGGTACGGATTCGGCTGCTGGAATCCCGGCTGCTGATAGGGGTTCGGCTGCTGGAACCCCGGCTGCTGGTAGGGATTCGGCTGCGGTTGCCCCGGCTGCTGGTACGGATTCGCGTTCGGGTCCTGCGGGTTCTGCTCGCCCCCGGGCGGCTGCTGTCCTGGCCACATGGCGTAACCATAGAGCCGCCCGGCCCCGGCCTGCCACGCCGGGCCGGACTACGCACGGGCGGCGACCCGCGCCGGCGCGCGGGGCCGGTGCGGCCCGGGGCGCCCGCCCGCCGTACGGTACGCGGGACGACGCGGGCACGGAGCCCGCCGCGGCGCGCCGGAGCGGAGCGATACGCCGCGGACGGCGCGCGGGGCGTGGGGCGCGGACGGTGATGACGAGAAGGGGAGAGACCCATGGCGGAACGGGCCTTGATCGCGGCGGTGGCGGGCCGGGAACCGGTCGTCCACGAGCGGGCGTTCGCCGCGCCCACCTCGGTCGTGCTGGGCGAGGTCACCCTGGCCGCGGGGGCGAGCGTCTGGTACCACACCGTGCTGCGCGCCGACTGCGGCCCGGTCGTCGTCGGCGCGGACAGCAACATCCAGGACAACTGCACGGTCCATGTCGACCCCGGCTTCCCGGTGACCGTCGGCGAGCGGGTCTCCGTCGGCCACAACGCCGTCCTGCACGGCTGCACCGTCGAGGACGGCTGCCTGATCGGCATGGGGGCCACGGTCCTCAACGGCGCGCACATCGGCGCCGGTTCGCTGGTCGCCGCGCAGGCCCTGGTGCCGCAGGGGATGCGGGTACCGCCGGGCTCTCTGGTGGCCGGCGTACCCGCCAAGGTGCGCCGGGAGCTGACCGGGGAGGAGCGGGAGGCCCTGCAGCTCAACGCGGCGATGTACCTGGAGCTGGCGGAGGCCCACCGCGAGGCGGCGGACGCGGGGCGCGGCGGGGACGAGAAGACCGAGGAGAACGGCGGGAACGGCGAGGACGGCGAGGACGGCGAGGGTGAGCGCGGCGGGGGCGGCTCCCGCTGAGGTGCCGCCGGGGACCGGCCGTTGACCGCCCCGCCGGTGCGCCGTGTGGGGTGAAGGTCACAGCCGGTTCCCGCTCCCGGCGGGGCTACCGCTGAGTACCGTGGCCGTGTGCCGAAGAAGCAGAAGCTGTTCCCCGCCCTCGCGGCCTGGCGCCGCCGGACGCTCTCGCGGGCCGTGCACCGCGGCGCGCGCTGGGTGCGGGAGACCGGAGCCGTCACCGCGGACCGTCCGGGCCCGTACCGCTTCGGCCGGATCGGCGAGGGCACCCGGCTCGCGTACCCCCAGGGGACGGTGTTCGGGGAGGAGTGGATACGCCTCGGTGAGCACTGCGTGATAGGCGAACAGGTCACGCTCACCGCCGGGATGATGCCCGGGCTGGACCTCGGCCCCGACCCCGTGCTGACCCTGGGCAACGGCGTGGTGCTGGGCCGGGGGAGCCATGTGGTGGCCTCGCGGCCGGTGGTCTTCGGCGACGACGTCTTCTGCGGCCCGTACGTCTACGTCACCAGCGACAACCACTCCTACGACGACCCCGGCACCCCCGTGGGCCGCCAGTGGCCGCGCACCGCGCCGGTCGAGATCGGCTCCGGCAGCTGGCTCGGCGCGGGCGCGGTGATACTGCCCGGGGCGCGGCTCGGCCGCAATGTGGTCGTGGCCGCCGGTTCGGTGGTGCGCGGCACGGTCCCCGACCACGCGGTGGTGGCCGGGGCGCCGGCCCGGGTGGTCCGGCGCTGGGAGCCCGCGACGGGCTGGCAGCCGCCGCTGCGGACCCCGGCGCCCGTCCCGCCGCCCGAGGGGGCCGGCCCGGAGCAGCTGCGCGCCCTGGAGGAGGCCACACCGGAGCAGCTGCGCGCCCTGGCCGCGCTCGGCTCCCTCACGGAGGACTCCCCGGCCGCGGAACCGGACTCGGCCGGGGCGCCGGCCGGCCGCTGACCGCCCGGGCGCGGGGCACGGGCGCCCGGGTACGGTCACGGTCACGGACCCACGGGTACGGACCCCGGGGGCGGGGCGAGGAGGGGAGACCCGGCATGAGCAACCGGAGACTGCGGATCCTGCTGGCCGTGGCGGTCGCCGTCCAGGGGATCGCACTGCTGCTGTACGCGCTCCGGCGCTACTGACCGGTGCGGTACCGGTACGCGTCCGCGCACCCCCGCCCGCGGACGGCCGCCGGGACGGCCGGGACGGCCGGGACGGCCCGCGGGCCCGGGAGGCGCGTGGCGGCCGGGGCGCCCGGGGCATACGGGGCGTCCCCGCGCCCGTACGGCCGGCCGTCAGCCCGCCGTGAGCAGCGTGGTGCCGAGCAGGGCCAGCCCCGCGCCGACCGCTTGTACCGCCAGCAGCCGTTCCTTCAGCAGCCCGCGCGCCGCCAGCGCGGTGACGACCGGGTAGAGCGAGGCGAGCACCGCCGCCACGGTGACCGGCCCGTTCTGGGCGGCGAGCGCGTACGTGCCGTTGGCCGCGACGTCGGCGAGGCCCACGAACGCCAGGGACGGCAGCGCGGCGAGGACCACGCCCGATCCGCCCTCCGCCACCGGGGGGAGCGCCGCGCCGCCCCGCCGTACGGAGACCAGCAGCGAGGTGCCGCCGACCGCGATGTTCGCCAGCCGCTGGACGAAGAGGGCGAGGAACAGGCCGTTCAGCGTCGAGGACGCCTCCGCGATCAGCGCCATCACCGCGCCGAAGCCGACCGCCGCCACCAGGGTGTAGAGGACCGCGCGCCGCTGGACCGGCGCCCCGCGCAGTTCGGGACCGCCCGCCAGCAGCACACCGGCCACGGCGACCAGGATGCCCACGGCCTGCAGGAGCCCCGGGCGCTCGCCGAGCACCAGCCCCACCCCGACCGGCACGGCGACCCCGAGCGACCCCAGCGGCGAGACGACGCCCATCGGGCCGAGGGCGAGCGCCTTGTAGAAGGCGAACATGGCGGCGGGCCCGGCCACACCGGCGGCCACCGCGAACCACAGCTGCGGGCCGGTCTCCCGCCAGGCACCGGTGAGCAGGACGATCACCCCCAGCACCAGCGCGGCGACGGTCTGGGAGACCACGACCACGGTGAGGGCGGGGATGCGGCGGGTGAGCAGGCCCCCGCCGAAGTCGGCGAGCCCCCAGAGCAGACTGGAGGCCAGAGCGAGGACCGCGGTCATGTGTTCCCCCGAAGTACAGTGCGATGGATGTTCCGGTACACCCCACAGTAGTACACGACAATGAACTCACGAATCCAATGGATTGGACTCTGGACTCGCTGTGACGGATCTCGACCACCTCACCCAGTCCCTGGCGCGCAACCTCAAGCGCTGGCGCGGCGAACGGGGCTTCACCCTGGACGCCCTCGCCACCCGCTCCGGGGTCAGCCGGGGCATGATCATCCAGATCGAGCAGGCCCGGACCAATCCGAGCGTCGGCACCACGGTGAAGCTCGCCGACGCCCTCGGCGTGAGCCTCACCGCCCTCCTCGACTACGACCAGGAGCCCAGGGTGCGGGTCGTGAAGCCCGAGGAGGCGGTGCGCATGTGGTCCACCGAGGCCGGCAGCGCCACCGTGCTCCTCGCCGGGGCCCAGGCCCCCGGGCCGCTGGAGCTGTGGGGCTGGACGCTGATGCCCGGTGAGGGCAGTGCGTCCGACGCGCACCCCGCCGGCACCCATGAACTCCTGCACGTCCGGGAGGGGGAGCTGACGCTGGTGCTGGACGGCGAGGAGTACCGGGTGCCGGCCGGGTCGTCCGCCGCCTTCGAGGCCAACGTGCCGCACGGCTACCGCAACGACGGGACGGAGACGGTCGAGATGAGCATGGTCGTGTCGGTCCCGCCCGTCCGCTGAGGCGACCGCCCCGGGAGGCCGGTGCCCGGACCTCCCGGGGCCCGGCCCGCCCGGCCCCGGTCAGCCCAGCCGGGGGATCTCGATGGCCGGGCAGCGGTCCATGACCATGTCCCGGCCGGCGGCGCGCACCCGCTCGTACGCCGCCTCGTCCACCACGCCGAGCTGGAACCAGACGGCCTTGGCGCCGATGGCCACCGCCTCGTCGGCGACCCGCCCCGCCAGGGCGCTGTTGACGAAGACGTCCACGACGTCCACCGGGAACGGGATCTCGGCCAGGGAGGCGTAGCCCCGTTCGCCGTGCACCGTCTCCGCCTTCGGGTGCACCGGCACGATCCGCTTGCCGAAGCGCTGCAGCACCCCCGCCACGCCGTAGGCCGCGCGGGCCGTGTTGGAGGACAGGCCCACCACGGCCCAGGTGTCGCCGGTGCCGGTCAGAATCCGCCGGATCGTCTCCGTGTCTGCGTACATGCCAGCACGAACATGCCGCCGTCCGGCACCATTCCCGCGGGCTTAGGCTGACCGGATGGAGGAGCAGCAGTACCGCACGGTGGCGCGCGAGGGCGAACACGAGACCGAGGTCAAGAGGTCCCGTTTCCTCACCACCCTCGCCCCCGTCGCCACCGAGGCGGACGCGCGGGCGGTGATCCGCCGCGTCCGCGAGCGGCACCCGGGCGCCACCCACCACTGCTGGGCCTATGTCATCGGCGCCTCAGGAGCCGTGCAGAAGTCGAGCGACGACGGCGAGCCCGGCGGCACCGCCGGGGTCCCCATGCTGCAGATGCTGCTCCGCCGCGAGGTGCGCGACATCGTCGCCGTCGTCACCCGCTGGTTCGGCGGTGTGCAGCTCGGTGCCGGCGGCCTGATCCGGGCCTACGGCGGCGCGGTCGGGCAGACCCTGGACGTGCTCGGCACCGTCGCCCGGCGGCCGGTGCGGCTGGCCACCGTGACCGTCGACCACCAGCGCGCCGGAAAGCTGGAGAACGATCTGCGGGCGACCGGCCGGACGGTGCGCGAGGTGCGCTACGGCGACCGGGTCCGCATCGAGATCGGCGTGGCGGAGGGGGACCTCGACCGCTTCCGCGGCTGGCTCGCCGACGCCACGGCCGGGGCCGCGGCCCTGGAACTCGGCGGCGTGACGTACGTGGAGGGCTGAGCCCGCCGCCCGGTCCGCGGGCCCGGGCGGCTGCCGGTCCGCGCGGTCCGCACCGTGCCGCCCGTTCCCGGCACCGGGCGGCCTGCAATTTCCTTTTCCTGTGGAATGCTTATCGGACGGTTATTCGAGTATTCCGCCGCGCATAGCCATATCACTTAACCTTATTTAGCCGGAATCAATTGACGCGGTCGCGGTCGGGAATTTACCGTAGTTTTTGCAATGACCTCTCTATTTCATGGGTGACATGACAGAGGCATGGCTGCCCCATTCCGGGGTGTCAGTTCCCCCGAACGCGGTGGCGGCCGACCGCGTGGAAAATCCTTTCTGTTGACCAGGAAAGGTGACAAAGAGACCGGCCGCAGTCCACAAGACCAGACCCCCTCGAAGAAGGTCGGAAAAGTGACAGCAGACCGGATTCTCACCTGGACACCGACGGCCGTCGTCTTCGACTGCGACGGCACCCTGATGGACACCGAAAGGCACTGGCAGGAGGCGCGCCGCCAGGTACTCCGGGAGTACGGAGTCACCCCCGGCGCGGAATTCTCCGAACGTGCGAAAGGAATTCACTACACCGACTGCGGCCGCCTGCTGGCGGAGACCGCGGGACGCCCGGAACTGACCGGGAAGATGACCGACGAGTTGCTGGAAAGTTTCCGGTCGCTAGTCGCCGAGGACCCCGTCACCGCGCCCGGGGCGGTGGAAATGGTGGCGCTGGCCCATGAGTTCGCCCCGCTCGCGGTCGCCAGCAACTGCCCGCGCGATGTCGTCGAGACCTGCCTGGACATGGCGGGGCTGCTGCTCTATTTCGACCATGTCGTCGTGCCGGGGGAGGGGATGCCGCCCAAGCCGGCACCGGACCTCTATCTCTCCGCCGCCGGAGCCTGCGGCGCCGATCCGGCGGAATGCCTGGCGGTCGAGGACTCGCTCTGCGGTATCCGGTCCGCCGTCCGGGCGGGCATGCGGGTCGTCGGGGTCGGTCCGCGTCCCGACGAGGAGTCCGCCGCCCTCGTGGATCTCTGGGTGCCCTCACTCGGGGAGCCCCGCCTCGTCGCCTGGGCGGAGAGCCGCCCCGCGATCCCCGAGGGGACGCCCGGCAGCACGTCGCCGCGGGTCGTACCGCCCCGCGGCTCGTCCCCCGGAGACGCGGCCGCCCCGGCGGCCCGGCCCGGGGAGACCGCTCCCGGAGAGGGCTCCCCCGGAACGGCGCCCTGACCGGCAGGGCGCCGGTGAACCGGCCGCCGTGCCGCGCTCGGCCCCGGCGGACCCGGCCCCGGCTCCGGCCCCGGGTCCGCCGCCCCGCCCTCCGGGAGGCCCGGCGGCGGGGACGGCTTCCGGGCCGTCACCGCGACGGCTGCTCGCGGCCTTCCAGGAACGGGGCCAGCGCACGGACGCCGCCGTCCGCCGAGGCGTAGAAGAGGCCGATGCCCACGGCCCCCGGGTCCGGCACACCGGACACCCGGTCACCGAGGTAGCTGGCCCGCCCCCGCCGTGCCCGGAGCCGCGCGGTGCTCCGCACGCCCTCCCAGGCGCCCCCGGCGGCGCGGACGAGCGCCGTGTCGGGCGGCGCGTCCGGCGGGCAGGCGCCGAGCGCGCGGGCGGCCGGGGCCAGGGCGTCGACCAGCGTCTTGTCCCCGGCCCGGGCCTCGCCGACACGCTGGATGACGGCCAGCCCCTCGCGGGTGCCGGCCGCGAGACCGGAGGTGGTCAGGCCGGGCCCGGCGTCCCGGACGGCGCAGGCCAGTCGCTGGAAGAGCAGGCCGAACAGCGGGCCGCTCGTCCCGCCGACGCTGTCCAGGAAGGCCGTCGCCGTGGTGAGGAGGGGAGCGGAGGCGTCCTCCGGCTCCCCGTCGGCGGCGGCCTCGTCCAGCATCCGCAGCGCGGTCGTCAGCCCGGTGGTGAGGTTGACGCCGAAGTCGCCGTCCCCCGCGCGCTGGTCCAGAGCGGTGAGCTCGGGTTCCGTGGCGCGGACCGACGCGGCGAAGCGCCGTATCCATCCGCCGGTGAAGGCGGCGTCGAAGCTCGTCATGGCATCAGCCCCTGGGATCGTGACTACCGGCGCCAGGCCGGAGTGTGCGCGGGCGCGTCGTACCAGTCGGTGATCGCGTCGTCGGCGAGGAGCAGGGTCAGGGAGAAGCCCCGCATGTCGAGCGCGGTGACGAAATGCCCCACGAGGCTGCGCCGCAGTTCGACGCCCCGGCGGTCCAGGCGGCGGCCGAGCTCCCGCGCCACGGCGTACAGCTCCAGGCCGGTCACCGAGCCCAGGCCGTTGACGAGGGCGATCACCGAATCCCCTCGGCCTGGTGCCAGGGTGCCCAGGAGCGTGTCCGTCATCGTCTCCAGCAGGGCGTCCAGCGGCTCGTGGGCGACCGTGCGGTCCGCCCGTTCGCCGTGGATGCCGACGCCGAACTCCAGCCGTCCCCCGGGGATGTCGAAGGCGGGGCTGCCGTCCGCCGGCGCGGTGTGCGCGGCGGAGGCGACGGCGAGGCTGCGGGAGCGGCCGGTGAGGGAGGTGCCGAGGTCGGCCAGGTCCGCCAGACCGGCCCCGGCGTCCGCGGCCGCGCCCAGGATCTTCTCGATGAGGACGGTCGCCCCGGTGCCGCGGCGGCCCACGGCGATGTCCTCGGACTCCGAGGCGATGTCGTCGTCGATCAGCACCCGGGCGACGGGGATGCCCTCGTCGGCCAGCCGCTCGGCGGCGATACCGAAGTTGATCTTGTCTCCGGTGTAGTTCTTCACCAGGTGCAGGACGCCGTCCCGGCGGGCGACCGCCCGCGAGGCGGCGAAGACCTGCCGGTTGTGGGGCGAGGTGAAGATCATGCCGGGGGTGGCGGCGTCCAGCATGCCGGCCCCGACGAAACCGATGTGCAGCGGCTCGTGCCCGGAACCGCCGCCCGACAGCAGCCCGACCCTCCGGTCCGGGGAACCGCGCAGGGCGCGGACGAATCCGCCCTCGGCGTCGTGCTCGACCAGATCCGGATGCGCCCGGGCGAAGCCCTCGAGCGCGTCGGACACCAGTGATTCGGGTGCTCTCGCGAAGTACGGGGCCATGGCGACTCCTGTGGTGATCACAGCCAGGATGTCCTGACGGTGCCTCCGACTCCCGCTGTCCGACCATCGTGCGGCGGCGGGGGGCCCTCGGCAACTCGTGGGCCCGGGGGGCCGCCGCCACCGGCTCCCGGCGCCGCACCCCTACCACACCGCACGGGCATCCGCCCGTCGGCCGACCCGGTACGGGCGGGGCCACTAGAGTGTCCGGTGCCAATGGGCCGGCCGTGGCGGCCGGTCCGATCGCCGAGGACACGGGGGACAGAAGGTGCGCGTGGGGGCCCCGTTGTGAGATTCCTGCACACCTCCGACTGGCATCTCGGCCGGTCGTTCCACCGGGTGGGACTGCTGGACGCCCAGGCCGCCTTCATCGACCACCTCGTCGGAACGGTCCGGGAGCAGCGGATCGACGCCGTCCTCGTCGCGGGCGACATCCACGACCGGGCCGTACCGCCGCTCGCCGCCGTCGAGTTGTACGACGACGCGCTGCACCGGCTGGCCGCGCTCGGCGTCCCGGTGGTGATGATCTCCGGCAACCACGACTCCGCCCGGCGGCTGGGCGTCGGCGCCGGGCTGATGGAGCGGGCCGGGGTCCACCTCCGTACCGACCCCCGAGGCATCGGCACCCCCGTCCTGCTGTCCGACGAGCACGGCGAGGTCGCCTGCTACGGACTGCCGTACCTCGAACCCGCCCTGGTCCGCGACCTGCTGGGCGCCGGGAAGGCCGGTCACGCCGCCGTCCTCGGCGCCGCCATGGACCGGGTGCGCGCCGACCTCGCCACCCGCCCCGCCGGAACCCGGTCCGTCGTCCTCGCCCACGCGTTCGTCTCCGGCGGAGCGGCCAGCGACAGCGAGCGCGACATCACCGTCGGCGGTGTCGCGGCCGTCCCCGCCGGGGTGTTCGACGGCGTCGACTACGCCGCGCTCGGCCACCTCCACGGCTGCCAGGCCATCACCGAGCGGGTCCGCTACTCCGGTTCCCCGCTCGCCTACTCCTTCTCCGAGGCAGGCCACCGCAAGAGCATGTGGCTCGTCGACCTCGGAGCCGGCGGCCGCCTCACCGCCGAGCGGATCGACTGCCCCGTACCCCGCCCGCTCGCCCGGATCCGCGGCCGGCTCGGCGCACTCCTGGACGACCCCGGGCTGGAGGCGGCGGAGGACGCCTGGGTCGAGGCCACCCTCACCGATCCCGTCCGCCCCCCGGAGCCGATGGCCCGGCTCGGCCGGCGCTTCCCGCACCTCCTCACCCTCGTCTTCGAGCCCGACCGGGCCCTGGACGACCCCCGGGCCTCGTACGCCGAGCGGCTCGGCGGGCGCACCGACCAGCAGATCGCGGAGGACTTCATCGGCCACGTCCGCGGCGGCGGCCCGGACGAGCGCGAACGCGCCGTGCTCCGCGACGCCCTCGACACCGTCCGCGCCGGCGACACCCTCCGCGAGACCGCCCGATGAGGCTCCACCGGCTCCGCGTCAGCGCCTTCGGCCCCTTCGGCGGCACCCACGAGGTCGACTTCGACGAACTGTCCGCCGCCGGGCTCTTCCTGCTGCACGGGCCGACCGGAGCCGGCAAGACCTCCGTCCTCGACGCGGTCTGCTACGCCCTGTACGGCGGTGTGCCCGGCGCCCGCCAGACGAGTCTCCCGGCGCTCCGCAGCGACCACGCCGAACCGGGCACCCCGACGGAGGTCCGGCTCGAACTGACCGCCGGGGGCCGCCGGCTGGAGATCACCCGCAGCCCCGAGCAGCTCCGGCCCAAGAAGCGCGGCACCGGCCACACCAAGGAGAAGGCCCGGACCCTGCTGCGCGAGCTCGGACCGGACGGCTGGAAGGGGCTGAGCCGGTCCCACCAGGAGATCGGCGAGGAGATCCACCAGCTGCTCGGGATGAGCAAGGAGCAGTTCTGCCAGGTCGTGCTGCTCCCGCAGGGCGACTTCGCCCGCTTTCTCCGCGCCGACGCCGAAGCGCGCGGCAAGCTGCTCGGACGCCTCTTCGACACCCGCCGTTTCGCCGCCGTCGAGGAGTACCTCGCCGAGCTGCGGCGCGCCGCCGAGCGCCGGGTGACCGCCGCGGACGAGCAACTGCTCGCCCTCGCCCACCGCATGGCCCAGGCAGCCGGGGAGGCCGCCGGCCCGGCGGACCACCCGCTGCCGGAGGCCGCCCCGGGACAGCCCGGCCTGGCCGCGGCCGTCCTGGAATGGGCCGCCATCGCCCGGACCCACGTCCGGGAGCGGCGGGAGATCGCCGCCTCGGCGGTCCGCGCGGCCGAGGCCGCCCACCGGGCCGCGGAGCGGGACAGCGAGGCCGCCGCCGAACGCGCCCGGCTGCAGCGGCGGCACGCGGACGCCCGCCGGCGCGCCGCGGCGCTGGAGGAGGCCGCGGCCGAGCGAGCCGAGGTGCGGGCCCGGCTCGACCGGGCGCGGGTGGCCGCACGGGTCGTCCCGGCACTGGAACTCCGCGACGCGGCCGGGCGGGAGCACCGGGCCGCGAGCGAGACGGAGCAGCGGCTGCGGCGGGCGCTGCCCCCCGGCCGGGCGGAGGCCGGCGCGGACCGGCTCGCCGCCCTCGAACGGGAACGCCGGGAGGAACTCGGCCGGCTCGACGCCGCACGGCGCGCCGAACACCGGGCCGCCGAGATCATCCGGGAACAGCGGACACTCGACCGGGAGGCCGAGGCCGACGACGAGGCGCTGGCCGAGACGGACGGCTGGCTCCGCGCCTGGGAGAGCACCCGGGACGCCCACCGGCAGCGGATCGACGCGGCGCGCGAGGCCCTCACCCGCGCCGAGACCCTGCGCGCCGAGACCGGACCGGCCGAACGCCGGCTCGACGCCGCCCGGCGCCGCGACGACCTCACCGGCCGGACCGGGGCCGCCCGGGAACGGCTCCGGGAGCTCCGCGACCGCGCCGGCGACGCCCGGCAGCGGTGGCTCGACCTCCGGGAGCGCCGGCTGCTCGGCATCGCCGCCGAGCTCGCGACCCGGCTGGCACCGGGCGAGGAGTGCGCGGTCTGCGGCTCCACCGAGCACCCCCGGCCCGCTTCGCGGACGGAGGACCACGTCGGCCGGGCCGAGGAGGAGACGGCGCACACCGCGTACCGCACGGCCGACGGCCTCCGGGAGGAGGCCGAACGGGAGCTGCGGTCCCTCACCGACGCACTCGCCGCCGCCACCGCCGAGGCGGACGGAGCCGCCACCGAAGGGCTCCGGGAGACCGTCGAACGGCTGCGCCGCGAACACGCCGGGGCCCGCGCCGAGGCCGCCGGCCTGCCCGCCGCCCAGGAAGCCTTCGAAGGGGCGGAGCGGGAACGGGAACGCCGGCTGGCCGAGCAGCGGGACACCGAACGGCGCGCCGCCGCCCGCGCCTCCCGGCGGGAGTCGCTCGCGGCCGAACTGGCAGGCCTGCAAGAGGAGTTGACGCGGGCGCGGGGAGACGCCGGGAGTGTCGCCGAACGCGCCGCCGCCCTGGAGCGGGAGACCGCCGCACTGGCCGGGGCCGCCGAGGCCGTCCGTGCCGCCGAGAGCGCGGCGCACCGGCTGAAGGAGGCCGACGCCCGGCTCGCCGACGCCGCCTACGGGGCCGGCTTCGACACCCCGGCCGCGGCCGCCGCGGCCGCGCTCGGCGACGACCGCCGCCGGGAACTCCAGCACCGCCTGGACGCCTGGCAGGCCGAGACCGTCGCCGTGGCCGCCGAACTCGCCGACCCGGAGGTCGCCGGGGCCGCCGGGCTGCCGCCCGCCGACCCCGGTGCCGCCCGCGCCGCCCGGGAGGCCGCCACCGCGCGGCTGCGCGCCGCGTCCGCCGCCGAGGCCGAGTCGGAACGCCGCCGCACCGAACTGGACCGGCTCTCCGCCCAGACCCTCGACGGCGCGCGGCGGCTCGCGCCGCTCCGCCGGGACTACGAGCGGGTCGCGCGGCTCGCCGGCCTGGCCGCGGGCACCTCCGCCGAGAACGCCCGCAGGATGCGCCTGGAGTCCTACGTCCTGGCGGCCCGCCTGGAGCAGGTCGCGGCGGCCGCGAGCCTCCGGCTCCAGCGGATGTCGGCCGGGCGCTACACCCTCGTCCACTCCGACGCCCGCGCCTCCGGCCGCGGCCGCTCCGGACTCGGCCTGCACGTCATCGACGCCTGGACGGGACGCGAACGCGACACCGCCACCCTCTCCGGGGGCGAGACCTTCTTCGCCTCGCTCGCCCTCGCCCTGGGGCTGGCCGACGTGGTCACCGACGAGGCGGGCGGTGCCCGTCTCGACACCCTCTTCATCGACGAGGGCTTCGGCAGCCTCGACGAGCAGACCCTCGACGAAGTGCTCGACGTCCTCGACTCCCTCCGGGAACGGGACCGCGCGGTCGGCATCGTCAGCCACGTCCCCGACCTGCGCCGGCGCGTGCCCGCCCAGCTCGAGGTCGTCAAGACCCGCACCGGCTCGGCGGTCCGCCACGACACCTTCGCCGCGGGGGGCTGACGCGCCGCACCGGCCGCACCCGCCGCGGGACCTGCCACGGCGCCCCGGCGCGGAGTGGCCGCGGTGGCTCAGATCCGCCAGGAGCGGATGAGCTCGGCCGCGCCGTAGACCGTGGCGTCGGCCGACTGGAGGTCCTTGACCAGCTCGATCAGCGCGCCGTACGGCGGATCGATGCCCTCGTGCGAGGCGTGCATGTACGCGACCGCGATACCGCAGGCGAACAGCGCGTTCCGCGACGGCAGCGGTTTCAGCTGGACGATGGTGTGGAGCAGGGCGGCGGCGCGCCAGGCCGCGTCGGCGTGCTCGCCGAGGCGGGGCGTGTTGACCCGGTGGCGGGCGACGGCCGCCGCGAGCGCGGAGTAGTCGTCGACGCCGGGATCGGTGGGCAGGATTTCGGTCTGCCGGGCCAGGAGCCAGCGGACGTCGATGAGGAGATCCACGCTCAGGCGGCTCCCCGCCGGGTGCCCCCGGCCCTCGCCGGAGCGTCCTCCGGGAAGGCCTCGTCGAAGGCGTCGGCGTTGTCCACGACGAAGGACCGGAAGATCTGGCCGGCCTCCGACATGGCGCGCCGCCGCGCCAGATCGTCGGTCACGGCCTCGCGCACCAGGGCCTTGAGCGTGACGCCTCTCTCCCGGGCGGCCTCGCGGAGCTCGGCGAGCTCCTCGTCGCTGAAGTCAATGTTGAGTGCGGGCATGCCGCCACGGTACTGCGCCGGTACCCCATTGCACAGAGCCACAGGTCAGGACGGTGCGGACCGGGTACCCGCGGCCCGGACGAGGGCGTGGAACAGCCGCTCACCGCCGGGCGGTCCCGGCAGCCCCCGGCGGCCCCGGCGGCAGGTCGCTCACCTGCCCGTCGCCGGCCTCCACGACGCGCGGGACGCCGTCGGAGCGGAGCGCCGGATCCGTGGACACGAACCGGCACCCGAGCTCCGCCCCGAGCGCCGCCCCGAGCTCCGCCGGCCGCAGCCCGGCGGCGCACGGCGCCGGAGCGGGGCGGACCAGGGTGGTCGCGCCGCCCGGGCCGGAGTCCCGGCAACGGAGAACGGCGGGGGCGGAGCGGCCGGGCGCGGACGTCGCGGGCCCGGCCGCCCCGCCCCCGGGCGCGCCCCCGGCCGCCGTGCCGCTCAGAGCCGGGCCAGCTCCTCCTCCAGGTCGTCCAGGCCCAGTGAGCCCAGCGAAAGGGCGGCCATGTGCCACCGCTTGAGGTCGAAGGCGTCCCCGTGCGCCGCGCGGGCCGCCTCCCGGCCGCGCAGCCAGGCGCGCTCGCCGAGCTTGTAGCCGATGGCCTGGCCGGGCATGCCCAGGTAGCGGATCAGCTCGCTCTCCACGAAGTCCGCCGGGCGCCCGGAGTGCCGCCCGAAGAACTCCTCGGCCAGCTCCGGCGTCCAGTGCTCGCCCGGGTGGAAGGGGGAGTCCGCGGGGATCCGGAGCTCCAGGTGCATCCCGATGTCGATGATCACGCGCACGGCCCGCATCATCTGCGCGTCCAGATAGCCGATGCGGCGCTCCGCGTCGGTCAGGAAGCCCAGCTCGTCCATGAGCCGCTCCGCGTAGAGCGCCCAGCCCTCCGCGTTGGCGCTGACCATGCCGATGGACGCCTGGTAGCGGGAGAGCCGGTCGGCCACGTGGGTCCACTGCGCGAGCTGCAGATGGTGGCCGGGCACGCCCTCGTGGTACCAGGTGGAGACCAGGTCGTAGACCGGGTAGCGGTCCTCGGCCGTGGCCGGGAGCCAGGTCATGCCGGGCCGGGAGAAGTCGGCCGAGGGCTGGGTGTAGTAGGGGGCCGCGGCGCTGCCGGCCGGGGCGATCCGGGACTCCACCCGCTTCACCCGCTCCGCGAGGTCGAAGTGGGTGCCGTCCAGCGCCTCGATGGCCTCGTCCATCAGCTCCTGGAGCCAGTTGCGGGCGGCGTCCACGCCCTCCAGGTGGTGCCCGTGCTCGTCGAGGTGGGCGATGGCCTTCCACGGGTCGTCCGCGGTGCCGGGCAGGATCTTCTCCGCCTCGGCGCGCATCTCGCCGAGCAGCCGGTGGAACTCCGACCAGCCGTAGGCGTACGCCTCGTCCAGGTCGAGGTCGGTGCCGTTGTAGGAGCGGACCCAGCGGGCGTACCGTTCGCGCCCGACGATGTCCGGGCCGCCCTCGACGGCCGGGGCGTAGTGGTCGCGCAGCCAGTCGCGAAGGTCCTCGAAGGCGGCGGTGGCGTGGGCCGCCGCGGAGTCCAGCTCGCTGCGCAGCTCCGCGGGGCCGTCCGCGGCGAACGCGGCGAACCAGCTGCGGTCGGTGCCCACCCAGGTGTCGAGCTGCCCGATGACGGTGGTGACCTGGCGGGGCCCGGCCGGCAGCTGCCGCTTGAGGCCCTCGGCCAGCGCGGCGCGGTAGCCGTCCAGGCAGGCGGGGACGGCCCGCAGGCGCTCGGCGATCCGCGACCAGTCCTCGGTGGTCTCGCTCGGCGTGACGGTGAAGATCGCACGGACGGCCTGCGGCGGCGAGAAGAGGTTGTTGAGGTTGCGCAGGCCCTCGCCCGCGTCGTGGACGGCCAGTTCGGCGGCGAGCCGCTCCCGGAGCAGGCGTGCGCAGCGGCGCTCCGCCTCGTCGTCCGCGCCCGGCCGGGCCTCCGCCTCGGCCAGCCGCTCCAGGGTGGTGCGCGCCAGGGCGGCGACGGCCTCCTGGCCGGCGGGGGAGAAGTCCGGCAGACGGGAGTGGCTCTCGGTGACACCGAGATAGGTGCCCGCGAGGGGGTCCAGTTCGACGAGGGCGTCGACGTAGGAGTCGGCGATCCGGCGGGGCAGCGGGCTGCTGGTGGTATCGGACATGTGGCCATCCTCGTACGGCGGCGGCCGTCCCGTCACCACCATCCGGCGGCATGATGCTGTCGAAAGGTGTCCGATATCCGATACGACAACTTCGGTACGCGGTGTCCGGGGGTCCGGATCCGGCCCTCGGTGCACCTGGCCGCACCGGCCGCACCGGCCGCGGCCCGCGCGTCGCCCGGCCCCGCGTCAGCCGGGAGGCAGCAGCGGCCCGCACTCCCACTGCTGGAACACCAGCCGGGTCTCGACCCGGGCCACCTCCCGGCGGGACGTGAACTCGTCCAGCACCAGCCGCTGCAGATCCGCCGTGTCCGCCACCGCGACCTGGACCAGATAGTCGTCCGGCCCGGTCAGATGGAACAGCGCCCGCGACTCCGGCAGCGCCCGCACCCGTTCGACGAACGGCCCGATCAGCTCCCGGCGGTGCGGGCGCACCTGGACGAGCAGCAGCGCCTCCAGGCCCCGGCCCAGCTTCGCCGGGTCCAGCCGCAGCGCGTTGCCGAGGATCACGCCGCTGCGGCGCAGCCGCGCCACCCGGTCCAGGCAGGTGGAGGGGGCCACGCCCACCTCGGCCGCGAGGTCCCGGTACGTGGTCCGGGCATCGTTCTGCAGCAGCCGCAGAATATGGAGATCCACCGGATCCAGAACCACCGAATCGGACATCGGCCGAACGTAGCACGGCATCCGGCCGCCGGAGCCCGGTGGGTGTTCAGGATGCTGTCCATGGAGACACCCTCCGGGCCCACCCCGCCCGTCCGCCGGTCCCTGTCCACCGAGGCCGTCCACGCCGGCCGCGAAGACCTCGCGGAACTCGGTCTGCACGCGCCGCCGCTCGACCTGTCCACCACCTACCCCTCGTACGACAGCCGGGCCGAGGCCGCCCGGATCGACGACTTCGCCACCACCGGCGCCCGACCCGAGGGCCCGCCGGTCTACGCCCGCCTGGACAACCCGACCACGGCCCGCTTCGAGACGGCCCTCGCCCGGCTGGAGGGCACCGAGAGCGCCGTCGCCTTCGCCAGCGGCATGGCCGCGCTGACCGCCTGCCTCATGGTGCGGAACAGCATGGGCCTGCGCCATGTCGTCGCCGTCCGCCCGCTGTACGGATGCAGCGACCACCTGCTGACCGCCGGGCTCCTCGGCAACGAGGTCACCTGGGTCGACCCGGCCGGCATCGCCGACGCGATCCGCCCGGACACCGGTCTCGTCCTGGTCGAGACCCCCGCCAACCCGACCCTGGCCGAACTCGACCTGGCGGCGGTCGCCCACTCCTGCGGGGCGGTGCCGCTGCTCGCGGACAACACCTTCGCCACGCCCGTGCTCCAGCGGCCCGCCGAGCAGGGCGCGCGGATCGTGCTGCACAGCGCCACCAAGTACCTGGGCGGGCACGGCGACGTGCTCGGCGGTGTCGTGGCCTGCGACGAGGAGTTCGCCCGGAAGCTGCGGCAGGTGCGCTTCGCCACCGGCGGGGTGCTCCATCCGCTGGCCGGATACCTGCTGCTGCGCGGCCTGTCCACGCTGCCGGTACGGGTCCGCGCGGCGTCGGCCACGGCCGCGGAACTGGCGCGGCGGCTGGCGGACGACCCGCGCGTGACACGGGTCCGCTACCCGAAACTGGGCGGCGCGATGGTGGCGTTCGAGACCGCGGGCGACCCGCACGAGGTGATCGCCGGGGTCCGGCTGATCACCCCGGCGGTCAGCCTCGGCAGCGTGGACACCCTCATCCAGCACCCCGCGTCGATCAGCCACCGCATCGTCGACGCGGACGACCGGCACGCCTCGGGCGTGAGCGACCGGCTGCTGCGGATGTCCGTCGGCCTGGAGGACGCCGACGACCTCTGGGCCGACCTCGACCAGGCCCTCGACCGCGCGATGCGGGCCGGGAGCCGGGTTTCCGGCGCCGCCGGCGCGGCCGGCTGACGCCGCAGGACGAAAGCAGGGGCGCCGCCGGGTAGTCGCGGCGCCCCTGCTCTGCCCGGTGCGGTGCGATCAGCGCGTCACCGGCGTGTACGGGCCGTGCGGCGGGCGGCTGTCCGGAGCCTGCTCGCGGGCCGGGGTCCCGGTCCGGGCGAGGCGGGCGGTGATGACGAGCGTGCCCTCCTCGATCTGGTAGTCGAGCGGGAGGCCGAGGCCGCGCATGGCGGCCACCATGCCGGTGTTGCCGGACTGGGTGACGGCGTAGACGCTCTCGCAGCCGGCCTCGCCCGCCAGGGCGACCAGCCGCCGCAGCAGTTCGCCGCCGATGCCCCGGCGCTGCCAGGCGTCCTCGACGAGCAGCGCCACCTCGGTCTCGTCCCCGTCCCACATCAGATGGCCGAGCGCGACCAGCCGGCCGGAGGCCGTCTGCACCGCCAGGGTGCGGCCGAAGCGCGGGCTGAGCAGATGGCCCAGATAGCGGTCGGCGTCCTTGACGGGGCCGTGGTATCGCTTCCGCAGGGTCTCCGGGGAGCAGCGCTCGTGCATGTCGCGGGCGGCCGGGATGTCGGTGGTGTCCGCCCTGCGGACGGTGATCTCGCTGCCGCCCGGCAGCGTCCACACGTCCCGGCCGCGCGGCATCCGCGGGCCGAGCCGCGCGTCGAGCCCGACGAGCGCGCGGGCGCGGGCGAACTCGGCCGGGGTGAACGCCAGATACGGGCGCTCGATGCCGATCGTGCCGCCCGAGGGGTCGCGCAGCCGCATGACGGTCCCCTCCAGGACGCCCTCGGGCGGCACCCCACCCTCGGGCCCGCCTGCCTGCGGGGAGCCGGCGAGCGCCTGCCCCGGCTGCGAGCGGATGGTGCAGCGTCCGAGCAACTCCCGGAGAGCCAGCGGGAGTTCGGCGGCGTCCAGAGCGGTGCGGGTGGCGAGGTTCAGTACCCGGGTGGGGGTGTCGACGAGGTCGTGGGCGTCGGCGCGCTCCGTCCAGATGTCACGGCCGCCGGCCCCGGAGATCTCCCGGCCGAGGTCCGCGGGAGCCAGCTCCGCGGGCGCGCGGAGCAGGAACTCGTCGACGGTGCCCTCGGAGAGCGGGTGCGTCTGCAGGGCGAGGATGTCCACCCCGCGGCGGGCCAGCGCCGTGCACAGGGCGGCGAGGCTCCCCGGAGTGTCCCGCACCGTCGTCCGCACCCGCCACAGGGTGGTGGCGTGGACGGCCGTGCCGCCGCCGCCCTCCGCCCCGGCGCCGGGGC
Organism: Streptomyces xinghaiensis S187; assembly: GCF_000220705.2. GTDB lineage: Bacteria > Actinomycetota > Actinomycetes > Streptomycetales > Streptomycetaceae > Streptomyces > Streptomyces xinghaiensis. The sequence continues at coordinate 191,868 of NZ_CP023202.1, read as the reverse complement.
CGGTCACGGCCCCGCTCCCCGCGTCGGCCGGATCACCGGCGGCCCCCGGGGGTGAGTGACCGTGGCGGTGGGACCACCAACTGTGGAAGGCGGCCGTGGCGGCGAGGGCGACCGCCGAGGCGACGAGCAGCACCGGGCCGTCCGGGCCGTGGACGATCAGCTTCGCGATCGAGTCGGCGACCGCGACGGCGGTGAAGAGCGCGGCCAGTTCGACGAGGTCCCGCCGCCAGTGATGGAGGCGGCGGGCGGGCTTCGCGGGTGTCACATCGGTCATGGACCCACCGTGACCTACCGCTGTTGCGTGATCACGAACGTACTGTGACCGCCTGGTTAAGCAGGCTTCCGTAGTCTGTACGCGGATGGCGTGGAAAGCGGTTAACGGGGTGATGTGCGCCATTCGGCGGAGACAACGCGCCGGCTCGCCGCCGGGACGCCGCGGCGCCCCCGCGCGCCTCTCGCCCGTCCCCGTGGGTGCGCACCGGCCCGGCCCGGGGCCGCGCCGGTGCGCACCGGCCGGCAGAGCTACTGCCCCACGAGGCCCGGCCGCAGCACCTTGGTGAAGAGAACCCTGCCGCCCTCCTCGATCAGCCGCACCGTCAGCGCGCCGCTGTCGCCGTCGATCTCCACCTCGCCGTAGTGCTGCCCGCCCTCCAGCGGCGACACGTTGGCGCGGTCGGGCGCCTTCACGAAGACCTGCTCCGGACCGAAGGTGGCGTCCAGGCCGACCGCCGGGAAGCCCCCCGCGTTGAGAGGGCCCGACACGAACTCCCAGAACGGGGCGAAGTCCTGGAAGGCGGCCCGCGACGGCTCGTAGTGGTGCGCGGCGGTGTAGTGCACGTCGGCCGTCAGCCAGACCGTGCCGGTGATCCGGTGGTGCCGGATGTGCCGCAGCAGTTCGGCGATCTGCAGTTCGCGGCCCAGCGGTGCGCCGGGGTCGCCCTGCGCCACGGCCTCGTAGTCGGCGGAGCCGTCCGCCACGACCAGCCCGAGCGGCATGTCCGAGGCGATCACCTTCCACACCGCCCGGGAGCGGGACAGCTCCCGCTTGAGCCAGGCGAGTTGCTCCGCGCCGAGGATGCCCTGCTCCTCCCGCGGCTGCCGCCCGGGGGAGTTGGCGTTCCGGTACGTGCGCATGTCGATGACGAAGACGTCGAGCAGCGGGCCGTGGCGCACCACCCGGTGCAGCCGTCCGTCACCGTCCGGGCGCAGGGTGCGCACCGGGAAGTACTCGGCGAACGCCCGCCGGGAGCGGGCCGCGAGGACGTCCACGCGCTTCTCGGTGTAGCGGTCGTCGGTGAGGATCTCGCCCGGGTACCAGTTGTTGACCACCTCGTGGTCGTCCCACTGGACGAGGGCCGGAACCCGGGCGTTGAAGCGGCGCAGGTTCTCCGCCAGCAGGTTGTAGCGGAACGCGCCGCGGTACTCGTCGAGGGTCTCGGCGACCTTCGACTTCGCCTCCGTGGTGACGTTCCGCCAGACCCGGCCGTCCGGGAGGGTGACCGCCGGCTGGATCGGGCCGTCCGCGTAGATGGTGTCGCCGCTGTTCAGGAAGAAGTCCGGGTCCCGGCGGAGCATCTCGTCGAAGATGGGCAGGCCGCCGCGGTCGGGGTTGATCCCCCAGCCCTGCCCGGCGAGGTCGCCCGACCACAGGAAGCGCACCCCCTGACGGCGGCGGGCCGGGGCCGTGCGGAAGCTGCCGTACACCGGCTCGCCGGTGCGCCGCGGATCATCCGGGTCGGCGAGCAGCACCCGGTAGTGGATCTCCTCGCCGGCCGGAAGCCCCTGCAGCGGTGTGGTGCCCGTGAAGTCCGTGCCGGGACCCAGCAAGGGGCCCGTGCGGCGCCGGACGTTCCGGAACGACTCGGTCGCCGAGGTCTCGACGATCATCCTGGCCGGCCGGTCCGAGCGGACCCACACCAGCCCGGAGGAGGCCGTCACATCACCGGTCTGCACCCCCCACCGTGCGGCCGGCCGCCCCGACCGCGCCTGGGCGGGCGCCGCCACGAGCCCGGCCGCCCCGGGCAGGGCGAGCGCGGCCGACGCGGCCGCGCCCCCTCGCAGAACCGACCGCCGTCCGACGTTGCCCCCGGGTTCCCGCGCCATGTGGTGCCTCCTGTCGTTCCGGTCCGCCCGCCGTCCGGGCGGACGGACGGGCGGTGGTGTGCCGTGCCACGGGATTGCTATCGGCACCGGATGCCGCACGCCCGAACGGACAGTGAACAACCGGGTGGCGCCCGGCGGAAGAGGCCGCCGGACGGCGCGGCGGCCCAGTCGTGCGCGTCAGCCCGCGGGCAGCAGGCGCACCGCCCGTTCGATCTCCGCGGGCGGCAGATGCGCGTAACCGAGCACCAGCCGGACGGAGCCGTCCCCGGCCGGTGCCGACCGGCTGATCCCCGTCTCCGCGGCACTCACGGCACCCTTCGCCGGCACCGGTGGCTACGGGGCCGCGCAGGCGGCGGGGAGCCTGCTGGTCAAGCTCGGTGTGGCGCTCGGCGCCGGACTGCTGGGCCCCGGACTGCCGAGCTCCGTACGCCGCGGTCCGCCGGGGCCGGAGGCGCCGCCGCGGGCAGCCCGCGCGGACGGGGCTGACGGCACCGGCGGCGCCGGGCGCGCGAGGAGCGGGCCCGGTGAGGACTGGCGGGACAGCCGGCCGGCGGTGCGCCGCGGTGGCCCGGGGGCCGGTTCCGGCGCCCGGTGAGGAGCAGGGAGACCGTCTGCCGTGCCGGGCGGTCACGCGGCGCCACGGCCGGTGCGGCGAGGACCCCGGAATCCGTCGTACCGTCCAGACGCACGTGTCGCCCGGCTCCCCTGACCCGGAGGGCCAACAGGTCCGCCGTGGCGCGCCGATGGCGCGCACGGCGAGGGCCGTGCCGGGGCTCACGCCCGTGGCCCGGGGCCCACGGTCCCGCGGCGCCTGGACAACTCCCGTCGCCGTCCGCTGGGATGGGTCCGTGGCCACCGACACCGCGACCGACGTCTTCGAGGAGCACCGCCCGCTGCTGACCGGGGTCGCCTACCGGATGCTCGGCCGCACCGCCGACGCCGAGGACACCGTGCAGGAGGCCTGGCTGCGCTGGTCCGCCGCCGACCGCGCGGAGGTCCGCGAGCCGCGCGCCTATCTCGTCCGGATCACCACCCGGCTCGCCCTCGACCGGCTCCGCAAGCTGCGCGACCGGCGCGAGACCTACGCCGGACCGTGGCTGCCCGAGCCGGTGGGCCCCGAGTTCGCCGGGGCGGTGCCGGACGCGGGGGACCGGGCGGTGCTGGCCGAGTCCGTCTCGTTCGCCGTCCTCGTCGTGCTGGAGTCCCTGTCGCCGCTGGAGCGGGCGGTGTTCGTGCTGCGCGAGGCCTTCGGCTTCCCGTACGCGGAGATCGCCCGGGCGCTGGACCGGGAACCGGCGGCCGTGCGGCAGCTCGCCGCCCGCGCCCGGCGCCACGTCGGTGAGCGCAAGCCCCGCTACCGGGCCGACCCGGAGCAGCAGCGCGAACTCACCGAGCGGTTCCTCGCCGCGGCCGCCGGCGCGGACCTCGGGGCGCTGCTGGAGCTGCTCGCCCCGGACGCCAGGCTGGTCGGCGACAGCGGCGGACGGGCCAAGGCACCGCTCCGCGTCATGGAGAGCGCCGGGAAGATCGCCCGCTTCCTCGCCGCCGTGGCCGGGGAACTTGACGGCCAGGCCGTGGAGTTCGTGCGCCGCGAGTTCAACGGGGCGCCCGCGGTGCTGGTCCTGCTGGACGGCAGGCCGGACACGGTCGTCTCCGTGGACGTCACCGCGGAGGGCCGGATCGCCTGCGTGTACCTGGTCCGCAACCCCGAGAAGCTCGCGGCCGTCACGGTGTAGCCGTCGCGGCGCGACGGGTCCGGCCGGCGGACCGGCGCACGTCCCGGCCGCTCCGTCCCCGCCGTCCGGCCGCGCCCGCCTGCCGCCACACCGGCGGTCGTGCCGCCGGATCAGAGGCCGCCCGAGACGCGCAGCACCGCGCCCGTCGTGTACGACGCCTCGGGCGAGAGCAGCCAGGCGACGGCGCCCGCGATCTCCTCCGGTTCACCGGGGCGCCGCATCGGCACCCGGTCCGGGTCGCGCCAGGGGCGCTCGGGGTCGCCCATCGCGGCGTGCATACCGGTGAGGATCATCCCGGGCTGTACCGAGTTGACGCGGATGCCCTCGGCCGCCACCTCCTTGGCCAGCCCGTTCGTCATCGCGTCCACGGCCGCCTTGGTCGCCGCGTAGTGGACGTACTCGCCGGGGCTGCCCGTGGTGGCCGCGCACGAGGAGATGTTGACGATCGCCCCGCCCGCACCGCCGTAGCGCGTCGACATCTCGCGCACCGCCCGGCGTGCGCACAGCAGGGCGCCCATGACGTTGACGTCGAGGACCCGCCGCATCACCTCCGGGTCCGTCTCGGCGAACAGGCCCAGCGGCCCGGTGATCCCGGCGTTGTTGACGAGGCCGGTGACGGGGCCCAGTCCGGCGGCCACCGTGTCGAACAGCGCGTCGACCTGGTCCTCCGCACTGGTGTCCACCCGCACGGTCACACAGGCGGCGCCCTCGGCGCGCACCGCCGCCGCCGTCTCCTCCGCCGTCTCCCGCGCCTTCTCGTAGCCGATGCCGATCGCGTGTCCGGCCCGCGCGAGACGGACGGCGACCGCCGCTCCGATGCCGCGGCCGCCTCCCGTGACGACGGTGACCCGCCCCATGCCCCACACCTCCGTGTACCGGTCTGCCGGAAGCCTGCCACACCGGGCCCGGGGTCCCGGCGGCGCGGGCGTGCCGAGGGCCGGGCCGCCGCCCGACTCCCGTGCGCCCGGGGCCGGTTGTCGGTGACGGGTAGTTCACTGGACCCATGAGCACAGTGGAACAGCTCGCGGCGATCGACCGGCTGTGCGCCCGGCCCCTTCCGGCGGCGCGCGGCGGGCCCTCCCGCGGCGCAAAGGGCGGACCGGGCTTCCACCTGGCCGATCTGCGGGTGAGCGAGGAGTTCTGGGAGGACGACGGTTCCCGGATGCGGGAGGCGGAGGAGCAGTTCGCGGCCGAGTGCGAGGCGCTGGTCGTCCTGCTCTCCAGGCGCTGGGGCGAGCCGCGGGTCCTGGACCTCACCGAACACCTCATACGCTCGGCCGAGGGCGAGGCGGTTCCCGAGCCGCTGGCGACGCTCTGCGGCTGGGTCGGCGTGCTCTACGCCTGGTGGGCCGGGGGCCGCTGGCTCGCCGTCGGACTCGGCCGGCAGGGCCGCGAGTTACCGCTCCGCCTGCTGGCCGTCGTGGCGGAGGAGGACCCGGAGGCTCCGGACCGCGGAGACCGGGACGGCCGGGGAAGCCCGGAGACCCGGGGATGACGCACGCGGCCGCCGCCGGAGCGCCGCCGCCCGTCGGCTCCGATGTCCTCTTTCGAGCGGATGTACGTCGAACGAGTGCCCTAGGCTGAATCGTTACCGGTGATCAAAGGGACATCGCGGGCTCAAAGGTGCTGATGCGGTGGCCGATTGGCTTGACCTATCCGAACAGATGGCTGGAAGCTGAGGCGTCGCCCCCCGCTTCCGGCGCTTTTCTCGAAAACCTGGTGATCCATGCGCAGCCTCACTTCGGCGTGTGCGGTGGCAGCGGCCGCAGCGGCTTCCCTGCTGCTGGCCCCCGTCGCGTACGCCACCCCGCCCGGTGACAACGGGACCGTCAAGATCCACGACGCCGAGACCGGCGAGGAGCTCGTCAAGAACGAGCCGCACGTCTGCGTCTTCTACCTGGACGCGTTCAAGTTCGACAGCGGCCAGCAGATCGAGTGGAAGATCCTCGAGATGCCGCCCACCGGCACCCTGGGCACGGAGGCCGAGTCCGGCACCCTGACCCTCGACGCCGAGGGGCACGGCCGCAGCGACGACCTGAAGCTGCCCGACGGCCACTACAAGCTCGTCTGGAAGTTCGAGGGCGAGAAGGGCAAGGCCAAGCAGAAGGTCTTCTGGACGGACTGCGAGGACGAGAACGAGGGCGGCAACGGCGGGTCGTCCGGCCAGCCCTCCGGCGAGCCGTCGGAGGAGCCCTCGGGCGAACCGTCCACCGAGCCGTCCACCGAGCCGGGCGGCGAGACGGCCGGTGAGACGACCGGGGAGCCGTCGAACGAGCCCACGGCCGCCGACACGGCCGGCCAGAACCCGTCGGACGGCGGCAAGGAGGACCTCGCCGAGACCGGCGCCTCCGCCGTCATCGGCACCTCCGCGGCGGCCCTGGTGCTGCTGGGCGCGGGCGGCGTCCTGCTGATGCGCCGCCGGGCGGCCCGCGGCGAGAGCTGACGGAACACCCGCCGGCAGTGCCGGACGCGCACCGGTGCCGGACCCCACCTCGTCGGGGTCCGGCACCGGTGCCGTCGTCTCCCGGGTCTTCCGGCCCGCCCGGCGGGCGGGTACGTCACGGCCGTGCCCCGGCCGCCGTCACGGCGTTCGGGCCCCGCTCACCGGCCCGGCGGCGGGCCGGGCCACTCGTCCTGCTCGTCCCGGTCGCCTTGCTCGTTCTGCTCGTCGCGCTCGGCGGCCTCGCGCAGGCGGGCGAACTCCTCCGCCATCGTCGCCGTCGTCCAGTGCGCGTTGAGGCCGCTCGGATTGGGCAGGGCCCAGATTTGCGTCCGGCCGATCACCCGGGCCTGCGGGCCGATCACCGCCGCCTTGTCCCGGAAGGCCACCCGGTAGGCCGTGATTCCCAGCACCGCGAGCCGGCGCGGCTGGTACCGCAGCACCTTCTCCGCGAGCAGGCGCCCGCCCTCGCGCATCTCCTCGTCGCTCAGCTCGTCCGCCCGGGCCGAGGCGCGCGCGGCGACATTGGTGATGCCGAGCCCGTACGCGGGCAACTCGTGCTCCTCGTCGGGCCGGAGCAGCCGCGGGGTGAAGCCGGACGCGTGCAGGACGGGCCAGAAACGGTTGCCCGGCCGGGCGAAGTGGTGACCGGTCGCCGCCGACATCAGACCGGGGTTGATACCGCAGAACAGCACCCGCAGGTTGTGCGCGATCACATCGTCGACGGTGCGGTCGCGGGCCGCCTCCAGTTCCTGCCGGCTCGGGCGGGACGGCGGACGGCGTGCCGGGTGCCGCCGCCCCGCCCGGGACTCCCCGCCCCTCAGAGGATCGCTCCCGGGGTGTACGCGGCGGCCTCCGGGCGCGCGGCCGTGATCTCCTCGATCCGGGCCACGACCGAGGCCACCTGCTCCGCCGCCGCACCCGTGAAGGAGAGGCGGTCCGCCATGAGTGCGTCGAGCTGCGGGCGGTCCAGCGGGATGCGCTCGTCGCCCGCGAGCCGGTCGAGCAGTTCGTTGCGCTCGGCGCCCTTCTCGCGCATCGCCAGGGCCGAGGCGACCGCGTGCTCCTTGATGACCTCGTGCGCGGCCTCCCGGCCCACCCCGGCCCGCACGGCGCCCATCAGCACCTTGGTGGTGGCGAGGAACGGCAGATAGCGGTCCAGCTCGCGGGAGACGACCGCGGGGAAGGCACCGAACTCGTCGAGCACCGTCAGGAACGTCTCCAGCAGGCCGTCGAGGGCGAAGAACGCGTCCGGGAGAGCCACGCGGCGCACCACGGAGCAGGACACGTCGCCCTCGTTCCACTGGTCGCCGGCGAGCTCGCCGGTCATCGAGGCGTAGCCGCGCAGGATCACCATGAGGCCGCCCACCCGCTCGCAGGAACGGGTGTTCATCTTGTGCGGCATGGCGGAGGAGCCGACCTGACCGGGCTTGAAGCCCTCCGTCACCAGCTCGTGCCCGGCCATCAGCCGGACCGTCTTGGCCAGTGAGGACGGCGCGGCGGCCAGCTGCACCAGCGCCGTCACGACGTCGTAGTCCAGCGAGCGCGGGTAGACCTGGCCGACGGAGGTGAAGGCCCGGCCGAAGCCGAGGTGGGCGGCGACCCGCCGCTCCAGCTCGGATAGTTTCGCGGCGTCGCCGCCGAGGAGGTCGAGCATGTCCTGCGCGGTGCCGACCGGGCCCTTGATGCCGCGCAGCGGATAGCGGCCGAGGAGGTCCTCCAGCCGGCCGTACGCCACCAGCAGTTCGTCGGCGGCCGTCGCGAACCGCTTGCCGAGGGTGGTCGCCTGCGCGGCGACGTTGTGCGAGCGGCCGGCGATCACCAGTTCCGCGTGTTCGGCGGCGAGGCGCCCCAGCCGGGCCAGCACGGAGACCGCGCGGTCCCGTACCAGCTCCAGGGAGAGGCGGATCTGCAGCTGCTCGACGTTCTCGGTGAGGTCCCGGGAGGTCATGCCCTTGTGGACGTGCTCATGGCCGGCGAGGGCGTTGAACTCCTCGATCCGGGCCTTCACGTCGTGCCGGGTGACCTTCTCGCGTTCCGCGATCGACGCCAGGTCCACCCGGTCGAGCACCCGCTCGTAGTCGGCGAGGGCCTGTTCCGGCACCTCGATCCCGAGATCCTTCTGCGCGCGGAGGACGGCCAGCCACAGCCGGCGCTCCAGCGTCACCTTGTACTCGGGGGACCACAGGGCGGCGAGCTCCGCGGAGGCGTAGCGGCCGGCCAGAACGTTCGGGATGCGGGGCTTGGAGGTCACGTGACGGCATTCTACGGGCCGGTCCGGCGGGGCCTCCGCCCGCCTCCGCGCCCCGCCCGCCCGCCCGTGCCATGCCGGCCGGGCGCTCAGAGTTCGTACGGGTACGGCAGGAGGTCGCCGCGCTTGGGCGTCAGCCCGTCGCCGGAGGAGCGCCCGGTCAGCCGGCGGCCGATCCACGGCAGCAGATGCTCGCGGGCGAACCGCAGGTCGCTGCTCCGCCGCCGGTACCAGCTCACCGGCTGCACCGGCGGCAGCGGTTCGGTCCAGTCCCGGCGCGGCTCCAGGCCGATCGTCTGCCAGACCGCCTCCGAGACCCGCCGGTGGCCCTCGGCGGTGAGGTGGAGCCGGTCGACGGCCCACAGCCGCGGGTCGCCCAGCGCCCCCGGGCCGTAGAGGTCCACGACGAGGGCGCCGTGCGCCTCGGCCAGTTCGTCGATGAAGCCGAAGAGCTGTTCCATGCGCGGCCGGAAGCGCTCCATCACCGGGCCGTTCCGCCCGGGGCTGCGCATCAGCACCAGCCGGCCGCAGTTAGGGGCGAGCTTGCTGACGGCCTCCTCCAGCCGGGCGCGGACCATGCCCATGTCGCACTTGGGGCGGAGGGCGTCGTTGAGCCCGCCGACGAGGGTCACGAGGTCCGCGTTCATCGCCGCCGCGATGTCCACCTGCTCGTCCACGATCTGGCCGATGAGCTTTCCGCGCACCGCCAGGTTGGCGTAGCGGAAACCGGGCGTCCGGGCGGCCAGGTCCGCCGCGAGGAGATCGGCCCAGCCCCGGTAACTGCCGTCCGGCAGGCGGTCGGACATGCCCTCGGTGAAGGAGTCGCCCAGGGCGACAAAACTGGTGTAGGAGGCATTCATCTGCATGACGCCGGGAATCCTACGCCCGCCGGGGGCCGGGGAGGATGCCGGGCGGGGTGAGTCACGGGTCACAGCGGGCCGTGCGATTCGGGTCTATTGTCGCCCGACCGGTACCGGTATGGGTGCTGTTCCCCGGCGCTGCCCGGTGCCCCGGCCGTCCCTGTCGCCGGCCCGTTTCCGCAACCGTCCCGCCGGTCCGCGCCACGCCGTGGCGGGGCCGCCCCGGCGGGACCGATCGGCAAGGAGTGTGCGCTGATGACCGCTGCCGCTGTCGTGGCCGCCCGTACCGGCGGACCGTCCGACGACGACCACCCGCTGCTGGAACAGATCGCGGGCTGGGTGCTGACGATCGTGCTGGCGATGCTCATCGCTCGGTTCGGTCCGCTCTGACCCCGGGAGGGCTCGCGGCCTGCCCGGTGATGACCGGTAGAGCGTCAGGAACAGATCGGTCATGAACGCTTTACTTCCCGGTAAACGCATTTTATTGTTTTACGCGGAAGTAACCCGCAGCTTTTCTCTGCCCGGAGTTCCGGGCGGAACAGCCGCGTGGCAGCCTCGCAGCGTCGCGAACCTTCCCGTGCCGCACACGGCGCGCTCGATCCGCTGAGCCCTTGTCGTCCGGACAGCCGGGCCGTAGTGGAGATCCCATGTACCACCCGCACCCCGGAGGGCCCGCCGAGGCCGCGCTGGCCCAGCCGGCCCCCGTGCCCGTGTGCCGTCCGGCCTCCGAGCCGGCGGCACCGGAGCCCGACACCGGCCGGGCCGGCCCCTGGCCGCTGCCGCGGTCGGGCGAGGCGTGCGCGCTCGCTCGCAGGGCCGTGCGCCACACCCTGTCCCGGTGGGGGCTCGGTGATCTCGCGGACACCGCGGAACTCCTGGTCAGCGAGCTCGTCGCCAACGCGCTGCGCCATGCGCACGGCCCCGTCCACCTCACCCTCGTCCGCGGCAGGTCGGTCTGCTGCCAGGTCGGCGACGGAAGCCGGGAACTGCCCCGGGTCCGCCGCGCCACCGCGGACGACGAGGACGGGCGCGGCATGTCGATGGTCGACCTCATGGCCTGCGACTGGGGCGCGGACCGCACCCCCTGGGGCAAGGAGGTCTGGTTCTCCCTCCCCGCTCCCGCTCCGGCCCTCCCCGCTCCCGCTCCGGCCCTTCCGGCCGCCGCCGTACCGGCCCCGGTGCCGCCCGCCGACGAGCGGGACTGAACCGGAGCCCGCGCGCCGGCTCCGGACGGACACGACGGACAGGACACACACCCCGGACACCTGCCCCGGACCGGACGCCTCACCGGACCGGACACCGCAACCGGGCACCCGGCACCGCGAGGGCCCGGGCGCCGGCGTTCCCGCCGGGCACCCGGGCCCTCGGTGCTCCGCGGTCAGGCGGGCGTGCGCCCGACCAGCTCCCGCAGCACGTCCTCCATGGTGACCAGACCGGCCAGCCTGCCGTCCGCTCCGATCACCGCGGCCAGATGGGTACTGGAACCGCGCATCGCCCCCAGCGCGTCGTCGAGCGGCGTCTCCGCCCGGACCCGGGCGATCGGCCGCATCGCCGCCACCGGGAACGGCAGGTCCCGCGGCCGGGCGTCCAGCGCGTCCTTCACATGCAGGTAGCCCAGGATCCGGCGGCCCGAGTCCACGACCGGGAAGCGGGAGAACCCCGATTCCCAGGCCAGCTTCTCCAGGCCCTCCGGGGTGACGCCGAGCGGGGCGGCGACCACATTGGCCACCGGCTTGACGACCTCCTGTACGGGCCGCCGGCCGAGTTCCAGGGCATCCCGCAGACGCTCCGTCGACCGCTTGTCCAGCAGCCCGGCCTCACGGGAGTCGGCCACCATCCGGGCCAGCTCGTCGTCCGAGAACGTGGCCGCGACCTCGTTCTTCGGCTCGACGCGCAGCAGCTTCAGCAGCGTGTTGGCCAAGGCGTTGATGGAGAAGATCACCGGGCGGAGCGCCCGGGACAGGGCCACCATCGGCGGGCCCAGGGCGAGCGCGGTCCGCACGGGCGCCGCGAGCGCGATGTTCTTCGGGAGCATCTCGCCGAAGAGCATGTGCAGATACGTCGCCGCCGCGAGCGCGATGACGAAGGAGATGGGGTGCACCAGGCCGTGCGGCACACCCGCCGCGTCGAACACCGGCTCCAGCAGATGGGCGATCGCCGGCTCGGCGACCACACCCAGGACCAGCGTGCAGAGCGTGATGCCGAGCTGCGCGGCGGCCATCAGCGCCGAGACGTGCTGCAGCCCCCACAGCACGCTCTTGGCGCGCCGGTTGCCCTCCTCGGCGAGCGGTTCCACCTGGCTGCGCCGGACCGAGATCATCGCGAACTCGGCACCGACGAAGAAGGCGTTCGCGACCAGGGTCAGCAGACCCACGAAAAGCTGGACCGCGGTCATCGGGAGGCCTCCTCGGGGTGCTGTTCACCGTGCTCGGGCAGCGGCGCGTGCAGCAGCACGCGGGCCGCCCGGCGTCCCGACGCGTCCACCACGTCGACGCGCCAGCCGGCCACCTCCACCCGGTCGCCCTCGGCCGGTATCCGGCCGAGCTCCGTGGCGACCAGCCCGGCCAGGGTCTCGTACGGCCCCTCGGGGGCGCGCAGGCCGATCGTCTCCAGCTGGTCGGTACGGGCCGCGCCGTCCGCCGCGTACAGCTCGCGGCCCTCCGCGTCCGTGCCGGCCGGCGCCAGGTCGGGCGCCTCCAGCGGGTCGTGCTCGTCCCGGACCTCGCCGACGACCTCCTCGACGATGTCCTCCAGGGTGACGACCCCGGCGGTGCCGCCGTACTCGTCGATGACGACGGCCATGCTGCGCTTGCCCGAGAGCCGGTCGAGCAGCCGGTCCACGGTCAGCGACTCCGGCACGAGCAGTGGCTCGCGCAGCAGTTCGGTCACCGGATGGCGCGAGCGGCGCTCGGCGGGGACCGCCAGGACGTCCTTGATGTGCGCGATGCCGACGACCGTGTCGAGGCTGCCCCGGTAGACGGGGAAGCGGGAGAGGCCGGTGGCGCGGGTCGCGTTGGCGACGTCCTCCGCGCTGGCCTGCACATCGAGCGCCATGACCTGCACCCGCGGGGTCATGACGTTCTCGGCGCTCAGCTCCGAGAGGTTCAGGGTCCGCACGAACAGCTCGGCCGTGTCCGGCTCCAGGGCCCCCTCCTTGGCGGAGTGCCGGGCCAGGGCCACCAGCTCCTGCGGGCCGCGCGCGGACGCCAGCTCCTCGGCGGGCTCCAGGCCCATCCGCCGGACGAGGCGGTTGGCGGAGTTGTTGAGATGGCTGATGAGCGGGCGGAAGGCCGCGCTGAAGGCGCGCTGCGGTGTGGCGACGGCCTTGGCCACCGGCAGCGGGCTGGAGATCGCCCAGTTCTTGGGGACCAGCTCGCCGACCACCATCAGCACCACGGTCGACAGGGCCGTACCGGTGACGAGGGCGACGGAGCCCACGGCCCCGTCGGGTACCCCGGCGGCGGAGAGCGGGTCGCGCAGCAGCGCCGCGATGGAGGGCTCGGCGAGCATACCGATGACCAGATTGGTGACGGTGATGCCCAGCTGGGCGCCGGAGAGCTGGAACGTCAGATTGCGGACGGCCTTCAGGGCGCTCTCCGCGCCGCGCTCACCGTTCTCGACCGCCTGTTCCAGACTGCCGCGCTCCAGGGTGGTCAGCGAGAACTCCGCCGCCACGAAGGCGCCGCAGGCCAGTGAGAGGAGGAGAGCCAGGGCGAGAAGCAGGAATTCGATCATCGGGTTCACCTCCTCCCATGGTGGGCCGGGGAACGGAGGATCGCGCGATGGTCACTACTGGGAGGCTCGCCCATGGGCGGACGCTCACACCTTTCGTATACGGGCCGGGGGGCCGCGAGGCCCGGGGGAACCACCATAGTAAAGGCTCAGCAAAACGGCGGGCGGAGCGGTGGCGAACGCGCTCCGCCCTCCGTGCCCGGGCCCCGCGGTTCCGCGGCGGCCCGGGCTCAGCTCTCCGGTCCGCCGCTCCCGCCGGGCGGCGGGGGGCCGGGGGAGAAGAGGCGCATCCGCTGGAGCACCCGCTCGGCGGTCGGCTCCGCCATCTCGTCCACGATGCGCCCGTCGGCCAGGAAGAGCACCCGGTCGGCATGGGCGGCGGCGTTGGGGTCGTGGGTGACCATCACCACCGTCTGCCCGAGCTCGTCGACGGCCTCGCGCAGGAAGCGCAGCACTTCCCGCCCGCTCCGGGAGTCCAGGTTGCCGGTCGGCTCGTCCGCGAAGATCAGCTCGGGGCGGGAGGCCAGGGCCCGCGCACAGGCCACCCGCTGCTGCTGGCCGCCGGAGAGCTGGGACGGACGGTGTGAGAGCCGGTCCCGCAGCCGGAGGGTGTCGATCACCCGGTCGAGCCAGGCGCGGTCCGGCTTGCGGCCCGCGATGTCCATCGGGAGCGTGATGTTCTCGGCCGCCGTCAGCGTCGGCAGCAGATTGAACGACTGGAACATGAAGCCGATCCGGTCGCGCCGCAGCCGGGTCAGGTCCTTCTCCTTGAGCCCGGTGATCTCCGTGCCGCCCAGCCAGACCCGGCCGGCCGAGACCGAGTCCAGTCCGGCCAGGCAGTGCATCAGCGTGGACTTCCCGGAGCCGGAGGGGCCCATCACCGCCGTGAACCGGCCCCTTTCGATCGTGACGTCCACGGCGTCGACCGCGATGACCGCGGTCTCGCCGGAGCCGAAGGCCTTGGTGAGCGATTCGGCCCGGGCGGCCGGGGGCCGTCCGTCCGCGGAGTCGTGGGTGGTCTCCTGTGCAAGCGTGGGCATGGCCCTCTCCCGGCTCGGTGTGGCGTCCCCCGGAGGTCCCGAGGGTAGGGGCCCGCTGGACGGGCCGGTACCCCTTGTCGATGATAGCGCGCAAGTGCTAGCTTGGTGGGGTGGCCAAGACCCAGCTGAACGTCCGTGTGGACGAGACGACCGCCGAGACCGCGCGGCAGCGCGCCCTCCAGCGGGGCGTGAGCGTGAACCGCTACATCGAGGAGCTCGTCCGGCAGGACGCCGGGGAGGCCGGCCGGACCTTCGTCGAGGCGGCCGCCGACTTCATGAAGCAGTACGAGTCGGTCTTCGCGGAGGAGTTCGGCGAGGAGCGCACCCGCCGTTGACCTTCCGTATCGATCTCTCCTGGCTGCTCATGGTGGCCGAGCAGAACACCCCCGGCGATCCGGCCGTGACCGACTGGGGCGCCCTGGTCGCCGCCGTCAGCCGGCACGAGGCGGAGATATTCGGCGTCCCCGTCTACACCGATCCGCCGAGCCGCGCGGCCGCCCTGCTGCAACTGCTCCTCCACGTGCCGGCGCTGGAGCGGTCCAACGCCATGTTCGCCTCGGCCGTCGCCTACGCCTATCTCGTGGCGAGCGGGCTGAAGGTCAGCACCTCGCCGGAGCAGGTCCGCGATCTCGCCCGCCTCGTCAAGGACGGGACCGCCGGCGTGGAGGCCATCGCGGAGGAACTGCGGAGCTGGAGCCTGGCGTAGCCGGCGGCCGGGCAGCGGCTCACCGCGGCGGCCGGTGCCGTGCGGTGAACTCCGCGGCGTCCCAGGTGCCCCCCAGCGCGGGGGCGAGCCAGCGGCCGGCGCGGGCACGGAACTCCGCGGGCGGGAGGGCGCCGGCCCCGTGCGGGAGCGCGCCCAGCAGCGGAGCCCCGGCCGCCGCGGGCAGGTCGGCCAGATTGCAGCGCTCCGCCAGGCCCGGCTCGGCCGGCCAGCTGCCCAGGAGAACACCCGCGCAGTCCAGCCCCCGGGCGCGCAGGGCCTCCGCCGTCAGCGCGGTGGCGTTGAGGGTGCCCAGCCCGGCGGCGGCGACCACCAGCACCGGCGCGTCCAGCAGCCGGGCAGCGTCCGCCAGGGTCGCGCCCTCTTCGTCGTAGCGCACCAGCAGCCCGCCCGCGCCCTCGACCAGGACCAGATCGTGGCCGGCGGCCAGTTTCTCCGCCGCCTCCGCGATCTCCGCCGGCCGTACCGTGGACCTGCCCGCCCGCCGTGCGGCCGTCTCCGGGGCCAGCGGTTCGGGGTAGCGGGCCAGCTCGGCCGTGGTGACGGGGCCGGCGAGGCGGGCTGCCTCCGCCGCGTCCCCCGGCTCACCGGGCGCCACGCCGGTCTGGGCCGGCTTGAGCACGGCGACGGTACGGCCCGCCGCCAGCGCGGCGGCGGCCAGCGCGGCGGTCACCACCGTCTTCCCGATCTCGGTCCCGGTGCCGCTGACGACGGTGACGGCCATGATCCCTCGCTCCGTTCCTGCCGCGCCGCCGTACCTGCCGCGCCGCCGTACGAGGGGCGCGCGTGCCCGCGCGCCCCGTGTGTTCCGCGCCCCGGCCGCCTCGGCGCGGCCGGGCCCTGCGCGGGGTCAGCCCGCCGCTGCCGCCGCGTACACCGCCGCGCAGATCCGGGCCACGTCGTCCTCACCGGTGACATACGGCGGCATCGTGTAGACGAGGTCGCGGAACGGCCGCAGCCACACGCCCTCGCGCACCGCGGCGCGCGTCGCCGCCGCCATGTCGATGCCGTGGTCGAGCTGGACGACGCCGATGGCGCCCAGTACCCGGACCTCCCGCACGCCCGGCAGCCGCGCCGCCGGGGCCAGCCCCTCCCGCAGCCCGCGCTCGATCCCGCGCACCTCGCCGCGCCAGTCCCGGGCCAGCAGCAGATCGACGGAGGCACCCGCGACCGCCGTGGCCAGCGGATTGCCCATGAAGGTCGGGCCGTGCGCCAGCACCGGCACCTCACCGCGCGAGATGCCCTCGGCCACCTCCGCGGTGCACAGCGTCGCCGCCAGCGTCATCATCCCGCCGGTCAGCGCCTTGCCGAGGCACAGCACATCGGGCGCGACGCCCGCGTGGTCCGCGGCGAACAGCTCACCGGTCCGGCCGAAGCCGGTGGCGATCTCGTCCAGGACCAGCAGCACACCGTGCTCGTCGCACGCCTCGCGCAGCACCCGCAGATAGCCGGGGGAGTGGAACCGCATCCCGCCCGCGCCCTGCACCACCGGTTCGACGACGACGGCCGCCAGCTCCTCGGCGTGCTCCGCGACCAGCCCCCGCAGATGCTCCGCGTACGCCGGGTCCACGCCGGCACCGAAGCCGGGCGGCGGCGCGTCGGCGAAGACCTGCCGGGGCAGCACCCCGGACCACAGGTGGTGCATGCCGCCGTCCGGGTCGCACACGGACATCGGCTGCCAGGTGTCGCCGTGGTAGCCGCCGCGCCAGGTCAGCAGCCGCTGCTTGCGGGGCTTCCCCAGCGAACGCCAGTACTGCAGGCACATCTTGACGGCCACTTCCACGGACACCGAGCCCGAGTCGGCCAGGAAGACGTGGCGCAGCGGCTCCGGGGTGATCTCCACGAGCCGGGCGGCGAGCCGGACGGCCGGCTCGTGGGTGAGCCCGCCGAACATCACATGGCTCATCCGGTCCAGCTGTGCGTGCGCGGCTCCGGTCAGCGCGGGGTGGCCGTAGCCGTGCACGGCCGACCACCACGACGACATCCCGTCGACCAACTCCTCCCGGCCCTCGGCCGGTTCGGCCAGCCGTAGCCGCACCCCGGAGGCGGACTCGACGACCAGCGGGTCCGTGCGGCCGGGCATCGGGCCGTACGGGTGCCAGACGTGCCGCCGGTCCAGCTCCAGCAGTTCGGCGGTGGACAGCGGCGCCGCCGCGGCGGGCCCGCCGGCCGGTGCGGCCGGCGGGTGCGGGAGCGGCTCAGGCATTGGGTGGCAGATCGGTGCCCGCGCCGCGGCGGCGCACCGCCACCAGGCCGGTACGGGGAGCGCCCGCCGGTGCGGCGGCCGGCGGGGCCGGTGCGCCGGCGGGCGCGGCGGCCGGGGCCGCGTCCTCCGCCGCCGTCTCCCCGCAGGGCGCGCAGCCGCCGTCGTCGTGTCCGCCGCAGCCCGTTCCGGCCGCGCCCGCCCGGTGCTCCGGCAGGGTCACGGTGTCCGAGCCCTCCACCTCGAAGCCCGCGTCGGCGATCATGTCGAGGTCCGCCTGCCCCGCCTGCCCCTCACTGGTCAGGTAGTCGCCCAGGAAGACCGAGTTGGCGAGGTGGAGCGCCAGCGGCTGCAGGGACCGCAGATGCACCTCGCGGCCTCCCGCGAGCCGTACCTCCACATCCGGGCAGACGAAGCGGACCATGGCCAGGATGCGCAGCGCCCGCTGCGGGGTGAGGTTCCACTCCCCGGCCAGCGGTGTGCCGTCGAAGGGGATCAGGAAGTTGACCGGCACGGAGTCCGGGTCCAGCTCGCGCAGCGCGAAGACCACGTCGACCAGGTCCTCGTCGGACTCGCCCATGCCCGCGATCAGGCCGGAGCAGGCCGACAGCCCCGCGCCCTGCGCCTGCCGCACGGTGGAGACCCGGTCGGAGAAGTCGTGCGTGGTGCAGATGTCCTGGTACGTCGCCTCGGACGTGTTGAGGTTGTGGTTGTACGCGTCCGCGCCCGCGGCCCGCAGCCGCTCGGCCTGGCCGTCGGAGAGCAGCCCGAGGCAGGCGCAGACCTCCACGCCCTCGTTCCGCTCCTTGATGGCCGCGATGGTGTCCGACACCCGGTCCACGTCCCGGTCGGTCGGGCCGCGTCCGCTCGCCACCAGGCAGACGCGCTTGGCGCCGCCGGCCACACCGGCGCCGGCCGCCGCGGCGGCCTCCTCCGGCTTCAGCCAGGTGTACTTGAGGATCTCCGCCTTCGACCCCAGCCGCTGCGAGCAGTACGAGCAGTCCTCCGGGCAGAGCCCCGACTTCAGGTTGACCAGATAGTTGAGCTTCACCCGCCGCCCGAACCACTGGCGGCGCACCCGCCCCGCGGCCGCCACCACATCGAGCAGGTCGTCGTCGGACGTGGCCAGCACGGCGAGCGCCTCGTCCCGGGTGGGCGGCTCGCGGCGCAGCCCCTTGTCCACCAGCGTTGTCAGCAGATCCATGGCGGAGATCCTTGCCTACCGGAGGGGGCGCGGCCAAGGAGGGATCCCACAACACCGCGGGATCGGGGTGTGTGTATCGCCACACCGTGTCCCGCCCTTGGCCGGGCTAGGTTTTGGGCAGACCCGACAGACGCGAGGGATGGCCGATGCCCCAGGACAAGGAGCAGGACCCGGACCGGGATCCGGGCCGGGACGCCCGGGACCCGTTCGGATGGATCGACGAGGAGGCGGCCGCCCGGCGGCGGGCCGGTCTCGTCCGCGCGCTGCGCCCCCGTCCGGCCGCGTCCGCGCTGCTCGATCTGGCGTCCAACGACTACCTCGGACTGGCCCGCCACCCCGCGGTGACCGCCGCGGCCGCGGACGCGGCCCGGCTGTGGGGGGCCGGCGCGACCGGCTCCCGGCTGGTGACCGGCAGCACCGGGCTCCACGCCGAACTGGAGGCGGAACTGGCGGACTTCTGCGGCTTCGAGGCCGCGCTGGTGCTGGCCTCCGGCTACGCCGCCAATCTCGCCGCCGTCACCGCGCTGACCGCGCGGGGCACCCTGATCGTCTCCGACGCCGCCAACCACGCCTCGCTGATCGACGGCTGCCGGCTCTCCCGGGCGGTCACCGCCGTCGTCCCGCACGCCGATCCCGGCGCCGCGGCCAAGGTGCTCGACGGGCACGAGGGCCGGGCCGTCGTCCTCACCGACGCGGTCTTCTCGGTCGACGGCGACGCCGCGCCGCTCGGCCGGCTCGCCACGGTCTGCCGCGACCGCGGGGCGGCCCTGATCGTCGACGACGCCCACGGGCTGGGCGTGCTGGGGGAGGGCGGGCGCGGAGCCCCGTACGCCGCCGGGCTCGCGGGCTCACCGGACACGGTCGTGACCGTCACCCTGTCCAAGTCGCTCGGGAGTCAGGGCGGTGCCGTGCTGGGACCGGCCCGGGTGATCGAGCATCTCGTCAACACCGCACGGGCGTTCATCTTCGACACCGGGCTCGCGCCCGCCGCCGCCGGCGGCGCGCTGGCCGCCCTCCGGCTGCTGCGCCGGGAGCCGGAGCGGGCGGCCCGGGCCCGGGCCGTCGCGGCCTCGCTGCACGAGCGGCTGACGGCGGCGGGTCTGGCGTCCGTCCGCCCGGACGCGGCCGTGGTGTCCGTACGGGCGCCGTCCCCGGAGGCGGCGCTGCGCTGGGCGGCGGACTGCCGGGCCGGCGGGCTGGCCGTGGGCTGCTTCCGCCCGCCGTCCGTGCCCGACGGCGTCTCGCGGCTGCGGCTCACCGCCCGCGCCGATCTGACGGAGGATCAGATCGACCGGGCGGTGGCCGTCATCGTCGCGTCGGCGCCCGCCGGCTGACCCGGTGGTGCTCAGCGCACCCGGCCGTAACGGACGCTCTTCGTCCAGATCTTCTCCAGCTTGACGACGGAGCCGGCCTTGGGGGAGTGCCAGACCTTGCCGCTGCCGGCGTAGACGCCGACGTGGTAGACGCTGCCGCCGGAGTGGAAGAACACCAGATCGCCCTTGGCCCGCTTCGCGGCGGAGACGCGGCTGGTCTTGTTGTACTGGGCCTGGGCCGTGCGCGGCAGCTTCTTGCCGGCCTTCTTGTACGAGTACAGCGTCAGGCCGGAGCAGTCGAAGCGGTGCGGGCCCGCGGCGCCGTACTTGTAGGGGTCGCCCTTCTGCGCCGCGGCGACCGAGAGTGCCTTCGACCGGGCGGTGGCGGCCTGGGCCTCGGAGGCGGCGCCCGGTGCGAGGACGGTGCCCGTGACCGCGGCGAGGGTGAGCGCCGATACGGCCCCCGCGCGGGAGATGCGCGCGGTGGTGCCGGCGGACTTCCGGCCGGTGCCGGTGGTGCCGGTGAAGCCGGTGGTGCCGGTGGTGCCGGTGGTGCTGTCGTGCGTCTGGACATGAACGTGCGCGGACATGCGCAACCCTTCGTCAGCCGCCTGTGAAGGATGACCTGTCGGGTTCGGGCAGAACGAAGATGCCCGGCCGCGATCGCGGCTTCACCCCAAGGGCCGGCCGGAGGGTTCCGGCCGGGCCCGGCTTGCCCGGGTCCTCCACTCCTGCCGGTCCGGGGAATCGACCTGTCGCCCGGGACGGTGGCAGGACTCGGCGTCCGCCCGGGCCGCCCCGCCTCGGCGGCGGGGGCTTGTCGTCTCAGCGATGGTTACGCACTCCAGGTCGAATTTCGTCACCGATCCGGCCATATGTGAAAGTTCTAACTCTTGCCCCAACCAGGTGGAATAGCCGGGTTGTTGGCGGCCGAACACGGCCCCCGGCCCCGCCCGGACCGGGCGCGACGCCCGGAACGGCCGAGGGCTCACCGACGCGGGCCCACGCCGCACGGCCCGTCATGTCCCGCGGAAAGCAGTCCGGTCGGGGGAGGCCGGCCGGTGACGCGTGTCACGGCACGCCGCGGCGTTCCGTCACCCGGGGTTCTCCGGCGGGAGGGTGACGCGCCGGGTCCGGCGCTCCCCGTCGAGGACGCGCAGGGCCCGGCCCAGGGTGGCCGCGTGCAGTTCCGTCTCGCCGCGCGCGTGCATCACGGAGAGCGCGTCGCGCAGCCGGACCGCCCGGTCGACCAGCGCCTGCGCGGCGCGCAGGCTGCCGTAGGTGTCGGTGCCCCGGGCCGGGTTGACCCGTCCCAGCAGGTCGGCCGCCTCCAGGTAACGGTCGATCAGCTCGCCCTCGGCGCGCGTGAGGGCGGGCAGCGGCGGCAGTTCGGGCAGGGACACGGCTCACCCCCGGCCCACGGAGGCGGCGGACCCCTTGCGGTTCGCGACGATCCGGTCGGCGAGCCCGTAGGCGACGGCCTCGCCGGCGGTGAGGATCATGTCCCGCTCGATGTCCGAGGCGACGCGCTCGGCGGACTGCCCGGTGTGCCGCACCAGCATCCCCTCCAGCATGGCCCGGGCGCGGGCCACTTCGCGGGCCCTGATCGCCAGGTCGTCCACCTGCCCCTGTGCGGGCTCGGCCAGGGACGGCTGGCGGAGCACGGCCCGGGAACCCGGGAGCATCAGCCGCCGGCCGGGCTCCCCCGCGGCGAGCAGCACGGCCGCCTCCTCGGCGGCCTGTCCGAGGCAGATCGTCTCGATGGGGCAGCCGACGAAGAGCATCGTGTCGTAGATCGCGGTCATCGCGGTGAGGGAGCCGCCGGGGGAGTTGATGTACAGGGAGATGCCGCGGCCGGGCGCGGCGTGCTCCAGGTGCATCAGCTGGGCGATGACGTCGTTGGCCGAGGTCTCGTCGACCTCGGTGCCGAGGAAGACGATGCGCTCCTCCAGAAGCCGGGAGTACGGGTCCAGCGTGCGGATCCCGCGGCTGGTGCGCTCGGTGAACTGCGGCAGCACGTAGCGGGCGGTCGGAGACTCCACGGCTGCTCCCCCTTCTTCCGTTGTGTGATCGCCGTTCCGGCGAAAATGTACATCCTGTACGTCTCGTACGATGGGGAGCATGGCTTATGAGATTCCGGTGACGCAAGCCCGCGCGGAGCTGGCCGAGTTGATCAACCGTGTCGTCTACGGCGGTGAACGGGTGGTCGTGACGCGTCACGGTAAGCCGCTCGTGGCGCTGGTATCAGCCGCTGACCTGCAGCTTCTGGAGCAGGAAGAGGGTGCCGCGGATGAGCCGGTGATCAGCACGGTGTCGGCCCTCCGCCCCGGCCTCACGTCCGCTGCGGGCGAACGGAGCCGGTTCGGCATCGCGGCGGAGCACCGCGGCGCGGAGCCGGGCAATCCGCCGGGCGGGCACGGTCATTGACGAGCGCCGACGGAGAACCCCGGTCGTTTCTCCGGGGACTCATCGGCCGCCGGGCGCCGCCGGCGGGACACCGGCCGGGGAACGGGAGGGCGCCGCGCACCCGGCGGTCGGGGAGTCCGCGCACCGCCGGGTTTCCCGGTGCGGTCAGTCCCGGGAGCCGGACCGGTCCTTCTGCTGCGCCTTGGCCTCGTTCGCGTAGAGGTCGACGTACTCCTGGCCGGAGAGCTTCATGATCTCGTACATGATCTCGTCGGTCACGGCGCGCAGCACCGCCCGTTCGCCCTCCATGCCCGCGAAGCGGGAGAAGTCCATCGGTTCGCCGAAGCGGATCGTCACCCGGCCGGGCCGCGGCAGCCGGCGTCCCGGCGGCTGGATCTCGAACGTTCCCTGCATGGCGCACGGCACCACCGGGACCCCCGCCCGGATCGCCATGACGGCCACCCCGACGCGGCCCTTGTAGAGCCGGCCGTCGTGCGAGCGCGTGCCTTCCGGGTAGATCCCGAGCAGCTCGCCGCTTCCCAGCACCTTGAGTCCTTCGGTGATGGCGGCCTGCCCGGCCTGTCTGCCCGAGCGGTCCACCGGGATCTGGCCGATGCTGCGGAAGAAGGCGGCCGTCAGCCGGCCCTTGAGCCCGGGGCCCGTGAAGTACTCCGCCTTGGCGAGGAAGGTGATACGGCGGCGGAGGATGGCCGGCATCAGGAAGTGGTCCGAGAAGGACAGGTGGTTGCCGGCGACGATCGCGGCCCCGTCCTCGGGCACGTGCTCCAGGCCCTGTATCCGGGGGCGGAAGGTCAGCCGCAGCAACGGCCCGAGAAGCACGTACTTGAGCACGTAATAGAACACAGGTCGGCTCCCGACTGCACCGTATCGGCCCTGGGTCGCGTCCCGTGAGGTCCAGGGTGGAAGGAAGGGGATCAGTTTATGGGCAGGCGTTGCCGCGTGTGACCACTTCTGACCGGCCCCCTTCCGGGTCCATGTGCGTCAACTGCGGCCTGGTGGCACACGCCGACCACGTCGGCGCACTCAACGTCAAACACAGGGCCGGGCTGGTCCTCTGCGCCGGTGCCTAGCCACCGACACAGGAAGCCCGCGACTTCAGTCGCGGGTGGAGTCACCGTTCGTTCCTCCGTGCCTTGCCTCACGACGACGACGCCTTGCGCGTGACCTGAGGGTGGTTCGCCAAACACGGTGACGCCCCACGGGGTTCGGACAGCCGGCCCCGTTCACCGGGGGCGGTGCCGTGGACCCCCGGCCGACGGGAGACGCGGGCCGCCGCCCCCGGGGCCGGGCCCCGGTGATCCGTCCGGCCCATCAGCGTGTGCGGCTCCACACGCCCTGTGAACACACTGGTGCGCATGGCAGCAGAGCAAAAGGTACGTACGCGGCGTACCGCTACGAAAACGGCCGAGCCGCGACGGGAGTCCCGCACCGGCCCGGTGGAAGCGGCCCAGAACGCGTGCCGCGATCTGGCCGGTCTGATCGGTTACCCGGCGGAAGGCGTGTCCGCGGTGTGCCGGACGGAGGACGGCTGGCGGGTCGACATCGACGTCCTGGAACTCCAGCGCGTCCCCGACACCACCAGCTTGCTCGCCACCTACCAGGTGGATGTCGACCGGACAGGAGAACTGCTCCAGTACCGCCGGGTCCGCCGCTTCCGGCGCGGTGCGTCGGACGACTGGCCCGCCGGCCACCCCTGAGAGGACCGCCCCCATGACCACGACCACCTATAACGACGGCATGGTGTGTGTGCCGCGCGCGGGCACGCTCTACGACACCCTCGAACTGATCCTCGATCGCGGCATGGTGATCGACATCTTCCTCCGGGTCTCCCTGGTCGGCATCGAGATCCTCAAGATCGACGCACGCATCGTGGTGGCCAGTGTCGACACCTATCTGCGGTTCGCCGAGGCCTGCAACCGCCTCGACCTGGAGTCCGACAACCGCAGCCGGACCGTCCCCGAGCTGTTCGGCGGTGGCGCCGGTGTGGCGGGCGCGGTCGGCAAGAGGAAGGCGGGCAAGGCCGCCGGATCGCTCGGCGAGAAGGTGCGGGACGTGGTCGGCGGCGACTCCGAGAAGGACGAGGAGTACGAGACGGAGGCGGAGAAGCGGCCCGCACCGCGCAAACGCACCGCCTCCCGCCGGCGCGCCGAGTCCACGGCGAGCCGCGGCACCACCCGTACCCGCTCGGCGAAGAAGGGCTGAACGGTGACCGCACCGGGTCTCTACGTCTACGGCGTCGTCCGGGCAGGACGCGCCCTGCCCGCCGGACGGAAGGGGGTCGGCGACCCGCCCGGGCCGCTGCGGCTGATCGGCCACGGCGGGATCGCGGCGGTCGTCAGCCCGGCGCCGCCCGGTCTCCGCGCCCGGCGCCGGGATCTGATGGCGCACCAGGAACTGCTGCTCGACCTCGCCGCCGGCGGCCCCGTGCTCCCGATGCGGTTCGGCATGGTGGCGCCCGACGAGGACACCGTGCTGCGGGACCTGGCCGCCGGCGAACGGGAGCGGTCCGCCGCGCTGACCCGGCTCGACGGCCGGTGCGAACTCAACCTCAAGGCGTCGCCGGTGGAAGGCGGGCTGGCCGCCCTCCTGCGGGAGGACGAGCGCGTCCGGCGGCTCCGGGACGAGGTGCGCGGCCGCCCGAGTTACCAGGGCAGCCTCCGGCTGGGCGAGTCGGTGGCCGCGGGGCTCGCCCGCCGGGCGAAGACCGCCACTGACCAGGTGCTGCGCGCCTGTGCCCCGCTGGCCGAACAACGCGTCGAAGGCCCCGAGGTCCAGGGTTGCGTGCGGAACGTCTCCTTCCTCGTCGGCCGGGACCGCGAGGCCCCGTTCCGGGCGGCGGTGGAGCGCCTGGCCGCCGAGCACCGGGACGCGGTGGAACTGCGGCTCACCGGACCGCTGCCCTGCTACAGCTTCGTGGACCCCGCCTCCGTACCGGCGTCGGCCTGAGATGGGACTCCTGACCGAGCTGGCCCTGCTGCCGCTGGCCCCCGTGCGGGGCGTCGTGTGGATCGCCAACCGCATGACGGACGCCGCGGAGGACGAACTGCACGATCCCGCGGCCGTCCGCGCGCGGCTCGTCGTGCTCAACCAGGCACTGGAGAACGGGGAGATCGGCATGGAGGAGTTCGAGCGCGAGGAGGAACGACTGCTGGATCTGCTGGAACGGCGATCCGGAACTGCCGTGGTCGGAGCGGAAAGAGGAACGGGACACCACTGATGAACGAGAACACCAAATCCGCCCTGGCGGCGGGAGTCGTGGGGGGCTACCTCCTGGGACGCACCCGGAAGGCGAAGCTCGTCCTGGGGCTGGCCTCCCTCCTCGTCGGCCGGGGAATGGGGATCAGCCCGCAGAACCTCGTCACCGACGGAGTGCGCAAACTGACGTCGTCCCCGCAGCTCGGTGCACTGGGCGAGCAGGTGCGCGGGGAACTGCTGGCCGCGGGGAAGGCGGCGGCCGCCGCCGCGGCCAACCGCCGGCTCGACTCGCTGGCGGATGCCATCCAGGAGCGGACCCGCGCCCTCCAGGAGGACACCGAGGAAGGCGAAGAGGAAGGCGAAGAGGAAGAGGAGCCGGAGGAGGAAGGCCCCGAGGCGGAGGAGGAAGAGGAGGAGCCCGAGGGGGAGGAGGAAGAAGAGGGCCCCGAAGCCGAGGAGGAGGAAGAGGAGGAAGAGGAGGAGCCCGACGAGGAAGAAGAGGAAGAAGAGGAACCCGAAGCCAAGGAGAAGCGGCGGGCCCCCAAATCCGGCGGAAAGCGGGCAGGGAAGAAGCCGGAAGCCCGGAATCCGGCGCAGAAGAAGCCCGCGGAGAAGAAGCCCGCGCGGAAGAAGGCCCAGCCGAAGAAGGAAACCGCTGAGAAGCCGGCCGCCAAGAAGCAGGCCGGCGGGGGAGCCCGGAAGAAGGCCCCGGCGAAGAAGGCTCCGGCGCGGAAGAAGCCCCAGGCGAGGAGGGCTCCCGCCAAGAAGAGCGCTCCGGCGAAGAAGACCGCAGCGAAGAAGTCACCTGCTCGCAAGGCCGCGGCGGAGAAGTCGGCCGCCCGGTCCGGCCGTCGGAGGTAGCGGATCATGCCCGAGAAGGACCAGAACGGGAACGGCTCCGGTGTCGACCGGCTCCGTAAGGAATTCGGTGACTACCTCGGCGCCAAGTCGCAGCGGTTGGTGGAATCGGCCGGCGGCCGGTTGTCCGATCTCACCGGACGTCTCACCGACGCGGCCGAGAACGGCGGCTCGCTGCCCAAGGTCGGCGCCCGCGTGCTGGGCGGGGAATCCCCGGCGAAGGCATTCATGGGCGAGAAGGCCAAGGGAGTGAAGGACAACGTCGTGGGCAAGGCCAAGGAAGCGGTCGGCGCCGGGGGCGGCGAGGGCAAGGGCAAGAAGAAGCCCGGTGACGTCAAGGTTACGAATATCGTCGAGACGCTGGACGTCGGCCTCTCGCTGCGCACCTGCTACGACTACTGGTGCCAGTTCGAGGACTTCAGCGGCTTCATGAAGGGCGTACGCCACGTCTCCAAGTCGGACGAGACGACCTCGGACTGGAAGGCCAAGGTCGGTCCGTCGACCCGCGGCTGGCAGGCGACGATCGACGAGCAGATTCCGGACGAGCGCATCGTCTGGAACTCCGAGGGCGCCAAGGGCACCACCCGGGGATGCGTCTCCTTCCACGAGCTCGCGCCGAATCTGACGCGCATCGTGGTCGTCGTGGAGTACTACCCCTCCGGCTTCTTCGAGAAGACCGCCAACATCTGGCGGGCCCAGGGCCGCCGGCTGCGGCTCGACCTCAAGCACTTCCAGCGGTACGTGACGCTGGGCGCGGAGGAGGAGCCCGAGGGCTGGCGCGGCGAGATCCGCGACGGCGAGGTGGTCCGCAGCCACGAGGACGCGATGGAAGAGGAGGAACGCGAGGGCGAGGAGGGGGAGGAGGAGCAGGAAGGCGAAGAGGGCGAGGAGGAGCAGGAGGGCGAAGAGGGCGAGGAGGAGGACGAGGAAGAAGAAGACGAGGAGGACGAAGAGGACGAGGACGAGGAGGACGAGGAGGACGAATACGAGGACGGAGAAGAGGACGAGGAGGAGGACGAAGACGAGGACGAAGACGAGGAGTACGAAGCGGAGGACGAGGAAGAGGAGTGAGCGGGCACCATGACCACGACGATTGAGACCCCGCACGCGCCGGGTTCCGGAGCCTGCTGCACCTACGGCCCCACCACGGCCAACCTCGCCGACATTCTCGAACGCGTCCTCGACAAGGGCATCGTGATCGCCGGCGACATCAAGATCGACCTCCTCGACATTGAACTGCTGACGATCCGCATCCGGCTCTTCGTCTCCTCCGTCGACACGGCCCGCAAAGCCGGCATCAACTGGTGGGAGACGGACCCCGCCCTCTCCACCCGCGCCCAGCAGGACCGGCTCAGCGAGGAGAACCAGGCTCTCCGGGACCGGATCGCGGCACTGGAACAGGGCTGCGAGGAGCCGGAGGAGCGGGGCGCCGGACAGCGGGAGCGTGCCCGGGCATGACCGCGATCCCCTCCCCGTCCGCCACCGTTCCCGCCGACGGCACCCCCGGGACCCGGGTGGTGCCCGCCGGCGCCCCGGCCGCTCCGCCGGCCTCCGCCGGTTCCACGCTCACCTGCGTCTTCGTGGTCTGCCGGGGCGGCGATCCCGCCCCGGCCCTCGCCACCACCCCCGGCCATCGCGGCGGAGGGCCCCTCCGGGCTCTCCCCGCGGGCGCGTTGACGGCGGTCGTCCAGGACGTGCCCGCGGCCGCGTTCTCGGAAGAGGCGCTGCGGACGCGGCTGTCCGACCCCGGCGAGCTGGAGCTCTGCGCCCGGGCGCACCACGCCGTGGTGGCCGCGGTGGCGGACCACGCGTCCGCGATCCCCTTTCCGCTCACCACCCTCTACCGCGAGGACGGACGCGTCCGCGCGGCGCTGCGGGCCAAGGAGCCGGGGCTGCACGCCGTGTTCGACCGGATCGCGGGACGTGTCGAGTGGGGGGTCAAGGTCTACGCCGCTCCGCTCCCCGCCGCCCCGGAGACCGGTGACCGGACCGCTGACGCCCGGGACCCGGAAACCACCGCGGAAACCGGCACGGCCCCGGACCGGGGGACACCCGCCCCCGGCACCGGCCGCGCCTACCTGGCGCGGGTCCGCGGCCGGCACCGTGCGCGGGAGGAGCGGCGGAACGCCGCCCTGCGAGCGGCCGAGCAGGTGGACACCGCCCTGCGCGGCATCTCGGCCGCTGCCCGGCGCCTGCGCGTCCACGACGTCCGGCCGGCCGGTGACCAGCGCACCCAACTGCTGAACGCCGCCTATCTCATCGACCGGGACCGCGACGAGACCGTGGCCGCCACCCTCCGGCGGCTGCGCGCGGACCCCGGCACCGCCGGCGTGCACATCGAGGTCACCGGGCCCTGGGTGCCCTACTCCTTCGCGGCCACCGGGGACGGCGACGATGACGGCTGACACGGCGGCCGGGACGGCCGCGGCCACCGCGCTCTCCTGGGACGAACGCCCCGAGGGAGCCGCCGGCCCGATCGGCGTACCCCTGGTGGACCTCCTGGACCGGGTGCTCGCGACCGGTGTCGTCCTCAGCGGCGACATCGTCATCGCCATCGCCGAGGTGCCCCTGGTACGGGTCTCCCTGCACGCGCTGCTCTCCTCGGTCAGCGAGCGGATGCCCGCCCCGTGGCCCGACGAGGGACCGCTGTGAGCGGCGGCCGGCGGATGGACGTCGAGCCCGACACCGTCGCCCGCGACCTGGTGGCCCTCGTCCTCACCGTCGTCGAACTCCTCCGGCAGCTGATGGAGCGGCAGGCGATCCGCCGTGTGGAGGAGGACGACCTCACCGAGGACCAGATCGAGCGCATCGGGACGACGCTGATGCTGCTGGAGGAGCGGATGGCCGAACTCCGCGAACGGTTCGGGCTGCGCCCCGAGGACCTCAACCTCGACCTGGGCCCCCTGGGAACCCTGCTGCCCCGCGACTGATCCCGCCCCGTTCCCCGTTCCCGCGCCGTGCGGAACCGGGAGCGGGGCAGCGCCGCGCCGCGCGGCTCGCTGTGATCTCTCCGGTGACGTTCCGCGCGGCGCTCCGCTCCGGACGTTCTGGGCCGCCGGGTCGCCGGGCCGGTGAATACCCGCGGCAAACCACTCGTTCAGACGCTGCCCGGCCGGTGACCGGACGGCTCACCCCCGGACCTCGTCGCCCCCGCCCGCCGCCCTCCGTCCGCACCGGGGACGACCGCGGGTGTCCGGGAGTCCCGTACGCCGCCGCGGCGTCTCACCGGCTCCGCAGTGCCACCGCACCGGCCGTGACCCCGGCCAGCACGATCCAGCCGAACCACAGCCAGCCGCTGCCGCCGAGGGCCGCCGTGTACGCGGTCACCACGACCAGGGCGGCCACCGTGGCGACCGTCAGGGTCTTCACCGATCCGGACATGCCGCATCCTCCTCCCGGCGGTCCCCGCGCGGACGCGCGGACCGCGGCCAGGAGTCCATCGTCACCCCGAAGCGGCCTCCGCCGCTACCGACCGCGTGACTGGAGTGACGCCAGGTAGGCGTTGTAGGCGGTCAGCTCCTGGTCGCCGTCACGGTCCGCGGCCCGGTCGGAGCGCCTGGCCTGCCGCTCCTCCGAGCCGTGCCACTGGTAGAGCAGGGCCACCAGCACGATCACCGAGGGGATCTCGCTGAACGCCCAGGCGATGCCGCCCGCCGCCTGCTGGTCGGCCAGCGCGTCGAGCCCCAGCGACACGGGCGGGTCGGCGTACGTCCCGACCATCGGCGCCGTCGCCATCATCAGCGCGATGCCGAAGAACGCGTGGAAGGGCATCCCGGCGAAGAGCTCCAGCATCCGCATGATGTAACCCGGACGGTGCGGCCCCGGGTCCACGCCCATGATCGGCCAGAAGAAGGCCAGGCCCACCGCCAGGAAGTGCACCATCATCGCGATGTGCCCGGCGGTGCTGCCCATCAGCCAGTCGAAGAGCGGGGTGAAGTACAGCCCGTAGAGGCTCGCGATGAACATCGGGATGGTGAACGCCGGGTGCGAGATGATCCGCACATAGCGGCTGTGCAGCAGCGCCACCAGCAGCTCCCGCGGGCCGCGGTGGCCGCGCCGTGCCGTCGGCAGGGCCCGCAGCGCGAGCGTCACCGGCGCGCCGAGCAGCAGCAGGATCGGCGAGACCATGCTGATCACCATGTGCTGCACCATGTGCACGCTGAACATGACCATGCCGTACTCGTTGAGCCCGGTGGACATCACCAGCACGATGCTGGCCAGGCCCGTGACCCAGGCGACCGTGCGGGCCACCGGCCAGGCGTCACCGCGCCGCCGCAGCCGGAGCACGGCCCAGCCGTAGAGGGCCAGCGCCACCAGGCAGGCGGCGAGGAAGAACGGGTCGCCCGTGAATTCCATGCCCCGGGCGAGGGTGAAGGGCGGCAGGTCCATGGTCATGCCGTGTTCGCCGTGGTCCATCCGCTCTCTCCTCTTGCGCGGGAATACCGCTTTCGCGGGGGTTCCGCGCGATCCGCGCCCTCCGCAGCCACCAGAGTAGAACCGCCCCCGGCCGGAACCCCGGCCGGGGGCGGTCCGGAGCGTTCCGGAGCGTCCCGGCCGGTCAGAGCACGGTCTCGGCCTCGGCGTACCGCTCCCGCGGCACGGTCTTCAGCGACTCGACGGCCTCGGCTATCGGGATCAGCCGGATGTCGGTGCCGCGCAGCGCGGTGATCCTGCCGAACTCCCGGCGGTGCACGGCCTCGACCGCGTGCCAGCCGAAGCGGGTGGCCAGCACCCGGTCGTACGCGGTGGGGGTGCCGCCCCGCTGGACGTGGCCGAGGATGACCGGGCGGGCCTCCTTGCCGAGCCGGTGCTCCAGCTCGGTGGAGAGCTGCCGGGCGACACCGGCGAACCGCTCGTGCCCGTAGACGTCCTTGCCGCCGATGTCGAAGTCCATCGAGCCGGCGCGGGGCTTGGCGCCCTCGGCGACGACCACGATCGCGAACTTCTTCCCGGCCAGGAACCGCTTGCCGACCCGCGCGGTCAGCTCGTCGATGTCGAAGGGCCGCTCGGGGACGACGATGGCGTGGGCGCCGGCCGCCATGCCGGAGTGCAGCGCGATCCAGCCGGTGTGCCGGCCCATGACCTCCACGATCAGTACCCGCTGGTGGGACTCGGCGGTGGTCTTGAGCCGGTCCAGCGCCTCGGTGGCGACGCCCACCGCGGTGTCGAAGCCGAAGGTGACGTCGGTGCCGGCGATGTCGTTGTCGATGGTCTTGGGCACCCCGACGATCGGCAGCCCGGCGTCGGAGAGCAGCCGCGCCGCCTTGAGGGTCCCCTCGCCGCCGATCGGGATGACGGCGTCCAGGCCGAGTTCCTCGACATGGCCCCGGGCCCGCTCCACCCCGTCCACCAGATGGGCCGGCTGCACGCGGGACGAGCCGAGGATGGTGCCGCCGCGGGCGAGGATGCCGCCCACCGCGTCCAGGTCCAGGGTGCGGTAGTCGGCCTCCAGCAGGCCCTTCCAGCCGTCGTTGAAGCCGATGACCTCGTCGCCGTGGTCCGCGACGGCGCGGTGCACGACCGACCGGATGACAGCGTTCAGACCGGGGCAGTCGCCGCCGGACGTGAGCACACCAATACGCATGGCGTATCCAAACCTCTGCAACTCAACCGGAGACCGGACGCCGTCGTCCGGTTGGATCCCCGCCACCCTACAAGCGCGGGGTGGCGGGGCGGGGCGTTGTCCGAGGAGCGGACCGGACTGTTCATCCCGCCGTCAACCGGCGCCGGGCCCCGGCCCGCCCGGCGCCGGCCGGCCCCGGCTCAGGCGGGCTGGGTCGCCGCGGCGATCCGCTCCTGGCGCAGCGCCTCGTACCAGCGGTCGTCGGTCGGCGGCAGCGCGTTCACGTCGAGGGCCAGCTTGAGCAGCAGATCGGCGATCTGCGGATTGCGGGCCAGCACCGGCCCGTGCATGTACGTACCGAAGACGGTGTCGTTGTACGCGCCCTCGGTGCCGTCGCCCGTGCCGTTGCCGTTGCCGAAGCGGACCCGGGCGAACGGGCGCGCGGTCGGGCCGAGGTGGGTGACGCCCTGGTGGTTCTCGAAACCCGTCAGCGGCGGCAGGTTCAGCCGGCCGTCGATGTCGGCCAGGACGTCGCCGACGCACCGGGCGGCCTCGCCCCGGGTACTCACCACGTCCAGCAGGCCGAGCCCCGGCTCCTTCTCGCCGAGGTCGTTGACGAACTCGTGGCCCAGGATCTGATAGCCGGCGCAGACGGAGAAGACGATCGCGCCGTTGGCCACGGCCCGGCTCAGGCCGCCGTCGCGGCGCAGCCGCTCGGCCGCCAGCCGCTGCGGCCGGTCCTCGCCGCCGCCGATCAGATAGATGTCGCCGGAGGTGGGCACCGGCTGGTCGCTGCGGACGTCCACGCGGGAGACCTCCAGGCCCCGCTGGCGGGCCCGCCGCTCCACCACCAGGACGTTGCCCTGGTCGCCGTACGTGCTCAGCAGGTCCGGGTAGACCCAGACCAGGCGCAGGCTGCTGTCGCTCATGCTCGCATTCCTCAAGGTGGTCGGGCGGGGTCAGTTGCCCACGCGGCGGCGGAGGTCCTGGAAGGCCGTGTAGTTGGCGATCACCTCGATGCGTCCGGGCGGCGCCTGTCCCACGGCCTCGTCGGCGTTCTCGCAGACGCGGAAGTCGAGCCCCGCGACCTCCAGCCGTACGGCCAGGTCCAGCTTGCGGTCGCCGATGACGAAGATCGGGTGGCCGGCGAGCCGGCCGTAGTCGACGTCCCACAGCCAGGAGGTGTCGGTGCCGTCCGCGCCGCGGGCGTTGACGGAGAGGATCACCGGGGTGGGCGGCGGGTCGATGAGGGAGAAGGTCTCCAGCCAGCCGGCCGGGTTCTTGGCCAGCAGCAGCCGCAGGTCGCGGTTCTGGAACCGCACGACGTCGTAGCGGCCGGCGACCGCCTGCACCTCGTACATCCGCTCCAGCGCCACCTGCGGGGGCACCCCGAAGTGCGCGGCGACGGCGGCGGAGGTCGCGGCGTTGGCCTTGTTCGCCCGGCCGGGCAGCCGCAGCCGGATCGGCCAGGCCGAGCCGTGCGGGTCCACCACCTGGTCGCCGGCCAGCGCCCAGCTCGGCATCGGGCGGCGGAAGCCGCACTCGGAACAGAACCAGTCGTCGGAGGGCCGCTGGAGCACACCGCCGCAGGACGGGCAGGACCAGGCGTCGTCCTTCCAGGCCTGGCCCGCCGCGACCCACACCACGTTGGGGGAGGAGGAGGCGGCCCAGGCGATCAGCGGGTCGTCGCAGTTGGCGATGACCGTCGCCTTGTTGCCGGCCAGGCCCTCGCGCCACTTCTCGGCGAGCATCCGGGTCTCGGCGGCGCGGTCGAGCTGGTCGCGGGAGAGGTTGAGCAGGGCGATGGCCTTCGGTGTGACGTCCCGCGCGACCCCGGCGAGGTACTTCTCGTCGACCTCGATGACGCCGTACTTGGCGTCCGAACCGCCCGCCAGCGCCGAGGTGATGCCCGCGGGCATGTTCGCGCCCAGCGCGTTCGACACCACGGGGCCGCTGGCGCGCAGCGCCTCGGCGATCAGCCGGGTGGTGGTCGTCTTGCCGTTGGTGGCCGAGACCAGGATCACGTCCAGGTGACCCGCCAGGCGGGCCAGCAGGTCCGGGTCGAGCCGCAGCGCGACCTTGCCGCCGATCACGGATCCGCTGCCGCGGCCCACCGCCCGTGATGCCGCCGCCGCGGCCCTTCCCGCCGTCACGGCCAGCTTGGCCCGCGGCGTCAGCGGGTCCGAGTTGCCTGCCATCGTCCTTGCTCCTCCTCGCATCCGGCGCCGCACCCCCGCCACCCGGCCGGCCGGGTGGAACGGCCCCCTCCGCGCCGAATCACCAGCCGGGAGGGATCGGTCGCCGCTCAGCCTATCGAGATCCGGGCGCGGCCCCGAACCTGCCACCCTTCCGCCACCTTGCTGTTACCCGCCGTCCCGGCCCGGACGGGCCCTCCGTACGCTGGCCGCCATGCGACATGGTGCGATTCCCGGCAGTTCGGGCTCCGTCCGGCCGGTGCGGCTGCTGGGGGATCCGGTGCTGCGCAGGCCCTGCGCGGAGGTCACGTCCTTCGACGGGGAACTGGCCCGGCTGGTGGAGGACCTCTTCGCGAGCATGTACGCCGCCCGCGGCGTCGGCCTGGCGGCCAATCAGATCGGGGTGCCGCTGCGGGTGTTCGTCTACGACTGCCCGGACGACGAGGACCGCAGGCACCTCGGTCACGTGGTCAACCCCCGGCTGGTGGAGACCGGAGGGGTGCCGGTGACCGGACCCGAGGGCTGTCTGTCGCTGCCCGGTGTCGAGGCCGGCACGAGCCGCCTCGACCACGCCGTCGTCGAGGGCCGGGACCGCACCGGCGCCCCGGTGCGGGTGACGGGCAGCGGCTTCTTCGCGCGCTGTCTCCAGCACGAGACGGACCATCTGGACGGCGGGCTCTATCTGGACCGGGTCGCGGGTCTGCGCCGCCGCCGGGCGCTGCGGGCGGTCCGGCGCGCGGCCTGGAACCGGGATCCGGACCGGGCCGCGGCACAGGCGGCGGTCCCGGCCGGGCCGGGTGGCTGAGCGGCTCCCGGCGGCCGGTCCGTCAGAAGCCGGGCCCGCCCGTCCGGTCGCCGGCCTCGGCCAGCTGCCCCCACAGCAGGTCGGCGAGGTGGCGCACCAGGTGGGCGCGGGGTGCGGGGCGTTCCCGCAGCCACCAGTCGCCGGCGGCGTGCATCATGCCGACGATGCCGTGCCCCCAGATCCGGGCCCGCTCGTCGCCGTCGTCACCGAGGACGACCCGCTCGGCGATGACCTGGGCGAGCTCCTCGCCCATCCGGCGCAGCAGCGGGGCGGAGTGGCGGGTGTCGAAGCCCTGCTCGGAGCTGCTCGGCTCCTCGCCCGGGTGCATGAGGAAGCGGTAGACCTGCGGCCGGGACTCGATGGCCGCAAGATAGGTGTCGAGGGTGCGCTCGACGCGCTCGCGGCGGTCGGCCGCCGGGGCGTCGAGGGCGGCGCGCAGGCCGGCGAGCAGGGCGTCGGTGTGCCGGACGGCCAGGGCCCGGTAGAGGCCGCTCTTGTCGCCGAAGTGCCGGTAGAGGATGGGTTTGGTGATCCCGGCCTCGGCGGCGATGGCGTTCATCGAGGCGCCGGGGCCGTCGCGCAGGACCACCCGGTCCGCGGCCTCCAGCAGTTCCTTGCGCCGGCGGCGGGCCGCCCGCTGCTGGTCCTCCCGCTGACTGGTCTCCATGGCGTCTCTCCCACCCCGTCCTTCCGGCTCGGTCCCCGCGACGCAACGTAACACTTCACCCGGGCGGGGACGGGACGGGCGACTGGGCTTGACAGGGCCTACCAGCCGGTAACAGGGTATAGTTACCGCAAGTAACAAGCAGGTGGAGGGGACATGGCAGAGTTCGCGCTCGATCTCGACGACGAGCAGAAGGCCGTCCGGGAGTGGATCCACGGTTTCGCCGCGGACGTGATGCGGCCGGCCGCGGCCGAGTGGGACGAACGCGAGGAGACCCCGTGGCCCGTCATTCAGGAGGCCGCCAAGATCGGCCTCTACTCGCTGGACTTCTACGCCCAGCAGTTCTTCGACCCGACCGGTCTCGGCATCGCCATGACGATGGAGGAGCTGTTCTGGGGTGACGCCGGCATCGGCCTCTCGATCGTCGGCACGGGCCTCGCCGCCGTCGGCGTGCTGGCCAACGGCACCGAGGAGCAGATCGGCACCTGGGTGCCCCAGATGTACGGCGACGCGGACGACGTGAAGGTCGCCGCCTTCTGCTCCTCCGAGCCGGACGCGGGCTCCGACGTCTCCGCCATGCGCACCCGCGCGGTCTACGACGAGGCCAAGGACGAGTGGGTGCTCAACGGCACCAAGACCTGGGCGACCAACGGCGGCATCGCCAACGTCCATGTCGTGGTGGCCGTCGTCGACCCGGAGCTGGGCTCCAAGGGCCACGCCTCCTTCATCGTCCCGCCGGGCACCAAGGGCCTCTCGCAGGGCCAGAAGTTCAAGAAGCACGGCATCCGCGCCTCCCACACGGCGGAGGTCGTCCTGGAGGACGTCCGGGTCCCCGGCAGCTGCCTGCTGGGCGGCAAGGAGAAGCTCGACGAGCGGCTGGCCCGCGCCCGCGAGCGCGCCAGGAGCGGTGGCGAGCGGGTGAAGAACGCGGCCATGGCCACCTTCGAGGCGTCCCGCCCGGCGGTCGGCGCCCAGGCCGTCGGCATCGCCCGCGCCGCGTACGAGGTCGCCCTCGACTACGCGAAGACCCGGGTGCAGTTCGGCCGCCCGATCATCGACAACCAGGGCATCGCCTTCCAGCTGGCCGACATGCGCACCCAGATCGACGCGGCCCGGCTGCTGGTCTGGCGGGCCTCCTGGATGGCGGCCTCCGGCAAGCCCTTCACCGCGGCCGAGGGCTCGATGTCGAAGCTCTACGCGGGCGAGGTCGCCAAGACCGTCACCGCCCAGGCCATGCAGATCCTCGGCGGTAACGGCTACACCCGGGAGTACCCGGTGGAGCGGATGCACCGCGACGCGGCGATCTACACGATCTTCGAGGGGACCAGCGAGATCCAGCGCCTGGTCATCGCCCGGACGCTGTCGGGGATGCCGATCCGCTGACGG
Source organism: Streptomyces xinghaiensis S187 (assembly GCF_000220705.2). Classification (GTDB taxonomy): domain Bacteria; phylum Actinomycetota; class Actinomycetes; order Streptomycetales; family Streptomycetaceae; genus Streptomyces; species Streptomyces xinghaiensis. The sequence continues at coordinate 155,169 of NZ_CP023202.1, read as the reverse complement.
ACCGGCTCCGGCGGTGCGGCCGGCCGCGGGGGGTTCCGCGGCCCGGCCGGCCGGCGGCGGAGGGGGCTCAGGCCGCCCGGGTGATCTCCTCGCGGAGCGCGCGCCGCCACTCCGTGCGGAGCCGGTCGAGCTCCGCGAGATCGGCCGCCGACCACGAGGTGCGGCCCGCCACGAAAGCGCGGATCGCCGCGTTCGCGTGGTCGGCGGCCGGACGCGTGGGGACAGAGGGTCCAGGGGTAGACATGTCCTCCAGAATACGGCCCGGGTGTGACAACCGGTTCTCCACCGGTTTCCGGCCCGCGCCCCCGCAAAGAGTTTCCCGGAGACCGGAACCTTTCCCCCGTGCCGGCCGTTCTTCAGAGTGAGGCCCCGCGTTCTCCCCCGTGCGCGGGGCCTCGCCAATGCCCGGAACCGGGTGCCGCACCCCCTTCCCGGGCCGGTGTTTCACCTGGTCGGAGGCGGTGCGGAGTCCTGGTACGGATTGACCGGCTCCGGCACCGGGCGCACCATCTCCGCGTCGATCGCCACCTCCCGGGACGCGGGCCCGGGGTGCCGGCGGCCGGTGACCCGCACCCAGGAGTCGGCGGGCGGCGGAACCGCCCCGCGGACCCTGATTTTCACCGCTCGCGAGTCCGCCGCACAGCAGCTGACCAGCAGTCGGGACAGAAACCACCCCCCGTCCGGTGCGGGTGTGACGAATCCCATGAGCGCCACCGTGCGGTCCTCCAGGCTCCGCGACCGGTCCTGCCGGGCGCGGAGCTCGAACTCGGTCAGCGTCAGCGGCACGGGCGACCCCTCGGGCAGCGGCGGGAAGTTCCGCACCGCCCCCTGGGCGGGGGCACCGGTCTCCCGGGCCGCGGTGTACGCGCCCAGCGCGGGCGGGGTGAAGAACAGCAGGCTGAGCGCGGGGAAGAAGAGCAGCCAGGCGACCCCCGGGCCCCGCGCGTGATCGTGGCCGTGGCCGCCGTCACCGCCCGCCGGCGGCCGCCGGTCGTACGGGAAGCCGTCCCGGGCCGCCGCCACCAGGCCCAGCAGCACCAGAACGGCTCCGGATGCCACGAGCGCCGGACGCAGTCCCTCCTTCACGAACCGCAGGCAGACGTCCGTCAGCAGCGAGATGTGCAGCACCCCCGCGCCGGACAGGACCAGCAGCAGCACCTGGACGTTGCGCCTCACAGGAGCCACCATCCCGTCAGCGCGCTCGCGGTGACGGCCACGACGGCCGTCGCGGTCGAGAACCGGACGGCGAAGGCCCGGCCGAAGGTGCCGGACTGGAGTGCGATCAGCTTCAGGTCGACCATCGGCCCGACCACCATGAACGCCAGCCGGGCGGTGGGGGAGAAGCCGGTCAGCGACGCGGCGACGAAGGCGTCGGCCTCGGAGCAGACCGCCAGGACGACCGCCAGCGCGGCCAGGAAGAGCACCGACAGCCAGGCCGAGTCCGCGAACGCGTCGAGCACGGAGCGGGGCACGGCCACGTTGAAGGTCGCGGCGGCCATCGCGCCCAGCACCAGGAAGCCCCCGGCGTGCAGGAAGTCGTGCTGGAACCCGAGCCGGAACTCCTCCCAGCGGCCGCGTCCCGGCCGGTGCCCGCCGCGGCGGGCCGGGAGCCGCAGCCACTCCTCGCGGCCCAGCCGCAGCCAGAGCCAGCCCATGACGGCCGAGACCAGCAGCGAGGCCAGCAGCCGGGCCGCCACCATCTCCGGCGAGCCGGGAAAGGCCACGGCCGTGGCGGTGAGCACGACCGGGTTGACCGCGGGCGCCGACAGCAGGAAGGCCAGCGCGGCGGCCGGCGTCACCCCGCGCCGGATAAGACTTCCGGCCACCGGTACGGAGGCGCACTCGCAGCCCGGCAGCACTATTCCGGCCGCACTCGCCACCGGTACCGCCAGCGCGGGCCTCCGCGGCAGCATCCCGGTGAACCACCGCTCCGGCACGAAGGCGTTGATCGCCCCGGACAGCGCCGTGCCCAGCAGCAGGAAGGGCAGGGCCTGCACGGCGATGGCGACGCTCACCGTGCGCCACGCCTGTACCGCCGGATGGGTCGCCCACGGTGAGGCGGCGACGATCAGGACGACCGCCGCGGCCCAGCCCGCGAGGGTGGTGGTCCCGGGCAGCCGCCCGGCGAAGCCGGTGAGGGCGCGGCCCGCCGCGCCGCCCTTGAACGGAGGGCCGGGAAGTCCCGCGGCCGGGGGTGTGGACGGCGGTGGCTCCGGGCTCACCAGCTCTTCCGCGCTCTGCACACTGACCTCGAACGTCGGTGACGGGGGGTGCTCAGCGTAGTCACGGAGCGGAGCGGGGCCGGGTGGTTCGGCCGGGTTTCAGCCGATCGGGGAGCGCTCCGTGCTGCTGTCCGGAGCCCGTCCGGCGGCCGGGGAACACCGGGGACGGCGGGGGGCGCGGGCGTTCCCGGGCCGGGCCACCATTGGCGTAAAACCGAATACGTTTTTGCCGCATAAGACGGCCGTGATGCGGTAGAAAGGTCATGTGCCCGTCCGGTGTGCATCCCCCGTCGCACCGGACGGGCCACTCTTGTGCCGGGCCCCTCGCGCCCGGCCCCGGGTCTTACGAATCCGTGACCACCGGGCGCGGAGCGGCCCGCCGGGCGGTTCCGTCGCCTAGCGTCACCGTCATGCGCGTACTCGTCACCGGAGGAGCCGGGTTCATCGGCTCACACATCGTCACCGCCCTGGCCGCCGCCGGGCACGAACCCGTCGTCCTGGACAGCCTGCACCCGCGGGCCCACGCCGGCCGGCCGCCGGCCGGGGAGGCCCGCCTGGTCCGGGCCGATGTCCGGGACCGGGCCGCCGTCGCCGGCGCCCTGCAGGGTGTGTCGGCCGTCTGCCACCAGGCCGCGATGGTCGGACTGGGGAAGGACTTCGCCGACGCGCCCGAGTATGTGGGCTGCAACGACCTCGGCACGGCCGTCCTGCTGGACGCCATGGCGGCGGCGGGGGTGCCGCGGCTGGTGCTCGCCGGGTCGATGGTGGTCTACGGCGAGGGCCGCTACGACTGCCCCCGCCACGGGACCGTGCGCCCCGGCCCCCGCGAGCCGGCCGATCTCGACGCCGGGCGCTTCGAATGCGCCTGCCCGGAGTGCGGCCTGCCGCTGGAGCCCGGACCGGTCACCGAGGACGCGCCGGCCGATCCGCGGAACGTCTACGCGGCGACCAAGCTGGCCCAGGAGCACCTCACGGCGGCCTGGGCCCGCGCCACCGGCGGCCGGGCGGTCTCGCTGCGCTACCACAACGTCTACGGGCCGGGGATGCCGCGCGACACCCCCTACGCCGGGGTCGCCTCGCTGTTCCGCTCGGCCCTCGCCCGGGGGGAGGCGCCGCGCGTCTTCGAGGACGGCGGCCAGCGGCGGGACTTCGTCCACGTCCGCGACGTGGCTGCCGCCAACCTCGCCGCGCTGGCGGCGCTGCCCGGCCGGCCCGCGGGGAGCTTCCGGGCCTACAACACCGGCAGCGGCACGCCCCGCACCATCGGGGAGACGGCCGCCGAGCTGGCCCGCGCCTGCGGTGGTCCGGAGCCGGTCGTCACGGGGGAGTACCGGCTGGGCGACGTGCGGCACATCACCGCCTCCTCGCAGCGGCTGATGACGGAGCTGGGCTGGCGGCCCGCGGTCGGGTTCGCCGAGGGGATGGCGGAGTTCGCCCGCGCGCCGCAGCGGGAGCCGGTCACGGCGGGGCGGCCGGCAGGGTGACCTCGAAGCGGCAGCCGCCGTGTACGTTCCGCACGGCGGCCCGGCCCGCGTGCGCCTCGACCAGGCCCCGGACGATGGCCAGGCCGAGGCCCGCGCCCGCCGGGGGCCCGTCGCCCGCCGGAGGGGTCCGGGCGTGGGTGCCGCGCCAGCCGGTGTCGAAGACCCGGGGGAGGTCCTCCTCCGGGATGCCGCCGCACCCGTCGGTGACGGAGAGCACCACGGAGGCGTCGTCGCTGCCGCGCCGCGCGGACACCGCGACCGTGCCGTCGGCCGGTGTCCGGCGAATGGCGTTGATCATGAGGTTGCCGAGGACGCGGGACATGGCCTGCGCGTCCACCTCGACCGCGACGGCCTCGTCCCGCTCGCCGACCAGCCGCACGCCGTGCTCCCGGGCCAGCGGGCTCACCCCGTCGAGCGCCTCGCCCACCAGTTCGGCGGCGGAGACCCGCACCGGGCTGAGCGGCAGCGCGCCGGCGTGGATGCGGGAGAGCTCGAAGAGGTCGCCGACCATGGCGTTGAGGCGGTCCACCTCGGTGCGGATCTGCCGGAAGAAGCGGTCCGGGTCGGCCGCCATGCCGTCCTCCAGCGCCTCGGCCATGGCCCGCAGCCCGGCCAGCGGCGTGCGCAGATCGTGCGAGATCCAGGCGACCAGCTCCCGGCGGGAGGACTCCAGGGCCCGCTCGCGCTCCCGGGAGGCCTCCAGCTTCTCGCTGGTGGCCGCCAGTTCGCGGACCAGCGCGTCGATCTCCGCCGTGCCCGGTGCCGCGGGCGGGACGAAGCCGCCGTCCTCGCCGAAGGAACGGGCGGCCAGCGTCAGGGCGTTGCTGCGGGCCACCACCCAGCGGCCGAGCAGGAGGGCGGTGGCCAGGGAGACCACGGCGGCCATGGCGCACACCGTGGTGACCACCCACAGGTCGTGCGGGGAGAGGAACATCGCCCAGGCCACGGCGAGGGTCCCGGCCAGCATGGCGGTCACCGCCACGGCGGCGACGACGGTCAGCGAGAGGGTGAGCGAGCGGTGGCGCAGCAGCCGAAGGGCGAGCGCGCCCGCCAGGCCGGCGGCGGCCGCGCCGAGGAAGGCGAACAGGGCGATCAGCAGGGTGTCGGTCACGGCCGGGTCCCGCTTCCCGCCGGCGCCGGGCCCGGCGGCGGGGCGTCGAAGCGGTAGCCGACACCCCACACCGTGGTGATCAGGCGGGGCGCGGCCGGGTCGGTCTCGATCTTCCCGCGCAGCCGGCGGACGTGCACGGTGACGGTCGACAGATCGCCGAACTCCCAGCCCCAGACGGCCCGCATCAGCTCCTCCCGCCCGAACGCCTGTCCCGGGTGCCGCATCAGAAAGGCCAGCAGGTCGAACTCCCGTACGGTGAGCGACACTTCCGTGCCGTTCCGTACGACACGCCGTGCCGCCGGGTCCAGTCCGATCCCGGCGTGCGCCAGGGGCCGGCCGGGCGGCGGAACGCTGCCGGCGGTGCCGCGGCGGAGCACCGACCGCACCCGCAGGGCCAGTTCGCGCGGGCTGAAGGGCTTGGTCACGTAGTCGTCCGCCCCCACCTCCAGGCCGAGGATCCGGTCGTCCTCCTCGCCGCGCGCCGTCAGCATGATGACGGGGACGGGGCCGCGTTCGCGCAGGCCCCGGCAGACGGCGAGCCCGTCCATGCCGGGGAGCATGAGGTCCAGGACGACGAGATCGGGCCATCGGGCGTCCGCGCGGGCCAGGGCCGAGGGGCCGTCGGCCGCCCGGTCCACGACGTGGCCGTCGCGTTCGAGGTAGCCCGTGACGACCTCGGCGACGGTGGGGTCGTCGTCCACCACGAGGACCCGGGCTCCCGGTGAAGTCTGCTGCATGCGGACAGACTCGCAGCCCGGGGCGGCGACCGGGAGCGGATGGGGGCCGCCGGGGGCCGATGTCCGGGTTTCGTAAGAAGTCAAAGTTCTATATGTCGCTTTTGTCTTCGTAGTGTGGTGGCCGTGACCGATTCGACAACGCCTGTAACCAGCCACCCGCGCGTGGACGTCGTGCTGCCCTGCCTGGACGAGGCGGAGGCCCTGCCCTGGGTCCTCGCCCGTATCCCGGCCGGCTGGCGGCCCCTGGTCGTGGACAACGGCTCCACCGACGGCTCGGCCGGCGTCGCCCGGGAGCACGGCGCCACGGTGGTGACGGAGTCCCGGCGCGGCTTCGGCGCCGCCTGCCACGCCGGACTGCTCGCCTCCGGCGCCGACATCGTCTGCTTCTGCGACTGCGACGCCTCCCTCGACCCCGGCCTGCTGCCCGCCCTCGTGTCCCGGGTCACGGCCGGGGAGGCCGACCTGGTGCTCGGCCGCAGACGGCCGACCGGACGCGGGGCCTGGCCGCTCCACGCCCGGGCGGGCAACGCCGTCCTCGCCCGGATGATCCGCCGCCGCACCGGAGCCCGCCTGCGCGACCTCGGCCCCCTGCGGGCCGCGCGCCGGGAAGCCCTCCTCGGGCTGGGCCTCACCGACCGGCGCAGCGGCTATCCGCTGCAGATGGTCGTACGGGCCGCCGACGCCGGCTGGCGGATCGCGGAACAGGACGTCCCCTACCGGCCCAGGACCGGAGCCTCGAAGGTGACCGGCACCTGGCGCGGCACGGTCCACGCGGTCCGCGACATGCGCGCCGTCCTGCGGGAGCCCGCGCCGGAACGCCGCGCCCCGGCAGCCGCGGGGGCGGGGAGCCGATGAGCCCGCCACAGGCCCCGACCACCCTGCTCGTCATCGCCAAGGAGCCGGTGCCCGGCCGCGTCAAGACCCGGCTGACACCGCACTACACCCCGGACGAGGCCGCCCAGCTGGCCGCCGCCGCCCTCCGCGACACCCTGCGGACGGTGCTCGGCGCGCCCGCCCGGCGGCGGGTCCTGGTGCTCGACGGCCGCACCGGACCGTGGCTGCCGCCCGGTATCGAGGTCGTGCCCCAGTGCGCGGGCGGGCTCGACGAACGGCTCGCCGCCGCCTTCGCCCACTGCGACGGCCCGGCCCTCCTCATCGGCATGGACACCCCGCAGGTCACCACCGGCCTGCTGGCCCCCGCCCTGGCCCCCGGTGCCTGGGAGGACTGCGACGCCTGGTTCGGGCCCGCCGAGGACGGCGGCTTCTGGGCCCTCGGCCTCGCCCGGCCCGAGCCGGAGCTGCTGCGCGGCGTCCCGATGTCCACGGCCGGGACCGGCGCCGCGCAGCGGCGGCGGCTGACGGACGCCGGGCTGCGGGTCCGCGATCTGCCCGTGCTGCGCGATGTGGACACCCCCGCGGACGCGCTCCTGGCGGCGGCCGCCGCACCGGACGGGCACTTCGCCGGGGTCCTGGCCGGACTGCACCGGGCGCCCGTCCGATGAGCGCTCCGAACCCGGCCCCGGAACCCCGCACGGACGCGTGGCACGCGGGACCGTACGACACCGCGCTCCGCTCCGGCGGCGGCCCGCTCTTCCTGCGCCGGGACGACGGCGGGCTCGTCCCGCTGGAGGTGGAGCGCTGGTGCTCGCGCGCCGACGCCGCCGACATGACCGTGCTGCGCCGCTGCGAGGGCTCCGTCCTCGACATCGGCTGCGGCCCCGGCCGGCTCGTCGCGGCCCTCACCCGGCTGGGGCGGCCCGGGCTCGGCATCGACCCCAGCCCGGCGGCCGTCGCGCGCACGGTGCGCGCGGGCGGCGCTGCGCTGCGCCGGTCGGTCTTCGACCGGCTGCCGGGCGACAGCCGGTGGGGCACGGCGCTGCTCATCGACGGCAACATCGGCATCGGCGGCGACCCCTCCGCGCTGCTGCGGCGGGTCGCGCAGGTCGTCGCCCCCGGCGGGCTGCTGCTCGTCGAGACGGCGGGCACGGACGTCGACGAGCGCGCCTGGGTCCACCTGGACGACGGCGACGGGTCCCGGGGAGCCGTCTTCCCCTGGGCGCGGGTCGGCGGCCCGGCCCTGGCCCGCAGGGCGCGGGCCGAGGGGTGGCGCGTCACGGAGGAGTGGACCGCGTCCCACCGGCACTTCACCGCCCTGCGCCGCGCACCCTGAACGACGCGGGACCCTCCCGCCCCCGCCTCCGGGACGCCCGGGGCGGGAGGCTCCCGTACGGCGCCGGGCCCGGCCCCTCCGTCCCGTTCGGCCCGCCGGTCCGGCCCGTCCGGCCGGCCCGCAGGCGGGGACGGGACGGAGGGGATACCGCGCGCCCCGGGGCGCGCCGGCCCGCTCGGCGCCGGGCCGCTCCTCAGCGCCGGGCGCGGCGGCGCAGCGCGGAGAGCAGGGCCCAGCCGGCGGACACCGCGAACAGGGCGGCGGTCATCAGCAGCCAGCGTTCGGCGAAGCCGCCGGCGCTCAGGCCGGTGCTCCGCTCGTACCGTGCCGGCGGGCCGCTGACCAGCGGCCACCAGACGAGCAGCAGGAGCCCGGACAGCAGGGCGGGAACCCGCAGGTGGTTGATCCCCGGCCGGTACGGTGCCGGGCCCCCGGCGGCCTCCGGCGCGGCACCGTCCGCCCCGGACCGGCGGCGCGGGGGCGGCAGAGCCCCCGCCGCGCGGTCGGCCGCGGTGTACAGCGGCAGCAGCACCAGGTCGTGCAGGAGGGCGGCTCCCACGACCCACAGCACGACGCCCAGCGGGTCGTCGCCGCCCAGCAGGCGCGTCCCGGCGTACGCGGTCAGGGCGAACGAGCACAGCAGCAGCGGCGGGTACCACGGCGGCTCGCCGGCCCGGAGCGGCGGGAGGCGCCTCACGGGTTCCCCCCGAAGGTGAGCCGGGTGACCCATTTGGTGTTGTGCACCCCGGGGTTCGCGGGCACGATCACCCGCGCCGGATACCCGTGGTCCGCCGAGAGCCCGGCCCCGTTGACCCGCAGCGCGAGCAGGGAGAGCGGGTCGCGCACCTGGTTGGCGCGGAGCCCGGCCGACCGGAACGTCCCGGCGCGCTGCGCCGACTCGACGAACACCCCGGGCGCGTCCCGCTCCCAGCCGGCCAGGGCCGCCAGATCCGCCAGCCGGACCCCGCTCCACAGCTGGTCGGAGGTCGACCAGCCCTCCACACAGGCGATGGGCAGCGCGGCACGGTGCTGCGGAAGCTCCAGCAGCTCCGCACGGGTGAACACGAGTTCGCGCGGCCCGCCGCGTACCGTCAGCCGCCACTCCGCGCCGATGTCCGCGGCGCGGATGCCCGCGGCGGCCGCCGTCTTGTTGATCTGGAAGCCGTTCGGGCCGCCGCCGGGCTCCCGTCCGCGCGGGGCGAGGACGGCGGTGGACCGCAGCGGCCCGCCGAGGCTCTGCCCCGCCGTGGTGGCGGCCAGCAGCAGCGAGCCCGCCCCCACCACGGTGAGCGCGCCCCGGCGGGAGAGGGTGGGCGCGGCCGGCTCCGGTGCGGCGAGGGCGGCCATGGCGGCGGCCTCCTCCTCCGTACGGGCGCGGCGGCCGCGCAGCACCCGCAGGGCGCGCGGCACGCGGAGCGCGGCGTGGGCGGCGAAGGCGGCCATGAAGACCCAGGAGCCGTAGAAGTGCAGCGGGTAGAACGAGCCGGGGAAGACGTACTCCAGCTGGATGTTGAGAAGGCCGGTGGCGAAGACGAACAGCCCGCCGCCGACGAGCAGCAGCAGGGACAGCCGGTCCAGGGCATGGGTGACGGAGCGCACCGGGGGCCAGGTGAACAGCCGGGGGATGACCGACCAGAGCTTGGCCAGCAGGACCGGCACCAGCGCGACGCCCAGCGTCACATGGACGCCTTGGGTGAGCCGGTAGAGCCAGTGCGGCTCCGTGGGCCAGGGGAACAGGAAGAAGCCGAGCAGCCCCTTGTCCGGGGTTCGGTCGTTCCGGGCCAGATCCGGGTTGTACGCCGCGTACGACAGCAGCCCCGTCACGAACAGCACGGGGATCCCGGCCAGCAGCACGATGCCCAGGACGGACGTCAGCCGGGGCCCGCGCAGCGGACTGCGCCAGAAGCCGGGCCGGAAGGGCCCGCCCGGCCCCCGGGCGCCCGGCCCGCCGGGCGGTGCCGCCGCCCCCTGCCCGCGGCGGGGACGCGCCCCGCCGGATCCCCGTGCCGCCTTCCCGCCGTCTTCCGTCGCCCCGTCTTCTGTCGCGCTGTCGTCCATCGCCCCGTCTTCCATCGCGCCGCCCTCCGTGGTGTTCCACGGGACACGCGCAGGAGGCCCGCGTCCGCCGTCCACGACCGTAGGCCGGGCCGCCCCCCGGAACCCCGCTCCGGCCCATGACGAAACGCTGACATCACACCGGGGGCGGTGAGGATCTGACGGAACGGTGACACCGGGCGTGTGTCCGGCCGTACACGCCGGAGCGGCCCCTAGCGTGACGGCGTGACCCACCTCCGCACCCCCGCGCCCGGCCGCGAGCGTCTGCGCCCGCGGCGGTCCGCCGCCCGCGCGGACCTCCTCACCGCGGCCGCCGCCGCGCTCTTCGTCGCCGCGGTCGCCGTCGCCGGCATCCTGATCCAGCGCTCTGTGGACGTCCTGTACGTCGAGTGGCCGCCGCTCTACGCACACTGGATGCCGCACGCGGGCCCCGGCACGGTCGCGGCACCCGCCGTGGCGGCCGCCGTCATCGCCTACGGCCCGGTGCTCGCCCGCCGGCTGCCCTGGCGCCGGCTGCTGCTCCTGACCTGGGCGGCCTCGCTGGCCTGGACGCTGTCGCTGGCGCTGATCGACGGCTGGCGGCGCGGTGTCGCCGGCCGGCTCACCGCCAAGCACGAGTACCTGCTCGCCGTCGACCGCATCGCCGCCGACCCGGCCGCGGCCGTGCGCACCTTCACCGACCACATCCTGCTCACCTCGCCCGACTACTGGCCCGCCCATGTGGCGGGCCACCCGCCGGGCGCCGTGCTCACCTTCGTCGGCCTCGACCGCATCGGGCTCGGCGGCGGCGCCTGGGCCGCCGTGTGGGTGCTGATCGCGGGCAGCTCGGCCGCCGCGGCCGTCCTGGTGACGCTGCGTGCCGTGGCGGGGGAGCGGTGGGCGCGCCGGGCCGCGCCGTTCGCCGTGCTCGCCCCGGCGGCGGTCTGGGCGGGCGTCTCCGCGGACGCCTACTTTTCGGCCGTCGCCGCCTGGGGGATCGCCCTGCTCGCCCTGGCGTGCCGTCCGGCGGCACGCCGTCCGGCGGCCACCGCGCTGGCCGCAGGGCTGCTGCTCGGTCTCACCGTCCATCTCTCGTACGGGCTGGTGCTGATGGCGATCCCCGCGGCCGCCGTCCTGCTGCACGGCCGGACCGTGCGCCCTCTGCTCCCCGCGCTCGCCGGCGTGGCCGCCGTCACCGCCGCGTTCACCGCGGCCGGTTTCTGGTGGTACGAGGGCTACGACCTGCTGGTCACCCGCTACTACCAGGGAGTGGCCCGGATCCGCCCGTACAGCTACTGGTTCTTCGGCAACCTCGCCAACGCCGTGATCATCGCCGGGGCCGCCTCCGTCGCCGGGCTCCGCCGCGCCCTGGCCGGCACCGCCGAGACGGCCCGCCGGCTGCGGTCGGGGCGCTCGCTGGACGCCTGCGGTGTCGTGCTCCTCGCCCTCGCCGGTCTCTGCATGATCGCGGCGGCGGACCTCTCCGGGATGAGCAAGGCCGAGACGGAACGGATCTGGCTGCCCTTCACCCTCTGGCTCCTCCCGGCCGCCGCTCTCCTCCCGGCCCGCCACCACCGCCGCTGGCTGGTGCTCCAGGCGGCGACAGCGCTCTTTCTCAACCACGTTCTGCTCACGGGTTGGTGACGAGACGTCGCCCGGGTGTTGACCGGTATCGCCCCCGAGGGGGACCTTGCCCCGTTTTTGGTTTCATGCCCGGTGCGAACGGAAAGCGACGCCTTGTCACATTCCTGGCAGAACAGGAGTTGCCCATGTTCCACACGCTCAGGTCCCGCTCCGCGGGACTGGTGGCCGGTGCCGCCGCCTCGGCCGTTCTGGTCGGCGGTTCGCTGCTCGGCGCGACGTCCGTCCAGGCCGACTCGCAGAACCATCCGCACAAGCCGTACGGCGTCGTCAAGGCCGGGACGCTCAACGAGCGTCAGTACCCCAGCACCGACTCCTCGGTGGTGGGCCAGCTCCACCGGCACGACAAGGTCGGCATCAAGTGCAAGGTGCGCGCCCAGCTGATCCACGGCGACCCCATCTGGTACCACCTGCGGCACAAGGAAGCCTGGGTGAGCGGGAAGTACGTGCACGTTCACGGCTATGTGAAGTGGTGCAAGGACGTCGACCGTCACCACCACCCGCTGACCAACAGCAGGAAGGCCCGCATGGCGAAGGGGTGACCCCACCTCTTCACACCCGGGTGTGAGAAAGGGCCCGGTCCCGGCGGAGGCAGTCCGCCGGGACCGGGCCCGCCGCCGTTCCGCCGTCCGCCGCGGTGCCGCCCGCGGCCGTCCGCCGCCGGGTCCGCGGGCGGTCAGCCGAGGCTCTCCGGCCGCTCTCCCTTCGGCCCGAGGCCGCGCGTGGTCCGCGGGCCCCGGCTGCGCATGGACGGGTCCTTCTGGAGGGTCTTGTCCGCCGCCTTGGTGGCCTGCTGGTCGGACACTCCGCTGTCCTCGGCCTCCTTGCGCAGCTTCGCCCGTTTCCGGTCGTACTTCTTGCTGCCGGGCTCCGGCATGGCCGTCACCTCCTCGGTAGTGCGGGCGGGGCCCGCCGACACCGGACGGGTAACCGGGGTCAAAGGCGCGAAACGGGATGCATTCTTCCGGCTGTCGCCCCTACCGAAGAGCGCCGGCGCCCCCCGCTGCCCCGGCGCCCCGTTCGCGGAGCCGGGTGCCACCGTGCTCCCGTGCGCCGTCCGGTGTGGGATGCGCCGCAGGGTGACCGGCTTGTCCTCCTCGCGCGCGGCGCACTACTGTCACAGGGCCTTGGTGCACGGGAAACCGGTGAAGAACCGGTGCGGCCCTCGCCACTGTGATCGGGAAGTCCGGTTCCACCCTCTGGGAGCCACTGGGATGCCGCGGAGCGCCGCGGCACCCGGGAAGGCGGAGTCCGGGCGGCATGACCCGTAAGCCAGGAGACCGGCCAGGGCGCGTCGTCCATCCACGAGGTGCTGGAGAGGTCCGCTTTCCCATGCATATAGCCGAGGGCTACCTGCCCCCCTGGCACGCGGTCGCCTGGAGCGCCGCCGCCGCCCCCTTCGTCCTCCACGGCGTACGGTCGCTGAGCCGCGAGGTGAGGAAGAATCCGGAGAACACCCTGCTGCTCGGTGCCTCCGGTGCCTTCACCTTCGTGCTGTCCGCGCTGAAGATCCCCTCCGTCACGGGCAGTTGCTCACATCCCACCGGCACCGGGCTCGGTGCCATCCTGTTCCGGCCGCCGGTCATGGCGGTGCTCGGCACCATCACGCTGCTCTTCCAGGCCCTGCTGCTGGCGCACGGCGGGCTCACCACCCTGGGCGCCAACGTCTTCTCCATGGCCGTGGTGGGCCCGTGGGCCGGGTACGCCGCCTACCGGCTGGTGAGGGGACTCGGAGCGCCGCTCGCCGCCGCCGTGTTCGCCGGTGCCTTCACCGCCGATCTGAGCACCTACTGCGTCACCAGCGTCCAGCTCGCCCTGGCGTTCCCGGACCCGGCCACCGGACTGCCCGGTGCCCTGGCCAAGTTCGGCTCCGTCTTCGCCGTCACCCAGATCCCCCTCGCCGTCAGCGAGGGCATCCTCACCGTGCTGGTGATCCGGCTGCTGAGCCAGGCCGACGGGACCGCCCTGGCCCGGCTCGGTGTGCGGACGGCCGCCGGCGGCCGCCGGCCGGAGCGGTCCGAGGCGGCGGTGACCCGATGAGCCGGAACACCCGGACCAACCTGCTGCTGCTGGCCGTTGTCGCCGTCCTGGCCGCCCTCCCGCTCGTCCTCGGACTCGGCGACGGCATGGAGGAGCCCTTCGCCGGCAGTGACGCGCAGGCCGAGACGGCGGTCGAGGAACTCCGTCCGGGCTACGAACCCTGGTTCGCCCCGCTCTACGAACCCCCGTCGGCGGAAGTGGAGTCGGCGCTCTTCGCCCTCCAGGCCGCGATCGGCGCCGGGGTGCTGGCGTACTGCCTCGGGCTGCGCCGAGGACGCCGGCAGGGGGAGGCACGGGCCGCGGCGGGAGCGGAGGGAACGGCCGCTCCCGGCACGGCCGCGGCGGACCGGGCGGAGCCGGCGGGTACCGGCAGCTCCGCGGGCGGCACGGGCCCTGACACGAGGGCGGCCGCGGGGACGCCACCGGCCGGCGGGGCCCCGGACGCGGCCGGGGACACCCCGGCGCCCGCGACCGGCGAACGGGGCGGCGGGGGGCCGTCCGGTCCCGGCGGCCGCCCGGCCGCGTAACCCCGCGTGCTGCCCATCGACGCGGCGGCGCACAGCAGTCGCTGGCGCCGCCGCCACCCCCTGGACAAGGCCGTTCTCGCCCTCGGCCTGACCGTCCTGGCGGTGAGCCTGCCGCCCTGGCCGGGCGCGCCGCTCACCGCCGCCGCCGCACTCACCGCACTGCTCGGGCCGGCGCGGGTGCCGCCGCGCCGGCTCTGGCGGGCGTACCGGGTGCCGCTCGGCTTCTGCGTCACCGGCGCGCTGCCGCTCCTCGTCCAGCTGGGCGGGGAGCGCGGCCTGCTGTCCCTCGCACCGGACGGCCCCGCGCAGGCCGGGCAGCTGCTGCTGCGCACCTCGGCCGCCTCGCTGGGCGTCCTGCTGTTCGCCTTCACCACACCGCTGTCGGACCTGCTGCCGCGCCTCACCCGGGCCGGCGTGCCCCCCGCCGTGACCGACGTCGCGCTGGTGACCTACCGCATCACCTTCCTCCTGCTGGACACCCTCGCGCAGGTGCGGCAGGCCCAGGCCGCGCGCCTCGGCCACACCACGCGCGCCGCCGCCTGGCGCTCGCTGGCCGGGCAGGGGGCGACGGTCTTCCTGCGCGCCTTCTCGCGCGCCGCGCGGATGCAGGACGGGCTGGCGGGCCGCGGTTACGACGGGACGCTCCGTGTCCTCGTCACCGGTGCCCCCGTGTCCCGGCGCTTCGTCACCGGGTCCGTCCTGCTGCTCGCCGCGCTGGCGGTGGCCACCCTCGTCCTCGAAAGGCAGCTGTTGTGACCGCCGTACCGCCCCTGGTGGAACTCGTCGACGCCGGATACGCGTACGAGAACGGCCCTCCGGTGCTCACCGGGGTCACCTTCGGGGTCCGCCCCGGCCGTGCGCTGGCCCTGCTCGGCCGCAACGGCAGCGGCAAGACCACCCTGCTGCGGCTGCTCAGCGGCGGCCTGCGGCCCTCGGCCGGGGAACTCCGCCTGGACGGCGTCCCGGTCGGCCGCGGCCGGGCCGCGCTGACCCGGCTGCGCACCTCCGTGCAACTCGTCCTCCAGGACCCCGACGACCAGCTCTTCGCGGCCTCCGTGGGCCAGGACGTGTCGTTCGGACCGGTGAACCTGGGGCTGCCGGATGAGGAGGTCGCGCGGCGGGTGACGGAGGCCCTGGCGGCGCTGGGCATCACCGCGCTCCGCGACCGTCCCACCCATCTGCTCTCCTACGGCCAGCGCAAGCGGGCCGCCATCGCCGGGGCGGTGGCGATGCGGCCCCGGATCCTCGTCCTCGACGAACCGACCGCGGGGCTCGACCCGCACGGCCAGGAGCAGCTCCTGGAGGTCCTGGCCCGGCTGCGGGCCTCCGGCACCACCGTCGTCATGGCCACCCACGACGTGGACCTCGCGCTGCGCTGGGCGGACGACGCCGCGATCCTCACCCCGGACGGACCGCGCACCGGGCCGGCCCACCGGCTGCTCGCCGACGGCGGGCTGCTGGCCTCGGCGGGGCTGCGCCGGCCGTGGGGGCAGGCGGCGGCCCGGGTGCTGCGCGCCCACGGGCTGCTGGACGGGGCGGCGCGGGGCCCCCGGACGGCGGAGGAACTGCTGTGGTGGGCCGCCGGGGACGCGGAGCCGGACGCGCGCCCGGGGGCCGACGCGGAAGGGGGTTCCGGGCCCGGACGGGAGCCGGGAGGGGAGGTGGGAGGGAAGCCGGGACAGGAGCCGGGACAGGAGAGCGCCGCCGCGCGCGGCCCCGGGCCGGGCGCGCCGCCGGGCGGGGCCGGGGCCGCCGTACCGGACTGAGCGGCCGTCCGCGGGGCGGTCCGGAGGGACCGCCGCAGCCGGACCGTGGCGGTGGGGTCCGGCGCGGGTGAATCCCGACGGCCCGGGCCCGGGACCGAAGCGGGGGCGGAGGGCCGGGGGAGCGGCCGGTGCCCCGGCGCGGGCCCGGCCGCCGACGGCCGTACCGGCGGCGGGGGCGGGAGGCGGCGCGGCCGTGCCCGCCGCGCCGGGGCCGGGGGGAAACAGCCGGCGGGCGGAGGGCGGCCCGGCCGTGACGGCCGGGGGAACAGCCCGGCGGAAGCGGACGGCCCTCTGCCGCCCCTCGCGCAACACCCCTAGCCTGTCGTGTACCTGACCACCCCTCACCCCGACAGGCGGGTACGCAGCATGAGCAGAATCCGTACCGGTGCCCTCACGGCGGCCGCCGCCGCGGCACTCCTGGCCTCCCTCCCCGCGGCGGCCGAAGCGGCGCCGGGAAGCCCCCGGGCCGCGGGCCCGTCCTACTCGTCCACCACCTCCGTGGGCGTGCACAACGCGTACGAGAAGGCGAAGTACCGGTACTTCGCCGACGCCCTCGACTCCGGCGCGTCGCTGCTGGAACTCGATGTCTGGACCAACGCCGCGGGCGCCGGCTGGCGGGTCTCCCACGAAAACCCGTTCGGCAACGACAACAACTGCGAGAACGCCTCCTCCGCCGCCGAACTGCGCACCAAGCCGCGCAACCAGAGCCTCGGCGGCTGCCTCGCCGACATCCGCGCCTGGCACGACGCGAACCCCGGGCACCGCCCCGTCGTGCTCAAGGTGGAGATGAAGGACGGCTTCGCCGACAACCGCGGCCGGGGGCCGGACGAGTTCGACGCCCTGCTCGGCGAGAAGCTCGGCGACGCCCTGCTCCGCCCCGCCGACGTCCGCGGCGGCCACGCCACCCTGGACGACGCGGTCCGGGCCGACGGATGGCCCGGCCGGGACGAACTCGCGGGCAGGTTCCTGGTCGAGCTCATCCCCGGGACCGTCGAGGAGGGGAACCCCCTCGACTCCCTGTGGACCGACCGCGAATACGCCACGCACCTCCGCGACCTCGCCGCCGCCGGCACCCTCGACCGGGCCGGCGCCTTCCCCGCCGTCCACCACGCCGAGGCCGGCGACCCGCGCACCGGCCGCTACGGCGACGCGTCGCTGCGCCCCTGGTTCGTCGTCTTCGACGGCAACGCGGGCGACTACGCCGGAGGCGCCATCGACACGGCCTGGTACGACCAGCGGCACTATCTGCTGATCATGACCGCGGCGCACGCCGTCGCCCCCGCCATCGACGCCGTCAGCCCCTCCGAGGCGGAGGCCAGGGACCGCGTGACGATGCTCGCCTCCCGGCACGCCAGCATCGTCACCTCCGACTGGTACCCGCTGCCGCGGGTGCTGTCCCTGGTCGTCCCCCGGGGCTGAGCGCGGCGGGTCACGGGCGCGCCGGCGCGGCCTCCGGGAGATTCCCACGGAAGCCGCGCCGGCGGGCCCCGGCGGGCGCACACTGGAGCCATGTGCCGCTCCATCAAGACCCTCCGCCCGCCGTACACCGAGGACGCCGGGGAGGACGACGTCCGGGCCGCCGCCCTGCAGTACGTGCGGAAGATCTCCGGCTTCCGCGCCCCGGCGGCGCACAACCGGGCCGCGTTCGACGAGGCTGTCGAGGCGGTGGCCGCCGCCACCCGTGACCTCCTCGGCGCCCTGGAGATCCGCGGCCGCACCGCCCCGGACGGCGGGAACGCCCCGCCGGCCCGCTGACCGGCGGCCGGGCCGGCCGGGGCAGGCTGTCCTGAACCTGCCAGGGGAGATCGGCCGGAATCCGTCCCGTCCTGAGACCATGTCCGCATGGGTGTCGACGAGCTGGCCGAAGAGCTCTACGCGCTGCCACCGGGAGAATTCATCGCGGCCCGCGACCGGGCCGCCGCCGCCGCGCCCCGGGGCGAGCGCGGCGCGATCCGTGCCCTGCGCCGCCCGTCCCTGGCCGCCTGGGCCGTCAACCTGCTGGTCCGTGAGGACGGGTCGCGGACCGAACTGCTGCTGCGGCTGGGGGCTGAGCTGCGCACCGCGCACCAGCAGCCGGCCGGTGGCGGCCGGCTACGGGAACTCATCGGCCAGCAGCGGCAGTTGGTGGCCGCGCTGGCCCGGCGGGCCGGCCAGCTCACCGCGGACGCCGGCCGGCCGGTGTCGGACGCCGTGCTGCGCGAGGTGGAGGCCACCGTGCACGCGGCCCTCGCCGACCCGGACGCGGCCCGGGAACTGGCCCGTGGCCGGCTGACGAGGGCCTTCCCGCCGCCGTCGGGATTCGGCGTGCTCCCCGAGGCCACCGTCCTCCAGCTGCGCCCGCCGTCCGCGGCGCCCGCTGCCCGCGAGCCCGGGTCCGGCCGTCGCACGGCGGGCGGCGGAGCGGGTGCGGACGGGGCCGGCACGGGCGCGGATGACGCGGACGGCGCGGGCGGCACGGGCGGGAGGGAACGGCGGGCTTCGGTCACCGACATAACGGAACGGGCCCGGGCCCAGGAGCGGGCCGACCGCGAACGGCGGCAGCGGCTGAGGAAGGCGCGGGGAGAGGCCGAGGAACTGGCCCGTGCCGCACGCGGCAGCGCGGAGGAGGCCACCGCCGCCGAGCGGGAACTCGCCGCGGCACGGCGGCGTTTGCGGGAGGCGCGCGAGCAGGTGCACGGGCTCACGGAGGAACTGCGACGGGCGAAACGTTCGCTCTCGGCGGCGGAACGGGCCGAGCGGGCGGCCCGCGGCCCGGCGCAGCGGGCGCGGCAGGCGGCCGAACGGGACCGGAAGCGGGCCGAGGCGGCACGGGCCGAGGCGGACCGGGCCGAGGCGGACCGGCTCGCCCCGGACCCGGCGCGGCCTCCCGGCCGGCGCGGCCGACGGCGTCCGGGCGCACCCTCGTAGCGGGGCCGGGCCCGAAGCCGTGGTGGGCCGCTCGCGCACACCGTCCCCTCCCGGTGGGGGAGCTGATCACCCGTTTGACACCGGGGCAGCGCGGCGGGTGCGGTGCTGCGTCAGGATCGGGTGTACGGCGGACCCTCGGGTGCGCGGGGCTGCCGTCCCCCTGCGCGCGCCAACCCCCTCAGGGCCCGTTCGTGTCCCCGCTGCCGGGCCCGTCCCCCACAGGAGGCAGTGAGTTGAAGCACCGTACCCCCCGGCCCGCCCGGCGCCACCGGACCCGCCGCCCCCGGACCCCCGCCGTGCTCGCGGGCGCGGGCGCCGCGCTCCTCGCCCTCACGGCGCCGGCGCTCCCGCAGGCCGGCGCCGCCGTTCCCCGCCCCGCTCCTGCCGTGATCACCCCGGCCGCCGCCGGGGAACTCTCGGCCCGGCTCACCACCCGGCTGGGGAGGGAGGGCGCGGGCGCCTACTACGAGGCGGGGAGCGGGCGGCTCGTGGTGAACGTCCTCACGGACGGAGCGGCGGACACGGTGCGCGCGGCCGGTGCCGAGGCGAGGCCGGTACGGCACTCCCTGGCCGAACTCGACGCCGTACGCGCGGCCCTGCGCGAGGAGGCCGCGATCCCGGGGACGGCCTGGTCGGCCGATCCCCGGCTGAACAAGGTCGTCGTCACCGCCGACCGCACGGTCACCGGGGCGCGCCTCGACCGGCTGGAGGGCGTCGTCGGCCGGTTCGGCGCGATGGCCGTTCTCGAGCGCACGAACCTCGAGTTCACCCCGTTCCTCGTGGGCGGTGACCCCGTCTGGACCGAGCGGGAGCGCTGTTCACTGGGGTTCAACGTGACCGTCGACGGCAGGCCCCACTTCCTGACCGCCGGACACTGCGGCGGCGAGGACACGGGGTGGTCCGCCTCCCGGGGCGGCCCGCGGATCGGAGTGGTCGCGCAGGCCCGGTTCCCCGGCGAGGACTACGCGCTCGTCCGCCTCACCTCCTCG
The DNA here is from genome assembly GCF_000220705.2 of Streptomyces xinghaiensis S187. Classification (GTDB taxonomy): domain Bacteria; phylum Actinomycetota; class Actinomycetes; order Streptomycetales; family Streptomycetaceae; genus Streptomyces; species Streptomyces xinghaiensis. Next base: position 135,541 of record NZ_CP023202.1, on the reverse strand, counting down.
AGCGTCACGAGCCCCAGCCTGGTCGGCCTGTCCCGGGGGCGGACCCAGCGGATCACCCGGGCCGCCGATCCGGTGGTGGGCCAGCGGGCGCGGCGCGGCGGCAGCACCTCCGGGCTGCGGTCGGGTACGGTCACCGGCCTCGACGCCACCGTCAACTACCGGGAGGGCACGGTGCACGGGCTGATCGAGGCCGACATGTGCGCGGAGCCCGGGGACAGCGGCGGACCGCTCTTCGCCGGGACGGCGGCGCTCGGTCTGGTCTCGGGGGGCATCGGCGACTGCTCCGGCGGGGGCGCGACGTTCTACCAGCCGGTGACCGGCGCGCTCCGGGCGACCGGCGCGGCCATCGGCTGACACCCCGGGAGGCGGCCGCCACGGCACACCGGCACCGGCCACCCGGCACCGGACCCCGGCACTCCACCCGTGCCGGGGTCCGCCGCGTGCCGCACGCGGCGCGGGGCCGAGGCGCCCGCGTTCAGCGGATGCCGGCCCGCCGAAGCCGCCGTCCCAGATCCCCGGCCACCTCGGTCAGCAGCTCGCCCACCCCGGCGACCGCTTCCTCGGTGACCTGGTCGGTCGGCATGGAACAGCTGATCGCGTCGGTGGCCGGGATGCGGTACGGGATGACCGCGGCGGCGCAGCGCACACCCGGCGTGCCCTCCTCCGTCTCCAGGCCGTAGCCGCGTTCCCGGGTCTCCGCGCAGGCCGCCTCCAGGGCCTCCAGGGTGGTGAGGGTGTTCGGGGTGAGCGCGGGCAGGGGGACCGGCATCAGCCCGGCGATCTCGTCCTGGGTGAGTTCGGCCAGCAGCACCTTGCCCAGGGCCGTGGCGTGCGCCGGCAGGGTGCGGCCGACCCGCGAGACCAGATGGGCCGAGCGGCGTGATTCCCGGGTCTCCAGATAGACCACCTGGTCGCCGTCGCGGCGCGCGTAGTGCGCGGTGAAACCGGTCTTGTCGCGGACCGTCTCCAGCGCCTCGGTGGCGTAGGGAATGACGGGGTCGCGGTCGAGGTAGGCGGTGCCGCAGATGAGGGCGCGCACCCCGAGCCGGTATCCGCCGCCGCCGTCGGTTTCCAGCCAGCCGGACTCGTGGAGGGTGCGCAGCAGCCCGTGGAGGCTGGAGCGCGGGAGTCCGGTCGCGGCGTGGAGCGCGCCGAGCGTCAGCCAGTCGTCGTTCGCCGCGAAGGTCTCGATGAGATCGATGGCCCGGCGGGCCGACTTCACCCCGGCCGGCTCCGGTCTGCCCCCGGCCGGCCCGGTGCGGGCGGCGTCGGGGAGGGCGGTCGGTCGCGGCATGCTGCTCCTCTGTTCCTCTGTCCGAACCGTTGACACGTGATCCACGTCATACTAGCTTCCCCGAACGCCATTCAGGTGTGCGAACTCTGTCCGCCTGAGTGACTCCATTCACATATGTGAAATCTGAGAGGGGTCGCTGCAGTGCACATACTCGACTGGATCATGGTGTGCGGGTACTTCCTGGTGATGGTGGGCATCGGCTGGTGGTCCCACCGGAGGGTCCGCAACGTCCGGGACTTCTACATCGCCGGCCGCAAGATGCCCTGGTGGCTGGCGGGCATCTCGCACCACATGTCGGGCTACAGCGCGGTCATGTTCGTCGCCTTCGCCGGCGTCGCGTACACCGACGGCATCACCGTCTACTTCTGGGCCTTCGCGACCATCGGCATCGGGGTCGGCATCGGCAGCTGGCTCTTCGCCGCCCGCTGGAACCGGCTCTCCTCCCGGCTCGGCGTCGCCTCGCCGCTCGAATACCTGGCCCGCCGCTACAACGTCCCCACCCAGCAGGCCCTCGCCTGGAGCGGCAGTCTGCTCAAGGTCTTCGACGTGGCCTCGAAGTGGTTCGCCGTCGCGGTGCTGCTGAACTCCTTTGCCGGGGTGCCGCTGGTGTTCGGCATCGTCATCACCGGCACCGTCACCATGATCTACTGCACCGCGGGCGGGCTCTGGGCCGACGCCCTCACCGACTTCGGCCAGTTCCTCATCCAGGGGCTCGCCGGCCTCGTCATGCTCTGGGTGGTGCTCGGCAAACTCGGCGGATTCTCCTCCCTGTTCACCTTCTGGGGAGATCTGCCGGAGGGGCATCTCAGCCCCACCACCTCCAAGTACACCACCGTCTTCCTGCTGGTCTACATCCTGGTGAAGACCCTGGAGTACAACGGCGGCATGTGGAACCTGGCGCAGCGCTACATGGCCGCGCCGAGCACCCACGCCGCCCGCCGGGGCGCCGTCCTCTCCTCCGCGCTCTACCTGGTCTGGCCGTTCGTCCTGATGATCCCGATGTTCGCGGCGCCGCTGATCGTCCCCGGTCTGGAGGACCCCACCACCTCCTACGCGGTGATGACCACGACCCTGCTGCCGGCCGGCATGGTCGGCCTGGTCCTGGCCGGCTTCTTCTCCCACACCATGGCGATGGTCGCCTCCGACGCCAACGCCATCTCCTCCGTCATCACCCGCGACATGCTCCCCGTGATGTGGCGCAGGGCGCGCGACTTCTCCGCGAGCGAGAAGCTGCTGGCCGCGCGGATCGCCACCTTCTCCTTCATCACCCTCAGCATGGTCGTCGCCACCCAGGCCAAGAACCTCGGCGGTGTCCTCGCCATCGTCGTCTCCTGGGTCGCCGCGCTGATGGGCCCGATCTCCATCCCGCTGCTGCTCGGCATGCTGCCGTGGTTCCGCCGCTGCGGCTCCCGCGCGGCCCTGGTCTCCTGGGCCGCCGGACTGGGCACCTACGCGCTCGTCTACTACGTGCTCGACAGCACGCAGACGACCATCGTCGCCGCCCCCATCCTGGTGTCGCTGGTCCTCTACTCCGGGCTCGGCCTGCTCGCGCCGGAACCGAGTGCGCGCGCGGACGAGATCATCGACACGGCCGGACGCAAGGACGAGGACACCGGCGGCCCGGAGAGCTCGTCCGAGGACCCCGTCGTCGCCGTATGACGCAGGGCCGGCCCACGGCCCCCCGGCCGGACACCCGACCAGAGGAGAGAACGGACCCGATGACGCAGTCCACCGCAGAACTGAACGGCCTGCTGGCCTTTCCGTTCACCCCCTTCACCGACGACCTCGAACTCGACCTCGACGCCTTCGCCGACCATGTCGAGTTCCATGTGGCGGCGGGCGCCGGAGCACTGTTCGTCGGATGCGGCACCGGCGAGTTCAGCTCGCTCGCGCCGGACGAGCTGAACGCCCTGGTACGGAAGGCGCTCGACGTCACCGGCGGGCGGGTCCCCGTCTGGGCCGGGGCCGGAGGCGGCGCCGCGACCGCCCGCGCGGGTGTCGCGGCGGCCGCGGCGGCCGGGGCCGACGGCGTCCTGCTGCTGCCCCCGTACCTCGTCACCGGCCCGCCCGCCGGCCTCGTCGCCCATGTGCGGTACGCGGCGGCCGGCACCGGCGTGCCGCTCATCGTCTACCACCGCGCCACCAGCGTCCTCACCGAGGAGTCGGCGGTCTCCCTGCTCTCCGTTCCCTCCGTGACCGGGATCAAGGACGGCCACGGGGACATCGAGCGGATGAGCCGTATCGTCACCGCGGTCCGCGCCGCCGGCGGCCGGGGGCGGGACCTTCTCTTCTTCAACGGACTGCCCACCGCCGAGATGTCCGCCCGCGCCTACGCCGCCATCGGCGTCGAGCGCTACTCCTCCGCCGTCCACGGCTGCGTACCCGAGATCGCCCAGCGCTTCCACCGAGCTCTCTCCGAGGGCGACGGCTCCACCATGGACGCCCTGCTGAACGGCTTCTACCTGCCCCTGGTGGCCCTCCGCGACGAGACCCCCGGCTTCGCCGTCTCCCTGGTCAAGGCCGCCGCCCGGCTGCGCGGCCAGAAGGTGGGACCGGTCCGGCCGCCGCTCGCCGAGCCCACCGACGGCCAGCTCCGGCGGCTGGAGCGGATCGTCGACCACGGCCTCGCCGTCCTCACCGGGCTGGAGGCGGGCGGCCGATGAGAATACGGGAGGCCCTCCTCACCCCCGTCGCCTTCGCCGACCCGCCGCTGCTCAACGCCATGGGCGTGCACGAACCGTACGCGCTGCGCAGCGTGCTGCGGCTCGTCGGCGAGGACGGCGTGACCGGGCTCGGCGAGTCCTACGGCGACGAGGCGTTCCTCACCCAGGCCCGCCGGGTCGCCGAACAGCTCACCGGCTGGGACGTGTTCGACCTGCCCGGCCTGCGCCGGACCGTGGAGCGCGTCGTCGGCGAGACGGTGTACACCGATCTGCACGGCCTCACCGGCGGCTTCTCCACCGGCAAGACCCTCGCCAGCGTCTACTCGCTCTTCGAGGTGGCCGCCCTCGACGCCCAGGGGCGGCTCCTCGGCCGGCCGGTGTGCGACCTGCTCGGCGGCCGGGCCCGGGACGAGGTCGAGTTCTCCGCCTACCTCTTCTACAAGTACGGCGCCCACCTGGGCGCGGAGGCCGACGACTGGGGCGAGGTGCTCACCCCGGAAGCCCTCGTCGGCGAGGCCCGGCACATGCTGGACACCTACGGCTTCCGCTCCCTCAAGCTCAAGGGCGGCGTCCTCCCGCCCGCGCAGGAGACCGAGGGCATCCGGGCCCTCGCCGCGGCCTTCCCGGGCCACCCGCTGCGCATCGACCCCAACGGCGCCTGGAAACCCGACACCGCCATCGGGGTCGCCCGCGCCCTGGACGGCGTCCTCGAATACTTGGAGGACCCCACCCCGGGCATCGCCGGCATGGCGCGGGTGGCCGAGGAGGCGGGCATGCCGCTCGCCACGAACATGTGCGTGGTCCGCTTCGATGACCTGGAACCGGCCATCCGGGCGAAGGCGGTGGGCGTCGTCCTCTCCGACCACCACTTCTGGGGCGGCCTGCGCGACACCCAGGCCCTCTCCGTCCTCTGCCGGTCCTTCGGCATCGGCCTGTCCATGCACTCCAACAGCCACCTCGGGATCAGCCTCGCCGCGATGGTCCATGTGGCCGCCGCGACGCCGCATCTCAGCTACGCCTGCGACACCCACTGGCCGTGGAAGAAGACCGACGTGATCGTCCCCGGGACCCTGGAATTCCGCGACGGCGCCGTCGGAGTGCCCGACGGGCCGGGCCTCGGCGTCGAACTGGACGAGGACGCCCTCGCCCGCGCCCACGAGGACTACCTCCGCTGCGGCCTGAGGAAGCGCGACGACGCGAGCTATATGCGACGCTACGTGGGGAGCTTCCGGCCCAACACGGAACGCTGGTAGGCCCGGCACCCGCGGTTCCGGCCCACCGCACCGCCCGCGCCGGGGGAGGGGGCGCCCCCGATCCCCTCTCCCGGCAGGGGAGACGGGGGTGCCCGCCCTACCGGTCTACCTGCTCTGACCTGCATAAATGGCGAGGTTGAGCGGCAGCTTGTCAAGTTTTCTCGTGCGGTGTATATAAGAAGTGTGTAGGGCATCGCAAGCAGTGCCACATGGAGGGAGATGACCCGTGATGCTCATGCGTACCGACCCCTTCCGCGACCTGGACCGGTTCGCCCAGCAGATGTTCGGCAACGTCACCCGGCCCTCGGGCATGCCGATGGACGCGTACCGGTCGGGCGAGGACTTCATCGTCCACTTCGACCTTCCGGGGATCGACCCCGAGAGCATCGACCTCGACGTCGAGCGCAACGTCCTCACCGTGCGGGCCGAGCGCAGGTCGCCGGCTCCCGAGGACGCCGAGGTGATCGCCGCCGAGCGTCCCGCCGGAAGCTTCAGCCGGCAGCTCTTCCTCGGCGACACCCTCGACACCGAGCGGATCGAAGCCTCCTACGAGGCCGGTGTGCTGACCCTCCGGATCCCGGTCGCCGAGCAGGCCAAGCCGCGCAAGATCCAGATTTCGGGCGGCAGCGAGCGCAGGGAGCTCCGTTCCTGACCCGCCGCGGGGTGCCGTGGCCGCGCAGCGGCGGCTGCGGCACCCTCCTGTGCGCGGGCCGTGTGCCGTGTTCCGCGCGACGGACCGGGCCGCCGCCGGGCAGGCGCACCGGGCCGCCGGGTGTCGCGCACCGTCTGTCAGTCGTCGTGAGGGGAAATGAGGAGGAGCGCACGCATGCGCTGGAGTGAGTTCACCGAGCAGGTCCGGGAACGCGGCGAGTATCCGAGCCGGCGGGAGGCCGAACGGGTGATCCGTGTCGTGCTCTCGGCGCTGGCCGGTCAGCTCGGCCGGACGGAGCGGCATCTGCTGGCCCGCCGGCTTCCGCCGGAGGCGGCCCGGGTGCTCATCACGCAGCGGCCGGTGAGCCGGCCGCTGGCCGCCGCGGAGTTCGTCGACGGGATCGCCGCCCGGACCGAGGGAGCGACCTCCGCGACCGCCCGCTGGGACGCCAGCTCGGTTCTGAGCGTCCTCGCCGACGGGCTGGACCGCGAGCTGCTGGACCGGATCATCGACCGGCTTCCGGGTGGCTACGCCCTGCTGTTCGGCCGGGCGCAGCTCGTCTGACGCGCCGCCGGCCCGGCCCTCCCGGCGCGGACCGGGACGGCCGGGCCGGCGGTGACCGGCGAGGCGGGCCTCCGGCCGTCAGCCTCTCTCCTCCTGCTGCTGCCCGTTCGCGGCCCCGGGCGTTCTGCGCGGGCGTGCGGGCGTGCGGCGCCGGCTCTCGCGGGCCGTGCCCGCTGTTCTCCCCCGCCCGGCCAGGTCGATGACGGTCGCGCCGGTACCGGCCGCACTCTCCACCGTCTCCGGGTCCGGCTCGGGCTCCGGCCGGTCCTCGCGTCCTGTGCCGGCGGAACGGCCTTCCAGCGCGGCGAGAGCCTCGTCGAAGGTCTCTCCCGTCACCTGCATCCGTATCCGCGCCAGGCGCTGCACTTCTTCGTTCGCCACCCGGCACAGCATAGGCCCCGGGAACACCCGCCCCCGGCCATCGGCCGGACGGGACCGCCCGGTCACCGCGCGGATCCGGCCATTCCGGCCGTCCGGTTCCGGCTCCCCGGGGCGGCGGCCGCTCCTCCGTGCCCGCGGTGCCGGTGATCCTCCGGGGCCCGTTCCGATAGGCCGTCAGGCGTACGGATCCCGCCGCCCGTGCGCTCCCGGCGCGCGGACGGCGCTGTGTGCGGATAGGACGGATGAGGACGGGACCGGGAAGCGCCCGCGGAGAACGGAGGACATGCGGTGTTCGAGGCCGAGAACATCAAGGACTGGCGCGGTCACGCCGTGCTGGACGCCGAGGGCCGGCGGATCGGGGAACTGGAGTCCGTCTATGTCGACACCTCCTCCGACGAGCCGGCCTTCTCGGCCGTCCTCGTCGGCCTGCCGACCCGGCGCCGGCTGGTGTTCGTGCCGCTGGACGGGGCCACCGTCGGGCCCGGCCATCTCAAGGTCCGGGTCTCGCGGAAGCAGGTGAAGAACGCGCCCTCGATCGACCGGGACGGCGAACTCCTCGCCGAGGAGGAGGCGGCGGTCTTCGCCCATTACGAACGCCCCTACCGGCAGGGCGCCGGCGGACGCCGGCTGGCCCGGCGCTGAGCGCCCCCGTATCGGAGATCCCATGGCCCTGTTCCTGTTCCTGGTCCTCGTCGCGGTCGGACTCGGCATCGCCGGGGTGGTCGTCGAGGGGCTGTTCTTCCTGCTCGTCATCGCGGTGGCCGTCTTTCTCGCCGATCTGGTGCTGCTCGGTGTGCGCATCGGCCGCCGCCGGCGCCCGGCCAGGCACCGTCTGCCGCGGTGACCGCGGAGTCTCCCGCCCCGGCGTGCCGCCGGGAGGCGCCGCGGGCAGGGGAGCGGCTCCGCGGGGACGGGGCGTCAGGGGGAGGAAGGCCGGGCCCGGTTGCCACTCGGGGGTGGGACAAGGACGGGTCCGGCCCTCCGGACCGGCGGGAGCGAACGCCGTGCTCGGCCGCGCTCGCCGGCGGACCGGCCGGCTGCCCGTCGCCCTAGGGGGTGCGCGACGGGCCGACGGCCCCGGGAACCGGTGCCGACAGGGGCATTCCGGCACCGGTTCTTGAAAGGTTCACTACCACCGGCGGGGCGGTCCATGTACCGGGCGGGCCGTTTCCCGGCAGCGGATCGGTCTCAGTCCGCGTCCCCGCCGGTCACCGGCGGGGACGCGCCGGTGTCCACGGGCGTGAGCGGTCCGGAGTGCCGGACGATGTTCTCCAGGGTGCACAGCTCCGTGCGGCCCCGTACGGACAGCAGCGGCATTCCGCTTTTGTCGCGGATCCCGAGGAACAGCCAGTGGTTGCCGTCCCCGCCGTTCTCGGCCAGCGGCCGCGCCAGGTCGTAGACGCGGCCCCAGAGACAGTAGGGCCGCACCGCCTCCTGGTAGGCCGCGTGGAGCAGCCGCGGCACCTCGTGGGCGACGAGCCGTACCGGTACGCCGGCCCGTGTGCCGAAGGCCAGCTGGGCGTATCCGGCCGGCCGGGTGTCCTCCGCCGCCCCGGCGCCGATCTCGGAGAGCCACCGTTCCCAGTCGGACAGGGTCCGGGCCCGGATGCAGACCACGACCCGGTCGTGGTCCTGCTCGACGGTGAGCACCTCCGGCCGCGTCCCGTAGCGGTCGACGAGGTCCTCGAAGACCTTTTCCGCGCGGGCGCAGCGGGCCTCCGCCGGTGCCGGCAGCCGGGTCACCGTGCCGGGCTCCGGGGGCGGACCGGTGGCCGGCTCCGTCCGGCGCAGCACGATGCCCTGGTGCGGCAGCACGGTGTCCGGGGGCGGCCGGCCGTCCCCGACAGGCCCGGGAACGGCCTCCGGGGTGACCTCGGTGCGATCGACGCGGCCCATGGCGTTGATGTCGGTGAGGAGCCCGGCCGCGTCCAGGCCGACCGCGATGCGCAGTTCCAGCTCCGGCCCGCTGTAGGCCGCCAGCGCCTCGCGGATGATCCGCAGGGCGTGCGGGAGGTTGGGGTTCAGGGTCATGCGGCGACCACCGGATGGCCGGCGGGGAGCGAGCGTGCCAGGCTCCGTACGGCCCGGTGGGTGAGGGTCTTGACCGCGCCCTCCCGTTTCCCCATGATCCTGGCCGTCTCGGCAACCGACATCCCCCGCCGGAAGCGGAGCGTCACGCACTCCTGCTGCAGGGGGCTGAGCCGGCCGACGGCCGCCCAGAGGGCGGCATGGGTGTGGGCCTCGATGACCCGGTCCTCGGCCGCCCGCTCGTAGCTGTCGCCGTGGACCACCTCCCCGGGGAAGACCTCGCGCCGGACCGGGCCGGACTTGTAGTGGTCGATGACGATGTTGCGCGCGATCACCGTCAGCCAGGCACCGAAGGCCCCGCCCCGGCAGGAGAAGGTGCCGATGCGGCGCAGGGCGCGGAGGAACGTCTCGCTGGTGACGTCCTCCGCCAAGGCGGTGTTGCGCACCCGGTGCTGGACGAAGGCGAACACCTGGCGGTGGTGGCGGTCGTAGAGAGCGGCGAAGGCCTCGGCGCTCCCGTCGCGGGCACGTGCCACGAGCCGCTGCTCGGCGGTCGTGCGCGGGAGGGCGGTCCGGGGGTCATCCGTTGGGGTCACGGCGGTGCCTTCCTGGTCGGGGGGCGGGGACGGCAGGTCGCGGGGCGAGGATCCGGGTGTCGTCGGGCGGGAGGCCCAGGGCGGAGCGGAGGCGGCGGTAGGTGGCCGGACGCATGCGGCGTCTGGTTCCGACTTCGATGCGGCTGAGATAGCTGGCGGTGATGCCCACCCGCTCGGCGAGCTGGGGAATCCCGATGCCGCTGCGCATGCGGAGTTCCCGGACGGCCGCCCCGTCCACGGGATACGTGGGTGAGGGACTCTGCATGGCGGAGAAAGTAGCGGGAGTTAGCGGCTATGTCCAGTCGTAACTAGCCGGTTTTCGCGGCCAGTTAGCGTGAAGCTTCCCTAACTCCCGCTTATTTTGCGGTGCGTGGGCCAAGTCCTAGCCGGTCCTAGCCGGTCCTGAGAGGATGGGCGCATGGTTCCCCACCTCGATCGTTTGGCAGAGCGCGTCACGCGGCGGCGGCTGGATCTCGGCCTCGGTGTCGAGCCCGCCGCGCGGTCCGCCGGCATCAGCAAGGACACCTGGAAACGGGTCGAGCGCGGCGCGCGGGTCCGTGACACCAGCTACGCGCACATGGAGCGCGCTCTGGGCTGGGCGCCGGGCAGTTGCCGCCTCGTCCTCTCCGGCGGGGAGCCGGTCCCGGTCGAGCGGGCGGAGGCCGACGCGGGGGTCGTCATCGCCTCGCTCCCCAGGGAGGAGGTGGAGGCCGGTATCCGGCAGGCGCTCGAGAGCGCGGCGATCGCGGTCACCGATCTGCAAGCGAGCAAGATCCGGGAGATGAACGAGCGGGTGCTGGAGGACCTGCGCCGCAGAGGGCTGATCTGAGCGGACGGAGGACGGAGGGCGGCGGGCGGCGGGTGGGGCCACGGCGCGGGCCCGGCCGGGAGCGGCGTGCTCCGCCGCGGCGCGGCGCTCTGCGGGATTCCTGCGTCCGGGGGCGACGGAAGTGGCACGATCGGACGGTCACTCGGGGGTTCTCCCACTCCTGAAAAGGGGGAACCATGCGCAGCACTCTGGTGATTGCTGACCACGGACCGGCCTTCCGCGGATGGGTGGCCCGCACCCGAACAGGGCGGGAGGTGTGCGTCGCTCCGCCCGCGGTCCGGACCGACCCGGTGGCCCGGCAGGTCGTGCGGGAACTGGTGACGCGACTCGGAGGAAACTGCACGATCTGCGCCGGCTGTTTCATCGGGAGGGAATGACCGGTCGGCCGGTTCACGGAAGTCCCGGCGGCAGGGGTGCCTGCCGGACTGCCGTGACGACCTGACCGGCCGTCCGCTCCCGCTCCACGGCGCGTCCTCCGTGCAGCCGTCCTGTGCCGTGCCCGGCCCGGGGCGGCTGTGCGTGCCGCCGCCCTTTCCGTCCCCCGGGAGGGCCGGGCAGCCGGGCGAAAGCTGTTTGAAGCGGAGGGCCCCTGGTACCTCTAGAAGGACATTCGCCGCGGACGGTGCGAATCGCCTCGGGCCCGGCCGGTGTCCCCGGCGCCGGGCCCGGACATCCGCCCACACAAGGAGTGAGCCATCCCATGCCGTACGGAGCCTTCCTCGCAGCCGTGCGCGAGCGCGGCGGATACAGCGCGGACGAGGCGGACCGGGTCACCAGGGCCGTCCTGACCGCGCTGGGCACCCGGCTGACGCCGGATATCGCGGGTCATCTGGCCGACCAGCTGCCCGAGCCGCTGGCCGACATGATCAATGACGCGGAGGCCGCGGCCCGGGACTGGGGGGTGCGGACGTTCGTCGCCCATGTGGCCGAGGCCACCGGCGAGGACGAGGAGAGCGCCGAGGTGGCCGCCCGCGCGGTGCTGTCCACGCTGGCCGACCGGATCGGCCGCGGTGAGCGGGACGCGCTGCTCAGCCGGCTGCCCGCCGAGTACGCCGGTCTCTTCGGCTACCCGGAGCTGGCCGGCTGAGGGGAGGACGATCCGCCCGCGCGGAGGCGGCCGCCCGGCTTCGGCCCTGCCCCGGCCCCGGCCCCGGCCTCCGAAGTCCGTGCCCCCGCCCGGGAGACCGGCAGCGCCCGTTGACCGGGTGACCCGTGATCTCCGTGGCTCCAGCCGCTTCGGCCCCCGTTCACCCGGGGTGCGGTGGTCCCGCGTCCTGCATGGCGTCGGCGATCCAGGCGTAGGGGAGGGGGTCGTGGTGGTCCTCGGGCGCGGTCCCGTTGATCCGCGCCACCAGGGACAGATACCGGCCGTGGGTGTCGTCGTAGACGGGGCCCCCGGAGGTGGCTTCCTCCTCGGCGATCCGGCACAGGATGCCGGGTATCCGCCGGTAGCCGTCGGCCATCCGGTCGCGGACTTCGGGGGTGAGCGGTGTGCCGGACAGTGCGGTGGCCGCTTCCATGAAGCGGGTGACGGCCTGCTGGGCCCGGGGGGACCGGGGCGGCTCCCCGGCACGGTACGCGGCCAGGAGCTCCGCCATCAGCGGGGCCCCGGTCACGTGGATGAAGTCCTGGAACGGGCCGGTCGCCAGGACCCGCGCCTCGGGTGTGGAGTAGACGTCCCGCAGATAGGCGCGGACCGCGTCGCGGAACCCGGGGTCCGTCACCAGGTCGGCCAGCTCGATCCAGGCCTCGAGCTGGGCTGCCGTGGGGTCCGCGGGCAGGACCGGGCGCATCGTGCGCAACCGGTCGACGAAGCCCTCGGGGACGTCCAGGCCCTCGCCGACGTCGTTCCAGAAATCGTCGATGGTCCGTTCGCGTTCCTCGTCGGTCATCGAGACGAGCTTGTGCATCAGGTCGGCTTGAGCGGGCGTGCCGCCCCCCTGTCCGATCAGGGTCCTCAGCACCGCCCGCCTGGCCCGCAGGACGCGCTCCTGGCGCTCGACGATCCCCAGGTGCGTGGTGAGCAGACCGTGCAGGGTCGTGCCGCCTTCGAGCAGGCGGCGGATCTCGTCCAGGCCGGTGTCCAGCTCGCGCAGGGTACGGACGAGTTCCAGCCGGGCGATGGCGCCGATGTCGTACATCCGGTGGCCGGCCCCGTTCAGGCCCGTGGGCTCGACCAGTCCGGCGTCGGCGTAGAACCGGACGGCACTCACGCTCAGGCCGCTGCGGCGGGCGGCGTCTCCGATGGGGTACAGCTCGTGGGCGTTCACGGGGCCACTGTGGTACCTCAAGCCGCTTGAGACGCAAGTTTGTTCACGTCCCCCCGGAGGGGCATGCGGAGATCCGCCTCCCGGGCGATGCGGTCCCCGTCCCGGTTCGGGGAGGCTGCACATCAGCGACCGCACGAAGGGAAGGCCATGGCAGTGATCAAGGAGCCCGACTGGAACATGGCGGGTGTCCTGGGGTCCGCCCGGGGCGCCCGGGGGGCGACCGACGGGGAGGCCATCGGTACGGAGCATCTCCTGGCCGGCGTCACCACGGCCAAGGGGGCGGCGCGCGAAGCCCTCGCGGACGAAGGGGCGACCAAGGTCGCGGTGGCGCAGGTGTTGCGGAACCGGCGGGGCCGGGACGGCGCGTGGAGCGTTGCCGACGACCCCGGGGAGAGCGTCGCGTCCCGGGACCTGCTGGGGGACGACGGCGACAAGGGCATCCGCTTCACGGGCGCCGCGGCCAGGGCGCTGACCGCGGCGATGCGGCGGGCGCAGCGGGAGGGCGCGGCCAAGTTCGGCGCGGATCACCTGCTGCGGGCGCTGCTGGAGGAGGACAACCGCGCGGTGGAGCTGCTGGGCGCGTGCGGCGTCGCACCGCAAGCCGTACGCGCCCGGCTCGACGGGGGCACCGGGAGCCGGGACGACGGTCTCGCCCCGCTGCTGCATCCCACGCGCGACGTTCTCCTCGGCCGTGGCCGTTACCGTCAGATGTCCTTCTGGAAGCGCTGGGTGGTCAAGTACGGCGGGATCAACTGGGCCTCGATGCCGTTCGAGTGGGTCAGATGGGAGACGTTCGAACAGGCACGTCGTCTCGGCGACCGCGTGGTGGGCACCGAACACGTCCTGCTGGCGGTCCTGGCCACCCACGAGGTCCTGCTCCGGTACCCGCACATGGCGGAGGAGAGCACCCCCGCTGGCACCCGGTACGCGGGCGGGGAGCGACTGGCCCGCCTGGGCGTCGACCACGCCTCGGCGCACGGCGCCCTGGCCGGTGATCGCGTCCGTCTGACGGCCGACCCCCGGCCCTTCGGGCAGTACATCGACGAGTCGGCGGGCCGGAGCGCGGTGAGGCCGGCCGGCTCCGGCAGCGGATCGACGGCCGACCCGGGCACCGGCCCCCTGGTCGAGATCCTCCTGAGGGAGGAGACACGCGCCCGGCAGCTGACCGACGCACTGGCCACCGCCACCGGCGACTGACAGGGCGCGGAGCCCGGACGGGACGGGTCCGCGCGGGCGGGGCGGGAGCCGGGGGCGGCGGTGCTCCGCGCCGGACGGGCCGGGGCGGCACCCCGCCGCGGGGCTCACCCCCCGCCCTCCCGGGGACCTTCGCCGCCCCGGCCCCCGGTGTCCTCCGCGCCGCCGGGCCGCTCGGCCAGGAAGGTGTGCACGATCCCGCGCTGCCAGCCCGTCACCGGAGCGGTCCGCACCGGCGGCAGCCCGGCCCGGGCCAGCCGCTCGCGGAAGGCGCCGGCGGTGTCGAAGTCCAGCACGCTGCGCCACAGATGACGGTAGAGCGAGGCGTCGCCCCGGGGCAGGGAGCCGGCCGGGATCACGATGCCCCAGCAGACCGCCGACCAGACGAGCCGGTGGAACGGGGTCCCGGTCAGCGTGTACTCGTGCACGGCCAGCCGCCCGCCCGGGCGCAGCAGTTCCCGTACCGACCGCAGCACCGCGTCCGGGTCCGCCACGTTCCGTACCAGATAGGCCGCGAAGACGGCGTCGAACGGGCCCTCCGCGCCCGGGCGGGGCAGGTCCTCCGCCGCGGCGTGGACGAACTCGACGTCACCGTCCCAGTGCTTGGCGGCCGCCTGCCGCAGCATGCCCGCCGAGGCGTCGACCGCCGTGATCCGGGCGCGGGGCGCGGCGGCGAGCAGGGCGGCCGTCGAGGCGCCCGTGCCGCAGCCCAGATCCAGCACCCGCATCCCCGCCCCCCGCGCGGGCAGCGCGAGCCGGCCGGCGGACAGCCGCAGATGCGCGTGGTAGCCCGGGTTGGCGGCGACGAGGCGGTCGTACGAGCCCGAGGCCCGGTCGAAGGCGGCGGCGAGGGCGCCGTCCCGGAGTGTGGTCATGGCCCCGAGGGTTCCCCGGAGAGGGCGCGGGCCAAACGAAACCGGACCACCGCTTCCGCGTGCCGCCCGCCGCGGCGTACGGCCCGGGCCCGCCGGCCGCGGCTGCCGGCGGTCCGCGCGAGCCCGTGGAAGCGGGTCGCCGTGGAGGCCCAACACAGTAGGCTCCTCAGCACAGTTGACGGCCCGTCCGGCAGCGGGCGGCGGGGAAGGAGCGGTGCAGCATGGCGGACGCGGAGGAATGGATGCGGACCCGGTCCAGGCCGCCGGTCGAACTCCACACCGACCGGCCGCACGCCGCGCGCGTGTACGACGTCCTGCTGGGCGGCAAGACGAACTACCCGGAGGACCGGAAGGCGGCCGAACAGCTGCTGGAGACGATGCCGGTGGCCGGCCTGGTGGCGCACCAGAACCGCGCCTTCATGCACCGGGCCGTGCGGTACCTGGCCCGGGAGGCCGGGGTCCGCCAGTTCCTCGACATCGGCACCGGCATCCCGACCTCGCCCAATCTCCACGAGGTCGTCCAGGACGCCGACCCCGCCTGCCGGGTCGTCTACACCGACAACGACCCCATCGTGCTGGCCCACTCACGGGCCCTGCACGAGTCCACCCCCGAGGGCCGGACCGCCTACATCGAGGCCGATCTGTGCGACCCCGACGGCATCCTGGAGCACCCCCGGCTCCGCGCGACGCTCGACTTCGGACAGCCCGTCGCGGTGACCCTGGTGGCGGTGCTGCACTGGCTTCCGGAGCGGGCCGACCCGTACGGCATCGTCGCCCGTCTCCTCCGGGACCTTCCCCCGGGCAGCCACCTCGTGCTCAGCCATGCCACGAACGACTTCGAACCGGCCATGCTGAAACAGGTTTCGGACAACTTCAAGGCCAAGGGGTCGAACGTGACGCCGCGGAGCAAGGACGAGGTGCGGCGCTTCTTCGACGGCCTGGACCTCGTGGAGCCGGGTCTCCAAGTCGTCCAGCGCTGGCGCCCCGATCCGGTCGACGTGGGCGCGGAGACCCTCTCCGACACCGACATCCCGCTCTACGTGGGCGTCGCCCGCAAGCCCTGACCCGAAGCGCACCGCGCGAAGAGGGGCTCCGGACCGCCGTGCTCCGGCTGGTGCGGTGCACGCGGCCGCACCTACAGTCTCGCGTACGGCATATGAGGGGTTGTCTGAGGGGTTGCCGGGGCGGACGCGGACCCGTCCGCCGACGGCGGAGGAGGGCTGGCATGGGGACCGGCGACGACGAGCGGCCCGACCGGGCGGACGACTTGGAGAGCGTGACATGGAGGAAAAGCCACCGCAGCGCGCCGGGCGGCAACTGCGTGGAACTCGCGGTACTCCCCGGGGGCAGGATCGCGGTGCGCAACTCCCGTTACCCGGAAGGACCCGTGCTGGTCTGGACCCGGGAGGAGATGGCCGCCTTCGTCCGCGGGGCGAAGGACGGCGACTTCGACGCCCTGCCGGGACGGGAGCAGCCGGCGTGACCGGCCCGACGGCCGCCGGCGGGGGACCGGCTGCCCGCCGTCTCCCCCTGAGCGCCCGGCCGCGCACCGGGCAGGAGGTGCGGCGGTGAGCGCACTCCCGGGCCCCGGCGACGCCTTACCCGTACGGCGCTACCTGGACCGGCCCGAGGCCGGGCCCACCGTGCTGCGGATCGTGGTCGGCGCCCAGCTGCGGCGGCTGCGCCGGGAACGCGGCATCACCCCGGAGGCGGCCGGCCGGGCCATCCGCGCCTCCCACGCGAAGATCAGCCGCCTCGAACGCGGGCAGGTGGGCTTCAAGACCCGTGACCTGGAGGATCTGCTCACCCTCTACGGAGTCCACGACCCGGGCGAACGCTCGGACTACCTCACCCTCGGCCGCCGGGCCAACCGCCCCGGCTGGTGGCACGAGTACAGCGACGTCCTGGAGGACTGGTTCGAGCTGCACATCGGCCTGGAGGAGTCCGCCCAGCTCATCCGCACCTACGAGGTGCAGTTCCTCCCCGGCCTTCTCCAGACCGAGGCGTACGCGCGGGCGGTGACCCGGATCGGTTACCCGGACGCCCCCCGGCGCAAGATCGACCGCCTGGTGGAGCTGAGGCTCGCCCGGCAGAAGCTGCTCACCCGGCCGGACGCCCCGAAGCTCTGGGCGGTCGTGGACGAGGCGGTGCTGCGACGGCCCTTCGGCGGCCCGGAGGTGATGCGCGCTCAGCTGGAGCACCTGCTGGCCGTGAGCGAGCTGCCGAGCGTGTCGCTCCAGGTGGCGCCGTTCAGCGTGGGCGCGAACGCCGCGGCCGGGACCCCCGTCACGCTGCTGCGGTTCCGGGAGCCGGACCTGCCGGACAAGGTCTATCTGGAGCAGCTGACCGGCGCGGTGTACCTCGACAAGCGGGAGGACGTCGACCAGTACGGGCTGATCATGGAACGGCTGTGCGCGGAGGCCGAACCCCCGGAGGAGAGCCGGGAGTTTCTCAAGGAACTGCTCGACCGGGAGTACTGACCGGCGCGCCGCTGCCCGCGCCCGGCGGCGGGCCGTGCGGCGACGGGGGCGCGGCCGCCGCCGCACGGTCCCGTGCGATGTGCCGCGCCGGGCGGCCGGCTCAGAGATGGTCGCGGGGCACCGCCTCGTTCCAGGTGCGGGAGAACACCCGCTCCCCGCCCTCGTAGCCGTCGAGCGTGGCGTGCAGCAGGAACTCCGTCTCCGTGGAGCGGAGCACCGTACGGGTCACGGTCCGCACCTCCCAGTCGTCCCGGCGGAACGTCATCGTCCAGGCCGACTCGCCGCGCACCGACTGGAAGTCGTCGGCGACCGAGTCGTACCGCTCGTAGGCGCGGCGGCCCGCTTCGAGGCCGATGTCCTCGTAGCGCACGGTGCCGTTGTCCTTGACGATCTCCAGCGCCGCGTTGTAGCCGACCAGGTCGCGGGAGACGGTCCAGCGCTGCTCGGGCGGGGACACCTGGGTGACCTCCAGCGGAGGCGTGCCTTCCGGCTCCTCGAAGGGCCGCGCCGTCACCTCGTCCGGCTCGGCCGCGGGCCGCACCGGCAGCGTCAGCGCGCTGGCGCCGGAGTACACCGTCAGCAGCACCGGCCGCGGCGGCGGCCAGGCCAGCGGCCAGTAGGAGGTCGACAGCGACAGCCGGATCCGGTGCCCCGGCGGGAAGGCCTGGGCCGTGCCGTTGAGCTGTACCACCGCCCGGTAGCGCTCCCCGGGCACCAGCGGCTCCGGCGCGGCCCGGCCGTCCCTGCGGGTGAGGTTCAGCAGGCCGTAGCTGACCCGGGTGGCACGGCCGTCCGGCGCCACGTCCGACAGCCGTGCCGCCACCGTCGCCACCGGCTCGCTGACCGACAGGTCGAGCTCCACCGTCGGGGCGCCCAGGATCTCCAGCCGCCCGGGCAGCGGATCGGTGTCGAAGACCATCGACCCGCCGTCCTCCTCCCGCTGGTCGTAGGGGAGGTCCGGCGGCGCGTTGTAGGAGGCCCACTTGCCGGCGAACTGCCCGACGGACAGCGGCGACTGCACCGTCATCTCCGTCCCGTCGGCGGCCGTCTCGCCCGGCGCGCCGATCCGGTGCGGGCTCAGCGGATGGGACAGCCGCTCGATGTGCGGAGAGGGCCAGGCCGGCTCGCCGACCCAGCGGCCGGGGCGCTCCTCGTAGGACGTGGACGGCGGCACGCTCTCCTGCATCCAGGTGCGCAGCATCGGCCCGTCCATGGCCTCGTTGTCCTTGTCCTTGAGCCAGTGGTCCCACCAGCGGACGACCTCCTGGAGGTAGCCGACGGCCGGGCCCGGCTCGCCCAGGTGCGGGTACTTGTGCGACCAGGGGCCGATCAGCCCGCGGCGGGGGACGTCCAGGTTCTCCAGCAGCCGTGCCACGGCGTTGGAGTAGCCGTCCGCCCAGCCGCTGGAGGCCAGCACCGGCACCCGCACGGCCGAGTAGTCCTCGCAGACCGAGGCGTGCCGCCAGTAGGCGTCGCGCCGCTGGTGGCGCAGCCACTCCGCGGCCCAGGGACGGCTGTTCTCCAGGCGCTCCCGCCACATGTCGCGCCAGCGGTCCCCGACGAGCGCGGGGTCCGGCGGGCAGGTGGCGTAGGCGAACATGGTGCCCGCCTCGGCCAGGTTGTCCGAGAGCAGACAGCCGCCCATGTAGTGCATGTCGTCGGCGTAGCGGTCGTCGGTGAAGGACGCGATGACGATCGCCCGCAGACTCGGCGGCCGGCGGGCCGCGACCTGGAGGGCGCTGAAGGCGCCCCAGGAGATGCCCATCATGCCGGTGCGTCCGTCGCACCACGGCTGGTCGGCCAGCCAGGCGAGGACGTCCTCGGCGTCGGTCTGCTCCACCTCCAGGTACTCGTCGGTGAGGACGCCCTCGGACTCGCCGGTGCCGCGGATGTCGACCCGTACACAGGCGTAGCCGTGACCGGCCATGTAGGGGTGGTGGATGGAGTCGCGCACGGAGCTGAGGTCGCGCTTGCGGTACGGGATGTACTCCAGCACCGCGGGCACCGGCTCGTCGTCCGAGGCGGTCGGCCGCCAGATCCGGGCCGAGAGCCGGGTGCCGTCCGAGACCGGGATCCGGACGTGCTCCTCTTCCTTGATCGCGCAGGGCAGGCTGGTGACGGCTCGCATGAATCAGTCGCGCTCCTCCTCGGGTGCGGCGTCGAACTCGAAGGGAAGCGCCGCCACACACCGGTCGTACTTCTCGCAGAGCTCTTCCTCGCTGTCCGCGCCGATGAAGAGATGGGCGAGCTCGAAGCTGTAGCTGTCCTGGCCCGGAAGGTCCGAGAGCCGCCGGCCCTTCCCGGGCACGATCTCGATCTTCACCCCCGGTATCTCCTCCTGCAGCCGCTCGATCTCCTCCTCGGTCGGCACCCGCCGCGCCACACCGTCCTTGAAGCGCCGGTAGTACCACTTGGCGGCCACCTGGTAAGGCCCCTCGCCCTGCGGCAGGCGCGGGTCCCGGCCGAGGGCCAGGCTGAGCATGCAGTGGTGGTTCGGCAGGCCGTCGACGTACTCGAACATCTCGGCGTGCGACTGCGAGTGCCGCGGGTTGATCTCCAGCAGATTCAGCTCATCGGTCTCCTTGTCGTAGAAGTACTCGATGCTGAACGTCGCGGAATCCATGCCGATCTGCGAGATGACCCGCTTCGACACGTCCTTGATCCGTTCCACGACGGACTCGGGCAGCAGCTGGGTGGGGTACTGGTGGCGGAGGAAGCAGGGGGAGTCCGGGTAGTTGATGGAGTCGAGGACGCCGTACACGGTGACCTCGCCGTTGTGGACGTAGCCCTCGGCGGCGAACTGCTCGCCGCTGAGCGACTCCTCGGCCAGGCACGCCTGACCGCCCGCCTCCTCGACCTCCGCCGGCAGCTTCAGCTGGTCGAGGATGTACTCGAAGGGCTTGCCGACGCGCGAAATGCCCTCGCGGATCTCGCCGATCGCCTCGTGGAACTCCTTTTCGTCCTTGACCCCGAAGGCCAGTTCGGAGGAGAAGGACTTGACGGGCTTGAGCCACATCGGGAAGGACAGCCCCTCCGGCGGACCGGGTTCCGAGAACGGATCCACCACCGCGAAGCGCGGGTGCTCGTCGATGACCTTCCGCTGTTCCAGCCGGCTCCAGTACTTGTGCTCGCACTTGACGATGGATTCCAGGCTGGTGCTGCTCAGTCCATAGCGTTCGCACAGAATGGGGACCAGCGTGCTCACCGGGAAATCCCAGTAGCCCACGATGGCGTCGATGCTTCCCTCGAAGGCGTCCAGCTTCGCCTGGGCCTTCTCGATCAGTTCCACCACGGGAATGTCGCCGACCTGGAGTTCCTCGATGGTCAGCAGCGGATGGAAACGGTAATTCACGGCCAGGGGGACGTCCTGGAGCGTGTCCAGGTTTCCCTCGTCCATCCCGATGACGAAAACATTCGCTTGGCTCACCAGTTCCTCCGTCCTGTGGGAATCTCCGTACAAACGGAGCGGCTACCCTGGCCCATCCCGCGCAATCTTCCCGGTCAGCGGCCCGCTCCCCGGACGCCCCGCCGTCCCGCCGGCCGGTCCGGCCCCGCCCGGGCGAACGTAGGATCGATCCCATGGAACAGCGAGTACTGGGCAGGACGGGCCGCGAGGTGTCCGTCGTCGGACTGGGAACATGGCAGCTCGGAGCGGACTGGGGCGAGGTCCGGGAGGAGGACGCCCTCGCCGTGCTCGACGCCGCGGTGGAGTCCGGTGTCACCTTCTTCGACACGGCGGACGTGTACGGCGACGGCCGCAGCGAGCAGCTGATCGGCCGCTACCTCCGGGAGCGCCCCGACGCCGGGATCTTCACCGCCACCAAGATGGGCCGCCGGGCGGAGCAGCTCCCCGAGCACTACAACCTGGACAACTTCCGTGCCTGGACCGACCGTTCACGGGCCAACCTGGGCGTCGACACCCTCGACCTGGTGCAGCTCCACTGCCCGCCCACCCCCGTGTACTCCTCGGACGCCGTCTTCGACGCCCTCGACACCCTGGTGGCCGAGAAGCGGGTGGCCGCGTACGCGGTGAGCGTGGAGACCTGCGAGGAGGCGCTGGCCGCGATCGCCCGCCCGGGGACGGCGAGCGTGCAGATCATCCTCAACCCGTTCCGGCTCAAGCCGCTGGAGCGGGTGCTCCCCGCCGCCGCCGAGGCGGGCGTCGGCATCATCGCCCGGGTGCCGCTGGCCTCCGGGCTGCTGTCCGGCCGCTACACCCGGGACACCGTCTTCTCCGCGGACGACCACCGGACGTACAACCGCCACGGCGAGGCCTTCGACCAGGGCGAGACGTTCTCGGGTGTGGACTTCGCCACCGGCGTCGAGGCCGCGGCCGAGTTCGCCGGACTGGCACCCGAGGGCGCCACACCGGCCCAGACGGCGCTCCGCTGGATCATCCAGCAGCCCGGCGTCACCTCGGTGATCCCCGGCGCCCGTTCGCCCGAGCAGGCGCGGGCCAACGCGGAGGCCGCAGCGCTGCCGCCGCTGCCGCGGCCCGTCCTGGACGCCGTCCGCGAGCTGTACGACCGCCGCATCCGGGCGCAGGTGCACAGCCGCTGGTGACCCCGGGGGCCCGGCCCGCCCTCCCCGTGCCGTACACGGACGCGGGGCCGCCCGCGGAGGGCCGGGGGCGGGCCGGGAGCGCCCGCACGGAAGCGGGCGGCACCGGGCGGTGCTCAGCGCCGGGGCCGGGAGGTCCCCGGCTTCCCGCCGCCCCGCGAGACCAGGGCGGCGATCCTGGCGGCCGGCCCCGGCGCCGGCCCCGGCGCCCGCGTCCGGCCGGAATCCCGGCCGTGCGCGGAGGCGCCGCTCCGGCCGGCCCCGGCTCCGCGGCGCCCCCGTCGCGCGAGGAACCCGTCCGTCCCGGCCTCCGTCCGCGCGGACCGCCCGGCGGCGGAGGCGATGTTCCGGGCCATGCCGCCGAACACCACGGCGTGGAACGGGGAGACGCTCCACCAGTACAGACGGCCGGCGAAGCCGTGCGGGTGGAAGAGCGAACGCTGCCGGTAGACGGTGCGGCCCCGCTCGTCCCGCCCGGCGGTCATCTCCAGCCAGGCGAGGCCCGGGAGGCGCATCTCCGCGCGCAGCCGCAGCAGCCGGCCCCGCTCGATCTCCTCCACCCGCCAGAAGTCGAGCGAGTCGCCCACGCGCAGCCGGTGCGGATCCCGGCGGCCGCGCCGCAGGCCGACCCCGCCGACGGCCCGGTCGGCCCAGCCCCGCACGGCCCAGGCCAGCGGGAAGGAGTACCAGCCGTGCTCGCCGCCGATGCCCTCGATCACCCGCCACAGGGCCTCGGGCGAGGCCGCGACGAGCCGCTCCCGGTCGTCGGTGTAGAGATCACCGCCGGCCCAGTCCGGGTCGGTCGGCAGCGGATCGCTGGGGGCGCCGGGGACGGAGGCCGAGGACCAGCGGGTCGCGACGTCGGCCTCCTTGATCCGCTGGATGGCCAGCTCCACCGAGCGCCGGAACCCGGTCAGCCCTTCCGGCGGGTCCGGGACGTAGCGGGCGATGTCGTGCTCATGGCAGACCACCTCGTGGCGCAGTGACTCGGTCAGCGGCCGGGCGAGCGGCGCGGGAACCGGCGTGACCAGCCCGATCCAGTGGCTGGAGAGCCCCGGGCTCAGCAGCGGCAGGGTCACGATCAGCCGCCGGGGCAGTCCCGCCGTCCGCGCGTACTGCCGCATCATCTCCCGGTACGTCGTCACATCGGGACCGCCGATGTCGAAAGCGCGGTCGACCTCCGCGGGGAGCCGGGCGCAGCCCACGAGGTAGCGGAGCACGTCCCGTACCGCGACGGGCTGGATCCGGGTGCGGACCCAGCGGGGTGTGACCATCACCGGCAGCCGCTCGGTGAGGTGCCGGAGCATCTCGAAGGAGGCCGAGCCCGAGCCGATGACCACCGCCGCCCGCAGGACCGCCGCCGGCACCTCGCCGTCCAGCAGGATCCGTCCCACCTCGGCCCGGGACCGCAGATGCGGCGAGAGCTCCCGCTCGGGCACCCCCGCCGGGGTCAGCCCGCCCAGATAGACGATCCGCGAGACACCGGCGCGGTGCGCCTCCTCGGTGAAGATCCGGGCCGCCCGGCGGTCCGTCTCCTCGAACCCGGAACCGGCACCGAGGGCGTGCACCAGGTAGTAGGCAACGTCCACCCCGCTCATCGCGGCCCGCACCGACTCCGCGTCCGTCACATCCCCCCGCACGGTCTCGACCCGGCCGGCCCAGGGATGGTCGCGGAGCTTGCCCGGGGTGCGGGCCAGGCACCGTACGGCGAAGCCCGCGGCCAGCAGCTCCGGCACCAGCCGGCCGCCGATGTATCCGGTGGCGCCGGTCACCAGACAGCGCTGCGGGGGCCGGTCCCCGTCCGTCCCCGTCTCCACATCGGCCTCCCGGTCTCGGCCCGCCGCCGGCGGGAGCGGCGGGTGTCGGCGCGGACGCGGGCGGGCGTGCCGCGCCCCCACTCTGGCACGCCCGGCGCGAAGCGCCAGCCCGGCTCTTCCGAACGGGGGACGGACGGGCCCGCGCCGGACCGGCGCGCATGAGCCGGGAACCGTGCGGAAGAAGAACCGGGACCGGGCCGCACCCACGCGGGGTGGACGGAGCGCCCCGGCACCCCGTGCCGGACACGGCGCGGAGCGTGGCCGGGACGTTCCCGGCCCGCGTGTTCCGCGTCGCCCCTCATCGCCCACGCGGGACCCACCCGCCGCAGAGAACCCACGGAGAGACCATGGAAACCGGTACCGCAGCGGACAAGGCCGACGGACCCGACCCGCAGCACCGGCGGCCCGAGGACGCCGACGACACCGCCGTCGCCGCCGCGGGCAAACTGTCCGAGGCGCTGGAGTACACCGAGCGGGCCCGGGGACTGCTCTACGCGTTCCACCAGCTCACCGGCCACGCCGATTTCCTGCTGGACGAGGTCGTCCGCCTGCTGCACGCCGGAGGACACCGGGAACTGGCCGATGAGGTGCAGGACGGGCTGATCGGCCGCAACGTCCTCGCCGGCCGGTGGACCTTCCAGATCGTGGAGGAGTACGACGACGGCTACTACCGCGAATTCAGGGAGACGGAGCGGCGGGTGCGCGACCGGCTGATGGAGGGCCGCCGCCATGTGTACGAGGCGGAGCTGAAGGAACGCCGCCGCACCCACGGCCGCCCGGGGCACCGCGCCAGGCCGTAGGGCCGGGCCGGAAACACCGGGGCCCGGCCGGGACGGGCGTCCGTCGTTCCGGCCGGACCCTCCGCGGACCGGGGCGCGCCCGCTCAGGCGGTGCGTCCGTGCCTGCGGCCGAGCAGGATTCCCAGGCCGATCATGCCGATGCCCAGGAAGAAGTGCAGCCAGTCGTCGGCGGAGTTCAGCGGGACGAAGTTGGCGTCCGAGCCCTTGTCGATGACCAGGCCGTACAGCCAGAGCGCCAGATAGACGGCGCCGCCGCCGACGAGGTACGCGCGGGCCAGGGAAGCCGTCCGCGCCATGGCCAGTCCGGCGACCCCGAAGGCCAGGTGGACGAGGTTGTGCAGGACGGAGACCTGGAAGATCCCGAACAGTTCCGCTCCGGAGTCGTGGCCCGCGAAGGAGAGCGAGTCGTAGTCGGTGGTGATGCCCGGGATGAAGCCGAGGACGCCGACGAGCAGGAAGACCGCCCCCACCGCCTGCGCGGCGGTGCGCACCGGGGACCTGCCGACTGCGGTTCTCTCATCATGGCGGACGTGCATGGCCGTCACCTTTCGGACGAGTAGCGGCGTCCTGGTCCGGACGTCGGTGAAACGCTGCTCTGGTCGGCACTCCGGGTACCTCCGGCGGTCTCCCGGAAACGTCATACGGTCTGATCGCGGCGGAACACCCCCGTGGCGCTCACGGCGCGGTGACGGCCTGCGGTGGCGGGGCGTCCGGGCGTGACAGGGGGCCCCCGCGGTGCGGGAAGCGGCACAGGAGGGCGCGAAGGGCGCGGGAGGGAGACGCGGGGGAGAGGCGCGAGGGAGGCGGCGGAACTCGGGCGGCCGGCGGTGCGCACGGCGGCGGTGCCGCGGGACGGGCGCGCGCCGGGGACTCGGATTCGGTCCGCCCGGGCGGCGCCGTCCGGAGCGGCCGCGGACGCACGGGGACCGCAGCGCTGTGCTGGTCCCGCGGCCCCGGCCGGACAGACGGAGGGTCGGTGGGTCGGTGGGTCAGAGGGGGCGGCTCAGCGGCCGGCCCCGAGCGGTGGCTCGTCCATGAGGGAGCCGGCCAGGGTGAGCACGCGCTGCGGCTGGCGGCCCCAGTTGACCGTGGTCACCGCCCGCCGGTGCTCTTCGCCGTAGGAGTGCAGGTACCGGAGGAAGTGCAGTCCGGCGATGTCCATGAAGGTGACGTCGGCCATGTCCAGCACCACTCCGCCGTCGCCGGCGGTCAGCCCGTTCACGGCCCGGTAGAGGAGGGGCGCGGAGTCGTAGTCGACCTCTCCCCACGGCGCCACGACGGCATCACCGCCGGGGGCCCGGGTGATGGTGTGGACCCCCGCGTGTACGGGGGGCGAGGAAGACAGGTCTGTCTCTGAAGGCATGGCCTCATGATGCTCACAGTTCACCGCTCCTGTCCACGACTACACTGGGGCGCACGATGACCACCGAGATCGCAACCACCGTATTTTCCGCGGCATCTCCCGCGGCGGCCCGGGAACGCATTCTGCGCACGGCCTACGCGTTGTTCTCCCGGCGCGGTGTCCGCGATGTGGGCATCGACGAGGTGATTCGCCGTTCGAAGGTGGCAAAAGCCACCCTCTACCGGCATTTTCCGTCGAAGGACGCGCTGGTTCTGGCGTTTCTGGAGATGCGGGAGAAAAACTGGACGCTCGGTTTCGTCGAGACGGAGGCGCGGCGTCTCGGGAAAACGCCGGAGGAACGCCTGCTGGCGATTTTCGACGTCTTCGACGGGTGGTTCCGCAGCCCGGAGTTCGATGCCTGCGCGTTCATCAACGTGCTGCTGGAAATGCGGCCGGAACATCCGCTGGGCCGGGCCAGTATCCGGCACCTGGACACCATACGGGGCGTGGTGCGCACGCTGGCCGAGGAGGCCGGCCTCCGGGACCCGGAGAACTTCGCGCGTTCCTGGCACATCCTGATGAAGGGCTCGATCATCTCCGCCACCGAGGGGGACTCCGACGCCGCCCGGCGGGCCCGGGCGATGGCGCGGCTCCTCATCGAGCAGCACCGCTGACGGGTGCCGTCCGCACCGTCCCCGGGTGCGGCCGGGGCCCCGGCGGTAGGGTCGGGGCATGGTGTCGGACGAGGGAGCCGTACGCGTCGACAGCTGGATCTGGTCCGTACGGCTGACGAAAACCCGCTCGATGGCCGCCTCCGCCTGCCGGGCCGGCCACGTGCGGGTCAACGGCGAGCGCGTCAAGCCCGCCCACTCCGTCAAGGCGGGGGACGAGGTGCGGCTGCGCGTCGCCGGCCGCGAGCGGATCGTGGTCGTGAAGCACCTGCTGCGGAAGCGGGTCGGGGCGCCCGTCGCGGCGGAGGCCTACGTGGACAACAGCCCGCCGCCGCCCCCGCGCGAGGAGCTCGTGGTGGCCCCGCGCCGCGACCGCGGCGCCGGGCGCCCCACCAAGCGGGAGCGGCGGGAGACGGAGCGGCTGCGCGGCCGGTGAGCCGGCGCGGCCCCGCGGGCGGCTCTCCGGCCCCGGGCGGCCGCCCGGGGCGTGGCCGCGGCGGTCAGCGGCGGCCCTGTTCCCGGATGCGGCGCTGGATGCCGGGTCCGTTCCAGTCCAGGGCCTCGGCCGCTTCGCGCAGGATCTCCTCGGCGGCGGCCCGGGTGTCGGCGAGGATGTCGCCCTGTTCGTTCACCAGCTGCTGGTAGATCGGAGGATGGGCGGCCGTCGTGGTCACTGTGATGGTCCTTCAGGGTCGGGTCACGGAGGTGGTCCGTGCTGTACAGCGACCATGATCTCGCAAACGTTTCCGCGCTCTCCGGGGGGCCGGGGCGCCGCCGCGTCACCGTACGGCGCGGCGCCCTCCGGACGTACGGCGCGGACCGTACCCCGCGTACGGCGGGGGCGGCCGCCGGGGGAAGTCCGGCGGCCGCCGCCGTGCGTGCCGGGTGCGGTGACCGGCACGCGGCGGGTCCCGGTGGCGCCGCGGGGGTCAGGCGCGGCTGCCCGCCAGGGAGGCGAAGACGACCACGTTGTCGGAGTAGCGGTTGTCCGACTCGGAGAACTCGCCGCCGCAGGTGATGAGGCGGAGCCCGGCGTGGTCGAGATTGCGGTACACCTCGACGGTCGGGAACTCGTTCTTCGGATACTGGCCGATCTTGTCGACCGTGAACTCGGCCGTCCTGCCGTCCTCGCGCGTCACCTCGATCCGGTCGCCCTGCTTCAGGGTGGACAGCTTGTGGAAGACCGAGGGCTCACCGTTCCAGGTGACATGGCCCGCGATCACGGCCGGTCCCAGGGCGCCGGGCGCGGGCCCGGGCTCGTACCAGCCCGCCTTGAACGGGTCGCGCGGGGTCTTCATCTCCCCGTCGGCGCCCAGGTTCAGCTTCTCCAGCGTGGAGGTGACGCCCAGCCCGGGGATGGAGATCTGCCGCGGCCGGGAGGCGCCCAGCGGCTTGACGTCCCCGGCCGGCTTGCCGGCGGGCTGCCCGCCGCCCTGCGCCGCGCCGTCACCCGGAGCGGCGGGCGGGGCCGTGCCCGCCGCCTCGTCGGACGAGGCCCGGCTCTGGACGGTCAGGATCAGCCCGACGAGGGTCGCCGACACCACGACGAACACGAAGACGAACAGGGCGCGTTTGCGGCCACGATTCACGGGGGACCTCCGGGGGTTCGGGTAGCTGCTCACGGCGGCCTCGGGTCAACCGTCCTGGGCGGCGCGCCTGCGCCGGGTCACCACGACGGTGCCCGCGGCCGCGACGAGCGTCGCCGCGCCGACGGCGGCCATACCGCGGCTCTGGACACCGGAGGCGGAGGCCGTCGTCCCGGTCTCCACGCCGCCGGCGGGCACGGAGCCGACCGCGGCGCCCTTGACCAGGCCGCAGGCGGCCGGAGCGGTGGCCTCCTGCGGAAGCTTCGGGTCCAGGTCGCTCTTGCCGACGCCGAAGTCGTACTTGTTGTTGCCGTTGGGGTCGATGCCGTGCTGCACGACGTGCAGGTCCTGGATGTGGTCCGCGACGTCCTGCGAGACCGTCAGGGTGCGTTCGTAGGAGAGCGTGCCGTCGGCCTCGGCCACCGGCATCCGGTCGACGGCGAGGCCGCTGTCCGGGGTCGTGTCGCCGTCCACCGTCAGCGAGATGTTGATGTTGCCGTAGACGGGCAGCCCCTCGCTGGTGGTGACGATGCCGTCCCCGTCCTTGTCGGCGGTGATGTCCGGGCAGGTGAAGTCGTGCCCCTCCGTGGAGCCGTGGATGTGCTGGGCGTGCGGCTGGCCGGGCGTCAGGCCCTGCGACTCGATCTTGACGGTCAGTTCGGTGCCGTCGAGGCTCAGCATGGCGGTGCCGGAGGCGCCGGAGTTGTTGAGCTGCGAGAGGTCGATCTGGAACCCCTGCGGTCCGGCGGCCGTCGCGGCCGTCGAGGTGCCCAGGGCCAGGGCCATGGGGAGGGCGACGAGTGCGGCAAGCCGTGTGGTGCGCTTGGCTGTCATTTCGGGTGCATCCCTTCCGGTGGCCCCTGCGGTCGCAGCGGCCGGTGCGCGGTCTCGTACGCGGACCCGTTGCCGTGATCCGCCTGCGTCCCTCATTCGGAACCGGGCCCGGGGCGGATTGGTGGCTGCCGGATAACTTTTTTCCGGCGCCCCTGCGGGCCGCCGGGCCGGGGCTCTCCCGGCGGACGCCGTGTGAGATCTTGGCCGGGGAGGCGGCCGGTCCCCGAGGGGCCGGTCCGCGGTGGCGCGACGGTGTGCGGGAGTGGGCGATGGCCTGGGCGGTGCTGATCCTGTCCGGTGTGCTGGAGGCGGTCTGGGCCACGGCGCTGGACCGGTCCCAGGGGTTCAGCAGGCTCTGGCCCAGCGTGGTCTTCGGGGTGGCGCTGGCGCTGAGCATGGCGGGCCTCGCCTACGCCCTGCGGGAGGTGCCGGTCGGCACCGGCTACGCGGTCTGGGTCGGCATCGGCGCCGTCCTGACGGCGGGGTGGGCCATGGCGACCGGCGGCGAGACGGTGTCCGTCGCCAAGCTGCTGCTGCTCGCGGGGATCATCGGCTGTGTGGCGGGACTGAAGCTGCTCCACTGACCGCCGTGCGGGAGCCCCGGAGAGCCGTCGGGGGCCCGGTGGCGCGGACCGAATGACCGGATTCTTCCATTCCGGTACGCATCGGCGGCGGACCGGGGGGCAGGCGGAGCGGTGTACGGAACCCCCGAGGTGAGGAGCACACCGACATGTCGAAGGTCGAGGAATCCGTCGAGGTCGAGGTCCCCGTGCGCACCGCGTACGACCAGTGGACGCAGTTCGAGGACTTCCCGCAGTTCATGGAAGGCGTCGAGCGGATCGAGCAGCGGACACCGACCCGGACGCACTGGGTGACAAAGATCGCGGGCGTCAAGCGGGAGTTCGACGCCGAGATCACCGAGCAGATCCCCGACGAGCGCGTCGCCTGGACCACCGTCGAGGGTGAGGCCAAGCAGGCCGGCGTGGTCACCTTCCACCGCCTGGACGACAAGCGGACGAAGGTCATGCTCCAGCTCGACCACGACCCGCAGGGCATCGCCGACACGGTCGGGGACAAGATGGGCTTCGTGAAGAAGCAGGCCAAGCAGGACCTGAGCCGCTTCAAGTCCTTCATCGAGTCCCGCGGTGCCGAGACCGGTGCCTGGCGCGGCCAGGTCTGAGCGGCCGGGTCCGGCCGGCACACCCGGGTGGCGAGGCCGCGGTTCCCCCTCCACGATGGCAGGCCGCCCGGAAGCGCCCCCGCGGGGGCGCGGACCACAGCGGTGGGGCCCCGGCTGCCGGGCCGGGGCCCCACCGCTGTGCGCGGCCGGACCGGCCCGTCCCCGAACCGGGCACCCGCGCGGGGGAGTTGGCCCGCTTGGAATCCCTGGCCCGGCCGGTTAGCCTCTCTTGGATTTCCGCCGGTGAGCCCAGTCCGGCACCCCTCCTCCCGGGAGAGCCCTTGCACCGTCCGGACGCCGCCGTCCCCCGCACCGTCCCGCGCACACCGCCCGCTCCCGCGGGCCGTCCCGAAGCGGCCGGACGCTCCGTACGGGCGGCGTCCGCGGCACCGGCGGCGGACCCCACCGCGTCCGCCGGCACCGCCGGCCCGGCGGGGGGACGGCGGTGACCGCGGCGGCCGGGCACCCCTACGACCTGGTCGGCATCGGCATCGGCCCGTTCAACCTCTCCCTGGCCGCCCTGGCCGACGGCGTGCCCGAACTGCGCACCCTCTTCCTGGACGCCCGGCCCCGGTTCTCCTGGCACCCCGGCCTGCTCCTGGAGGGAACGGTTCTCCAGGTGCCCTTCCTCGCCGATCTGGTGACCATGGCCGACCCCACCAGCCCCTGGTCGTACCTCAGCTACCTGCGGGCGCACGACCGGATGTTCCCGTTCTTCTTCTCCGAGCGCTTCCACATCCCCCGGCGCGAATACGACCACTACTGCCGCTGGGCCGCCGAGCGCCTGCCGTCCTGCCGCTTCGACGCCGAGGTCACCTCGGTGGAGTGGGACGGCCCGGCCGGCGTCTTCCGGGTGGAGCACCGGTCCGCGGCCGGCCGCCGCTCCCCGGTGGCCGCCCGGCGGATCGTGCTGGGCGTCGGGACCGAACCGGTGCTCCCCGAGGTGCTGCGCCCGCTGACGGCCGCCGGGCACCGCGGCCGGGTCCTGCACAGCGCCGACTACCGCACCCACCGCGCCCGCCTGGCCGCCGAGGACGACGTCACGGTGATCGGCGCCGGCCAGTCCGGCGCCGAGGTGGTGCTCGACCTGCTGCGTCACCAGGACGGTGACGGCGCCGGCGGTCCGTACGTCCGCTGGCTCGCCCGTACCCCCGCCTTCGCGCCCATGGAGTACTCCAAGATCGGCCTGGAGCACTTCACCCCCGACTACATCCGCTACTTCCGCGGACTGCCGCCGGAGGTGCGGGACCGGCTCGTCCGCGAGCAGTGGCAGCTCTACAAGGGCGTCAGCGAGGAGACCCTCGCCGAGATCCACGACGCGCTGTACGAGCGCACCATCGGCGGCACCGAACCCCGCGCCGCCCTGCACCCCGGCGTCGAGATCACCGGGGCGGAGGCGGTGACCGGGGGCTTCCTGCTGCGCTGCCACCACGCCCAGCAGGACAGCCGGTTCGAGGTACGCACCTCGGCCGTCGTCGCGGCCACCGGTTACGCGGCCGTCCGCCCCGCCTTCCTCGACCCGGTGGCCGGCCTCGTCGACTGGGACGACCGGGGCCGGTACCGGATCGACGGCGAGTACCGGGTGGCGCTCGACCCGGCCGTCACCGGCTCCCTCTACGTGCAGAACGCCGAACTGCACACGCACGGGGTCGGCGCCCCCGACCTCACCCTGGGCGCCTGGCGCGCCGCCACCATCCTCAACGCCGTCGCCGGCCGCCCCGTGTGCCCCGTACCGGACCGGGCGGCCTGGACGACCTTCGGCGCGCCCGCGAGCGGCTGAGGCCCGTGCGGGCTACCGGCTGAGACCGGCGACGGTCAGCGCCCAGACGCTCAGCGCCAGTGCCCCGAGCACCGCGGCGACGGCCGTGCACAGCACCCGGCGGCGCAGCGACGCGTAGCGGGCGGTGTACTCGGCCCGCAGCTCGGCGGAGCGTTGCAGGATGTGCTCCAGCAGGCGCCGGGTGAGAGCGAGCCGGTCCTCGACGTAGCCGCCGACGATCTCCTCGCGCTGAGCAGTCGTCAGCCACGGCATGCGGTCGGCGAACGCCTCGGCCTCGGTCCGCGCGTCGGCGATATGGGTCCGTCCCCGGAGGTATCCCTCCAACTGGGCGAGCCCGGCGTTGATCTCCTCGCGATCGGGCCGCACGCCGGCCTCAGCTCCTGCCGCGGCCGTCGGCGTGACCGTGGCCCGGGCCGCGGTCGTCGCCGAGCGGTGGGGCGGCGCCCCTGCCGGGCTCGATCATGTCCCTGCGCCCGGTGTTCTCCTCCTCGTCGATGAGGGCGAGATCCGGGTGGTGCAGGTCGAAGGCCGGGGACTCGGAGCGGATCCGCGGCAGGGTGAGGAAGTTGTGCCGGGGCGGCGGGCAGGAGGTCGCCCACTCCAGCGAGCGGCCGTAGCCCCAGGGGTCGTCGACCAGGATCTTCGGTGAGTACTTGGTCGTCCGCCAGACGTTGTAGAGGAACGGCAGCGTGGAGAGCCCCAGCAGGAAGGAGCCGATGGTCGAGATGGTGTTCAGCAGCGTGAACCCGTCGGCCGCGAGATAGTCGGCGTAACGGCGGGGCATCCCCTCGACACCGAGCCAGTGCTGGACGAGGAAGGTGGTGTGGAAGCCGATGAAGAGCGTCCAGAAGTGGATTTTCCCCAGCCGCTCGTCCAGCATTTTCCCGGTGAATTTCGGCCACCAGAAGTGGAAACCGGCGAACATGGCGAACACCACGGTCCCGAAGATCACGTAATGGAAGTGCGCGACGACGAAATAGCCGTCGGTGACATGGAAGTCGAGCGGC
This sequence comes from Streptomyces xinghaiensis S187, assembly GCF_000220705.2. Lineage (GTDB taxonomy): Bacteria > Actinomycetota > Actinomycetes > Streptomycetales > Streptomycetaceae > Streptomyces > Streptomyces xinghaiensis. The sequence goes on along the minus strand of NZ_CP023202.1, from coordinate 102,885 downwards.
GGAGAGGCGAGCAGCACGCCGGTCAGACCGCCGAAGAGGAAGGAGACCAGGAATCCCAGCGCCCACAGCATGGGCGTCTCGAACGACAGCGAGCCGTTCCACATGGTGCCGATCCAGTTGAAGAACTTCACGCCGGTCGGCACCGCGATGAGGAAGGACATGAAGGAGAAGAACGGCAGCAGCACCCCGCCGGTGGCGAACATGTGGTGCGCCCACACCGAGGCGGAGAGACCGGTGATCACCAGTGTCGCGCCGACGAGGCCGACATAACCGAAGATCGGCCTCCGGCTGAACACGGGGATGACCTCGGTGACGATGCCGAAGAACGGCAGGGCGATGATGTAGACCTCGGGATGCCCGAAGAACCAGAAGAGATGCTGCCACAGGAGCGCCCCGCCGTTCGCCGGGTCGTAGATGTGGGCCCCGAAGAGGCGGTCCACCTCCAGCGCGAACAGGGCCGCGGCCAGCACGGGGAAGACCAGGATGATCAGGACGCTGGTGAGCAGGGTGTTCCAGACGAAGATCGGCATCCGGAACATCGTCATGCCCGGGGCCCGCATGCAGACGATGGTGGTGATGAAGTTGACGGCGCCCAGGATGGTGCCGAAGCCGGACATCGCCAGGCCCATGATCCACATGTCGCCGCCGACGCCCGGTGAGTACTCCTCGCGGGAGAGCGGCGTATAGGCGAACCAGCCGAAGTCGGGGGCCCCCTGCGGGGTGAGGAAACTGGCGAGGGCGATCAGCGATCCGAAGAGAAAGAGCCAGTACGACAACATGTTCAGCCGGGGGAAGGCGACATCCGGCGCGCCGATCTGCAGCGGCATGATGGCGTTGGTGAAACCGGCGAACAGAGGTGTGGCGAACAGCAGCAGCATGACGGTGCCGTGCATGGTGAACGCCTGGTTGTACTGCTCGTTCGAGAGGATCTGCGTGCCGGGCCGGGCCAGTTCGGCCCGGATGGCGAGAGCCAGGATTCCGCCGATCACGAAGAAGATGAACGACGAGACCATGTAGAGGGCGCCGATTTTCTTGTGGTCGGTAGTGGTCAGCCAGTCGACGATCACTCTCCCCGGCGTCCTGGGCCTCGGTCCGGCCGGAACTTCTCGCGTCTGGGTGTCCGAGACCATGAGTATTCGCCTCTCCGCCACCGGCGTCGGCAACGTCGGAATGGATGTGTCCGCCGGTTTTCGCGCAGCACGCCGATGCCTCGACCGGCGGGGTGGCATCGTGCTGCGTCGTCTTGATAGCACGCGACGCCGGCTGACGGTGAGTTCGACTCTTGTACGGGCGCGGCCGGAACGCAAATGAGTGTCACCCGAATGGCGCAGGTGGTATTCCGGCGGTGCGCGGGAATTCAACGAGAGCGGGCGGATGTCAGCCGGTGCGGCGCACCGCGAGAAGGGCGACGTCGTCCGAACGGCCCGGATCACCGTCATCCCGGAGAAGGAAGTCCGTGACCTCTTCCGGGCCCACGAGACGGCCGTACTCCTGTTCGGTGTCCCGCATCCAGTGGTGGAGATCGTTGCGCATCTGTGCGATGCAGACGTCGAGGTCGGCGCCTTTCCGTTCCACCAGGCCGTCCGTGAAGAGGACGAGTGTCTCGTCGTCGGCGAGGCGCGCCCTGGTCGTCCCGTACCGCGCGTGCGGCATGACGCCGAGCGGCGGGCCGCCCGCCAGCCGGAGTTCGCCGGCCGTGCCGGGGGAGACCAGCAGAGGGTGGGGGTGTCCCGCCCGGGCCCCCTCCAGGGAGCCGTCGGAGGGGTCGAGGACGAGATAGGCGCAGGTGGCGAAGCGGCCGGTGTCGAGATCGGCCAGGACGCGGTTGGCCCGGGCGAGCACACTGCCGGGGTTCATCCCGGCCTCGGCGCAGGTGCGCAGGATGACGCGGAGCTGGCCCATGACCGCCGAGGCGTGGGCGTCGTGCCCCTGGACGTCCCCGATCACCAGGGCCGCGGTGCCGTCCGCGAGCGGCAGCACGTCGTACCAGTCCCCGCCGACGTTCATCTCGCTCGTGCCCGGGAGGTAGCGGGCGTGGGTGGCGAGTGACGGGAGCGGGGGCAGGCGGCGGGGGAGCATCGCCGTCTGGAGATCGCTGGCCCGCTGGTGCTCGGAGTCGAACATCCGGGCGCGTTCGAGACTCTGCGTCAGGATCGCCGCGACGGCGGTGTAGAAGGTGCGTTCGCCCGGGTCGAAGTGGCGCGGGCCGGAGAAGGAGATGAGACAGGCGCCGGTGGGGCGCTCGGAGGAGGAGAGCGAGAGCACGACCCAGGCCCGCGGTGGCACGGGGCCGGTGGCGCCCAGATCGGGGACCCCCGTGCCGCGCAGCCGGTTGAGGTCCTCCAGGAACAGCGGTTCCTCCTGCGTCAGCGCCAGTTCCATGGCCCGGCGGGCCGGCCGGTGCAGATGGCGCAGTTCCGGGGCGACGGGGGTCCGGCCGATGATCTTCAGCCCGCCGTGCTCGACGACGCCGATGGTGACGTTCGCGGCGCCCAGCGCGGGACGGGTCAGATCGGTCATGACCCGGGCGACGTCCCGTACGGTCACGGCCTTGGAGAGCGCCCGGGTCAGGCTGAAGAGGAAGGCGTCCCGCGAGCGGTCGGGGGAGAGGGAGGGCATGGCCGGCGTCATACCGGGCGGACTCCGCAGCACCAGCCCCAGGGCGCGGGTGGGGCGTCCCTCCTCGTCCAGGACCACCCGGCCGTGTTCGAGCACGGGGTGCTGGCTGCCGTCCGGGTGGACGACGCGGTAGTGCAGCCGGTAGGAGCCGGTGTCGCCGGCCGGGCCCGACCCGGGCGAGGTGACGGCGGCCTCGGTCACCTCCGCGATGGCCGCCTGGACCACCGGGACGTCGTCCGGGTGGAGGGAGCCGAAGAACGCCTCCTCGTCACCGTCGAACTCGGCCGGGTCGACGCCGTAGATGTCGCAGGCCCGCTCGTCCCAGCGGACGGAGTTCCGCGAGAGGTCCCAGGCGAAGCCCCCGGTCCGGGTGGCCCGCGCCGCCTCGGACAGGAGTTCGACGGAACGGTGGGCGAGGCTGTTCAGCCGTACCGCGCAGGTGTCGGCCAGCAGTTGCAGGGCCGAGTCGTCGGGGGAGCCCTCTGCCGGGTCCGCGGACCGCAGCCCCGCCGCCAGGACGCCGGCGACCCGGCCGTCGGCGGACAGCGGCAGCAGCGCCACGGGGGTCTCCGGTCCGCCGGCGCGCAGGGGCCGTCCGGTGCGCATCACCTCCGCGACCGCCTCGTCGAACGCCCGGTTCGCGGGCCCGGGTCCGGAGCCGGCGGGGAACACCTCGGTGCGCGCGGCGCCCTCGACGTATATCCGGGTGCGCTCGGGCACGAGTGGCGCCGGCTCGCCGTCCTCCTCCCGGTCCTCGGTCAGGACGGCGAGCATGGCCTGCGGGTCCGGGCTCCGCAGCAGCCGGGGCAGCCGGCGGAGCAGCCCCGGCGGATGGGCTGAGGCCATGACACGCTCTTTCCGATAGCAGTCATTCACGGCAATACGGATAAATGAGACTATAGGATATCGCTGCGGCCGGATCGGCGCCCGGCCGGATGCCCGGACCGCCGGGCGTGCGCGTGCCCGGCGGGTGTGGGAGTGCGGTGCGGGGGTACCCGGCGCCCGCGGTCCGCCGGCGGACGGTGCCGTCCGGCGGCCGGTGACGTATCCGACCACCAGGCAGGGGCAGGCGGGCATGAACCACGGTGAGGACGCCATCGCGGAACTGACGGCCGATCACCGTGAGGTCGACGAACTGTTCGAGAGTCTGCAGGGCGTCCCCACCGGCCGCCCCGAGCGCAGGCAGGTGCTGGACCGGATCACCATGGAACTCGTCCGGCACGCGGTCGCCGAGGAGCAGTACCTGTATCCGGAGGTGCGCCGGCGTGTGCCCGGCGGCGCCGCGCTCGCCGACAAGGAGATCGCCGACCACGCCGAGGTGGAACGGCTCCTCAAGGACCTGGAGGACCGCAGGCCCGACGACCCGGACTTCGACGGGCTCGTCATCCGGCTGATCAGCGAGGTGACCGCGCACATCCACGACGAGGAGCGGCACCTCTTCGCCCGGCTGCGCGAGGTCTGCTCCGCCGAACGGCTGCAGGAGCTGGGCGGCAAGATCCGCCGGGCCAAGCGGACCGCCCCCACCCGCCCGCACCCCGGCGCCCCCGACACCCCGCCCGCCAACCGTCTTCTCGACCCGGGGGCGGGGCTCGTCGACCGCGCCCGCGACGCCCTGAGCGGGCGCGGGAGGCTCTGAGCCCCCGCCCGGCGGCGGGGGCGGCGGGGCGGGGGGATCCGGCGGGCCGGCGCGGGATCACAGGAACCCGTGGTGCGGCGCCCAGGTGTACTTGCCGCCGCCCACCCACCGGACCACGGCGGGGTCGTCGAGATCGACGTGCGCCAGCCCGGCGTCGTGGGCGAGGGTGACGACGTCCACGATCGACTCGGCCCTGCCGACGGCCTCCCCCCGGATCTCCACCAGGCGGAACGGCGGCTCCCCCGGGGTGACGGGCCAGACCACGATCGGCGGGGCCTCGACGAGCGGTTCGTTGATCTCGGTCATAGGACTCATCGTGCGGCCGCCGGCCGGGCCCCGCACGTCCGGGCCGGGCGGGTGCGATCCGCTGGGTGAAGGGCGCCGCGGCGGCACCTTGTCCCGCGGCGGGGCGGCTGTAAGGATTGACGTATGTCGAATTCCGGAGGTCCGGCGCGTACGCCGGTGGCGGAGCCCGTGGTCCCGTGCTGCCCGCCGCTGAGCCGGCGCGCGCTGACCGCCGAGGGGGCCGGGCGCACCGCGGCGATGTTCAAGGCGTTGGGCGACCCGGTCCGGCTGCGGCTGTTCTCCCTGGTGGCCTCGCACCCCGGCGGGGAGGCCTGCGTCTGTGACATCTCGGATGTCGGCGTCTCGCAGCCCACGGTCAGCCACCACCTCAAGAAGCTGCGGGAGGCCGGACTGCTCACCTCCGAACGGCGCGGCACCTGGGTGTACTACCGGGTCGAGCCGTCCGTCCTGGCGGCCCTGGCCGGTGTGCTGGCGGCCGGCGACTGACACCGGGCGGCGCCGGCCGGACGGACGACGCCACCTCTGTGGCGGGAGCCGTTCCGCCCCGCCGTCTTCGCCCCGCCCTCCGCCGCCCTCCGCCGCTCACGGCCGTTGACGGCCGCTGAGCCCCGGGTGCGTGGAGAAGGCCGTTTTCGCGGACCGACCTGACGTGCCGTCAGCTTCGTGAGGATCGCGATGTGAGGGGTACCGGCCCCTGACGGGCGGAAGTTGTGCGCGATAGGTTCAAGAGATCAGCACAGGGCAGTCGTGATGTGAAAACTCCCGGAAGGATGCGGACATGAGCGATACGGGTCCGAACAACCCGTACGGCCCGCCCCAGGGCGGGCAGTACCCTTCGTCCCCCCAGCAGCCCGGGCCGGGATACGGGCAGGCGCCCTATCCGCAGCAGCCCGGGCAGGGGTACGGGCAGGCACCCTACCCGCAGCAGCCCGGGCAGCCCTATGGCGGGTATCCCGGCGGCAACCAGATGCCGGAGCAGATGTCCGGCACCCTGAAGACGGCACGGGTGCTGCTCTTCGTCTTCGGCGGACTGGGCCTCATCGGCGGTCTGTTCATGACGGCCGGCGGCGCCCTGCTCAACAACAGCGAGGTACGCGAAGCCGTGGAGGAGCAGGGGGGCCTGCAGGACGGCATATCGGCCGGGCTCCTGCTCGGGCTCGGGGCCTTCGCGCTGATCCTGTCGATCGCGGAGATCGTGGTCGCCGCCAAGTTCGGCAAGGGCGGCAGCGGTGTCCGGATCGCCGCGATCGTCGTGGGAGCACTGATGATCGTCTCCGGCATCTACTTCTTCCCGCCCGGCCTGCTGTGGATCATCGCGGGTGGTCTGGTCGTCGCCTTCACGGCGATGAAGGACGGCGCGGCCTGGTTCGCCCGCCCCCGGTCCTGAACCCCCTTCCCGGTCCGCCCGTCAGGGGCGGCGTCCTCTCCGGACGCCGCCCCTGACGCGCAGTCCGCCCCGCCGCTCGCTGCCGGCCGCCGTGCCCCGGCTCCGCGGCGGCCCGTCCGGCCCGGCCCGGTGCCGCTCGCGCCGTGAATCCGCCGGTGGCACGGGACGTACACTGGGGCCATGGGTCGCACAGACGGAGTGAGGGAGTGCCCGCGCAGGGCTCCCCGCGCCGCGCTCCCGGACGGCGCGATCCCGGCGACGGGTCCCGCACCGGGCGCCGTGCCGGACGCCGGCTGCCGGGCGCTGCACGGACACGGCTAGCGCCGGCGACCCCTCGCACCCCACCCGGGCTCTCGCCCTCCTCTCCCCTCCGCGGATCTCTCCGCACGGCTCCGCTCCTGACCCGGAGCGCCGTGACCACCCCCGCCGGATTGAGTTCCGGTACCCCGGCGCCGCCGGGCCCGCCGTTCCGTTCCGCGTCCGTCCCGCCCGTCGCCGCACCAGCGGTGGCCCCGGTGTGCCGTGCGCCCGGCCGGGACGCGCGGGCCCGCCGCGCCCCAGACAAGGACGCCTGTGAAGCTGAACGCACTGCTGGCCGGACACGACCACGAGATCCTCCGCGGCGATCCGGAGACGGACATCACCGCCGGAGTCTGCTTCGACGCCGGCCGCGTGTCGCCCGGTTCGCTGTTCATCGCCGTGCCCGGTCACCGCGAGGGCGGTCCCGAGGCCATCGGGCCCGCCCTCGCGCGCGGTGCGGCGGCGGTGCTCGTCGAGGAGGGGCGGCCCGGACCACCGGAGTCGGTCTGGGCGGCCGCCGGGGACGTGTGTGTCGTCCGGGTGCCCGGGACGCGGGCGGCCGCGGCGGCCGTCGCCTCGCGCTACCACGGCGATCCCGGACAGCGGATGGACATGATCGCCGTCACCGGGACCAACGGCAAGACCTCGGTGTCCCACATGGCCGAGTCCGTCCTGCGGATCGCCGAGAACGCCAGGGTGGGGGTCATCGGAACGGCCGGGAGCCGTATCGGTGACGAACTGATCCCGATGCCGAGATCGGCCCTGAGCACACCGGAGTCACCCGACCTCCAGTACCTGCTGGGATGTATGCGCGACCGCGGGGCCACGAGCGTGGTCCTGGAGGCCACCTCGATGGGCCTGCTGACCCACCGCGTCGACCACACCTCCATCGACGTGGGCGTCTTCACCAATCTGACGCAGGATCACCTGGACGACCACGGAACGATGGAGAGCTACACGGAGGCCAAACTCCGCCTCTTCCGCGGGCTGTGCGAGCGCGCGGTGGTCAACGCCGACGACCCGGTGGGAGCCCGGATCGAGGCCCTGATGCCCGGGGCGGTGTCCACCTACGCGATCGACGCCGAGGCGGACTACCGGGCGACCGACCTGCACATGGACGCCTTCGGCGCGCGGTTCGTCCTCCACCACGCCGGCCACAAGTACCCCGTGGCCATTCCCGTACCGGGCCGGTACTCGGTCGCCAACGCGCTGGCCGCCGTCGCGGCCTGCCATCTCCTCGGACACGAACTGGAGGGGCTGCTCTCCGCCCTCGACCGGCTCCCCCCGATCCCGGGCCGGTTCGAACGCTTCACGGCTCCGCACGGAGCCTCCGTGATCGTGGACTACGCCCACTCCCCGGACTCCCTGGACAACGTGCTGGCCACCATCCGGGACTTCGCGCCCGGCCGGATCATCACCGTCTTCGGCTGCGGCGGGGACCGGGACGTCACCAAGCGTGCCCGGATGGGGGAGATCGCCGGTTCCTACTCCGATCTGTGCGTCGTCACCTCGGACAATCCCCGCGGCGAGGATCCTGAGATCATCCTGGACCACGTCAGCGAGGGACTGAGAGCCTCGGGAACCCCCTTCGAGCGCTGTGCCGACCGGCGGCGGGCCATTGCCTTCGCGCTGGCCGAGGCCGGTCCGGAGGACATCGTGCTGGTCGCGGGGAAGGGCAGCGAACCGTTCCAGATCGTGGGGGAGGAGCTGATCCCGTTCAGCGACATGGCGACGGTGCGCGAACTGGCCGGGCCCCGGTAGGGCGTCCGGCGGGACGGGACCGGTGGGCCGGCCCGCCGCGACGAGGGCCGGGGGCGGCCGCCCCCAAGGGCCACGCTTCCCAACGGGCCTGACGGACCGCCGGATCCCCGCCTGGGCGGTCCCGCCGGCTTCCCGGGCAACAGGGCTTTTCCGGCCCCGGTGAGCGGGGCAGCCTCCAACCGGCGGGCCCGCCGATACGATGGCGCCCGTACACGTCGCGTAACGCACCGTCCCGGGGGAAGGGGAAGCCCGTGAGCAGCATCAGCAAGGGCTCCGACGGCAATCTCAACAAGGGCCTGGAGAAGGTCCAGGTGGCGGTCAAGTGGGACCCCAGTCCCCTCGGCGAACCCACCTGCGATCTCGACATCATCGCCGGGACCTACTCGGCCGAGGACCCGTACGGCGATCCGGTGTACCTCGTCCACTTCGACAGCCGGTCGCCCGACGGCACCATCACCCTCACCCGGGACAGCCGCAACGGCGTCGGTTTCGGGGTCGACGAGGCCATGACCCTGGAGCTCTACCGGATGGCGCCCACCTTCGCGCGGGTGGTCGTGGGCGTGGCCATCCAGCAGGGCGAGGGGCGCCGGACCTTCGGCGGGGTCCGGAACAGCGCTGTGCAGATCCTCAACGGGCCGGCCGAACTGGCGCGGGACGAGTTCGAGAGCGTCTCCGGGGCCCTGGCCGCCACCGTCGCCGAGTTCCGGCGGGACGCCGACGGCGCCTGGGAGTTCCGCAAGACCCTCCGCGGGTACCACGCCGACCCCAACTCCTTCGCCCGGCTGATGGGGGAGCGGACCCCCTGATCCGGTGCGGCCGCCCCGGCGCCGTCCCGCGCCGGACGCGGCTCAGCACAGCTCCGGCGTGATCCGTTCGTGGACGAGCCGGAGCCGGGCCGCGGGGTCGGCGACCTCCGGGAGGTCCCGGCCGGCCCGTTCGGCCCCGGCCCGGATGTGCCGCACCGCGTAGTCGTAGGCCTCCCGCGTGTGGCTCAGCGCGTGGTGGCAGCCGTCGGACAGCTCGCCCGCCGCCTCGAAGGAACTGGGCCCGCGCATGGCGCCGGAGACGCCGCCGGACCACCGGCGGGCCCCGCGCACCGGTGCCGCTCTCTCACAACACGGCCACGACCGGGACCGGTTGCTCCGCCCCGGCGTGGAACGGAGCCCCGGTTTCCGCGCCCCCGGACGTCCCGGAGGGCGAGGTGTCCGGTGTCACGCGCACCGGCACCGCGAAGCACCGGCCCGGCGGTCCGGGGCCCGATAGCATGACGCCGTGAGCCGAGAACAGCGCCCGGTCCGGCGCCCTCCGGGGCGGACACGCGCGTGCCTCGTGCTCGCCGTGCTCGCCGGTCTTCTCGGCCTGCACGGCCTGGCGGCGGCACCGGCTTCCACGGCCCTCGCGCCGCCGCACTCCTCCGCTTCCTCCGAGGAGCGGCCGCCCGGCCCCCGGCTCTCGGCCGACGGCGCGTGCCACGACCCCTGCGGCGGGCACGAGACGCATGCCGTGACGGACTGCGCGGCGGCCTCCGTGAGCACCGGTCCCGCCCCACAGCCCCTGTCCCCGGCCCCCTACGCCACGCGCGGCGCTGTGGGGACACCGGCCACGGCCGGGCCGCCCGCCCCCGAGGGCGGCAGAGGGCCGCCCTCGCTCTCCGAACTCCAGCTCCTGCGGATATAGGCCGCGCCTCCCGAGGCGCCGCGCACGCACGCGCCGGCGCCTCATACGGCCATGCCTGCACCAGACTTCAGGAGTTGTGACCATGCGATCCACCCGTACCCTTTCCCGCCGCGCCGCCCGCGCGGCCGCCGCCGGAGCAGCCGCGCTGGTGCTGGCGGCCTGCGGCGGAGAGAGCGGAGACAACAGCAGCGACGACACGCGGGCCCGGCCCGCCCCCTCCGCCGCGAGCGCGGCGCCGGACGCGAAGCACAACGCCGCCGACGTGGCCTTCGCGCAGGGGATGATCCCGCACCACGAACAGGCCGTCGAAATGGCGCGCCTGGCATCCGGCCGAGCCGCCTCGGACGAGGTCGAGAAGCTCGCCGGGCAGATCGAGAAGGCCCAGGCGCCGGAGATCGAGACCCTCGACGGCTGGCTCGGCGCCTGGGGCGAGGAGCGGATGCCCGGCGGCATGGACCACGGGGCCCACGAGGGCCACGGCATGTCCGGGATGATGGACGCCGGGCAGATGAAGCGGCTGGAGTCCGCCTCCGGCAAGGCGTTCGACACGGCGTTCCTGGAGCTGATGATCGAGCACCACGAGGGCGCCGTGACGATGGCCCGCACCCAGCAGAAGCAGGGTGAGTACGGGCCGGCCCGGAAGATGGCCGCGGCCATCGTCACCTCACAGGGCGAGGAGATCACCCGGATGAAGGACCTCCTCGGCCGCTGACAGCCCCCGACGGCCTCCGACGGCGGTTGACGGACGGCGGCGGCACCGGGACGGGACCACGGGTTCCCGGTGCCGTCCGCCGGCCCGCGCGGTGCGGGCGGACGGTGTGCGCCGGGGCCAAAGGCGACGTGTCCGGGCGAATGCGGACAGCCCGGCGGGCGGAAATACCCGGGGCTTTGAGCCGTGAAACCCGGCGGGTTAAGATCCGGCGTCGAGTCCTTCGCGTGGTCGGCTGCCCAATGGGGGCGGCGGCGAAGGCACCGTCGATTCCGCAGAGTTGCGCGGAGCCGGGAGCGCGCCCCACCTCCCGGCAGGCGGCCGAGGAAGAAGGAGCTGCCCTCAGTGGCGTCCCACCGTCGTCCCAAGCAGCCTAACCAGCGCGCTTACGCGGCCGTTCTCGGCGTCACCGCCGCGGCGGTCGCCCTCTCCACCAACTCGGCACAGGCCGACCCGATGCCCGACCCGGACAAGAAGGGCGTCAAAGCCCAGGTCGACCGGCTCTACGAAGAGGCCACGCAGGCGACCGAGAAGTACAACGGGGCGAACGAGAAAGAGGAGAAGCTCGAGAAGGAGGTCGAGTCGCTGCAGGAGACGGTGGCCCGCGGCCAGGCCGAGCTCAACAAGCTCCGCAACGGCCTGGGTTCGATGGCCACGGCGCAGTACCGCAGCGGCGGCATCGACCCGTCGGTCCAGCTCCTCCTCGCCAGTGACCCGGACGGCTACCTCGAGAAGGCCTCCACGCTCGACCGGCTCAGCAGCCAGCAGCTCACCACGCTCAAGAAGGCGCAGGAGAAGCAGCGCACGCTGCAGCAGCAGCGCGCCGAGGCGGCGGACAAGCTGGAGGACCTGGAGGAGACCCGCACGGAGCTCCGGGACCGGAAGAAGGAGATCCAGGGCAAGCTGGCCAAGGCCCAGCGCCTCCTCAACAAGCTGACGGCCGAGGAGAAGGCCGCGATGGCCGCGGAGGAGGAGCGGGCGAACCGCACCAGCGCCCGCGCCGAGCTCGGCAGCCAGTCCAGCGCCACCGGCCGCGCCGCGTCCGCCTTCGAGGCGGCCAAGAGCCGGGTCGGCATGCCGTACGTGTGGGGCGCCACCGGCCCCAACTCCTTCGACTGCTCCGGTCTCACGTCCTGGGCGTTCCAGCAGGCGGGGATCGCGATACCCCGGACCTCGCAGGCCCAGGCCAACGCCGGCACCCGGATCAGCTCGCAGAGCCAGCTGCGGCCCGGCGACCTCGTCATCATGCGCAGCGACCTCAGCCATGTCGGCTTCTACGCCGGCAACGGCCAGATCCTCCACGCCCCCAAGCCCGGTACGAGTGTGCGGTACGAGCCGATGAGCACCAGCGGCATGCCGTTCATGTGGGGCGTCCGCATCGGCTGAGCGCCGCGGGGGCGGCCCGGCGCCGCCCCCCGTACCGCCGGCCGGAGCCGGACCCGGCGAGCCCGCACCCGAGTGGTGCGGGCTTTTCCGTGCCCACCGGCAGGTGATTCACCCTCATTGCCGCTTTTGTCGGGATGTGTTGACATGGCGTTGGCGGGTACCGGCGGTGGCGGAGGAGGACGACATGGACGTGTGGGAGCCGGTGCTCGTGCTCCTGGGCCTGGTGGCCGGAGGGCTGCTGCTGGTCCGGGGGGTGGGGCTGTGGCTGGCGGCGGACCGCGAGCCGCTGGAGGCCGGGCCGTTCAGCGGTGGACCGCCCCCGGGCGAGCACGCCTTCTCCCGCTTCCATGTGCGCTGGTACCCCATCACGATGATCTTCCTGGCCTTCGACATGGAGATGCTCTTCATGTACCCGTGGGTCCGGGTGGTCTCCGAGAAGGGCCCGAGCGCCGTGGCCGAGATGTTCCTCTTCCTCGGCATTCTCTTCGCGGGCGTGGTCTACGCCCGGCGCGAGGGGGCCTTCCGGTGGACCTGAGAGACCGCCTCCGGCGTGCCGCGCTGAGCCGCCCGGGCGTCATGCTGGTCGCCCTGCCGGGAGCCACCCCCGTCCGGCTGGAACTCGAAGCCGAACTGCGGCGCCGGGGATGGCCGCGGAGCGAGAGCCCCGCCGCCGCGGATCTGCTCGTCGTCGCCGGGGAACGCGATCCGATCGGGGAGGACTCCTGGCTCGACGGGATCTGGGAGGGGGTGCCGAAGCCGGCCGTCCGGCTGGCGGTGCGTCACCCCGGCGACGCGGCTGCGGCACTGGACACCGGGCACCGGCTGCTGCGCGAGGACGCCGGGACCCGGCACGACCTCGCACCGGCCGTGCCCCCGAGCGGCGGTGAATCCGCCGCGGGGCGGAACGGGCGGCCCGGTGGCGGCCGCGGGGAACGGACGGATGACGGGGCGGGCGGTCACCACGATGACGGCGGAGACCAGGATGACCGGGGCGGTCACAACGACCACGGCGGTCACAGCGACGGTCAGGGCGATCCCGACGGCCAGGGCGGCGGGCAGGAGAGCGGCCACGGCGACAGCGGCGGCGGTGACGGCGACGGCGACGGCGGTCACGGTGGCGGCCACTCCTCGCACGAGACGCACGAGATGTCCGGACCCGCGGGCCTTCCGATGGCCGAACGGGCGGAGGACCGGGACGGCCTCACGCTCGACCGGCTGCACCTGCCCCTCGGACCCGCGCTGCCGGACTGGCCGGCCGGGCTGATCCTGCGCCTGGTCCTGCAGGGCGACGTTGTCCAGCGGGCCGGGACGGAGACCCTGCCCGTGCGGCGCCGGAAGGACCCGTTCTGGGACGAGCCGTGGCTGCGCGCCGCCCGGGGGGAGACCGTCCCCCGGGCCGAGGCCGCCCGCCGGCGCTGCGCCGCCCATCTGGACAGCCTGGGCCGCTTCCTCGCCGTCGCGGGCTGGGACGACCCGGCCGCCCGCGCCCGCCGGCTGCGGGACGGCGCCCTGTCGGCGGAACCCGGGGACCGGCTGCGCGAGGACGTCGTCTCGCTGGCCCGCCGGGTGGCGCGGTCGCGTGCCCTGCGGCTGCTGACCGCCGGGCTCGGCCCGCTGCCCGCCGCGGAGGCCCGGGCCGCCGGCGTCTCCGGGCCGGCGCACACCGCCGGCGGGGACGCCTACGACCGGCTGCTGGTGTGGCTGGACGAACTCGGGCGCGCCGCCGGGCAGTTCGGCGACGAACGGCCCCTGGCACGGGACGACCGGACGGGCCCGCGCGGCACCCTGGACGGTGCCGCGCCCCCGTCACGGGGGCTGCTGGACGTCCTCCCGGGTCTGCTGAGCGGAGCCGAGTTCGCCGGCGCCCGGATTGTCGTCGCCAGTCTCGACCCGGACCTCGACGAGCTCACGGCCGCCGACCGGCGGGAGGCCGCCGGTGTCTGAGACCGCACCGCTCTGGGCGGCCGCCGTGCTGCCGTTCGCGCTGCTGGCCCTGGCCGCCGTCACGGCCGGGTGCGGAGCGGCCGTGTCCGCGGCGGCCGAGCGGGGCCCGGCGGGTTCCGCCCGCGAACTGACGAGCCGGGCGGCCGCACCGCTGCGGGAGGCGCTGCGGCTCCTGGTGCAGCAGCCGCGGACCACCACCGCCGCGGACGGCGCGCTCCGCCGGGCGGGGGTGGCGCTGCTCCCCACCGCCGCCGTCCTGGCGGGCGCGGTGCTGCCCCTGGGGTTCCGGTCCGTCACCGACCCGGGCGTCGGCATCGTCTGGTTCAACGCCATGGAGGTGCTGGCCTGGGCGGCCGTCTGGCTCACGGGCTGGGGGCCCAACTCGGCGCTGTCGCTGACCGGGGGCTACCGCTTCCTCGCCCAGGGCCTGGCCTACGAGCTGCCGCACATGCTGGCGATCACGACGGCCGCGCTCGGCGCGGAGTCGCTGCGGGTCGGTGAGGTGGTCGCGCGGCAGGAGGGCCTGTGGTTCGCGCTCTGGATGCCGGCCGCCTTCGCCGTCTATCTGCTGAGCGCCGTCGCCATGGCGTTCTGGGGGCCCTTCGGCCATCCGCTGGGCCGGGACGCGGCGGGCGGCGCGGCGGCCGAACTCGGCGGCCCCGCGCGGCTGGTCCTCCTCGGCGGGCGGTGGACGCTGCTGGTGGTGGCGGCCGGATTCGCCGTGCCGCTCTTCCTCGGCGGCGGCCACGGCCCGCTGCTGCCCGGCTGGCTCTGGACGCTGCTGAAGACGGCGGCCGTGCTGGCCGTCCTGCTCGCGGTCCGGCGCGCCCTGCCCGCCGTCCGGATGGAGCGGTACACGGAGTTCGCCTGGACGGTCCTCGTCCCACTGACACTGCTTCAGGCCCTGGCCGTCGCCGTCGTCGTCCTGAACCGATGAAGGGAGCGGAATCACCCGATGCTCGAACACGCGCTGTTCTGGGTGCTGGCCGTCCTCGCGGCCGCCGCCGGGGTCATGGTGTTCCGCTTCGACTCCATGGCCCGGGCCACCTACGCCCTGCTCACCTCGCTGCTGTGCGCGGGCGGCGTGGTGATGCTCCTCGGGCTGGACTACCTGGGGGTCGTCATCCTGCTGATGATGACCGTCGAGATGGCCCTCATGGCCGTCTTCATGGTGATGTACATGATGAACCCGGCCGGGCTGATGCCCATGTCGATGCTGCACAACACCAAGGGCGCGGCGGTCCTCTGCGGGGCCGTCTTCGCCGCGCTCGCCGCGGGCATCCTGCTCGCCCCCTGGCCGGCCCGCCGCGGCCGGCCGCCCGCCGACCCCACCCACGACCTGGGCATGTCGCTGATGGGGCCGCACATGCTCACCATGATGACCTTGGGCATGGCCCTGTTCGCCACCATCGTCGGCACGGTCGTCCTGGCCACTCGCCGCGGCCGCTACGACCGCTTCGGGGACGATCTGAAGGCCCGCCGGCCCGACGACCCGGTGCCGGGAGGTGGCCGGCGGTGACCCTGGAAACGCTTCTCCTGCTCGCAGCCGCGCTGTTCAGCACCGGTCTGTTCGGCGCGCTCACCCAGCAGTCGGTCGTGATGCTGATGATGGGGCTCGAACTCATGCTGGGCGGGCTGATCGTGGCCGCCGCGGCCGTCTGGCACCACATCGCGCCCGCCGGCGCCGACGGCCAGGTGCTCATCGTGCTGGCCGTCACCGTGATGGCCGTGGAGATGGCCGTCGGGTTCGCCGTGGTCACCGCCCTCTTCCGCGCCCAGGAGATCGACATGACCGACATGGCCGCGGAGCTGAAGGAGTGAGCTGGCCGCTGTGGGCGCTCATCGCCCTGCCGCTGGGCTCCGGCACGGCCCTGGCCGTCCTGGGCCGCCGGGCCGACCGGGCGGCACCCGGGACGGCGGTCGCCGCGGCCGCCGTCACCCTGGGGCTGGCCTGCTCCGCCGCCACCACCCGGCCCGTTGCCGCGGCGCCGCTGCTGGAGGGTCTTCCGGTGCGGCTGGCGGCGGACGGCCTGTCCGGCCCGGTGGCCGTGGCCACGGCCGCGGTCACCCTGGCCGTCCTCGTCTTCAGCAGCCGGGGCAACGGGCCCGGTGAGGCGCGGGCCCGCTTCTCCGGGCTGATGCTCCTCTTCTCCGGCGCCATGCTCACCACCGTCACCGCGCAGACCCTGCCCGTGCTGCTCATGGCCTGGGAGCTGATGGGCGCCACCTCCTGGGCCCTCATCGGCTACTGGTGGCGGGAACCGGCGCGGGTGCGGGCCGCCGGCACCGCGTTCCTCACCACCCGCGCCGCCGACCTCGGCCTCTACGTCGCCGCGGGCGCCGCGCTCGCCGGCGGCGCCGCCGGAGGGCTGGACCTGGACGGGCTGTCCGGTACCACCGGCCCCTGGCTGTCCGTCGTCACCGCGGGCGTCATCGTGGCGGCCCTCGGCAAATCGGCCCAACTGCCCTTCAGCTTCTGGCTCTCCCGGGCGATGGAGGGCCCGAGCCCGGTCTCCGCGCTGCTCCACTCGGCGACCATGGCCGCCGCCGGGGCCTATCTGCTCCTCAGGGCCGGACCGCTGCTGACGGCCTCGGGCTGGGGCGGGCCGGTGACGGCCTGGGCCGGCGCCGCCACCGCCGTGCTCCTCGGCCTGGTCGCCGCCGCCCAGACCGACCTCAAACAGCTGCTGGCGGCCTCCACCTGCGCCCAGACCGGGTTCATGGTGCTCGCGGCCGGCACCGGGGGCATCACCGGCGGGACACTCCAGTTCATCGGCCACGCCGCGGCCAAGAGCCTGGCCTTCCTGGTGGCGGGGGCCTGGCTGACCCTGCTGGGCACCAAGGCTCTGCCCGGGCTGCGCGGAGCCGCGCGCCGCCACCGCGTGGCCGGAGTCACCTTCACCGTCGCCGCGCTGACCCTGGCGGGCTGGCCGCCACTGGTGCTCTGGGGGGCCAAGGACCTGCTCCTGGCCGCGGCCCTGAAGCACGGGGCAGCACTGTACGCGGCAGGGCTCGCGGCCGCCGTGGTCGCCGCCGTCTACAGCGTCAAGGCCCTCTGGTTCGTCTGGCAGCCCGCGCCCGGCCCCGAACGGGACGGTGGCGCCCCCCGTGACGGCGGTGCGGCCCGCGGCGGCGGGGGAGCGCTGCCCGCCCCGGCGTCCTGGGCCCTGGGCGGGCTGGCCCTCGCCTGTGCCGCGCTCGCCGTCCTCGCGTTCGATCCCGCCCGGGGGACGTTCGCCCGGGCCCTCTCCACCGCGGGCGAACCCACCCCGCACGGCTGGGAGGTGGCGCTGTCCACCGCCCTCGTCCTGGCGGCCTCGGCCGTCGTCCTGCGGCGGGCCGCCCGCCCGCTGCCGCTGCCGCCCGCCGTCACCGCCTGGTGGGGCGACTGGATGCGGCTGGAGGCACTGGCCCGGCTGCTCGTCCTCCGCCCCGTCCTGCGGCTGGCCGGGGCGCTGGCCGCCTTCGACGACCGCGTCCTTGCCCGGGCCGTCCGCGCGGCCGGGCACGGAGCCCTGCGCGCCGCCGGGGCCGTGGCCGTCCTCGACGCCCGGGGCCCGGACCGGGCCACCGTCTCGGCGGCCCGCGCGACGCTGCGGCTCGCCCGCGCCACCGGGCGGCCGGACGGCCGCGCCGGAGGGCGGGAGGAGTGGCTCGACGGCCTCGTCCGGGGGGTCGCCGCCGGGGCCGCGGCCCTGGGTCGGCTGGCGCGCCGGCCGCAGACCGGTCAGCTGCACCAGTACCTCGCCCAGGCCGTCGCGGTCTTCACCGTCCTCGCTCTCGCCCTCGTCCTCGTCGCTGTGAGGTGACCGCCGTGCTCACGGTCCTCGTCCTGCTCCCCACCGCGGTGGCGGCGCTCCTGCTCTGCCTGCCCCGCCGCGTGCCCCGCGCCGTCTTCCTCGGCGGCTGGCTGGCGGCAGCGGCGGCGGAACTCGCCCTCACCGCCGTGATCTGGGCGGGATACCGGACCGGCGGCGGAATGCAGTACGAGCAGCGGGTGCGCTGGATCCCGGACGCGGGGGTGAGCTACCACGTCGGCGCCGACGGGCTCTCCCTGCCGCTGATGGCCCTCACCTGCGTGCTGTTCCTCGCCTGCGCCGGCTACACCTGGGCCCGGCGGGAAACCCGCCGGGTGCGGGAGTTCGCCGCCCTCTTCCTCTTTCTGCAGACCACCTGCCTCGGGCTGTTCGCCGCCCTGGACCTGATCCTCTTCTTCCTCTTCTTCGACCTGTCGATCGTCGCGATGTACTTCGTCATCGCGGGCTGGGGCCACCGGGACGCCGCCCGCGCGGCCCTCACGTTCTTCCTCTACACCTTCCTCGGCTCCCTGGCCCTCCTCCTGGGCTTCATCGGCCTCTTCCTGGCCGCCGACCCGCACACCTTCGACATCGTCGAGCTGACCCGGGAGAACCCGCTCGCCGGACGGGCCGCGTACGGCGGCCTGGTGCTGCTCGCCATCGGTGCCGGACTGGCCGTCAAGACACCGACCGTGCCCTTCCACACCTGGCTGCCGCCCGCCCACACCGAGGCCCCCGCCGTGGGCTCGGCGATCCTGGCCGGCGTCCTGCTGAAGATGGGCACCTACGGCTTCCTGCGCATCGCCATGCCCGTCCTCCCCGGCGCCTGGCGCGAGTACGCCCAGGTCTTCGTGGTCGTGGGCCTGGTGTCGGTGCTGTACGGGGCGCTGGTCGCCCTCGCCCAGACCGACTTCAAGCGGATGATCGCCTACACCTCCGTGAACCACATGGGCTATATCGTCCTGGCGTTCGGCGCGGCGGCGGCCACGGGCGCCGGAGCGGAGGAGGCCCGCCGGCTCGCCGTCACCGGGGCCGTCTTCCAGATGGTCAGCCACGGACTGCTGACCGGCGCGCTGTTCCTGCTCGCCGGAGTGCTGTACGACCGGTGCCGCACGTACGAGATGGCGGCCTACTCCGGACTCGCGGGCCGCGCCCCGGTCTTCGCCGCGCTGACCGGGGTGGCCGCCTTCGCCTCCCTCGGGCTGCCGGGGTTCTCCGGCTTCATCGCCGAATTCCAGATCTTCACCGGCAGTCTCGGTTCCCGGCCGGTGGAGACCTCGCTCGCGGTGCTCGGCATCCTCCTCACCGCCGGCCTCTTCCTCCGCGCCCTGCAGCGGATGCTCCTCGGACCGCTCCGGCTGCCGGACGCGCCCGGCGCCGGACGGCCGTTCCCCGACCTCAGGGCACCCGAACGCGTCGCCGTCGTACCGCTGCTGGGCCTCGGCGTCCTGCTCGGCATCGCGCCCCGCTTCGTCCTGGACGTCATCGAACCCGCCTCGCGCGGCGCGATGGAGCTGCTGTCCCGATGACCCGGATGGAACAGAGTCTTGTCGAGCTGATCCCGGAGGCGCTGCTCGCGGCCGGGGCCGTCGCCGGACTGCTGCTGGGCGCCTGGCTGCCGCGCCGCCGGCAGTGGCTGGTGGGCCTCCTCGCCTGCGCGGTGTGCGGAGCGGGCGCCGTGGCGGCGGCGGTCCTCGCCACCGGCGCGCCCGCCACCGCCTTCAGCGGCTCCTTCGCCGCCGACCCCGTCACGGCCACCGCCCGGATCGTGATCCTCGGCTCCACGCTGCTGGTGACGCTGCTGGGGCTCGGCCCCCTGCACGGGCACCCGCGGCAGTCCGAGTTCTTCGTCCTGCTGCAACTCGCCGCGCTGGGCGCCCTGATGCTCGCCGGGGCGCAGGACCTGCTGCTGCTCGCCGCCGCGTATCTGCTGGCGAGCGTCCCCTCCTACGTCCTCGCGGGCTTCCGGAAGGACGCGCCCGGCACCGAGGCCGCCCTGAAGTACTACGTGGTCGGCGCGCTGCTCGGGGTGCTGATGCTGGCCGGGATCACCGTGCTGTACGCGGCGGGGCGCGGCTCCGCCTACCCCCTGCTGCGGACGGAGCTGCCGGAGGCGTCCGCGGGGCTGACGGCCGCCGGAACGGTCCTGCTGCTGGCCGGGATGCTGTTCAAGGCCGCGGGGGTACCCGGCCACTACTGGCTGCCGGACGCGGTGCAGGGAAGCGCCGCGCCGGTCGCCGCCTTCCTCACCACCGTTCCCAAGATCGGGGCGCTGGCGGCGCTGTACCGGCTGGCGGCCGTGCCGTTCTCCGGTACGCCGGCCGGATGGCCCGAGCTGGTCGCCGTGCTCTCCGCCGCCTCGATGACCCTCGGCAACCTGGCGGCGTTCTTCCAGCGGGACGTGCGGCGGCTGCTCGCCTACTCGGCGATCAGCCAGGTCGGCTATCTGCTGATGCCGGTGGCCGTGGCGGGCCGCGACTCCCTCGCCCAGCCGGCGCTGCTCTTCTACCTCGCCGCCTACGCGCTGACGAACCTCGGCGCCTTCGCCGTCGTCTGCGCCCTCCCCGGGGTCCGCACGCTCGACGGCTACCGCGGCCTGGCCCGGCACCGGCCGGCGCTCGCCGTCTCCCTCACGGTCTGCCTGCTGGGCCTGGTGGGGACCCCGCCCACCGCCGTCTTCCTGGGCAAGCTGGAGGTCTTCGGTGCGGCGCTGGACGGCGGCTTCGGCTGGCTGATGGTCCTGGCCGCCGTCAACACCCTCGCCTCGCTCTTCTACTACCTGCGGTGGATCGCCCCCGCGTTCGCCATCGGTCCGTCCTCCGGGAACGGGGACGGGGACGGGAACGGGGCCCCGGACGGGGCCGGCGGCCGGGGCGGCCCGTTCGCCCCCGGTGAGCGGACGGCTCCGGCCGCGGCGATCGCCGTCGCGGCGGCGGCCCTCTCCCTCCTCCTCGGCCCGGCCGCCGGCCCGGTCCTCGCCGTCCTGGACGGACCGCTCGCCGGATGAAGCGGCCCCGTCCGCCCGGCCGGGCCTTCCGGGCCCGCCCTTCCGGAAGTGCCCTCCGGGGCGGCGACAAGCGGCCGAAAACGGTGTGTTGACGCCGGAACGGCGGCGTTCCTACGGTCCTACGGGCGCGGGCGGCCGCCCCACGCGGAGCCGGAAAGGGGACCCGAGTGACCACGACCGACACCGGACCGATCAGCTATCCCTTCAACGAGGCCACCGGGCTCGGCCTCGCCGACGCCTACGAGCGCGTGCGCCGGACCCCCGGCCTGGTCCGCGTCCAGCTGCCGTACGGCGAGCCCGCCTGGCTCGTCACCCGCTACGCCGACGCCCGGCTGGTCCTGGGCGACCGCCGGTTCAGCCGGGCCGAGGCCACCCGCCGTGACGAACCCCGGCAGTCCCCGGTGTCCATGGCCAACGGCATGCTCGCCATGGACCCGCCCGGCCACACCCGGCTGCGCGCCCTGGTGGCCAAGGCGTTCACCACGCACCGGGTGGAGCGGCTGCGGCCGGAGGTCCGGGCCCTCGCCGAGGACCTGCTCGACACGCTGGAGGAGAGCGGCCCGCCGGCCGACCTCGTCGAGGAGTACGCCCTGCCGATCCCCGTCGCCGTCATCTGCCGCCTCCTCGGCGTCCCCGAGGAGGACCGCCCGCGGTTCCGCGAGTGGAGCGACGCGGCGCTGTCCACCAGCTCCCTGACGGCGGAGGAGTTCCTGGCCAAGCGCGAGGAACTGCGGGGCTACATGGCCGGGCTGATCGCCCGGCACCGCGCGGAGCCGCGGGACGACCTGATGAGCGCGCTCATCGCCGCCCGCGACGGCGACCTGGAGCGGCTCACCGAGGAGGAGCTCACCGACCTCTGCGTCGGCATCCTCGTCGCGGGCCACGAGACGACCGCCACCCAGATCCCCAACTTCGTCCTCACCCTGCTCGACCACCCCCGGCACCTGGCACGGCTGCGCGAGGAGCCGGAGCTGATCCCGGCCGCCGTCGAGGAGCTGCTGCGCTTCGTCCCGCTCGGGGCCGGGTCCGCCTTCCCCCGGTACGCCACGGAGGACATCGAGGTCGGCGGCACCCTGGTGCGGGCGGGCGAACCGGTGCTGGTCGCCGTCGGGGCGGCCAACCGCGACGCCCTGCGCTTCGGCGAGCCCGGGCGGCTCGACTTCGGCAGGCCGGCCAACCAGCACATCGGCTTCGGTCACGGCGCCCACCACTGCCTGGGCGCACCGCTCGCCCGGCTGGAACTCCAGGAGGCCCTCCGGGCGTTGATCCTCCGCTTCCCCGGACTGCACACGGCCGGGGACGTCGAGTGGAAGACACAGATGATCGTGCGCGGACCGCGCACCCTGCCGATCGGGTGGTAAGCATGACCTGGCACATCGCAGTGGACCGGGAGCGGTGCATGGGCTCCGCCGTCTGCGCGGGCACCGCGCCCGGCCTCTTCACCATGGACGCCGACCGGTCCCGCCCGGTGCGGCCGGACGTCGAGCCGGACGAGGAGGTCCTGGACGTGGCCGACTCCTGCCCGGTGATGGCGATCGAGGTCCTCGACGGCGGGAAGGTGATCGCCCCCCGCCCCTGAGCCGCCCGGGCGGGGCACCGCCCCGCCCCGTTCAGGCGCCCCGGAGCCGCGATCCGGGGCGTCCGCGGGGGGAGGTGCCGAGCCCGGCCGGGTTCGGGTCCGCGGCCGGCCGTCCCTTCGCAACGCCCCTGTGCCGTAAGGAGATCCGGAACGGTACCGGGGAGCGTCCGGTGCCGCGCGTCCCGAGGTGCCGCGGAAGCCCGCCCGCCCTTCCCGCTCGGGGGCCGGGAAGGACGGGCGGGGGGAAACGGGGGTGGCGGCCGCCGGGCCGCGCTCTCAGGAGCCCGCCCCGGGCAGCTCGGGGGCGTTGGCGAACAGGTCGAAGTACATGCCGAGCGAGACGAGCAGACCGACCGCGCCGAGCACGAGGCCGGCCAGCGCCACGGACTTCACCCAGGAGCGGGTCCCGGAGCGCTGCGCGTACAGGGCCAGCAGCAGGCCGCCGACGAGGATCGCCAGCAGCGCGAAGATGCCGTTGAGCAGGGCGGCGGTGTGCCACGGGACGCTGTAGTAGGCCTCGATCTGGTCGCCGCCGCCACCGGAGCTGGCCTCGATCTGGCCGATGAGCTCCTTGCGGGCGTGCAGCATCTGGCCGACCGAGGTGCCGGTGAGGGAGCAGAGGCCGAACGCGGCGCTGACGACGGCGGCGGCGCCGGCCCCGAATCCGGTGCCGGAGGCCGTGCGGGCGGGGGCGGCGTCCGCAGGGACGTCCGGCCCGTCGTCCTCGGCGCCGGCGTCGGCCGCGGGGGCGGTGCCCTCCGCGGTGGTCGCGGGCTCCTCGGGCCCGGCCGCCTCGTCCTTGCGGATCTCCTGCTCCGCGACGGGCCGCGCGGACTGCCCGGGAACGGCGGTCTTCTCCTCCTCCTTGCCGGGGTCGCTGTCGGTACGGGGGGTGGTGGTGCTCTCATCCGTCATGGGGAGCCACCCTACGGGGCGCACCTAAGGGTCCGGTAAGACCCCTCCGGCCGTACGGAGTTGCGGCCCCTCCGAGCGGTCCGGCATCCGGCGGCACCGGCGCGGCGAACGCCTCCGGCCTCCCGGGTGCCGCCGGCCGCGCCGGGGTCGGCGGCGGCTGCGGCACCGGGAGGCCGGAGGCGTTTCCCGCTGTGGGGCGCCCGGTGAGGAGGCGGCCCGGGTGCCCGCTCAGAACGGCATGCGCCCCCGGGCGCGGCGGCCGGCGGACCCGCTCCGCGACACGGCACGGGAACTGCTGCGGAACGGCTTGCTGAACAGCCGGCCCAGCGGTCCGGGCGCCTTGCCCGTCACGCGGGTTCCGGCTCCGAGGGAGCGCTGGGTCCCGCGTTCCGGATGGCGGGAGAAACGCGGCAGCAGAAAGGCCAGTACGGCCAGAACCGCACAGACGATGACAATGGCGACGGCCACGGCGGAAACCTCCTCGTTTTCGGTTTTCCGCGCTTACCCGGCCCGGGGCACGGCACACCCGAAGCCCCGGCACCGGGCGCCCGAAGGACCTGGTCACCGGCTCGCCCCACCGCTCTCCGCCGGTGACGGGCGGCGTGCGCCGGCGGGACCGGCCGCCCCGGCCGCCCCGGTGGAGCGCCCGGCGCGGGAGCGGGCGCGCCCGGTGGCGGCGTACCACTGGACGGCGAGCGCGGCGGCGAGCGCCAGTTCGACGAGATCACCGCCGTAGTACATGATCTGCGAGCCGGTGCGCAGATCCGCTGTGCCGAAGCCGGTGCCGGGCGGGGGAACGGCGTAGAGGCTCTTGGCGAGGACGGCATGGGCCGCCCCGGTGAGCAGCAGCGTCGTACCGCGCCAGGCGAGGCCCCAGCGGTGCCGCAGCGGCTCCGGCGCGCAGACGGCGAAGGAGAACAGCAGCCCGGCCGCCACCACGTGGAGATGCACCAGGCTGTGCGGAAGCGGCTCGTGGTGCGAGGCGGCGAACAGGCCCGTCCGGTACAGCACCCACAGCCCGCCCACGTCCAGCAGCGCCGCCAGCGGGGGGAACACGAGCCAGGCGGCCGGCCGGGACCGCACGGCCGCGAGCAGCCCGCGCCGCGTGGACCCCGGGGGGAGCGTGCGCAGGGCCAGGGTGACCGGGCGGGCGAGGACCAGCAGCAGCGGCGCGGCCATGCCGGCCAGCACGTGCTGCGCCATATGGGCGGTGAACGGACCGCCGGGCAGGGGGACCGCCGGTGCGGCCGCCAGGGCCAGCCCGCCGGAGGCGAAGGACAGGTCCCGCCGCCACGGCCAGCGGTCACCGCGCCGGCGCAGCCGGGCGGCGGCCGTCAGGTATCCGGCGACCGCCGCCCAGGCGGCGAGTGCCGTGAGCAGCTGCCCGGGGGAGAGGCCCGGCCCGACGGCGGCCAGGGCCGTGTACCGGCCGGTCACCGGGCCGCCGCGGACCGCCGGGACGCGCGGTCCGCGCGCACGGCCAGGACCGCGCCGGCGGCCAGCAGCACCACGGCGAAGCCGTTCCACGCCAGGTCGTAGGGGAGGAGCTCGACGCCGTACCGGACCTGGTGGGTCCGGAGCACCTTGTGGTCCACGACGCCGTCGAAGAGCTGGAAGCCGCCCAGCCCGAGGAGCAGCCCGGCCCGCGCGTGGCCCGGCGACAGGGCACCGCGCCGCCGGAGGTCGGAGAAGAGCACGAAACCGGCCACCAGTCCCAGGACTTCGGCGGTGTGCAGCAGTCCGTCGGCGAACAGCCCGACAGCGGGGGTGGAGCGGTCGTAGAAGTGGTGCCAGGCCAGGAGCTGGTGGAAGACGATCTCGTCGGCGGCGGCCATGAGTGCCGCGCCGATCAGCGCGGCCACCCACAGCGACCGGCGGGGCAGCGGTGGGCCCGGCCTCACCGGCTCACGTTCGCGTGCACTCACGGCTTCTCCTCGGCGCTGCGGTGGGGGGGACGGGGACATCCGGAACGCCTACCCGGGGCGGGGCGGACCGAGTCGGGAACGCGGCAGGCGGAGGACACGGCGGGGTGAGAGCAACGCGGTCCGGCGCTGAAGGCGGCGGAAAGGACCGCAGCCCCGCGCCGGGCAGGCCCCGCGCCGGGCAGCACAGGCCGGCCCGCCGACCGCGCGGGACCGCCGGAGCGGTGCCGCGAGGGAGCCGGTGCGCATCCGGCCATACGTT
The DNA here is from genome assembly GCF_000220705.2 of Streptomyces xinghaiensis S187. Classification (GTDB taxonomy): domain Bacteria; phylum Actinomycetota; class Actinomycetes; order Streptomycetales; family Streptomycetaceae; genus Streptomyces; species Streptomyces xinghaiensis. Next base: position 77,678 of record NZ_CP023202.1, on the reverse strand, counting down.
CGTCCGGCAGTCCTATGGTCGGCCCGTAGGGTCCTGTTTTCTACAACAGACGGACGGTGCGTCACCCGGGCAGGGGGTTTGGAGCGCGGTATTCCGCTACGACCTTGTTCCGCCCGTCCCGCATGGCCAATTCTCTCTGCAGCCGGCCGTTCTCATCGGACACCACCCGGGGTCCGGGACGGCGGGCGCGGGGTGAATCGTTCCCTTTTCCGCTGCCGGCGCCGTCCGGCGGACGGCGGGGACGGGCCGCCCCGCGAAGGGAGGAAAGCATGCGCAAGGCTTACGAGGCGCCGGTGCTGGTCGAACTGGGCGGGTTCCGGGAGAAGACGGGGCTGCTGGGGCGCCACGGCAACGACCGTCTGATCCTCAGCAAGAACTGAGGCGCGCGGACGCCTGAGCCATGACACCTCGATCCTCCGGGATCGCGGGCCCGGGCGAGGGCCACTTCACGGTCTTTCCGGACTGTGCGGAGGCCCTCGCCGCGGCCCGCTCCCTCATCACCCCCGGCTCCCGGGTGCTCTCCTACCCCTCCGGCCGGCCCTGGCTGGCCGGCCGGTGGCACGACCGGGAGATCACCGCCGTACGCGCCCGCCGGTCGGGCATCGCCGTCCTCGGCTGCTGCCCGGCCGGGGCGGCCGAACTCCAGCGCTGCGCCGAGCGGATGCGCGACCTGACCGAGGCCGGCGAACTGGCCCGCCGGCTCCCCGGCAGCTTCCACCTCGTGGCCGATCTGGACGGCCGGCTGCGGATCCAGGGCACCGCCTCCGGGCTGCGCCGCGTCTTCCACGCCACCGTCGGCGGCACGGTCGTCGCCGCCGACCGCGCCGACATCCTCGCCGAAGCCGCCGGGACCGGGGTGGACGAGGAAGAACTCGCCGTCCGCCTGCTCTGGCCCGTCCCGCACCCGCTGGCGGAGACCTCCGTCTGGCGGGGCGTGACGTCGGTACCGCCCGAGGACGCCCTCGTCGTCACCCCGAGCGGCCGCGGGAGCCGGACCGCACGCTGGTGGACACCGCCCGAGGCGGACGACTCCCGGGAAACCGGCGCGGAGAACCTGCGCGCGGCCCTGGACGACGCCGTACACGCCCGCACCCGCTCCGCCGCCACGGTGAGCTGCGACCTCTCCGGCGGTCTCGACTCCACCAGCATCACCTTCCTCGCCGCGCGCACCCCCGCCCGCGTCATCGCGAGCACCTGGCCCGGCCGCGACCCGGCCGACAGCGACCTGCACTGGGCGCGGAAGGCCGCCGAGCACCTGCCGGGCCTCGACCACGTCGTCTGGGACGCCGACGCGTCCCCCCTCGTCTACACCGGTCTGCTCGACATCGACGACCCGATGGACGAGCCCACCATCGGGGTGATGGACCGCGCCCGGGTCCTGCACCACCTCCCCGGACTCGCGGACCGGGGCAGCGAACTGCACCTCACCGGCATCGGCGGCGACCACATCGCCTGGTGCTCCGAGGCGTACTACCACCGGCTGCTGCGCACGGACCCGCTGCTGGCCCTCGGCAGGCTCCGCGGCTTCCGTGCCCTGTGGAACTGGCCGCTGCGCGACACCGCCCGGGCCCTGCTGGACTCCCGCCCCTACGGGGAATGGCTCGCCGGCGCCGGGCGCGAGCTGCACGCGCCCCCGGCGCCGACCGTCAGCGGCGCCCTGGGCTGGGGCACACCGCCCCGGCTCTTCGACTGGGTCACCCCGGACGCCGGCGAGGCGATCCGGCGGGCCCTCGGCCGGGCCGCGGAGAACGCCGTCCCGCTGGCGCCCGACCGCGGTATGCACACCGATCTGCACCTCATCCGCGACTGCACCCGGATCCTGCGGATCTGGGACCGGATGGCCGCCCGCGCCGGACTGCCCATGGCCTCCCCCTTCTTCGACGACCGGGTGATCGAGGCGGCTCTCGCCGTCCGGCCGGCGGACCGGGTCACCCCGTTCTCGTACAAACCCCTCCTCACCTCGGCCATGCGCGGCGTCGTGCCGGACGTCTGCCTGAGCCGCCGCACCAAGGCGACCGCCTCGATGGACGCCACCAACGGGCTGCGGGAGCACCGGGCCGATCTCCACGCGCTGTGGGAGAACTCCGAACTGGCCCGGCGCGGCCTGGTCGACGCCGGCCGGCTCCGGGCGCTGGCGCGGCGGCCCGCCACCCCCGGCCTGCGCGAGGCGATGCTCTACTCGACCATCGCCTGCGAGGTCTGGCTGCGCACCCTCGCACCCGCCGCCGGACCCGCTTCCGGCCCCGCACCGGGTCCCCCTCTGCCGGCGCCGTCCTGAGCAGCCGTCCCGAGCCGCCGGCCGGCACCCCGCACGCCCACCCCGCACGCCCACCCCGTACGCCCACCCCGTACGCCCACTCCGCACCCCGCGCCCCGGCGCCGGGGCGGGAAAGGAACAGGTAGAGATGCCGTTGCAGTTCGCCGCCGATGTGTCCACCGCCGAGACCGACTACGGAACCGTCCTGCTGGACCAGCGCAGCGGCCGCTACTGGGAACTCAACCCCACGGGCACGCTGGTGGTGAAGGCCCTGCTGCGCGGCGCCGAGGAGAAGGACGCCGTGGAGGCGCTCGTGGCCGAATTCGAGATCGAACGCGAACAGGCCGCGCGCGACGTGGCCGCCCTGGTCGAGACGCTGCGCGACTCCGGGCTGGTGGCGGTGTGAGTACCCCCGCCGCCCTGGACCGGCCCTCCGGCGTGCCCCTGATCCACCGGCTGGCCGCGCGCGCCGTCCTGCCGCCGGCGTACCTCCTCGCCCGGCTGCGGCCCCGCCGGATCCGCCGGCTGCTGGAGGCCGTACGTCGCGGGGCCCGTCCGGCCTCCCCGGAGCGGACCCTGGCGGCGCGGAACGCGGTGTGCTCGGTCAGCCTGTTCTGCGCCGGCCCGCAGGGCTGCCTTCCCCGCTCGCTGGCGGCGGCGCTGCTGTGCCGGATCCGGGGAGAGTGGCCGACCTGGTGCACGGGGGTGCGCGTGGTCCCGCCGTTCACCGCACACGCCTGGCTGGAGGCGGACGGCCGTCCCGTCGACGAGGGAGTGCCGGACGGCTACTTCACCCGGCTGCTGAGCGTCCCCCCGCGGCGGCGGGCCGCCGGATGACGCTCCCCGCCGCGCCCGTCGGGTGCCCGCGGCGCACCGCCCGCGCCCGCCGCGGCCGGCGGGGAGCCCGCGGAGCAGGGCGCGGGACCGGCCCCGGAGAACCGCAGGGTGCGGGGGCCGTCCGCCGGATGTTCCAGCTCACTCGGGGCACCGCCGGGGCCGCCCGTCGGCGGCCGTCCGGACACCGGCCCGCCTCCGCGCTGGGCTCGTCCGGCGGGCGGGTGCGCACGGCGAAACTCGCGTCGGTGATGAGCCCGGCGGCGGAACTCGCCGTCCAGGGCTCCTTCCCGTCGTCCTCGTACCGGTGTTCCCGGCGTCTCCCGGTGGCGGCGTACGGCTGTGTGGAGCCGGTGGCCCCGCCGGCCGTCAGCCGCAGCGGTAGGTGAAGGCGGCGGACTCCGTGCGGCGGTCCGGCGAGGTGATGCGCAGTTCGGCGGCCGCCCGTACGGTGCCCTCGCCGCGGAACGTCCACTTCAGCCGGAGCCGCGCCTCCCGCTGCCCCCGGACGAGCCGCTCCACCAGCGGCCCGGACTCCGTGCCGTCGCTGCGCAGCCAGCGGTAACGGATCGTGCCCGGCTGCCCGTTGGTGCGCACCCGCGCCACCACGTCCGCGGTGGTGCCGCAGCCGCCGGGGCCGCTCGCCCGTACGGTCACCCCGGTCACCGCGAACTCCGGCCCGCTCCGGTCCCAGGCGAGGAAGAGCACGACGCAGAGCATGATCAGGCCCGCCGGGGCGTACCGGCGCGGCCACCGCGGACCCCGGCGGGCGGGCGGCGGCCGGTGCGGGGCGGGCCCGCCGTGCCAGGGGCCGGCCGGGGGGCTGCCGGGCCGCGGCGTGCGCGGGTGCGGCGCGCTGCCGGCCGGCGCACTCCCGTCGGACCACGGCGCCCGGGCGGGCACTCCGGGGCCGAAGCGCAGGACGCCGTCGGACGCGTACGGCGGTACGGACCGGCCGTCCCCCGTGCCCCCGGCGCCGCCGGAGGGGAGGGAGGTGCCGTGCGCGGGGCCGGGGCCACGTCCGGCCCCTTCCCCCGGCCCGGGCAGGGCGCCGGTCCCGGACGGGGGCAGCACCCGGGTCCGTTCCCCGGAGCTCCGGTCCCGCTCCCGGTCACGTTCCCGGAGCGTGCCCCCGTCTGCGCCGGGTTCCGGCTCCGGCCCGGGGCCCGGAGCGACGGAGCCCCAGGCATGGTCGAGCACGGTGGCGGAGTAGGTGAGGTCGAGGTCGTCCCCGGCCACGGGGCCCGGCGGCGCGGAGCCCCCGGTGCCGGGCCCCGTGCGGCTCTCTCCCGGCGGGACGCCCTCCGGCAGCCGTACGGTCTCCGCCTCGCGCGCCTCCCCGGGGCCGGGCGGGGAGGGCCGTCCCGGAGGGTCTCCGGGCGTCCCCGGCCCCTGGGCGTCGGAGGTCATCGCAGGCAGTCCGCGTACCACGGGTCCGACCTGAAGGCCGTGCCGGACACGGTGGTCACCTCCAGGACGTACCACCGGCAGTCCAGCGGCCGGGCCTCCCGGTTGGCGACGGTGTAGGGCTCGCCGCCCTCGCTGATCCGGAAGGCCACCGGTGATCCGGAGGGGCGGCGCGGCGCGCCCTGGGAGTCCTGCGCGTACCACTGGGCGGAGAGGCCCACCGGGCCCTCCCCGTCGGTGGTCACCGTGACCCGGCCGGTGAGCGTATCGCCCGACCAGCCGGTGCGGATCGTCACGTCCCGCACCGTGGCCGGCGGCGGCTGCGAGTGCCCGGGCGGGGCGGTCCCGCCACCGGTGGTGGCACCGGTCGTGGGGGCGCCGGTGTGCGGCGTCGTTTCCGTGGCGGACCCGGACCCCGGCCCGGTCGGCGCGGACGGCCACCAGCTCCCGGAGGGCTCCCCGGCGCCGCCGGTGGTGGCCCCCGGAGACGCGCTCCCCCCGCCACCGCCCGGCGTGGCCGGGCCGGAGGGGGAGGCGGTGGAGCCGCCGGAGGGCGAGGCGGACGGGCCGCCGGTGGTGCCGGGAACGGTGGGAGCCGTTGTGGCGGTGGCCGTGGTCCCGTTCTCCCCGGCCCAGCTGCCGGGCAGCAGGGAACCGAGCACCACCAGGGTCGCGACGACCAGCGCGCCCGCCGTGGCGAGCCGCCCGCGCGGGTCGCGCCCCACCGGCCCGGCGCCTCCCAGCGGGTCGTTGCCCGGCGGGAGGACCAGGGTGTCCGGCGCGCCTCCGCCGGACGGGGTGCCGCCGTCCGGCGGACCGCCGCCGGGAGGCGGGCCGCTCTCCGGCGGCTGACCCGGCAGCGTGGTGACGGCGGCGTCGGTGAAGCCGATCCCGCCCTCCGCCTCCGCGGCCCGCGGGATGAGCAGCGGCAGCAGCGCCGCGAGGGAGGCGAGACGGCCCCGGCCCCGCTCCTCCCAGCCGGGACCGTAGGCGCGCCCGGCCACCTCCTCCAGCTCCCGGAGGAAGGCGGCCGCGTCCCGCGGGCGCTCCTCCGGCGCCTTCGCCATGCCGTGCCGCACCAGCCCGCGCACGGGCTGCGGCACCCGCTCGTCGGGGACGGGGTCCGTGGTGTGCCGCAGCGCCAGCTCCATCAGGCTCTCCCCGGCGAACGGCTTCTCACCGGTGAGGCACTCGAAGAACGTCACCGTGGCCGCGTAGACGTCCGTCGCCGGGGTGGCCGGGGCCCCGTTCCACTGCTCGGGGGCCATGTACGGCGGGGTGCCGCTGACCCCGGTGCGGCGGTCGCCACCGCGCCCGGCGATGCCGAAGTCGACGAGCTTCGACGAGCCCTCCTCCGTCACCAGCACGTTGGCGGGCTTGTAGTCGCGGTGCACCACGCCGGCCCGGTGGGCGTCGGCCAGACCGAGCAGCGAGCCCTTGAGGACCAGCAGCGCGGCCTCCGGGCCGGTGGGCCCCTCCTGCCGGATCAGCGCGCGCAGCGGCACGCCCTCCACGAGCTCCATGACGATGGCCGCCCCCTCGGGCGCCTCGACGTACTCGTAGAGCCCCGTCACATGCGGGGAGCGCAGGCCGCCCAGCAGATGGGCCTCGGTGCGGAAGGCGGTCCGGAACGCGTCGTCCGCGGCCAGGGCCTCGTTGAGGTATTTGACGGCCACCGGCTGCCCGGTGGCGTCGTGGACGGCGACCACCACGCGCCCGCCGCCGCCCGAGCCGAGCTCGCGGATGTGCGTGTAGCCGGGAACCGTCCACTCCGGGCCGGGGCCCTGAGGAAGAGTCGCGTCGGAACTGCCGGATCCGGTCATCGCCGCCCCCCTGCGGTCATGGATGACTTCGGGGACCGGCCACCCGGTACCGGACCGGCGCGTCGCGTCCCCCTGCCGGGACTATGACAGCCTCCGGCGATTCGGAGAACGCCGAATCCGTAACAGAATGTCCACAAAGCTGCCACCGGCCGTGCGGGGCTCCCGGTCTCCGCGCGGCCCGGAGCCGGCTCCGGGCCGCAACGGAACCCTTCCGGCGGACACGGCCGCCGCGGAGGGGGGTTCCGCCCGCGCAGGGCGGGTACCCAGGCGCCGTCCGCGAACCGCGCCGAGCGCACGGAGGCCGCTGCCGTGGGACAGACCTTCTCGCTGGGCCGGCTGGCCGGGATCCGCATCGGAGTGAACTGGAGCGTCCTGGTCATCCTGGCCCTCCTCACCCTGGGACTGGCCGAGGGGCGCCTCCCGGAGGCACACCCCGGCGATCCGGGGTGGCTGTACTGGGCCGTGGGCCTGGTCACCGCCGCCGCCTTCCTGCTGTCCCTCCTCGCCCACGAGATCTCGCACGCCCTCGTGGCGCGCCGCCACGGGGTCGACGCCGACAGCATCACGCTCTGGCTGCTCGGCGGGGTCGCCCGTCTCCGGAGCGAGGCCCCGGACCCCCGGGCCGAGCTGCGCATCGCGGGCTCGGGCCCGCTCGTCAGCCTGGTGCTCGGCGCCGTGTTCGCGGGCCTGGCCGCGCTGATCCGCGCCACCGCCGGACCGGGGCTGGCCGCCGAGGCGGTCGCCTGGCTCGCCGGCATCAACATCCTGCTGGCCCTCTTCAACGTCCTGCCGGCGGCACCCCTGGACGGGGGCAGACTGCTGCGGGCGGCCGTGTGGCGGCGCACCGGCGACCCGGTGCGCGCCACGGTGGTCGCCTCGGCGGCGGGGCGCGTCCTCGGCTGGGGCCTGGTGGCCCTCGGGCTCTACCTGGTGCTGCTGGGCGCCGGATTCGGCGGTGTCTGGCTGGTGCTCATCGGCTGGTTCCTGGTCGCGGCGGCCACGGTCGAGGGCGGCCAGGCGCGGCTGCGGGAACTGCTGTCCGGGGTGTCGGTCCGCGAGGCGATGAGCCCGGACCCGGTCACCGCCCCGGCCTCCGCCACCGTCGAGGACTTCCTGGAGAGCCCCGCGTTCCGCTACCGGCACTCGGCGTTCCCGGTGGTCGGGGACGACGGGGCCCCGGCGGGCCTGGTGACGCTGCACGACGCCCGCGCGGTACCCGCCGCGGCACGCGCCACGACCCGGCTCGCGGAGGTGATGCTCCCCCTGGAGGAGATCCCCACCGCCGCACCGGGCGACCCGCTCGCCCCGCTCCTGCCCGCTCTCCAGGCCGCCCCCGCCCGCCGGGCACTCGTCATGGAGGACGGCGGGCTGGCCGGCATCCTCTCCTCCTCCGACATCAGCCGGATCACCGCCTGGCTGACCTCGGGCACGCCGTGGGGGACCCGGGTCTGACGCCGGGCCGCCCCGGCGCCCCCTCCGCGCCCCTCCGCGGCGGCTAAGCGGCGACCGGCGCGGAGGCCTCCGGGCGGCCGGTACCGGTACCCGGCCCCAGCGGGCGCGGCTGCCCGCTCCCTTCGCTCTCCCCGCTCTCCCTGCTCTGCCCGCCGGGCGCGGGCGCGGTCCGCCCCCGGCGCCGGAGCAGGACCGGCAGCCGCCGTGTGAGCTGGGTGACCACGGTGGCGTACGCGACGCCGACGGCCAGTGAGGCGATCAGCGCCAGCAGCGGGGAGTGCTCCTTGAGCAGCGGGTAGACCTGGAAGTGGGTGAGGTAGATGTACAGCGAGCTGTGGGCCAGCAGCCCCGCCACCCGGTTGAGCGGGCCCAGGCTCGGCAGGTTCCGCACCCAGATCAGCAGGGTGAGCCCGGTCATCGCCACCGCGGTCCGCAGCGCCTGGCCGTCGCCCTCCGGGAACAGCCCCGGGACGGTGGCCAGCACCACCGCGGTCAGCAGCAGGCGCCGCCCGGCCGTACCCGCCCGGGCCGCGGCCCAGCCCAGGGCGAACAGCCAGAAGACGACGACGGCCGTCAGATGCGGCGCCCGGAGATCGAACCCCGGCAGGTTGTAGCGGGTGACCAGGGCCAGGGCCGTCAGCGCCAGCGGAAAGCCGAACGGGAACCGGCGTTCGGCCCGGTCCAGCGCCGGGACGGCCAGCACGGCGGCGAGGAGGACGAGGATGTACAGCAGGCTCTCGACGAACCAGTAGTGCCACTCCTGCCGGCCCTCGTGCGTCCCGATGACGCTGTTGAGCAGCAGGATGTTCTCGGGGTCGTAGCCGTCCGCGAAGAGCACCGCCCCGCTGATCCACACGACGCTCGGCACGGCGATGTACGCCATGCTGCGCCCGAGGCGCCGGACACGTTCCGGGCGGGCCGCCGCCGTGAGGTGGAAGCGCGCGAAGTTGTAGCCGGCCACGCCCAGCAGGATGTGCGCGCCGCCCTGGACCAGGAAGAGCGGTATGTGCGAGCCGGCGATCAGGACGATGGCGACGGCGCGCAGGGCGACGCCGGTCTCCAGGACGCGCCGCCGGCCGGCCCGCCGCGGCGCCGGCGCCGCGGCCGGGGCCGTCAGCTCGCGGATGGACCGGGTGTGCCAGTCGCCGGGCAGCCGGCCCAGGGCCTCCTCCAGCCGTACGGACATCTCCACATAGGAGAGGGAGTCACCGCCGAGGCCGGTGAAGCTGCTGTCCTCGGTGACGTCGTCCCGGTCGAGGATCTCCGCGTACAGCGCGCACAGGTCGGCGGGGCGGGCGGGCTCCCGCCGCGCGGAGGGCCGCCGTTCCGCCGGGCCGCCCGTCTCCGTCGTGTTCCCGCCGGGGGCGGGGAGCAGTGCTCGTACGGCCCGGTAGTCCGGTTTGCCCGTGGCGAGCCGGGGGAGCTCGGGGTACGCGCGGACGTGGACCGCCCGGGGCGGCAGGCCGCACTCGTCCGCGACCAGGCGCCGGACGCGGCCCGGGTCCGTCCCGCCGGTGACGGCCACGGCCAGCCCGTCGTCGGACCCCGCGCAGAACGCGTCGACGCCGTGGCGGCCGAGGACCGCCTCGACCTGCTGCGGGTCGATGCGGAGCCCGAGGATCTTGGCGAACCGGCTGTGCCGTCCCACCACCTCGTACAGGCCGTCCGGCGCGCGGCGTGCGATGTCCCCGGTGCGGAGCTCCCGGGTGGTCCGGCCCCGTGCCAGGTCGGCCGGGGTCCGCGCGTAACCCAGCATGACGTTCGGTCCCGTGTAGACGAGTTCGCCGGTGTCGCCGGCGGAGTCGTCGCCGGGCAGGCCGGGCAGCGGCCGCAGCCGGAAGGAGCCGCCGGGCACGGGGACACCGATGGCCTCCGGCCGGGACTCAGCGAGCTCCGGGGGCAGATAGGCCATGCGCGCGGTCGCCTCGGTCTGGCCGTACATGACGAACAGGTCCCAGCCGTCCCGCCGCCCCAGGGCGGCGTAGCGGGCCACGCGGTCGGGCGCCAGCCGGCCGCCCGCCTGGGTGACGTAGCGGAGGTGGGGGAGGCGCATGTGCGCGAAGCCGACCCGGTCGAGCAGGTCGAAGGTGTACGGGACGGCGGCGAAGGTCGTGGCGCGGCTGTCGCGGAAGAGATCCCAGAAGCAGGTGTCCGCCACCGACAGATCAGTGAGGACCAGCCCGGCCCCGCTCAGCAGATGGCTGTTGACCACGGAGAGGCCGTAGCAGTAGTGCAGGGGCAGCGTCGTGGCGGCGCGGTCGGTGGCGCGGATGTCCAGGTAGCGGGCGATGGACTCGGCGTTGCTCTGCAGATTCCCGTGGGACAGGCGGACCAGCTTCGGCGATCCGGTCGACCCGGACGTGCTGAGCAGCAGGGCGAGATCCGGGTGCAGCTCGTGGGCGGAGACCGCGTGCCGTTCCTCCACCGGCCACCGGCCGTCCACGGGCCGGATCACCACATCGGGGTCGTAGGCGGCGATCATCGACCGCAGCGTTCCCGGGCTGCCGCCCGGAACGAGCAGCACGGGGTGTCCGCCGGCGAGGGCCGCGAGATAGGCGACCAGGGACTCGACCGTGTTGGCGCCGGCGAGCAGGACCAGCCGCCGCCGGGGACCGAGACGCCGGGCGGCCGCCGACACCCGGGCGGCGAGGTCCCGGTAGGACAGCTCACCGCCGGCCGTGATGAGGGCGGTGCGGTCGCCGTGGACGGCCAGGTCGCGCACGAAGGGGACCGTGGCGGTGCCGGGGAACTGCTCGGGGTGGTGCGTCACGCGCCGAATAGTAGGTAAGGCTTACCTAAAACCGGAACCCGTTGGGTATGTGATCTGTCCTGCACCGCCCCTCACGCCCCCCACGTCGCCGGGGATGCCGGAGACGGCGGCAGGGGGGCGGTGAACATCACACTTGACGGTCAGGTTAGGTTTACCTTAACCATGGGGGTGCTCGCCCGTACCCCCGCGGCGATCAACCAGCCGCCCGCCTCCCGCCCGCGCACCGCGCGGCCCGGGGGCACCACGCAAGGAAGGCTCCACCATGCGCCGCCTCCCCGCCCGCCGTCGTCTCGCCGCGCTCGCAGCGGCGGCCCTCGTCCTGCCCGCGGCCGCGGCCTGCGGCGGTGACGGCCAGGGAGACCCGGGGGACGACTCCGCGCTCGTCATCTACTCCGGCCGCAACGAGAAGCTGGTGAAGCCGATCCTCGACCAGGTCGAGAAGGCCGTCGGCACCAAGGTCGAGGTCCGCTACGGCGACAGCGCCGAACTGGCGGCGCAGATCCTGGAGGAGGGGGACCGGAGCGAGGCCGCGCTGTTCTTCTCCCAGGACGCCGGCGCCCTCGGCGCCCTGTCCAAGGAAGGCCGGCTGGAGAAACTGCCGGAGAAGACCCTCGGCAAGGTCGACCCCTCCTACCGCTCCGGCAAGGGCGACTGGACCGGCGTCTCCGGACGCGCCCGCGTCATCGCCTACAACCCGGACAAGACCGCGAAGGCCCCGGACAGCGTGCACGACGTCACCGGGGCGAAGTGGAAGGGCGAGGTCGGCTACGCGCCGACCAACGCCTCCTTCCAGGCCTTCGTCACCGGCATGCGGGTCCTGGAGGGCGACGACGCCACCCGCGACTGGCTGAAGGACCTCAAGGCCAACGGCGCCAAGGAATACGCCAACAACCTCGCGGTGCTGGACGCGGTCGACTCCGGAGAGGTCTCCCTCGGCCTGATCAACCACTACTACTGGTACGAGCGGGTCGCCGAGAAGGGCGACGACGCGGTGACCGCGAAGCTCCACTTCCTGCCCGGCGGTGACCCGGGAGCCCTGGTCAACGTGGCCGGGGCCGGCGTCCTGGAGGGCAGCGGACAGAGCGAGCAGGCGCGCAAGGCCGTCGACTTCCTGCTCTCGGAGAAGGCGCAGACCTATTTCGCCGAGGAGACGAAGGAGTACCCGCTGGCCGCCGGGGTCGACCCGCAGACCGAGGACCTGCCGCCGCTGGACTCCCTCGACAGCCCCGAGATCGACCTCGGTGAACTGGACTCGCTCCAGGAGACGCTGGCCATGCTGCAAGACGTCGGCATGGTCTGATCCGTGCGCTCCTCCCCGCCCGCGGCCCCGGCGGCTCCCGTCCCCCGCCCGGCCGGCGCCCCCGCGCCGGCCGGGTACCGGCGTGCCGGGAACCGGCCGCCCTGGCCCCTGATGGCCCTGGCGGGCGTCGCCTCGGTCTTCGCGCTGCTGCCGCTCGGCTACCTCGCCGTCCGCGCCCTGGAACGCGGCCCCGGCTACGCCTGGGAGCTCGTCGCGACGGAGCGCACCGCCTCGCTCCTCGGCCGGAGCCTGGGGCTCACCGCCGTGGTCGTCGCCGCCTGCCTGGTGCTCGGCGTCTCCCTGGCCTGGCTCACCGTGCGCACCGACCTGCCCGGTGCCCGGTTCTGGTCGGTCCTGGTGACCCTGCCGCTGGCGGTGCCCAGCTACGTGGCCGCGTTCACCTGGCTGTCCGCCGCCCCCGGTCTGGCCGGATTCACCGGGGCCGCCCTGGCGCTGACCCTGGTCAGCTTCCCCTACGTCTACCTGCCGGTGACCGCCGCCCTGCGCGCCACCGACCCCGCGCAGGAGGAGGCCTCACGCTCCCTCGGGCTCGGGCCGGTCCGCACCTTCCTGCGGGTCACCCTCCCGCAGCTCCGCCCCGCCGCCGCGGGCGGCGGGCTGCTGGTCGCGCTCTACGTGCTCTCCGACTTCGGCGCCGTCTCCCTGATGCGGTACGACACCTTCACGCGCGCCATCCACACCTCCTACCGCGCCAGCTTCGACCGCACCCCGGCGGCCGCCCTCAGCGTCGTCCTCGTGGTGATGACCGTGCTCCTCGTCGCGGCCGAGGCCCGCACCCGGGGCCGCGCCGGGCACGCCCGCACCGGCACCGGCACCGCGCGCCCCGCCCTGCCCGCGGCCCTGGGCCGCTGGCGGGCCCCCGCCCTGGCCTGGTGCGGCGCGGTGACCGCCCTGGCCGTCGTCCTCCCGCTGGGCACCCTCGGCTACTGGCTGGCCGCCGGCTCCTCCGCGACCTGGGACCCCGCCCGGCTCGCCCAGACCGCCTGGGCCACGCTCGGCGTCGCCGCCGCCGGGGCCGCGCTCACCACCGTGCTGGCGCTGCCGGTCGGCGTGATCGCCGCCCGCCACCGGGGGCGCGCCGCCCGGCTCCTGGAGCAGACGGCCTACGCCGGGCACGCGCTGCCCGGCATCACCGTGGCGCTGGCCCTCGTCTTCCTCGCCGTACGCTACGCCCACCCGCTCTACCAGGAACTCCCGTTGCTGGTCGCCGCGTACGCGGTGCTCTTCCTCCCTGTCGCGGTGGCCGCCACGCGTGCCGCCGTCCTCCAGGCCCCGCCCGTGCTGGAGGACGTGGCCCGCTCCCTCGGCCGCTCACCGCTGCGGGCGCTGCGGGAGGTCACCGTTCCGCTCGCCGCGCCCGGGGTGGCCGCCGGGGCGGCGCTGACCTTCGTGGTGTGCATGAAGGAACTCCCCGCGACCCTGCTGCTCCGCCCCACCGGCATGGACACCCTGGCCACCCGCCTGTGGACCGAGACCGGTGCCGGCGCGTTCGCCGCCGCCGCCCCGTACGCCGCCGCGCTGATCCTCCTCGCGGCCGTCCCCTCGTATCTGCTCGGGAGGCACCGCACATGACCGAACTGCGCATCTCCGCCCTGTCGAAGTTCTACGACGGCGGCACCCCCGTGCTCGACGGCCTCCATCTCACCGTGCCCGCCGGGGCCCTGGCCGCCGTGCTCGGCCCCTCCGGCTGCGGCAAGACGACGCTGCTGCGGATCATCGCCGGCTTCCTCCGCGCGGACGCGGGCACCGTCGAGGTGGCCGGCCGCACGGTCGAGGGCCCCGGTACGCATGTGGCGCCCGAGCGGCGCCGGATCGGCATCGTCCCGCAGGAGGGCGCGCTCTTCCCGCATCTCAGCGTGGCCCGCAACGTGGCCTTCGGCCTGCCCGGCAAGGACCGCGGGGAGCGCCGCCGCCGCACCGAGGAGATGCTCGGCCTGGTCGGCCTGGCCGGCTACGGGGACCGGATGCCGCACGAGCTCTCCGGAGGCCAGCAGCAGCGGGTGGCGCTGGCCCGGGCCCTCGCCCCGCGGCCGGAACTGGTGCTGCTGGACGAGCCGTTCAACGCCCTCGACAGCGCCCTGCGCACGGAGGTCCGGGCCGATGTCCGGGCCGCGCTGCGCGCCACCGGCGCCACCGCGGTCCTGGTCACCCACGACCAGCAGGAGGCCCTGTCCACCGCCGACCTGGTGGCCGTCGTACGGAACGGGACGGTCGCCCAGTGCGGCACCCCGCAGGAGGTCTACCGCCACCCCGCCGACCTGTGGGTCGCGGGCTTCGTGGGGGAGGCCGTGACCCTCCCCGGCACGGCGCGCGACGGCGCGGCCGTCACCGCCCTGGGCCGGATACCCGTCACCGCGCCCCCCGGGGACGGCGGAGCGGTGAACGGCTCGCGGGAGGGGACCGTGCTGCTGCGGCCGGAACAGCTGCGGCTCACCGAGGCGGCGGCCGCGGAGACCCTCGGCACGGTGCTCGACGTGAGCTACTTCGGGCACGACGCGATGGTCACGGTCGTGGTGGAAGGACTCGACAGCCCCGTGGACATCCGGGTCGCCGGACCGGTGACCGTCCGGCCCGGCGAGCGGACGGGGATCGGCGTGACCGGCGAGGCGGCGCTCCACGGCTGAGGGCCACGGACCGCGTGTACGGACCGCGAGCGGTGGCGGGCCGCCGCCGGGGCGTGGGCGGGCGGCGTGGGCGGGGGCCGCGGTAAACCCGCGGACCGGGGGCAGGAGGCAGGAACGATCTTCGTTCGGACCTCTGGGGGGGAGCCTGCCATGGCCGCACCGACCCGGCACACCGCACCCGGCCACCACGAGCCCGGGCCCGAGCCCGGACGCCCGCTCGGGGTGCGCCAGTGGGCCTCCTCCCTCGGGCTGCTGATCGTCCTCGTCTGCGGGATCGGGCTGGCGCTGAGACAGGCGAGCCAGGCATCGCCCGGGCACCTGGCGACCGCGGCGCTCGGGACGCTGGTGGCCGTCATGGCCGCGGTCGCCGTGGTGCGCGGCCGCCGGCGGGCGCGGACCGCAGCCCGGCACCCGGGGCTGGAGGAGGAGATCGCCGCCGCCGAACGCGAGGCGATGCCGGAACTCCTGCCCGACCTGCATCCGGGGCCGGGCGCGGAAGGCGTCCGGGAGGCCGCCCCGGCCCCCGGCCCGGAGCGGTGCGTGGAGCCGGGCGTGGAGCCCTGCCCGGAGGAGGCCCGCGGCGCCTTCGACGCCATGGACGCCGACGCGTTCGAGCAGGCGGTGGCGGCGCTGTGCGAGCGCGACGGCTGCCGGGACGTCGGCGTGGTGGGCGGGGCCAACGACCTGGGCGCGGATGTGGTGGCCACCGCCCCGGACGGCCGGCGGATCGTCATCCAGTGCAAGCGCTACTGCGCGGGCAACAAGGTGGGATCCCAGGAACTGCAGCGGTTCGGCGGCACCTGCTTCACCGTCCACGGGGCCGATGTCGCCGCGCTCGTCACCACCAGCTCGTTCACCGGACCCGCGGTCGACTACGCCGCGCACACGGGCATCCGCTGGATCGACGGAGCCGCCCTGGCCGCGTGGGCGGACCGCAGCGGCCCGGCCCCGTGGGAGTGACGGGCGCCGTCCGGGTCAGGGCCGGAGGTGGCCGGCGGTCGCGCCGGGCCACTCGCAGACCAGGACGGTGGCGTCGTCCCGCATCGTGCCGCCGTGGTAGTCGAGGACGGCCTGGACCAGGCGGCGCAGGGTCTCCGGAACGGGCAGCTTGTCGGCCTCGTGGCGGATGATGAAGTCCGTGAAGCGCTGCACGCCGAACTCCTCACCGCCGGCGCCGCGCGCCTCGGTGATGCCGTCGGTGTAGAGCAGCAGCCGGTCACCCGGCTCCAGCTGGTCGCGGCAGACGGTGACGGGCAGGCCCAGCCCGGTGCCGAGCGGATGCGTGGGCCGGCGGCGCAGGGCGGTGGCCGTGCGCCCGCCGCGTATGACCACCGGTGGCAGATGGCCGCAGTTGATCCAGCTCAGCATCCCGGTGCCGAGGTCGAGGTCGGCGAGGATGCCGGTGGCGTAACGGCTGCGGCCGAACTGCTCGATCAGGGTGTGCTCGATGATCTCGCGGACCCGGGGCAGGTCCGCACCCTGACGGCGCGCGCTGCGGCAGGCGGCCACGGCCAGATTGGCGGTCAGCCCCGCGGCGGTGTCGTGGCCCATGGCGTCGAAGAGGGCGAGGTGGGCGGTGCCGTCGGCCTCGGCGTAGTCGAAGGCGTCCCCGGCGATCTCGTAGGCCGGCTCCATGGCTGCGCTGATCATCATGCGGTGGTTGGCGAAAGTCTTCGGCGGCATCAGGGTCCACTGCATCTCCGCGGAGACCGTCATCGGCCGGGTGCGGCACAGCCGGGCGAGCGAGTCGCTGACGGCGCGCTTGCTGACCAGCAGCAGCCCCAGGAGGGAGGCCAGGCCGGACAGCACCTCCTCCGTCTCCGGGCCCGGCTCGGCGGGTTCGCAGCTCAGCACGCCGATCCGCTCGGTGCCGTCCAGGACCGGCACCCAGTACTGCCGCCGTCCGCCGATGACGGCGGGGAGGATCCGGGCGCTCTGGAAGGCGCGGCCCGGCAGGGTGGCGTTGATCCGCAGCTGCCGGCCGCCCGCACCGGCGTCGGGGCCGCGGCCGGTCACCTCCCGCAGGACGTTCTCCTGCAGATCGGCCACATAGATCCGCAGACGATGCAGACCCACGCGGTCCGCGTGCCCGGCCACCAGGGACGGCAGTTGCTCGAGGCTGGCCGTGTGACTGGCCTCGAGCAGCGAGGTCAGCATCCTGGCGGTGTCGCACATGGGCATCATGGTGGCCGGAACCCATCTGGGCGGGAGCCCTCGTGCCCGTCTCCCTCGCCGCACGCCGCGGCGGACCACGGGACGGTGTCCGGGTTCTTCGGAACGAGAGATCGATAGCGGGCGGCCCTCAGCGTACGCGGCGCGGGACGGGCGGCGGTACGCGCGGTCGCCGATTCCCCTGAACCGCACGGCACTTGACGAGGGGCGACGCCGGCCGGCCCGTGCCCGGGCCGGCCGCGGTAACGCGGCTCCGGACACCACGGCCCGTCCGGCGCGCAGGGCCGGGCAGCCCTCAGGCGCTCCCGTCCTCGTCCGGGTGCAGGGCGTCGAGGATGAGGGCGAGGCCGAAGGTGAACTCGTCGGCGTAGTCGTAGCCGGGTTTGAGGGCGTGCTCGGTGGCGAGTTCGGTGAGGTGCGGGTAGGCGTCGGCGGGCATCTCGCGCAGGATGGCGCCGGCGACCTCGTCCAGCTCGGCCGGGCCGCTGAACGGCAGGCTCAGCTCCTGGATGACGAAGCCGTACAGATAGCTGTCGATCAGCGAGAAGGCGTGCGCGGCCATCGGGACGGAGAACCCTCCGGCGCGCAACGTGCCGAGCACGGTGTCGTGGTGGCGCAGGGTCGCCGGGCCGGGCCGGGTGCGGGAGTCCATCAGGGCGACGGCCCACGGATGGCGCCGGAGCGCGGCGCGGGCGGATACCGCGCGCCGGCGCATGGCGCTCTTCCAGTCCGTGCCGCGCGGTGGCAGTTCGATCTCGCCGAACACCGCGTCCACCATGCCGTCGAGGAGGTCCTCCCGGCCGGCGACGTGGTGGTAGAGCGACATCGCCTCGACGCCCAGCGGCCCGGCGACGGCCCGCATCGTGAGCGCGGCCGAGCCCTTCTCGTCCGCCACCGCCATCGCCGTACGGATCACCCGCTCGCGGCTGAGCGTCCCGCGCCGCCCTCTGCCTCCCTCGCGCATCCGTTCTCCTCCCACTCTCGCCGCCTTGACTGCCTTACGGCATAAGGCTAACGTGCCTTACATCGTAAGGTTGACATTCCGGCGGAAGGGCCGCGCCATGGGCACGGAACGTGTGAAGAAGGTCTGCATCGTCGGGGCTTCGGGGAAGCTCGGGCAGTACATGGTCCGGCACGCGCTGGAGCGCGGTTACGAGGTGGTCGGCGTCTGCCGGGAGCGCAGCGTGCCGAAACTGGCCGCCTTCGACGGCCGGATGACCGTCGTCCCCGGACCCACGAACGACCCGGAGGTGATGCGGCGCGCGGTCGCCGGGTGCGACGGGGTGCTGACGGTGCTGGTGCCCTGGGGGGTGCAGCAGTACGCGTCGGGGACGGCGCAGGCGGTGCTCGACCACGCGCGGCCGGGCGCGCGCCTGGTCTTCTCCTGCGGCTGGCACATCACGCGCGACGGCAAGGACCGCTACTCGTGGAGCTTCCGGGCGGCCGTCCGGATCGCCGCCCGGGTGGCGAAGCTCCTCCGGTACGTCGAGATCGACGACCAGGTGGAGGCGTGCCGCCGGGTGTTCGCCAGTGACACCCGGTGGACCGTGGTGCGCGGCAGTTCCCTGGAGGAGGGCGAGAGCCAGGGCCTCCCCGTCTGGAGCCGGCACGTGGGGGACCCGGTGCTGGCCGGCAATCTGACGCGCCGTGTGGACTTCGCGCTGTTCATGGTGGAGGCGCTCACCGACGACACGCTCGTCCACGAGGCCCCGGCGATCGTCGGCCGCCTCACCCCCGGCGCGCTCGCCCACGCCGGCGAGGCGGGCGTCCGCTCCTGAGGTCCTGGGGGCGGCGCGCCGGACCGGCCGGACCCTGCTCCGCCGGTCCGGAAAATCTCCCGTGGCCGTTGTAGACATTCGGGGGCAGGGGAGTTAACGTTTCTTGTGTAACCGAAGGCGGAGTCACGTCAGCGGGACGCGGCAGCGACGACCGCGTGAGCAAGGCGGCACGGTGGTGCGGTGGTTGGGGCCGGCAGTGGGAAAGGGGCCCCGGCGCCGGCGGCCGGGCCGGGCGGCTCCAGGAGCCGCCGGAGCAGTATCACCACGTTGATCACCGGAAGAGAGGAGCACATCACCATCGGGATCGCCCGGGCGGCGCCCCCCTCGTCACCCCGGGTACGGCAAGGCCAGGAAAGGCAAGGTGGTCCTCGGTCACGCATTCAAAGATCCCCGTATCCCCGGCCTCCGGCCGGCGTACGGAACGAGTGAGACCGGCGCAGTGAGCCGGTAGATGGTGTTGTATCCCTCGGGGCTCCGGTGCCAGCACGGCACCGGAGCCCCTCGACGCGCGTTCACAAGGACAGGGCTCAGAGACAGAGGTGCAGGTGGCAGCGGAAGACCCTTCGAACACCACGACCGATCCCCTGGAAGACGACGACTACCCGGCCTACACCATGGGCCGCGCGGCGGAAATCATCGGCACCACCCCCGCCTTCCTCCGGGCCGTGGGGGACGCGCGGCTGATCACCCCGCTCCGCTCGGCGGGCGGCCACCGCCGCTATTCCCGCTATCAGCTGCGGATCGCCGCCCGGGCCCGCGAACTCGTCGACCAGGGAACCCCGATCGAGGCGGCCTGCCGGATCATCATCCTGGAGGACCAGCTCGAAGAGGCCCGGCGCATCAACGAGCGGCTGCGCGGCGCGGAGTCCCCGTCCGGCCGCTGACCCCGGGAAACGGCCCCGCGCACCGGCGGCGGAGCCGGGCGCCCCGGGCTGCCGACCGTACGGCGCGTCCGTGCCCGGGCCCGCACCCCGGGCGGTGGGCGCGGTCTCACCGGCCGGTGCTCCGCAGGGCCGCGCGGGCACGGCCGACCAGGGCCCGGCCCGCCGGGCCCGCCGGGCCGCCGGCACGCCACGCGAAGACCAGCCGCCCGCGCAGATCCGGCCGTGTGAGGGCGACTCCCCGCAGCCGGTCCGGCCGCGCCGCGGCGACCACGGCGGGCAGGATCGCCACCCCCAGCCCGCGGGCCGCGAGCTCGGCGAGCACCCCCGGATCACCGGCCTCGAACGCGATCCGGGGGGTGAAGCCGGCCGCCGCGCAGGCCTCGTCCAGCCGGGCGCGCAGGCCCGTGCCGCCGGGCAGGCTGATCAGCGCGTGGCCGCGGAGCGCGGCGAGCGGGAGGCGCGCGTGGACGGCGAGTTCGTGGCCTGCGGCGACCGCGGCGACGATCGGCTGGTCGTCCACCACCACCGACGCGAGACCGTCCGGAACCGTCTCTCCCACGCTGATCACCGCCGCGTCGAGCCGCCCCGTGCGCACGCCGTCGACCAGCCGGTCCGTCGTCTCCTCGGTCAGGGTGATCTCCACGGCCGGATGGTCCCGGTGGAAGTCGGCGAGGAGACCGGGCAGATCCACCTTGTGCGAGGTGACGCTGCCGATCGCCACCGTGCCCCGGAGCAGACCGGTCAGCTCCTCGACGGCGGACCGGGCGCCGTCCGCCGCCGCGAGGGCGGTCCGCGCGTGGGGGAGGACGGCGGCACCGGCCGCGGTGAGCCGCACCGTGCGTCCGGAGCGGTCGAACAACTCCTGCCCGAACTCCCGTTCCAGGCGGCGGATCTGCGCGCTCACCCCGGGCTGCGCCACATGGAGCCGCTCGGCGGCCCGGGTGAAGTTCCGCTCCTCGGCCACGGCCACGAAGTAGGCGAGCTGGCGCAGTTCCATAACCGATGATTCTAGTGACCAGACCAACCAGCTCTTGGACTTCTGGTTCGGGCTCCCGCAGGGTGGTGGCGAGCGAGAGACCAGGAGGCACCCATGACCGGGACAGGAACCGGAAGCGGCACCGGCGCGCGGGAACGCGCCACCACCCCCGAGGACGTCACCCGGCTGTTCGTGGAGCGCGCCAACGCCCGTGACGCCGAGGGACTGGCCGAGCTCTACGCCCCCGACGCGGTGCTCGCCTTCCCGCCCGGGGCCGTCACGGCCGGCCGGGAGGCGATCCGCGCCGTGTGCGAGCGGATGCTGGAGCACGCACCGCTGCCGTTCCCCCGGGAGGAGCCGCTGCCCACGGTCCGCCACGGCGACCTCGCCCTCACCTCGACGCGCTCCGCGGACGGCACGGGCGGCAGGGTACAGGTCGTACGCCGGGAGCCGGACGGCAGCTGGCTGCGGATCATCGACCGGCCGGAGATGCCGGGCACCCCGTCCTGACCGGGTGTCCGGCCGGAGTGCGCGCGGCGGGACGGCGAGTCGCGGCCGGCGGACACGCCCGGCCGGCTCCGCCACGGCGGGACCGTGCGCGTGCCCGTTCCGACGGGGCCGGGGGGCCCGGCGCCCCGTGGTCAGGACAGCTGGGTTCCGCCGAGGTCCGGAATGGTGAGCGAGCCGTCCTCGGCGAGGGGGAAGCCCGGATTGTGGGCGATCTCCCAGACATGGCCGTCGGGGTCGGTGAACGCGCCCGCGTAGCCGCCGTAGAAGGTGGCGGCCCCGGGCCGGGTGACGGTGGCGCCCGCTTCCCGGGCCGCCGCAAGGAGTTCGTCGACCTCCCCGGGGGAGCGCAGGTTGTGGGCGAGGGCGATCCCGCCGAACCCGTCCGCCCGGGTGTCCTCGACACCCGAGTCCCGCGCGAGCGCGTCGCGGCTCCAGAGGACCAGGCCGAGGCCGCCCGCCTGGAAGAAGACCGTGCCCTCGGTTTCCTGGCCCCGCCAGCCGAGACGCTCGTAGAACGCCCGGGAGCGGGCCACGTCGGCGACACCCAGAGTGATCAGGCTGATGCGCTGTTCCATCCGGGCAACGTACCTCTCCGCCCCGCGGTGTCCGTGGCGGCGGGCGGGCACGCCCGGCGCGGCGTCCGGTGTATAAAGTCTGCGGCTGGGGGTGGTGTCCGGTGTCCGAGTTGTTCGAAGCGGTCGACGCGCTGGTCGAACGGCGGGCCACGCTCCCGCCGCCCGCCGAGCGGGAGCGGCTGCGGAAGGCGCACGGCCTGACCCGGGAGCAGGTCGCCGAAGCCCTGGGCGTGCGCCGGACGACGGTCGTCAACTGGGAGGCGGGGCGCACCGAGCCCCGGCCGCCGCAGCGACAGGCGTACATCCGCCTGCTGGACCGGCTCGCCGCG
Source organism: Streptomyces xinghaiensis S187 (assembly GCF_000220705.2). GTDB lineage: Bacteria > Actinomycetota > Actinomycetes > Streptomycetales > Streptomycetaceae > Streptomyces > Streptomyces xinghaiensis. The sequence continues at coordinate 55,966 of NZ_CP023202.1, read as the reverse complement.
CTCCATCCGGCACCCGCGGAGCCTGCGGAGCCCGTGCGGCCCGCGCCCGCGGAGCCCCGACAGCCCGGGGAATCCGCGGAGTCCGCCGGGTCCGGCGGAACCCCGGACGCCGCTCCTCCGCCCGCGGCCGCCGGCCCGGCCGGGACCGGGCCCCGCGCCTCCGGCGGCGCCGCCGCCACCCGGGCCGCCGTACCGGGCCGGTCCGCGGACCGGGGACCGGCCACGCCCCGCGAAAGCGCCCAGGACCCCTCCGCCGGCTCGCCGTTCGCGGACGGCCCGCTCGTGGTGCTGGACGGGGACGGCACCGCGTACGGGGTCGGCGGCCTCGTCCTGGAGTGCCCCGCGAAGACCGTGCCGGAGCTGGTGGAATGGGCCCTCGGTGAGGCCCGGCTCGGCGCGGAGCGGCTGCACCCCGCCGGCCGGGACGCGGATCCGCTGGTCGTGCTGACCGCCGCCGCGGCGGCGCGTCTCGGCCTGCCGCCCGACCTGGAGGACCGGCGCACCTGGCGGCTGCCGGAGGACCACCCCGTCGTCCGTCGGATCACCCGCGCCGGATGGCGGCTCACGCGGCGCGGCTTCGGGCCCTGGCCGCGGATCTACCGGCCCGCGGCCGACGGCCGGCGCCGGTGCGTGCAGCTGGCCGTGCTGCCCTTCGGCGCGCTCGACCCCCGCTCCTGGCCCGGTGCGGAGGATCTGCCCGCGCCCCGGCTCGCCCAGGTCCTGGGCGACTACGCGGCCCGGGTCCTCACCCCGCGCGGTTCGTGCGCCGTCAACGGCCTGGAGCTGATGACGGCGCTGCGGCCCCCGACCCGTCCGGTGCGCGAGGAGGGCGGGGACCGCTGGGTGCCCGGCCCCGTCCCCGGCTCGCTCACGGCCGCTGTCGACCCGGCGCCCCCGGAGGCGCCCGGGGAACACCCCGTCGCCGCGGGCCGCCCCGCCGGCCAGGAGCTGGACGAGGAGGCCCACGACTGGATCCGCGATCCCCAGCTGCTCACCGACGCCGAGTGCGGCCGGGCGTACGCGGTCGGACTGGACGTCAACATGGCCTTCGCCGCCGCCGCCAACCGGCTGCCGGTGGGCCTCGGTGCCCCGGTCCACGTACGGGAGCCGCGCTTCGACAAGAAGGTCCCCGGCTGCTGGTACGCGGACCTCTCCGGCATCGGCCTCGACCCGCGCCTGCCGAACCCGTTCACCCCGCACGGCGACCCCCCGGAGGGACCGGCCTGGTACGCCACGCCCACCCTGGCGTACGCGGCGGAACTCGGCCACGACGTGCGGCCGTCGGAGGCCTGGGTCCGGCCGGAGCACGGGCCCTATCTGGACCCCTGGTACCAGCGGCTGCGCGACGCCTACCTCGCCACGATGGAACGCCTCGGCGTCACCCCGGGCATGCCGGAGGCCGAGTTCCTCGCCGCGATGGAGCGGCACCGGCGGGCCGACCCCGGCCAGGCCGCGGTGCTGTCCGCCGTGAAGGCCACGGTCAAGGGCGGCATCGGGAAGCTCCGCGAACGCCCCCAGGGCCGTGGCCACCGGCCCGGTCAGCGGTGGCCCGCGCTGGAACGCCCCACCTGGCGCCCGGACATCCGCGCCGCCGTGATCGCCTCGGCCCGGGTCAACATGCACCGCAAGATGCGCAAGCTGGCCGAGGGCGCGGGCCTGTACCCGGTCGCCGTCCTCTCCGACTGCGCCGTCTACCTCTCCGACGGCCCGTCCCCGCTGGACGTCCTGCCGCGCACGCCCGACGGGGCGCCGCTGCCCGGCGGGTTCCGGCTCGGCGTCAACCCGGGGATGGTCAAGCACGAGGGCACCCGGTCCCTGCTGTGGGCCGCGGAACTGCTCGACGCCGGGCACAACCCGGCCCGCCACATCAAGACCGGCGGCGCCGGCGAAGCAGAGGAGTGACCCGCGTGGGAGAGATCGGCGACAGCCTGCTCCGGGCCGACGAGGAGTCCTTCACCCGCCGGCCGCCCAAGTCCACCCAGGCGCGGGTCCGTTACCTGCTGAGCCAGGTCAAGACCACCCGGGCGGTGGCCGCGCTGCTCGGGGTCAGCATGCGCTCGGTGGAGCGCTATCTGCAGGGCACCCGGAAGCACCCGCCCCGCCCCATCGCCGACCGGCTGGAGGCCGAGGTCCGCCGCCGCTGGCAGCCCCGCGTCCGGGAACGGGCCCGCCGCCGCGCCACCGACACGGGCATCACGGTCGAGACCCGGGCCCGCTTCGGCTACACCGCCGCCCCCGGCTCCACCGACGACGGCCGCGTCCGCCGCGTCACCCAGCACCTTCCGCCCGCCTACGCCGCCCGGCTCCTGGAGGCGCGGGCGGCCGGGGCCGGTGAGGCCGAGCTGCGCGGCATCGTCGCCGAAGGGCTCCAGGAGATCTACTTCAAGGACCGCGGCCGCCGCGCCCAGGACCTCCGGGTGGAGTTCACCGACATCGACTACATCGACATCGGCTACGGCTGACGCGGGGCGCCGCCGCCGGACCGGCCGCCGCCACGGTGCCGCCCCAGCGACGTGCCGGGACGCAACGCACCACCCTCCGAGCTGCCCGGGCCGCCCGCCCGGTTCAGCCCCGGACGGTGGCGAGCCAGTCGGTCAGCAGGCTGTTGACCTCCTCGGGGCGCTCCTGCTGGATCCAGTGGCCGCAGCCGTCCAGGAGGTGGGAGGCGGACAGGGCGGGGAGGGTGGTGGGGAAGGCGTCGATGGCGTCGGCCATCCAGGTGGTGGAGGCGTCCAGGGCGCCGCCGATGAACAGGGACGGCTGTGCGACCGGGGCTCCGCGGTGGGGAGCGAGGTCTTCCCAGTCGCGGTCCATGGCGCGGTAGCGGTTGAGGGCGCCGGTCAGGCCGGTGCGCTCGAACTCCCCGGCGTAGACGTCGAGGTCGTCCTCGCTCAGCCAGGCCGGGAGAACCCCCGTGGGGAACCGGTCGCGCAGCCGGCCGCCGCCGCGGGCGACGAAGTGCGGGTCGGGCTCGCCCTCGGCCGGCATGGTGTCGGCGGACAGGGCCGCGTAGAAGCCCGCGAGCCAGCCCCGGACATCGGGCTCGATCTCCGCCTCGGCGCGGCCGGGCTCCTGGAAGTAGGAGACGTAGAACTCCTGACCGGGGCCGCCGATCCGGCCGAAGACATCGGTGGGGCGGGGGCCGCCGGGCGGCGCGTACGGGACGCTCAGCAGGCCGACGGCGCGGAAGACCCCGGGGTGGAGCAGGGCGGAGGCGGCGGCGATGCTGGAGCCCCAGTCGTGGCCGACGACCACCGCGTTCTCCTCGCCGAGTGCGCGCACGACGGCGACGTTGTCCTCCACCAGGTCGAGCATGCGGTAGGCGTCGGTCGCGGCGGGCTTGGAGGAGCGGCCGTAGCCGCGTACGTCGATCGCCACGGCCCGGTAGCCGGCCGCCGCGAGGGCCGGGAGCTGGTGGCGCCAGGAGTACCAGGACTCGGGGAAGCCGTGCACGAGCAGGACCAGCGGGCCGGTGCCCTGCTCGGCCAGGTGCAGGCGCCCGGCAGGGGTCCCGACGGTGCGGTGGCGGACTGCGGCGGCCGGCTCGGATCGCATGGGGGACTTCTCCTCGGTTCGCGGGCGGTCGGCGGGTACCCATCGATCATGCGGCGCGGCGGTCACTCGGCGCGATCAGCGTTGCCATTCCGGCAAGCTGGCGGGACAGGGCGGTGACGCGGCACGGCGGGAGGGAACAGTGAGCGTGGCAGGGGACGACGTGACCCGGATGCTGGCGGCGGTGGGGCCCCGGCTGCGGGGCGTGCGCGAGCGCCGTGGCCTCACACTCGCCGATGTCAGCCGCGCGACCGGCATCTCGACCAGTACGCTCTCGCGGGCCGAGACCGGCCGGCGCAAGCCCACCTTGGAGGTGCTGCTGCGGCTGGCGAAGGAATTCGCGGTCTCCCTGGACGAGCTGGCCGGCACCGCACCCGCTCCCGCGGCCGCTCCCGTTCCCGCGGCCGGGCCCCGCGGCACGGCGCGGCACGGGTTCGGCGACGGCAAGGCGGTGCTGCCGCTGACCCGGTACGTCGGCGGCCTGCACGCCCACAAGCATGTCCTGCCCGCCGCCGAGAGGCCGCCCGGGCGGCCCCGGCAGGTGTCCCACGAGGGCTACGAGTGGCTGTGCGTCCTGTACGGGCGGCTGTGGCTCGCGCTCGGTGACCAGGACCTCGTCCTGGCTGCCGGGGACGCCGCGGAGTTCGACACCCGTGTCCCCCATGGAGTCGCGAACGCCGGATCCGACGGACCGGTCGAGTATCTGATCATGTTCGGGCCGCAGGGAGAACGCCTGCGGCCGCGTACCCCTCCAGCCGCCGGCCGTCGCGGTACCGGTGACAGGAAGGCCGCTGAGTGAGCGTTCGTGACAAGCCGCGTCCTCGCCGGCGACAACTGCGCCGCTCCGGCTCACGAGCCCGGCCGTCGGCCCCGGGGAGGTCGGGGACCGGTGGTCTCGGGGGCGGCCGGCGCCGGGGGGAAGGCCGTGTCGAGTGCCCGCCGGGCCTCGTCGAGGGTGGCGAGGGCGCGGGGGAAGTCGCCGAGCAGTCCGGCCAGGCGGTCGAGGGCGGGGCGCAGGGTGGCGGCGGGGACGCCGCGTGCGGTGAGGATGCCGCCGGTCCAGGTGAGGAAGCCGGTGAAGAGCCGCGGATCGCCGGTGTAGAGGGCAGTGGCGAGGAAGTCGACGATGTGGGCGATGTCCTCGGCGGTGTGCCGCCGCTGCGCGTCCGTGTAGTCCCGCATCGCCGGGATACGGGCCTCCAGGCCGGCGAGGGTGTCCCGCACCAGCCGGGGTGCGTCCCGGGTGACGTGGGTGTACTCCTGGTCGGCCAGATGCGGGAGCCGGTCGGCGGGCTGCCGCACCGGGGCCGCCCGGCCGCCCGCGAGCGGCCCTTCGGCGAGCCGGGCGGCGGCGGACCGGGCGTCCGCCGCCCAGGCGTCGGCGCCCAGCAGCCGCGCGTACCGGCCGTCGGGGCCGAAGGCGGCGCCTCCGGCGAGGACCGGGGTGCCGGCGGCCTGGCAGGCGGTGATGGTGGCGTGCGCCGTGGGGAGGCGGGTGGGGATCGAACTGGAGAGGGCCACCGCGTCGGGGCCGGTGAGATGCAGATGCGCGATGAGGTGCGGGGCCGGCACCTGGGCGCCCAGGAAGTCCACCCGCCAGCCGTGCAGCCGCAGCACCTCGGCGAGCAGCCGGGCGGGCAGGGCGTGCCACTCCCCGTTGACGCACGCCACCGTGATCCGGCCCCGGTCCGGCCGTCTGCGGCTCGCCGGGTGGTGGGCGACGGCGGCGACGACGCGGTCGTTGATGGCGGTGGCCGCGTGCTCCTGGGCGACGGTCATGCGGTTGGCGGCCCACTCGCGGCCCACCCGGGCCTGGACCGGGGCGACGCTCTCCAGGAGGAGGCTCTCGGGGTCCGCCCCGGCGTCGAGCGCCGCGAGCACGGCCGCCGTCGCCGCGTACTCGTCGCCCGCGGACACGGCCCGCCACAGGAGCTCGGCGACCGGGCCGCCGGCCGGTTCCGGTATCCCGGCGGCCGGGGGCGGGGGAGGCGCGGCGGGGGAGTGGGGGGTGGTCGTCATCCGGGATGCCGCTCCTGTGGGGGAAGGTCCGGAAGGGCCCGGCGGGCGGGGGCGGCCGCCGGGCCGGGGTGCTGCCGGCGCGGGGCGCCGATCGCCACCACGGCCATGTCGTCGTGGCGGCCCGGGCCGACCCACTCGGCGGCGAGCATCTGGACGCGCTCCACGACCGCCTCGGCCGGCATGCCCGCGCACTCGGCGAGCGCCTCCCCGAGGCGCTGCTCGCCGAACATCTCGTCGCCGAACGGGCCGCCCCTGGCCTCGGTGATGCCGTCGGTGTACAGCAGGCACGTTTCTCCGGGCGCCAGTTCGGTGACGGCCGTGTTCGCGCGGACCTCCGGCAGCACCCCCACCAGGCAGCCGCGCGTCGCCGCCTCCTCGACCAGGCCGCCGGCGCGGACGATCAGCGGAGCCGGGTGCCCGGCACTCGTCAGCCGGAGCCGCACCCCCGCTCCGCTCCGTACGGCCGAGGCCAGCACCAGGGTCGCGAACCGGGTGCTGCGGGAGCCGAGGAGCGCCCCGTTGAGGAGGTTCAGCATCCGCAGATGGTCGGTGGCCATGGGCAGCAGCGCGTGCACCGTGTTGCGGATCTTCCCGGTCAGCGCCGCGGCCTCCAGGCCCTTGCCGCAGACGTCGCCCAGGACGGCCAGGCACTCCTCGTCGCCGCCCGTCCCGGGGTGGACGTTGTAGAAGTCGCCGCCGATGCGCTCGCTGTCGTCGGAGGGCCGGTAGCCGCCGGCGAACTCGATGCCGCGCAGCGGCCGTAGCGGGGGCGGCAGCAGCTCCCGCATCAGGACCCGGGTGATCGCCGACTGCTCCGCGTACAGCCGCGCCGCCGACATCGCGGCCCCGGCCCGGGCGGCGAAGATCCGGGCGAGCGTCTCCTCGCTCTCGCTGAAGGACGCCCGGTCCGAGCGCCGCACCAGGACCAGCGCCCCCGCGGGGACGCCGTGGCCGGGGAGGGGCGTGACGGCCATCGAGCCGACGGGCCCGCCGAAGCCGGGCGGCACCACCCAGTCCGGGGCGGCGGCCGGGTCGATCCAGCGGGAGGGCACCGGCGGGAAGCCCTGCAGGGCCTCGCTCAGGCCGGGCACCGAGCGGGCGTCGGCGTGGACGTCGTGGCGGGTGATCCGCCCGCCGGGACCGCAGTACGTCATCGGCAGCCGCCCGTCGAGGGCGGGGGCGACGACGACCGCGGCGTCGGCCAGGTGCCGGGCGGCGAGCTGCGCGGTCACCTCCATGGACCGGCGCGGGTTGAGCGAGGCCAGCAACTGGTTGGAGGCTTCGGCCAGGAATTCGGTGCGCAGGCGTTCCAGGCGCACCGCCTCCTCCGCCTCCTCGGCGCGGCGGCGGTCGGTGAGGTCGGTCAGCCACCACACCACGGCGCCGTCGTCCCGGAGGGACGGATGCGCCTCCAGAAGACGGTCACCGGCCTCTCCGCGCACGGACTCGCCCGCCCCGTCCGGGGTATCCCCGGGGGACGCGGTCTCCGCCGCGGCGGCCAGCCGCTGATGGGCCAGCGCCAGCCAGGCCGGCACGGCCGCCGGCAGCGGGGCCCCCGGCACGGCCGAGGGGAGGAGCGCCGCCGCGCTCTCGTTGGCCTCCCGTACGGTGCCGGCCGGACTCACCACCAGGACCGGTTGCGGGGCGCCGCGCCAGGTGCCGCCCACGCCGCGGGCACCGGTGTCCGCGTCGGCACCGGCCGTGCTCTGGGAACAGATGGAACTCTCCACAACCGCATGGTCCCGCAGCGCGGGCCCACCGCCTCTCCGAAGAAGCCGGCAACGTCATCCCTTTCCGCCACCATTCCGCACGGATGCCCCTTGTGGCAATCTCCGTTCTTCGAGCGGGACTTCCCCGGGCCGGTACGCGTCGCGCCGCCGGGCGCCCGGCGGTCGACGGGGTGATCGTCCTCACGCCGGGGGAGGGCGTGGCGCGGCGGGTACGGGAGTCCGGACGCCGTGACGGCGGAGCGGGCCGCGGCCGCGCGGGCACGGCCGGGCGGACGGGGCCCGGCCCGCCCGGTGGACCGTCTCAGCGGGCGGGGCGGCCGGCCTGCCAGGTGAGCCGGCCCCCGTCCAGGTTGACGGTCCGGAATCCCTCCTGGGCGAGGACGCGCAGCGCCGCGTGGCCGCGGAGTCCGCCTTCGCAGAAGACGAGGATCTCCCGGTCCCGGGGGAGCCGGCCGAGGCCGGACCGGAGTTCGTCGAGCGGGATGTTCCGGGCGCCCGGGATGGTGCCCGCCGCGTGCTCCGCGCGGGTGCGGACGTCCAGCAGCAGCGCGCCCGCCGCCAGCCGGTCGTCCACCTCGTGCCACTGCACGGTGGGGCTGGTCCCGTCGGCGAGGTTCCCGGCGATGTAGCCGAGCATGTTGACGGGGTCCTTCGCCGAGCCGAAGGGCGGCGCGTAGGCCAGTTCCAGATCGGCCAGTTCGGGTGCGGTCAGTCCGCCCGCGATGGCGGTCGCCAGCACGTCGACGCGCTTGTCGACGCCTTCCGTCCCCACGGCCTGCGCTCCGAGGATCCGTTCGCCGTCCGGGTCGACCAGGAGCTTCAGCGCCAGGGGCCGCGCGCCCGGGTAGTAGCCGGCGTGCGAGGCGCCGTGCAGGTGCACGGCGCGGTACGGGCGCCCGGCGGCCCGCAGCCGCTTCTCGTTCCAGCCGGTCGCGGCCGCGGTCAGCCCGAAGACCTTGACGACGGCCGTGCCGGCGGAGGGGCGGGCGCGCACCGGCCGGCCGGCGATGGCGTCGGCCACCAGACGGCCGTGCCGGTTGGCCAGGTTGGCCAGCGGGACGAGGGCCGGTTCACCGCTGAACGCGTCCCGCTTCTCGGCCGCGTCCCCGACCGCGAAGACGTCCGGGTCGGTGGTGCGCTGCGCCTCGTCCACGGCGATGCCCCCGCAGGGGCCGATCTCCAGGCCCGCCGCCCGCGCCAGAGCGGTCTCCGGCCGCACCCCGGCGGCGAACACCACCAGGTCGCCCGGGAGCGTCTCGCCGGTGCCCAGCTCCACCGTGTCCGGCAGGATCTTGGCCACCCGGGCGCCGAGCCGCAGGTCGACGCCTCCGGCAGTGAGCTCGGCCGCCGGCCGGCGGGCCATCTCGGGGTCGAGCGGCGCGAGCACCTGGTCGCTCATCTCCACCAGCGAGACCGCCAGGCCCCGGTGGCGCAGGTTCTCGGCCACCTCCACCCCGATGAAGCCGCCGCCGACCACCACCGCACTCCGGGCGCCGTCCTCCACCCGGCGCAGCACGCGGTCGGAGTCCCGCACATCGCGGAGCGTCAGGCCCCGCTCTGCGCCGGGCACCGGCGGTACGACGGGCGTGGCGCCGGGGCTGAGGACGAGGCGGTCCCAGGGCTCGGTGTACTCGCGGCCGTCGCCGAGGTCGCGCACCCGTACGGTCCGGGCCGTCCGGTCGACCGAGAGGACCTCGTGCCGGACGCGGACGTCCAGGGCGAACCGCGCCGCGAGGTCCCCGGGCGTCCGGAGGAGCAGATCCGCGCGGTCGGGGATCACCCCGCCGATGTGGTACGGGAGACCGCAGTTGGCGTAGGACACATGCGCGCCGCGTTCCAGGACGACGATCTCCGCCTTCTCGTCGAGACGGCGCAGCCTGGTGGCCGCGGACATCCCGCCCGCGACCCCTCCGACGATGACGACCTTCACGTGATGGCTCCGTTCCACTCCGGGTTTATACCCCTGAGGGTATGAGTCCGGCGGAGGGGGACAGGGGGCCGAAGGTCCCGGGAGCGGGGAGCGGAACGGTCCAGAGAAAATGGGCCGCCCCCGGGCCGGCGGGCCCGGGGGCGGCCGGGGGCGCGGTGCGCGGCGGCCGTCGTGCCGCTACTGGACCGGGGAGTCCGGGGGCGGGACCCGGTAGCCGCGTTCGCGCTCCACCGCCTCGACGCCGTCGATCGACTCCAGCCCCGGCAGCCGGTCGTCCGGGACCGTCCCCGTGAGCGAGCCGAGGTCCGGCAGTTCGGACGCCACCTCCAGCCCCGCCTCCCGGAGGGCCCGGACCACCTCGGGAAAACGCCCGGGATCGACCGCCACGACGACGGGTACGGGCCGCGGCGCGCTCACGGCGCCTGCAGCAGTCCCGCTCCCACGTCGACGGCCGGCAGCGGCAGCCGACGGGCCCCGGCGAGCAGGAACGACTTCAGTTCCGCGGCCGACGCGCCCGGGGCCGCCTCGGCGAACAGGGCGATGGCGCCGGCCACATGGGGCGTGGCCATGCTGGTGCCCCGCAGCCGCCGGTGGCCGGGGGCCTGCGGCCAGGAGGAGAGCACGTCCACGCCGGGAGCGGCGATGTCGATCTGGCCGCCGTCGGGGTTGAGCCCGGCGTTGGAGAACGACGCGACCGCGAAGTGGCTGTCGAGCGCCCCGACGGCGAGGACCGAGGGGCAGTTCGCCGGATGCCCGACGGGCTCGACGACGTGCGGGCGCTCGCTCTCGTTGCCCGCCGCCGCGACGACCAGGGTCCCGGCCCGCATCAGGCGCCGGGCGATCTGCTCGTACACCCGCGAGGGGCGCTCGCCCGGGCCGACCGGGGAGCCGAGCGACATGGAGATGACCCGGCAGCCCTGGCCGAAGGCCCAGTTCATGCCCGCCAGGATCTGGGTGTCGGTGCCGCCGCCCCCGTCGCCCAGCACCTTCCCGGCGTAGATCTCCGCCTCGCAGGCCACGCCGTAGCGGGGCGCCGCGCCGGGGGTCCGCGGCCCGCAGGAGGTGCCCACGCAGTGGGTGCCGTGGCCGTGCCCGTCCTGCACGGCCTGGCCGGGGACGAAGGAGGCCGCCCCCTCCAGGCGCGCGGTCAGATCGGGATGGCCGGTGTCCACACCGGTGTCCAGGACGGCCACCCGGACCCCCTGTCCCGAGAAGGCGGACCGCGGCACGCCCGCCGCCTGCAGGCCCCAGGTCACCAGGGACTCGTCGAAGCCGGCGGTCCCGGGCTCCCGGACGGCCGCGGTGTCGATGCGCTCCAGCGCGTGCTGGACGAGCTCCTCGACCCCGTCGTGGTAACCGCGCAGATAGTCGGCCGTCGCGGTCTCGGCCCGGGACTCCGTCAACTGCGAGGCCCAGAGCACCCGTTCGCGCTCCACGGCGAGGACGGCCGGTTCGTCCCGGGCGGTCTCCATGACCGCCCGCCGCTGGTCGGGCGCGGCCTGGACGACCGCGACCCCGAGGTCCTCGAACACGACCGACCCGGCCTGCTCCAGCACCTCCGCCGTGCTCTCCGTCACGTCGGGGCGTATCCGCTCCGCCGGTTCGGTGCCGGCCCGGGACCGCAGGGTCGCCATGCCCTCCTCCTGCGCCCCGGGGGCCAGGAGGACGAGGAATCGGTCGGTGTACTCCCCGGCCGTCTTGGAGATGCCCGCGTCGGCCAGGTCCGGCCGGCCGCGGTGCCCGCGGCCGCCCGCTGTCTCATGGTGGTTCATGGCTGCTCCGGTTCGTGCCCCCCGGCAGGGATGGTCGGTGCGCACCGGCACCGGGGACGCCGTCGGACCGGCGCCGCCGGACCCGTACCGCCGGCCCGTACCGCCCTCGCGCCGTCGTACCGTCGTGCGGCACGGGCGGCCCCCACCGCCCCGGCCGGTGCTCCTTCCACCGTCCCGCCGCCGTCCGCCCGGTGCAAACGGGGCCCGCGGGCCCCGGCCGCGCGCCGGGCGCGGAGGCGCGGACCCGGCCCCGGACAGCGGGACGGCGACCCACCGCCGCTACTCCATACGGGTGAGGGGGCGGGGGACGGGGCGGCCGGTGCCCCTCGCCGCCGGACCCGGTGGGGAAAGCCGGACCCCGGCATGGTGGCCGTGCGGCGGCGCGGGGAGGCGGGACCGCCCGCGGGGCCGGACAATCGGGTGGAACGGGGGCGACATCACCTGCCATGTGCCCCACCGGGGCGGTGAGGAGGCGGCCGTGGTCACCGCCGAGTACGTGTCCCAGCTCAGCGCCGCGGGGTCCCGCTACGCGGGACGCGCGGAGGAACGGACCGAGACGGCCCGGAGACTCGACAGCCGCGGCGTGCTCCACACCGACGAGCCGTCGCGGGTCACCCGGCGCCTGGAGCGGCTCGGGGCCGACTGGTCGCTGGCGGCCGCCATGGAGCGGACACCGCCGCTGGCCTCGACCGGAGCCAGCCTCGACGGCGCCGTGTCCCCCGAGCACTTCGGCGCCGGCGTGCTGGGCCTGGAGCGGCTCATGGGGCGGAACGACCTCATCGACGTCGGCTTCCTCGAAGCGGGCTGGCTGGCCTCCCGGTCGGTCGGCCGGGTGGTCGTCCGGGGACGCGGCGCCCACTACGGCACCGGCTTCCTGGTGTCGCCGTCCCTGCTGCTGACCAACAATCACGTCCTGCGCGACCAGGAGGAGGCCGGAAGGGGCGTGGTCGAGTTCAACTTCCAGACGGGCGCGGACGGAACCGCGCCGGACCCGGTGGCCTTCTGCCTCGAACCCTCCCGGTTCTTCGCGACCGACCGGGACCTGGACTTCACCGTGGTCGCCGTCGCCGCGCGCTCCACCGAGGGCAAGCCCCTGTCGGCGTTCGGGATGCTGCCGCTGGACGAGGCCCAGGGCAAGGCGATCCTCGGCGAGCTGGTGAACATCGTCCAGCACCCGAACGGCGAGCCGAAGCAGCTCGCGCTGCGGGAGAACAGGGTCATGGACCTGCTGGAGACGTTCGTCCACTACGAGACCGACACCGCGCCCGGGTCCTCGGGCTCGCCGGTCTTCAACGACCAGTGGGAGGTGGTGGCGCTGCACCACTCCGCCGTCCCGCTCACCGACGGCGACGGCCACTACCTCGCCCTGGACGGCACCCGCTGGACCCCGGAGACGGGAGAGCAGAACCTGGCCTGGAAGGCCAACGAGGGCGTCCGCGCCAGCCGCGTGGTGCAGGCGCTGCGGGACATCCCGCTGACCGGCGCCCCCGACGCGCTCCGGGCGGAACTGCTGGAGGCCGCCACCGCGCGGCGCCCGGCCGGCGCCCCCTTCCCGGCCGGGCCCCCGTTCCCCTCCGCCCCCGCGTGGACGCCGACGGAGACGCGGACGGCGTCGGAGACGCGGACGGAGACGGCGGCCGAGACGGCCGGGGGAGACGGCGCCCCCGGCCCCGTGCCGTCCGGCACCCCGGGGGCCACCACCGGCTGGACCGTTCCGCTGCGGCTCGACCTGACCGTCGTCCCGGGAACGTCCCCGGCCCCGGCGGCCGTCCCCCCGGCCGTCCCCCCGGCCGCGGCCCCCGCCGCGGCGGGCGCCCCGCCCGTCCCCGGCCCGGAGCACCCGCCCCCGGGGCGCGCCGCCGGGCGTGCGCCGGCCGCCGCCGGGCGTGCGCCGGCCGCCGCCGGGCGTGCGCCGGCCGCCGCCGGGCGTGCGCCGGCCGCCGCCGGGCTGGGCGCGGCGCTCGTCGACCTGGAGGCCGGCGCCTCCCGCCCGTACTACGACCGCGCGGCCGACGAGATCGCGCGGGAGACGTACTACGCGGCCGTGCGCGAGGCCATGCCCGGCGCGTCCCCCGCCGGACTGCGGTCCCTGCTGACGGAGTTGCTGGAGGGCAGTCATCTGCGGCGCCCCGCCTACCAGCCCATGCGGCTGGTCTACCCCTGGGTGGACCTGCACCCCGACCGGCGGCTGCGCAGCCTCTACTCCGGCAAGGGCTTCGACCCCGTGGAGTTCATCCGCGCCGACGCCGCCGCCGAGGCCGCGCGGGCCGCCCGCTGGCAGGAGTTCCTGCTCCGCGAGAGCGCCCCCGGGCCGGGGGCGCTGGCGGCCGAGTCCGCCGCGCTGGAGGCGGCGCTCCCGTACAACTGCGAGCACGTCGTCCCGCAGTCCTGGTTCGAGCGCCGCGAGCCCATGCGCGGCGATCTGCACCACCTGTTCGCCTGCGAGACGGGGTGCAACAGCTTCCGCGGCAACTTCCCGTACACCGACTTCCCGGACTTCGGCGAGGCCCTGCGCCACGACTGCGGCCGGCGGGAACAGGAGCGGGGGTTTGAACCGTCCGCGGGCAAGGGGGCGGCCGCCCGGGCCACCCTGTACTTCCTGCTCCGCTATCCCGGGTACGTCGGTGACGCCGCCCGCGAACTCACCCCCGGGCGGCTGGAACTGCTGCTGGCCTGGCACGAGGCGGACCCGGCCGGCGAGTGGGAACTGCACCGCAACGCCGCCATCGCCGAGATCCAGGGCAACCGCAACCCGCTCATCGACCACCCGGGCTGGGCCCGCGCCGTCGACTACTCCGCGGCCTGGGCCTGAGCGGCCGCCTCAGCCCACCGCCCCGGCGCCCGAGGGGTCTCCCGGCCGGTGGTGAGAGCCGGCCGTCCGCCGGCGTCCGCCGTGACGTTGCCGCCGGAGAGCACCACCCCCACCGGGCCCGGGGCCGGCCGGACCCGTCCCGACAGCACGGCCGCCAGAGCCAGCGCGCCACTGGGCTCGGCGGTCTGCCGGTACTCCCGGGCGTAGACGCCGACGGCCCGCCGGATGTCCTCGTCGGCGACGGTGACGCGCTCGTCGAGGAGCCGGGCCGCGAGCTCTCCGGCCAACGGGTCCGGGTCGGCGCTGTCCAGCGCCCGCGCCTGCCGCGATCCGGCGGTGCCCGCGGCGATCCGGTGCTGCGGCGCGCTGCTCACGGTGAGGGACCGCGCCGGCGCCACCCCCACGACCCTGACGCCGCGCCGGCGGCCGCGGGCGGCCAGGGCCGAGCCCGCGGCGAGGGAACCGCTGCCGAGCGGCAGGATCAGCGTGGCCAGGTCGGGCACCTGGCGCAGCATCTCCCAGGCGACCGTGCCCGCCCCGATGACGGCGTGCCGGCCGCCGGGCCGGACCACGGTGAGCCGGTGCCGGCCGGCCTGCTCGGCCAGCACGGCCTCGCCCGCCCCCGGCGAGCCGGCCGGATGGAAGACCGGGCGCGCGCCGCACGCCAACAGGTCGCGGACGAGCGAGGCGGGGACGTCGTCGGGCACCACGGCCGTGACCGGCACGCCGTAGCGCCGGCCGGCCCAGCCCAGGGCGCGGACGAAGTTGGCGCGGCCGCGGCCGATCACCCCCCGGTCCAGCCGGTGCTGCGGCAGGCCGGCCAGCAGCCGGATCAGACCGCGGACCTTGAAGGAGCCGCCCGGCTGGCGGCTCTCCAGTTTGACGAACAGCCGCCGCCCCAGGCGCTGGTCGACCTCGGGACAGTGGTGGACCGGGGTGCCTCCCGCGAACAGGCTGAGCACGGGGAGGGTGGCCTCGATGTCGTGGACGGTGGGTGTCACCGGGTGCTCCGATCGGGTCGCCGCAGGCAGGGAAGACCGTGGAACGGGGGTGCGCGAACCGCCGGTTGCCGGTTCGAGGGGCCCCATTCTGTCGGAGACCCTCGTCGCGCAAGGCTCATTCTGATAATTTCATCTTGATGTATCCGGCGCGGCGAGGCGCCGGCCGCCGTCCCGCGGCGGCCGCCCGTCCTCGCGCGGAGCGCAAGGGGGGTGGCGGATGGCCAGAGTCCGTTCGATGAGCACGCCGACCGTCCGCCTGGTCATCCTCGGCAAGCGGCTGAAGGACCTGCGGACGGCGGCCGGCAAGTCCTACGGGGACGCCGCGAACGTGCTCGGCGTCAGCGAACTGACGATCCGCCGGATGGAGAAGGGCGAGGTCGGACTCAAGATCCCGTACGTCCGGAACCTGCTCACCGAGTACGGCGTGAGCGGGCAGCAGGAGATCGACGACTTCCTGGCCCTGGTCGAGGCCGCCAACCGGCCCGGCTGGTGGCACCGTTACCGGGACGCGCTGCCCCCGTGGTTCAAGACCTATGTGGCGCTGGAGGAGGAAGCCGGCGTCATCCGCGCCTATGAACCGAACTTCATCCCCGGCCTGCTGCAGACCGAGGAGTACGCGCGGACGGTGCTCCGCGCCGGTCTCGGCAGGGGGGCCGAGGAGGAGGCCGAACGCCGCGTCGCCTTCCGCATGGAGCGGCAGAAGCTGCTGGCCCGGCCGGACGCCCCGCGGCTCTGGGTGATCATGGACGAGACGGTGCTGCGGCGCCCCATCGCCCCGCCCGAGGTCATGCGGGCCCAGATCGAGCACCTCGTCGAGGTCTCCGCGGCGCCCAACATCGCCCTCCAGCTGATGCCGTTCGCCCTCGGCCTGCACCCGGCGATGTACGGCCCCTTCCACATCTTCCGTTTTCCGCAGCCGGAGTTGCAGGACATCGTCTACCTGGAGAACCTCATCGGCGCCGTGTACCTCGACGAGTACGACGACGTCTCCGCCTTCGCCGAGGTCATGGACCGGATGGGCGCCCAGGCCCTGCCGGTACGGCGCACCGCGGCGGCACTCGACGCCATGCGCAAGGAGATCTGAACCATGGACCGCGTCTACAGCGCAGCCCGGGAACTCGGGCAGGACGGCTGGCTCAAGCCCTGGAGCGGCGACAACGGCGGAAGCTGTGTCGAGGCGCTGGAGCTGGGCGACGGCCGGATCGCCGTCCGCCAGTCCGAGGACCCCGACGGCCCCGCGCTGCTCTTCACCCTGCCGGAGATCGAGGCCTTCGCCCGGGGCTGGCCGGCCGGCAAGGCGCAGCTGCTGTCCTCCTGACCGAACCCGGTTCCGCGGGTACGACCGACGCGCCGTCGACGGCGCCGCGAACGAAAGGGCACCCCATGTCGGACGACATGAGCTGGACGCAACGGAATCCGGAGTACGTGCCGCCGGAGATCGACACCACCCGGCCCAGCATCGCCCGGGTCTACGACGCCATCCTCGGGGGCAAGGACAACTACCCGGTGGACCGCGCCGTGGCGGAGGAACTGAACGAGGCGTTCCCCGACGGCGGCGCCGGAGCCCGGCTCAACCGCGCGATGCACGGCCGTGTGGTGCGGCACCTGGCCGGGATGGGCGTCGACCAGTTCCTCGACCTGGGCTCGGGCCTGCCCACGGCACCGAACACCCACGAGGTGGCGCAGTCGGTGAACCCGGGGGCGAAGGTCGTCTACGTCGACAACGACCCGATCGTGCACGCCCACGGCCGCGCCCTGCTCGCCGACGACCACCGGACCGTCGTGGTCGACGCCGACGTCCGCGAACCGGACAAGGTGCTCACCCATCCCGAGGTCACCGCGGCCCTCGACCTGGACCGCCCGGTCGGGCTGATCCTCCACGCGGTGATCCACCACATCGTCGACGCCTACGACCCGAGGGGCGTCGTCGAGACCTACAAGAAGGCCATCGCGCCCGGCAGCTACATGTCGCTGACGCACTTCACCTCCTCCACCGCCGCCGCCCGGGGCCTGCAGTCCGTCCTGATGAAGGCCCTGGGCACCGGGCAGCTCCGCAGCCTGGTGGAGATCGCCGGCTTCTTCGACGGACTGGACCTGGTCGAGCCCGGACTCGTCTACCTGCCGTACTGGCGGCCCGACGAGCCGGTGACCGCACCGCTGGACATCGCCGGTCTGCTGACCTGCGGCGGGGTGGGACGCAAGCCGACCGACTGACGGCGGCGGCCCGCCGTCGCGGTGAGCGCCCCGGATGCGGCCCGGCCCCCGGGACCGGATGCTGGAGACCGAGGAGGTTCCGGCATGAGCGGGAAGCAGCGCGACCGGGGCGGGCGGACACCGGCGGTGGACCGGCCCACGGCGGACGGTGCCGTTCCGCGGGCCCGCGCGGACGAGCTCGCCGCCCGGCTGCGGGGACGGCTGCTCCGTCCCGGCGACCCGGACTACGAGCCGGCGCGGGAACTGTGGAACGGCATGATCGACAAGCACCCGGCGCTGGTGGCCCGCTGCCGGGGCGAGGAGGACGTGGCCGCCGCGGTGGACTTCGCCCGGGACCTGGGGCTTCCGCTCGCGGTCCGCGGCGGCGGTCACGGCGTGGCCGGACAGGCCCTCTGCGACGGCGGGCTGGTGATCGACCTGTCGGAGATGACGGAGGTCGCCGTCGACCCGGAGGCGCGCACGGCCCGGGCCGGGGGCGGCTGCACCCTCGCCGACGTCGACCGCGCGACGCAGCGGCACGGCCTGGCCACCCCGCTGGGGGTGGTGTCCGCCACGGGCATCGCCGGGCTGACGCTGTCCGGGGGGATGGGCTGGCTGCGCCGCTCCCACGGCCTGAGCTGCGACAACCTGCTGTCGGCGCGGGTCGTCACCGCCGACGGACGCGTGCTGACCGCCCGGGAGGAGGAGAACGCGGACCTCTTCTGGGCGATCCGGGGCGGCGGGGGCAACTTCGGCGTCGTCGCGTCGTTCGAGTTCCGGCTGCACCCCGTGGGGCCGGAGGTCTACTTCTGCAACGTCTACTTCCCCGCGGACCGGGCCCGGGAGGTGCTGCGGGACTGCGAGCGGTGCCTGGCGGAGACCCCCGTCCCGGCCGGCCCGATCGGGGTCCTCGGCCGGATCCCGGAGGCCCCGGAGTTCCCGCCCGGCTCGTACGGGCAGCCGTTCGTGGCGCTGCTGGCCCTGCACCCCGGCGACCCGGCGGCGGGGGAGCGCGCCCTGCTGCCGTTCCGGGACATCGCCGAGCCGATCGCCGACCTCAGCGGTGTGCTGCCCTACACCGGGGCGCAGTCGGTCCTCGACGAGGAGTACCCGGACGGCCGGCGCTACTACTGGAAGTCCGTGTACGCGGACGGACTCGGTGACGAGCTGATCGACCGCCTGACCGCCCACGCCGCGGCGGCACCGTCGGCGGACTCGACCATCGACATCTGGTACCAGGGCGGCGCGATGGCCCGGGTGGGGGAGCAGGAGACCGCCTTCGCCAACCGGAGCTCCCCCTACCTGTTCGGCGTCGAGGGGAACTGGACGGCCGCGGACGACTCGGCCGCGAACGTGGCCTGGGTCCGGGACACCGTGGCGGACCTGCGGTCGTACTCCGGCGGCGGCACCTATCTCAACTTCCCCGGCTTCCTGGAGGAGGGGGAGCAGCTGATGCGCGAGGGCTACGGCAGGAACTACGAACGCCTGGCGCAGATCAAGGCGGCGTACGACCCGGACAACCTGTTCCGGCTCAACGCCAACATCCGGCCGCGCGGCTGAGGCAGGGGGAGCGGGGCACCGGACCGTCCGGGCGCGGTACAGCGGCAGTCGCGACTGCCCGGCGGCGTCCGGCCGCTCTCCGCCCGTCCCGCGCGCTCCGCGCCGCGAGGCTCCGGAGAACCCCCGCGGCCGGGCGCGTGAAGCGGCCCGGGACGGCGCCCCCGGCCCCGGCTTAGAAACGGTAGTCCGTGTTAAATACAAAAAGCCTTGGGTTTATCCTCCTTGCCGAAAGCACGGCGCGTGCCGCGCCCGGGATCTCCCGAGGAGGACACATGGCGACAGCAGAAGCGGCGGGCCCGCCCCCCGCCGCGGACCCCGCGGACGGCGGAGGCACGGGACAGCCGGCAGGGAAGCGGGGGCGCATGATCGCCCGCGGCTGGGTGCAGGCGGCGATCCTCGTGACCCTGGGCGGGTTCTTCGTCCTGGGCTTCCTGGCCATCCGCACCTACCAGGCCGGGCCCCCGATCCCCGACCGCACCGTCACCTCCGCCGGCGAAACGGTCTTCACCGGTGAGGACGTCCGCCGCGGCCAGGAGGTGTTTCTGAGCAACGGCCTGATGCAGTACGGCTCGATCTACGGCCACGGCGCCTACCTCGGCCCGGACTTCACGGCCGACTACCTCCACCGCAGCGCCACCCTGGTGCGGAAGGCCCACGGCGCGGCCGGCTCCCCGGACGCCGCCGAGCGGACCGTCCGGGACTTCCGGACCAACCGCTATGACGAGAAGACGGGCACCCTCGTCTGGACCGACGAACAGGCCGCGGCCTTCGGCAAACTGACCGAGCACTACGCCGGCCTGCTCGGCAGCCCCGAGGGCAAGCAGGGCCTGCGCCCGAACGCGATCACCGACCCCGCCGACATCCACGACGTCACTGCCTACTTCGGCTGGTCGGCGTGGACAGCCGCCGCGGACCGCCCCGGCGAGGACTACTCGTACACCAACAACTGGCCCTCCGAGCCGCTGGTCGACAACGAGCCCACCGGCCACACGGTCACCTGGAGCGTCCTGTCGCTGATCTTCCTGCTGGTCGGCGCGGGCGCCCTGTTCGCCGCCTTCGGCCGCTGGAACTTCCTCGGCTGGCACGGCCGGGACCAGCGCGAACTGCGCTTCCACGCCCCCGACCAGGTCCGGCTCACCCCGTCCCAGCGCGCCACCGCCTGGTTCTTCTTCGTCATGGCCGGGCTGTTCCTGGTCCAGACGCTGCTGGGCTCCGCCGCCCAGCACTACCGGGCCGACCTCGAGAGCTTCTTCGGCCTCCCGCTCGACCAGTGGCTGCCGTACAACCTGACCCGTACCTGGCATGTCCAGCTCTCCATCTTCTGGGTCGTCACCTCCTTCCTGGCGATCGGCATCTTCGTCATCCCGCTGATCGCCAAGGGCTGGGAGCCCCGCAGGCAGGCGCTGCTCACGCGGACCCTGCTCGGCGCCCTGGTCGTGGTGGTCGTCGGCAGCCTGCTGGGTGAACTCGCCGGCCAGCGCGGCTGGTTCGACGACCTCTGGAGCCTCTTCGGCAACCAGGGCTGGGAGTACCTGGACCTGGGACGCTTCTGGCAGACCCTGCTGGTGGTGGGCCTGACGATCTGGGTGGTCATCCTCTACCGCGGACTGCACCGCCGGCTGAAGCGGGAAAGCGTCGCGAACATGCCGTGGCTGTTCCTGCTGGCCGCGCTCGCCCTGCCCGCCTTCTACGCCGTCGGCCTGCTGGCCACACCGCGCAGCGACTTCGTCGTCGCCGACTTCTGGCGCTTCATCGTGGTGCACCTGTGGGTCGAGGACTTCATGGAGCTCTTCACCACCGCCACGGTGGCCTACCTCTTCGTCCTGCTCGGCGTGGTGCGCGAGCGGGTCGCGCTCGCCGTCATCTTCCTGGACATCGTGCTCTACGGCGCGGGCGGCGTCATCGGCACCATGCACCACCTGTACTTCTCGGGTGAGCCGGCCGAACACCTCGCGCTCGGCGCGACATTCTCCGCCCTGGAGGTCGTCCCGCTGCTCTTCCTCACCGTCGAGGCCTGGAGCTTCCTCAAGCTCGGGGCGCAGCGGCAGAGCAAGTCCGGCACGCCGTTCCCGCACCGCTGGGCCGTCATGTTCCTGGCCGCCGTGGGCTTCTGGAACTTCCTCGGCGCCGGGGTCTTCGGCTTCCTGATCAACCTGCCGATCGTCTCCTACTACGAGATGGGCACCGGCCTGACGGCGAACCACGCGCACGCCGCCATGATGGGCGTCTACGGCATGCTGGCCGTCGGCTTCGCCGTCTTCGCGCTGCGCTACCTCATCCCGGAGAAGCACTGGTCGGACCGCTGGCCGCGGATGGCGTTCTGGTCCCTCAACCTCGGCCTGGCCTGGATGTCCTTCGCCACTCTGCTGCCCGCCGGCGCCCTGCAGCTCTACGAGGTCGTGGAGAGCGGCTACGCCGACGCGCGCAGCCTCGGCTATCTGCAGGGTGACACCAACGTGTTCCTGGAGTGGCTGCGGCTCCCGGGCGACGTGGTGTTCATGGCCGGCGGCGTCCTGCCGGTGCTCTGGATGACCTGGCTCGGTGTACGGCACCGCGCCGGCCGCACCCGGCACCCGGACGCACCTGAGACCGCGCTGCTGTTCACCGAAATTCTGCCGGACCCGGCGGACCCGGCGGACCCGGCGGACCCGGCGGACCCGGCGCGGGTCCCGGCGCAGGCGGGCGCGCCCGGACCGGAGTCGGTGGAGCGCGCGGACGCCGCGGGGGGATCGCAGGACGCGGCCGGGGACGCCGGCGGCCGTCCGGCACCGGGACCGGTGGCCCCGTGAGCGGGGAGGTGCTGTTCGCCGCCGGATACGTCCTGGTCCTCCTGGCGGTCGCCGCGGGGCTGGAGGTCTACGGACGCCAGACGACCAGCGCCTGGGCGTCCCGGGTGTTCGCCGGCTACCGCCGCGCGGTGCCGGAGGCGCCCGAGCCCGCGGCCCAGGACGACTGGCCGCACTCGGAGGTGGGGCGCTTCCACCGGGTGGTGACCCTGTTCATCTCGGTGGTGGCCGTCGTCCTGGCCGCCGCGGAGCTGGTCCGCCACCACCGGCCGTCCGAGGCGGCGCTCCTCGCCGCGGTGTCGCTTCCGCACGTGCTGCTGGCGGTCTCGCTCGCGCGGAAGCTGCGGCGCGCACCGTTCTCCCCGCCGGAGTGACACCCGGGTGACGTCGCGGGAGCACCGGCCGGGGCGCCGGCCGGTGCTCCCGCCGGACTCCGGGCCCGCACCGCGCTCCACCTCGCGGTCCGGGCGGCCCGGAAACGGTAGAAACGGCAGGACTTGTTTCTACGTGCGCCACTTGTAACATCGTCGTATGCCGCGACACCAGCTCACCGATCCCGGAACCGGCACCCCGGCTCCAGCCCAGCGAGGCCGCCGGGCCGCCGTCCTCCGGTGCCTGCGCTCCTCCGGGGAGCCGCTCGGGGCGGCCGAGGTCGCCGAGCGGCTGGGCGTGCACCTCAACACCGCCCGTTTCCACCTGGACGCCCTGGTCGCCGAGGAGCTGGCCGTGCGCGGCACGGCTCCCCGCACCGAGCCCGGCCGCCCGAAGATCGTCTACTCGGCGGCGGACGCCGGCGACGACGGCTCCCGCAGCTTCCGGCTCCTCGCCGACATCCTGGTCGGAGCGGTCTCCTCCACCGCCGCCGACCCGGCCGCCGCCGCCACCGACGCCGGCCGTGCCTGGGGCGGCTACCTGACCGAGGCCCCGGCTCCCACCGAGGCGGTCGGTGCCGGGGAGGGGCAGCGGCGGCTGGTCGAGAACCTGGAGAGCATGGGCTTCGTCCCGGAGGCCGCCGAGGAGGACGGGGAACCCCGGATCCGGCTCCACCACTGCCCGTTCATCGAGGTGGCCCGGCGCCGTCAGGACATCGTGTGCGGCATCCACCTCGGGCTGATGCAGGGGACGCTCGAGACCCTGCGGACCCCGCTCGCGGTCGAGAGCCTGGAGCCGTTCGTCGCCGCCAACCTGTGCGTCGCCCGGCTGCGGCACACCGGCCCGCCCCCCGCCGCCGGCCGCTGAGGCGCGTGCCGCGGGGGCCGCACCCGGCACCTCCCGCGGTGCGGCCCCTGCCCCGCCGGCCCGCCCGCCCCGGGCCGGGGCCCGCGGTCCCGGCCGGGCTAGAACGGGTAGTGGGCGTGCCGGGTGGCGAGCGTGACCCAGCGGGTGTTGCTGAACGCCTCGATGCCCCAGCGGCCGCCGAACCGGCCGTAGCCGGAGGCCTTGAAGCCGCCGAAGGGAGCCTGCGGCTCGTCGGCGACGGACTGGTCGCCGACGTGGACGATGCCGGTGCGGATCCGGCGGGCGAC
Source organism: Streptomyces xinghaiensis S187 (assembly GCF_000220705.2). Lineage (GTDB taxonomy): Bacteria > Actinomycetota > Actinomycetes > Streptomycetales > Streptomycetaceae > Streptomyces > Streptomyces xinghaiensis. The sequence continues at coordinate 33,085 of NZ_CP023202.1, read as the reverse complement.
CGTCAGCCCGTGGGTGCCGTTCTCGGTGATGATGCCGCAGGTGAGGCCGTTGTCGGTGTCGTTGGCGAGAGCGACGGCCTCGTCGTCGTCGGCGAAGGCGGTGACCACGCAGACCGGGCCGAAGGCCTCGCCGTGGTACAGCTCGGCCTCCCGGGGCACATCGGTGAGGACGGTCGCCGGGTACACCGAGCCCTCGGGCTCGCCGCCGCCCGTCAGGACGGTGGCGCCCTTGGCCACGGCGTCCTCCACCAGGGCCGCCACGCGCCGCGCCGCGGCGGGGGTGACCAGCGGTCCGATGACCGTGTGCGGCTCCTCGGGGCTGCCGCTGGGGAGCGCGGCGACCTTGGCGGTGAACCTCCGGGTGAACTCCTCGGCCAGCGAGGTGTGGACGAGGATCCGGTCGCCGGACATGCAGATCTGGCCGGAATTCATGAAGACGCCGAACGCGGCCGCGTCCACCGCGTAGTCGAGGTCGGCGTCCTCCAGGACGATGATCGCGTTCTTGCCGCCCAGCTCCAGGACGGCGGGCTTGAGGTGCGTGGCGGCGTGGATGCCGATGATCCGGCCGACCTCGGTGGACCCGGTGAAGTTGACCGAGCGGACCCGCGGGTCGGCGATGAGCGCCTCGGCCACCTCGGCCGCGTCGGCGGGGTCGTTGGTGACGACGTTGAGGACGCCGTCGGGCAGCCCGGCCTCCCGCAGGATGTCGGCGATGAACAGGCCGCAGGAGACCGGCGCGTCCTCGCTGGGCTTGAGCACCACGGTGTTGCCCGCGGCGAGCGGGGCCGCGACGGCGCGCACGCCCAGGATGACGGGGGCGTTCCACGGGGAGAACGCCGCGACCACACCGACCGGTTCGCGTATGGCCAGGCCCAGCGCGCCCGGCTCCTGGGAGGTCAGCACCTCACCGCGGGGAGCGGTGACGGCCGAGGCGGCCTCGCGGAACATCTGGGCGGCCAGCGCCACGTTGAAGCCGGCCCACGGCCGGGTGCCGCCGGCCTCGCCGGCCATGTGGGCCGCGGCCTGCTCGCTCCGCGACTCCAGCAGATCGGCCGCGTCCAGCAGGATCTTGCGGCGGGCGAAGGGGCTGACGGCCGCCCACTCCCCGAACGCCGCGTCCGCCGCGTCCACGGCCCGGGTGACGTCCCCGGCCCCGGCGGCGGCGACGGTGGCGTACACCTCGCCGGTGTACGGGTTGACGTCCTGGGCCGTCCGGCCCGACGCGGCCGGTACGTCCTTGCCGCCGATCAGCAGTTCACGGTGGAGGGTCATCGCGGGATGTCCTTCGGGGGCTGGAAGGGAAGGGGCGGTGAGGCGTGGAGGCCGGCCCGGACGGGGCCGGGACCGGCGCGCAGCCGCGGGCAGCCGCGGCGGATGCGGGCAGGCCTGCGTTCGCCATGCGAACAAAGGTTCATTCGCCGTCAGGAGTCTGTCCGGGTCCGCCGGTGATGTCAATGTAGGGCGGAACCCCTGTTCCGTTTATCGGAACGCCGTATGCGGAGCCGCCCGCCTCCCCGCCCGGCCCGCCCGGCCCGCCCGGCCCGCCCGTCAGGCGGTGCCGGACGGGGCGGGACCCAGGCCGTCCGGCGACGGACCCCCCGGGTCCCCGGCCGCCGGGCCGGACCGCTCGCCGGCCGGCGGCGCGGCACCGGAACCGGGGGGAGCGGCGGTGCCGGGGCCTGCCGGGCCGGCCGGGGCGGCGCGCGGAGGCGGCCCGGGCGCCGGATAGGCCAGGTGGACGAGGCGGGAGTGCTCCTGCCGCAGGTGCATCACCGACGCGAGGATGTACCCCACCAGCAGGACCAGCGTGGCGATGATCATGAGGGCGGCCGCGAGGATCGCCGTGGGGAAACGTGGCACGGTCCCCGTCCGGAGGAACTCCACGATCACCGGCACCCCCAGGACGACCGCGGCCATCGCCAGCAGGCCGGCGACCAGCGCGTGCACCAGCGAGGGCCGCTCCCGGCGCGCGAGGTTGAGGATGACGCCCAGGATGCGCCGGCCGTCCCGGTAGGTCCGCAGCTTGCTCTCGCTCCCGGCGGGCCGGCCCCGGTAGTCGACGGAGACCTCCGTGGTGGGGAGACGCAGGTTGAGCGCGTGGACCGTCATCTCCGTCTCGATCTCGAACTCCCGGGAGAGGGCGGGGAAGGACTTGACGAAACGCCGGGACAGGACCCGGTACCCGCTCAGCATGTCGGTCACGTCGTTGCCGAAGAGGACCCGCACCGCGCCGGTGAGCAGCCGGTTGCCGAAGGAGTGCCCCGCCCGGTAGGCGCTGCCCGTGGTCCCGCGGCGGGCCCCGAGGACCTGGTCGTAGGGGCCGCGGAAGAGCAGGTCGACCATCTCGCGGGCGCGCGAGGCGTCATAGGTGTCGTCACCGTCGATGATGAGCAGCGCGTCGGCGTCGACGTCGGCGAAGGCCCGGCGGATCACATTGCCCTTCCCCTTGCGGGGCTCCTCCCGGATGATCGCCCCCGCCTCCCGGGCGACCTCCGCCGTGCGGTCGGTGGAGTTGTTGTCGTAGACGTAGACGTCGGCCTCGGGGAGCGCCGCCCGCAGATCGCGGATCACCTTGCCGACGGCGGCCTCCTCGTTGTGACACGGCACGACGCAGGCGATGGTCGGGCTCGGGCTCACGGCTCCTCCTCGGCTGGACGGACCCCGGACCATGGTGCGACACGGGGGAGCCCGCCCCGGGAAGGCACACCGCGACCGATATCTTCTGGTTTGTGTCGGTTGCCTCGGTCCTCACCTCGCTGACGCTGCGCCTGCGCGACATCGTCCGGGGCGTCTGGCGCGAGGCCGCCAAGTTCGGGACCGTCGGCGCCCTGGCCTTCGTGCTCGACCACGGCGGCTACACCCTCCTCGTCTTCGGGCTCCCGGGCGGGGCCGGCGGCCCGATGCGGGACCTCCCCGTCCGCGCCTCCGTCCTCGCGACCGGCGCCGCCACGCTCTTCAGCTGGGCCGGGAACCGCTACTGGACCTACCGGAGCCGCCGCCGCGACAACATGGCCCACGAGCTGCTGCTCTTCACCGTGGTGAACGTCATCGGCATCGCCATCACCGCCGGGACCGTCCTCCTCTCCCGCCAGCTGCTCGGCCTCGACTCGGTGCTCAGCGACAACACCGCCCGCGTCTGCGGATGGGGTGTCGCCACCCTGTTCCGCTTCTTCGCCTACCGCAGCTACGTCTTCACCGCCTCCTGACGCACGGCTGCGGCCGTGCCCGGGCCGCCCCCGGCCCGCTGCTAGCATCCCGGCCCATGGGACAAATCCGGCTATTCCTCCGCGAACGCCGCTGGATCTGGAGCCTGGGCCTCCTCGCCGCCGCCGGCTGCACGGCCACCGCCCTCGTCTTCGCGCCCGGGTTCATGAGCCCCGACAGCCTCTCCCAGTACCAGCAGGCCACCGGCCGGACCCCGCTGGCGGACTGGCACCCGCCGGTGCTGAGCCTGCTGTGGCGCGGGCTCATCGCCGTCACCGGGACCTTCGCCTCCCTGGCCGTCCTCCAGGCGGCCGTCCTGTGGGGATCCCTCTGGGTGGCCGCCTGCTGCGTCAGGGAACTGACCGGCAGCCGCTCCGGCTCCCTGGCCGTCCTCGCCACCGGCGCGGCCCCGCACGTCCTCACCTTCGCCGGAGTGGTGTGGAAGGACGTCCACATGGCGTACGCGCTGCTCGCCACCTGCGCGATCGCCCTCACCGGCCTCTGCCTGCGCAAGGTCCGGCCCGGCACGCCATGGGCGGCCGGCGCCCGGTGGACGCTGCTCGCGCTCGGGGTGCTCTTCCTGAGCTACGCCGTGCTGGTCCGCAAGAACGCGATCCTCGCCGCCGTGCCCGTCTTCGTGCTGCTCGTCCTCGCCCTGTGGCCGCGCCCCTCGCGCCGGGTCTGGCTGGTCGCCGCCGCCGCGCTCGCCGCCGGCCTGGCCGTGCCCACCGCCGCCATCTCACTGGCGGCCCGGCCCGTGGAGACGAGCCAGGTCTCCCAGGTCTTCCTCGACGACCTGCTGCACGTCCTGAGCGCCGACGAGCTCCGCGCCGCGCCCGTCCCCCCGGACCTCCGCGAGCGGCTGGTCGCCTCGGCGGAGGAATGCCGCCGGGCGGGCGCCCTCTCGGACGCCTACTGGGCCTGCTACCGGCGCTCCCCGCGGGGGCTCGCCCCCGACGCGGAGCAACTCCGTTCCCTGTGGGCCGAGGAGATGCCCCGTCACCTGCCCGGCTATCTCGCCTACCGCACCCAGGTCTTCGCCAAGCTGCTGTTCGAGCCGACGTACCAGTACCACGCCGGCATCAGCGCCAACGACCTCGGCCTGAAACCGTCCAACACCCGCCTGGCGGCCACGCTCGAGACCTATGTGAACGGCGCGGTGCGGGACCTGCCGCTGCTCTTCGCCGGCTGGTTCTGGCTCACCGTCGCCCTGGTCCTCGCCGTCCGCCCCGGCCGGGGCCTCTTCGCCCTGCCCGTCCGCGCGCTGGGCATCAGCTCGGCTGCCTACATCCTCGGCTACTTCCCCATCGTGCCGGTGTCGGACTACCGCTACGTCTACTGGCCCGCCATCGCCGGCACCCTCGCCCTCCTCCTGCGGTGGCTGGAACGCGCCGCGCCCCCGGCGGCGGCTCCCGGGCCCGGCCCCGCCCGGGCCGCGCGGAGCGAGCCCGGCGGCGCCGTCCCCGACCCGGCCTGACGGGGCCGGCGGCGGGCCGCCGCCTCAGCTCAGCTGGATGCCGATGACGCAGGTGTCGTCGTCCGTGTCGGAGCGGCTGTGGGTCAGCAGCCGGTCCAGATACGTCTCCAGGTCACCGGCCGGGGAACCCACGGTGCTGATGAGCTGGTCGAGCGCGTTCTCCGCCGAGCGGTCGCGCCGCTCGATCAGGCCGTCGGTGTACATCAGCAGCCGGTCGTCGGGCTCCAGCTCCGTCCGGAGCTCCTCGTAGCGCGTCTCGGCGACGGCACCCAGCAGGATCCCCCGGGGCAGCGCCAGCGGGCCCGCCTCCGCGGAACGCACCAGGACGGGCGGCAGGTGCCCGGCACGGGCCCAGCGCAGCGAACGGTCCCGCGGGTCGTACAGGGCGCAGATCGCCGTGGCCGTGACCTGGCTGGTGAGGTGGTACGTCACGCTGTTCAGCCAGGTCAGCAGCTGGCCGGGGCCGGCGCCGGTGACAGCCAGGCCGCGCAGCGCGTTGCGCAGCACGACCATGCTGGTCGCCGCCGAGATGCCGTGCCCCGCGACGTCCCCGACGCAGAGCAGGATCTGCTGGGAGGGCAGCACGGCCACGTCGTACCAGTCGCCGCCGACCAGGCTGTCGGTCTCCGCGGGCCGGTAGCGGACGACCACCCGCAGCCCCTCGGCGTCCAGCGGGCCGCGCGTCGGCGGCATGATCGCGTGCTGCAACTGCAGGGCGAGACGGCTGCGTTCGGCCGACTCCTGCTCGGTGTGCGCGAGCTGGTCGCGGGTGGCGGCCAGCGCGACCTCCGTCCAGTGCTGCGCGGAGATGTCCTGGAAAGCGCCGCGGACGGAGACCAACTGCCGGCGCTGGTCGAGGACGGGTTCGGCGACCACCCGGATGTGCCGGGTGACCCCGTCGGGCCGCCGCATCCTGAAAGCCGTGGAAGCGGGACGCCGGTGGTGGAGGAGAGTCCGCAGAAACCGGCCGATCGTGATGGCGTCATCCGGATGGGCGTAATCCGGGAGCCGCTCCAGCGGAACGGGGCGCGCGGTGGGCGGGAGCCCGAACAGGGCGTACATCTGGCTGTTCCAGCTGATGCCCTCCGCTCCCGCGTGCTCCTCGAACCCGCCGAGCCGGCCCAGCCGCTGGGCGTGCTGCAGAAGGCTCGCCAGCCGGGCCGCCTCGTCCTGCACCCGCCAGATGAGCAGCAGGTTCTCCCCGTGGCGGCTGATGCTGACACTCGCGGCCGAGCTGATCGGCACGTCGTCCACCAGTGTGGTCAGCCGCATGTGGTCGCCGCGGAAGGGCTCGCCCGTGGCGTAGACGTGCTCCAGCTTCTCGAACAGGCCGCTCGCCTCGGCGGCCAGCGGATACGCCTCCAGCATCAGAGCGCCGAGGATCCGCTGCGCGGCCGCCCGCCGATGTCGATGAACACCGGGTTGACGTGGTGGATGCGGAAGTCGCCGAGCAGGCCGTCCGGGTCCAGATGCGGACGGAGCACCAGCGCGGCGTCCCGCAGCCCGTCGGCCAGGTCCACGAGCTCCGGCCAGTGGCGGTCGGGGGCCTCGGCGGGGCCGGCGGCCACCCCCGTCGCCTGGTGCGCCTCCAGGGTGTGCGCGCACAGCTCCGCCAGGGCCTCGATCTGCCGCCGCACCTGCGGCGGCTGCGGCCCCGCCAGCGGCTTGGGCCAGCAGATCTCCAGCACCGCCTGGATCCGCCCGCCGGTGCCGGCCGGCACGGCCACCCGGCCGCCGTCGGGATTCTCCTGGCGCCCGATGGACGGCAGGCCGGACACCGACAGCCGGTCGAACCACACGGTGCGCAGTTCGGTGAGCGCGTGCCGGGCCGGGGTGGCGACGCCCGGCGGGACGTAGCGCCAGCGCCGGGCCTCCTCACCGGTGAAACCGGCCGAGCCGGCCAGGGTCAGCCGGAGACGCCCTTGACGTCGGCCTGGCCGCCGAGCCGGCCCTCGGTGCCCACGTCGCGGGCGACGCGGGTCACCTCGTCGGCGAAGGACGACAGCTGGTCGACCATGGTGTTGATGGTGTTCTTCAGCTCGAGGATCTCGCCGCGGGCGTCGACGGTGATCTTCTGGGAGAGGTCGCCCTCGGCGACGGCGGTCGTCACCTGGGCGACACTGCGGACTTGGTCTGTCAGATTGCCCGCCATGAAGTTGACGGAATCGGTCAGATCCCGCCAGACACCGCCGACTCCGGGAACCCGGGCCTGGCCGCCGAGCCGGCCCTCGCTGCCGACCTCGCGGGCGACCTCGCGGGCGACCCGGGTCACCTCCGAGGTGAACAGCGACAGTTGGTCGACCATGCCGTTGAAGACCGTGGCGATCTCCCCGAGCAGGCCGTCCGCCTCGTCCGGAAGCCGGGTGCCGAAGTCCCCGTCGCGCACGGCGGTCAGCCCGGCGAGCAACTGCCGCAACTCGGGTTCACCCACCGGACCCGCACCCTGTGCGGCCCTGCCCCGCGCCCCCGGACGTGGTCCGTCACCCGCCATCAGGTCTTCTTTCGGGGGGACCATCGGCTTCAGCCGGTGGGGGAATCGCATCCTTGGGCCGGAGCCGCGCAGCGGCGGAGCACGCTGTGTTGTCAGTGGGGGCCGGTAGCGTGAGCACACCGGCGTTGGTCAGGGGAAACGGGGGAGGTGGGGTGGGTGTGAGGCGGGCGTATCGGTTTCTGCTGCGTCCCACGGTCCGTCAGGAGCGGGCGCTGGTGGAGATGGTGCGGGATCACTGCTCTCTGTACAACGGGGCGTTGCAGGAGCGTCGTGATGCCTACCGGCACAGTTCCCGGACGTCGGTGCGGTACGGGGATCAGTCGGCGCAGTTGAGGGAGATCCGGGCGTTCGATCCGGAGCGTCAGGGCCGGTGGTCCTTCTCCAGTCAGCAGGCGACCCTGCGTCGCCTGGACCGGGCCTTCCAGGCTTTCTTCCGGCGGGTGAAGGCCGGTGGTACCCCCGGGTACCCGCGGTTCAAGGGGGTCGGGCATTTCGACACCGTCACTTTCCCCCGGGACGGGGACGGCTGCCGGTGGGACTCCACCCCCCACGACACCCAGACCCGCGTGCGGCTGCAGGGTGTCGGGCATGTCCGCGTTCACCGGCACCGGCCGGTGCGGGGCCGGGTGAAGACGGTCAGTGTCAAGCGGGAGGGCCCGCGCTGGTACGTCGTCCTCGCCTGTGACGAGGTGCCCGCCGAGCCGCTGTCGCCCACCGGCAGCCAGGTGGGCATCGACCTGGGCACGGTCCACTTCCTCACCGACTCCGACGGCCACCACGTCGCCAACCCCGGGTTCCTCGGCAAGGCGGCCCGGGAGCTGGCCGCAGCGCGGCACCACCTGGCGACCTTCCCCAAGCGCGTCCGGCGTCGTACGAAGAAGCATCGTGCCGCGGCCCGCAAGGTCGCCAAGCTGCACGCGAAGATCCGGCGCCGGCGTGGGGACCACCACCACAAGCAGGCCCTCGCCCTGGTCCGTGAACATGATGTGATCGGGCATGAGCGGCTGAACACCGCGGGCATGACCCGGGCGCCCGCACCCCGTCCGGACCCCGACCGCGACGGTGCGTTCCTGGCGAACGGTGCCGCGGCGAAGGCCGGGCTGAACCGCAGCATTCTGGATGCGGGTTGGGGGCAGTTCCTGAGGATCCTGGCGGACAAGGCTGAAAGCGCCGGTCGCCGCGTGATCCCGGTGGACGCCCGCAACACGTCCCGCACCTGCCCACCGGCAATCGGCGGCTGCGGGCACGTGGCGAAGGAGAACCGCGTCACCCAGGCGAAGTTCACGTGCGTCAACTGCGGCCTGGTGGCACACGCCGACCACGTCGGCGCACTCAACGTCAAACACAGGGCCGGGCTGGTCCTCTGCGCCGGTGCCTAGCCACCGAAACAGGAAGCCCGCGACTTCAGTCGCGGGTGGAGTCACAGCCGCCCTGCTCCCTCTCGCTCGCCCGTCCGCAGCGTTCGGACAGGCGCCGGTCGAGAGCCTGCCGGTGACGCGGGATCACGGGGAAGCCCACCGCGGTGGGCAAAACCCTTGTAGAAACGGCCACTCCGCGCACCGTGCACGGCAAACCGCGAAAAAGGTTATCTCACCTTTTGACGCTCATCGGCCCCCGAACCCGGCCGGAAAACGCCGGGAACGGCAGACGGGAACGGGAGAGCCGCGGCCCGCCGGGCGCGCCCCGGCGGCGGTCAGGACCGCGCGAGCCAGGCCCGGCACAGCCACCAGGCGTCGACGGCCCCGAAGGTCCCCGCCGGGTCGATCCCGGTGACGGCGGAGAAGCGCTGGATCCGGTTGCGCACCGTATTGGGGTGCACGAACAGCCGCTCCGCCGCCGCCGGCACATCCCGGTCGGCCTCCAGCCAGGCGCGGACGGCGAGAGCCACCGGCCCGGCGTTCGCGCCCAGCCCGGTCAGCGCCGCCTCGTGGCGGTCGAGCAGCACCGCCGCCAGATCGGCCCGGTCCACCACCGCGGCGAGGGCCGCCACCTCGGCGATGTGCACCACCCCGGACCGCCCGGCGGCCTCGGCGGCCGCGAGGGCGGCCACCGCCAGACGCCGTACGAAGGCCAGGCCCTCCGGGTCACCGGGCCCGGCGAGCCCGGCCGCCGCCCCCGCCCGGACCGCGCGGGCGGTACGGGCCGGGGACCGCCGCGCGTGCACGGCGACCAGCAGGCCGTCCACCAGCGCCGACAGCGCCGGGGCGCCGGGGTCGCGCGGCGCCCGATCCGGGGCCGCCGCGGCGTCCTCGGGCCGGGCCACCAGGACCCACAGCCCGCCGGCCGCCGGCAGACCCGCCTCGGCGGCCGCCAGCGCGGCCGCCGAACCGCCGGCGAACAGCCGCCGCAGCAGCGCCGCGTCCCGCCCGCCGCTCGGCGGTTCCCGGTCGGCCCCGGTGGCGCGGTGCGCGGTGATCAGCCGGCCCCGTACGGCCTCGGCCCAGTCGTCGTACAGCTCCCGCGCGTCCAGCAGCCGTTCGGGGGCCACCCCGGCACCGGCGGCCAGCTCCCGGGCCCGGGACCAGATCGCCCGCTCGGCCACGTGGACGGCCGCCAGGACGGACTCGATGGACACCCCCTGGCGGGCGCGCGTCACCGCCAGTTCCTCCACGAACGACAGCTCCGCCTCCGTCGGCCCCCGGCGGGCCGCCAGGGCCCGGGTGGCCGCGGCCAGCAGCGCGCGGGTGTGCCCGGCGATGTCGGCGGAGGGAAGGGCCGCGATCTCCTGCACCATCGTGCGGACGGTGGCCACCACGGAGGGCAGCAGGTCGTCCTCACCGACGACCCGCTCGATGAGATCGACCACAGGGGGCCAGTCGTCGCGCGCGTGCATCCGGCCATCCTGCCCGCCCTTGTGACCGGGAACAATCCAGCCCCCGAATCGGGTGACGCACGCCATGTCCCGGCCCGTGAGCCGCGCCTACGGTTGGATCCCACCACAGACGGACCGCGGCCCCGCCCTCCGCGGCCCGCCGTGCCCGTGCCCCGGCAGCGCCGCCCCGCCGGGGCCGGCGGCGGGGGAAGGAACGACCCGTCCCCGCCCCTTGCCCCGCCGCCTCCCCTTCCCCCGGTTCCCAGGAGACGCCCCCATGCCCCCTCCCCGCCGTGCCGCCGTGATCGGCGCCGGAGCGGCCGGACTCGCCGCCACCAAGGCCCTCCTCGACGCCGGAGCCGACGTCGTCACCTACGAGAAGGGCGACCGGCCCGGCGGGCTGTGGGCCCGCGGCAACAGCAGCGGTCTCTCCCCGGCCTACGCCTCGCTCCACCTCAACACCAGCAAGGGACGCACCCAGTTCGCGGACTTCCCCATGCCGGCGGAGTGGCCGGACTACCCGTCGGCCGACCTCGTGGCCGGATACCTCGCCGACTACGCCGAGACCTTCGGCCTCACCCCGCACATCCGCTACGGCACCACGGTCGCCTCCGTCGAACGCGAGAACGGGACGGAGACCGGGGCGGGGCACGCCTGGCGCGTCACCACCGAGGCCGGCGACACCGGCCGGTACGACGCCGTCGTGGTCGCCAACGGCCACAACTGGGACCCCCGGCTGCCCGAACCCGGCTACCCCGGCACCTTCACCGGCACCGTGATGCACGCCCACGACTACCGCACCGCCGACGTCTTCCGGGACCGCCGGGTGCTCGTCGTCGGCATGGGCAACTCCGCCATGGACATCGCGGTCGACGCCTCGTACACCGCCCGCGGCCCGGTGCTCCTCTCGGCCCGCCGCGGCGTGCACATCGTGCCCAAGTACCTGTTCGGCCGCCCGGCCGACGCGACCGGCGGCGCCCTCTCCGTCCTGCCCTGGCGGCTCCGCCAGCGGATCGCCGAGACCCTCCTCGGGCTGGCCGTGGGCCGCCCGCAGCGCTACGGGCTCCCCGCCCCGGCCGGCGGCCTCTTCCAGAACCACCCCACCATCAGCGACACCATCCTCCACCGCCTCACCCATGGCGAGGTGGCCGCACGCCCCGGCATCGACCGCTTCGAGGGGGACCGCGTGGTCTTCACCGACGGCCGTTCCGACCCGGTCGACGTGCTCGTCTGGGCCACCGGCTACCGCGTCACCATCCCCTTCCTCTCCCCCCGCTGGACCGGCGGGGACCCCGAGCAACTGCCCCTCTACAAGAGGGTGTTCCATCTCGACGACCCCGGCCTGGCGTTCGTCGGGCTGATGCAGTCCACCGGCGCCGCCCTTCCCGTCGTCGAGGCCCAGGCCAAGCTGGCCGCCGCCCGGCTGGCCGGCGACTACGCCCTGCCCCCGGCGGCGGAGCAGCGGCGCTCCACCGACCGCGACCTGCGGGAGGCCACCGCGCGCTGGGGGAGCGACCGGCGTCCGCGGATGCGGATCGACTTCGACCGCTACATCGCCGGGCTGTCCCGGGAGATGAAGGCCGGGCGCGCCCGCGCGCGGCGTGGTGCCGCCCGTCCGGCCGCACCGGCCCGCCGCGCGGAGAACACCGACGAGAACACCCGGGAGAACACCGAGGAGAGCACCGTATGAGCACCGGCCCCCGTACCGCCGCCACCGCCCGCACCACTCCCGGGGCCGCCCTCGCCGCCCTGCTCGGCGGCGGCCGCCGCGACGCGCGCGGCCTGCGGGTCCTCGTCACGGGCGCCTCCGGCACCTTCGGCCGGGCGCTCTCCGCCCGGCTCACGGAACTCGGCGCGCACGTCGTCGGCCTGGACCTCGCCCCCCGCCCGGACGACCCGGCCGAGGTGCTGCCCTGCGACCTCACCGACGACACGGCCGTGCCCGGGGCGGTGGCCGCCGCCCTCGACCGGCTCGGCGGCCTGGACCTGCTGATCAACAACGCCGGCACCGGCGGGCCCGCCCCCGCCGAACTCCCGCCCGGCGACGAGGTCCGCCGCCAGCTCGACATCAACCTGCTCGGCGCCTGGCGCGTGACCGCCGCCTGCGTGGACGCCCTGGTGGCCTCCCGGGGCCGGGTCGTCATGGTCTCCTCCCGGATGGCCGTCCTGCAGCTGCCCCTCGCGGCCGCGTACGGAGCGTCCAAGCGCGCGCTGGTGGCCTACGCCGACGCGCTCCGCCTGGAGATCGGCACCCACGTCGGCGTCAGCTGCGTCTACCCCTCGGCGGTGCGCAGCCCCATCCACGACTCGACCGCCGCGGCCGGGCTGTCCCTGGAGGGGATGAGCAGCTACGAGCCGCTGGAGGGCGTGGTGGACGCGGTGCTCAGGGCCGGGCTCGGCCGCCGGGTCCGGCGCGATCTGGCCACCACCCGGCGGGGCGCCGCCGAGATCTTCCTGGCCCGCCATCTGCCGTCGATCACCGACCGGATCGTCGCCCGCACCCTGGCCGGCCGCGTCCGGTCCGGAGCCTTCGAGGGCGCGGAGCCGGCCGCCGGAGTCGTCCGGCGCCATCGCCAGGGGGACCGGCCGTGACCGCCCGACCGGACCCGCTGACCCGGGAACCGGCCGAACGGGCCGGGCCCCCGCGGCGGGCGCGGGCGGGCGACCTCATGGCGTACGCCACCGGCTCGGTCGGCATGGGGGTCTGGGTCACCGTCCCCGGACTCCTCCTGTTGTACTTCCTCACCCACACGCTGGGCGTCTCGCCGTTCCTGGCCGGGCTGACGCTTCTCGTACCCAAGATCGTCGACGCGCTCGTCCACCCGCTGCTGGGCTCCCTCTCCGACCGGCAGGCGCGCCGCGACGGGCACCGGCGGGGCATGCTCCGCTGGGGACTGCTGCTGGCGCTCGCCATGGCAGCCCTGTTCACGGTGCCCGCGGGCCTCACCGGGCCGGGGGCCGCGCTGTGGGTCGGCGGCTGGTACATCGCCGGCAACCTGCTCTTCGCCTGCTTCCAGGTGCCGTATCTGACAACGCCCTCCGACCTGCGCATCGGCTACCACGAGCGCACCCGGGTCTTCATGTTCCGGATGCTCTTCCTGACCCTGGGGCTCCTCGCCTCCGGGGTCGCGGCACCGGCCCTGGTCGCCTCGGGGAGCCGCGGGGACTACTCCCTGATGGCGGTGGTGCTGGCGGTGGGCATGGCCGTCTCCGGGGTGGCCGGCCTCGCGGGCGTCCGGCGGCTCACCGGCCGCTGCGGCTTCCGCCCGCCCGGCGCGCACGCGCACTCCGTCCTCGGGGACCTGCGCGTCGCCGGCCGGGACCGCGACTTCCGGGCGCTGGTCCTGTCCTACTTCTTCACCGGCACCACCACGCACCTCTTCCTCGCGGCGCTGCCCTTCTACACCCGGTACGTCTTCGGGGACAGCGGCCTCACCCCGGTCTTCATGGGCGGCTTCCTCGCCCCGGCCGTGATCGCCGGACCCGGCTGGCTGTGGCTCTCGCGGCGGATCGGCAAACAGCGCGGACTGCTGCTGGCACAGACGGCGTTCATCGCAGGCTCGCTGGGTCTGCTGCTGGGCGGGACGGCGGGCACGGCCTTCACGGTCCTCGTGGTGGTGGCCCTCGGCACCGCCTTCGCCGGGCTGCAGCTGCTGGCCTTCTCGATGGTGCCGGACGCGGTGGCCGCCGCCGAGACCCGGGGCACGGCACGCGCGGGCGCGTACACCGGGGTGTGGACGGCGACCGAGGCGACGGGCACGGCCGCCGGTCCGTATGTGTACTCCGCGGTGCTCGCCCTCGGCGGCTTCCTCTCCACCACGGAGGGACACCTGGTGGCGCAGCCGGACTCCGCGCTCACGGCGCTGCTCCTCGGCTTCACCCTCCTCCCCGCCGCGCTGATGGCGGTCGCCGTCGCCTTCCAGCGCCGCTGCGGCCTGGACGGGGTGGCGGAACGCTGACCCGCCCGGTCCCTTCGCGCGCCGTCCCACCCGGCCCGTGGGACCGCTACGGCGGGGCCGCCCGGACGGGGCGGGGCGCACGCCCCTGGCCGCGGCCGTCCCGCCGGTGCGGGCGTTCGGCTGCGCACCGGGGCGGCGGGGTTCCACGATGGAGGGGACAGCCGCCGGCTCCCCGGGACCCGGGGCAGCAGGGGAACCGTCGGGAGAACGCCGGCCCGTTCCGGGAGGAAGCAGCCCATGCAGAATCTGCCCGAGCACGTCAGGGACCGGATCCGGGCGCTGGAGCGCCAGGTCCACCGGCTCACCGAGTACGTCAGCAACGAGCCCGGTCCGGCACCCGCGGCCGGTGCCGCCTCCGCGCCGCCGGAGCGGGAGACGGCGCCGGAGGACGCGGGCACGGAGCCGGAGAACCCGCGGAGCCCGCGGGCGGACGGCGGCCGCGCGGACGGCCCGTGACCTCGGTGAGGCGCCGCCCGCCGGCCGTCCGCCCGCCGAACCCGAACCCGTCCCCTCAGGAATCGTCGCGCAGCACCGGGCGGAGGGCCCCGATCACCGCCGGGTCCTCGATGGTCGACGGCAGCGCGGGGTCGCCGCCGTCGGCGATGTCCCGCATGGTGCGGCGCAGGATCTTCCCCGAACGCGTCTTCGGCAGCCCCGCGACGACGTCGATCCGCCGCAGCGCCGCGACCGGGCCGATCTGCTCGCGGACGGCGGCCACGAGTTCCGCGGCGATCTCCTCGGCGGCCCGGTCCACCCCCGCCTTGAGCACCACGAGCCCGCGCGGCACCTGGCCCTTGAGTTCGTCCCGCACCCCGATCACCGCGCACTCGGCGACGTCCGGATGCCCGGCGAGCACTTCTTCCATCGCGCCGCTGGAGAGGCGGTGCCCGGCGACGTTCAGCACGTCGTCGACGCGTCCCATGATGTAGACGTAGCCGTCCTCGTCCTTGCGGCCGCCGTCCCCCGACAGGTAGTAGCCCTCGTAGACGGACAGGTAGGAGTCGATGTAGCGCTGGTCGTCGCCCCAGAGCGTGGGCAGGGTGCCGGGCGGGAGCGGCAGCTTGAGGGCCACGGCGCCGTCGGTGCCGTCAGGCACCTCCCGGCCGTCCTCACCGAGGATGCGGACGTCGTAGCCGGGGACCGGCAGGGTGGGGGAACCGGGCTTGGTCGGGTGCGGCTCCAGGCCCATGGGGTCGGCGACGATGGGCCAGCCGGTCTCCGTCTGCCACCAGTTGTCGACGACCGGGACACCGAGCAGGGCGCCCGCCCAGTGGTAGGTCTGCGGGTCGAGCCGTTCGCCGGCCAGGAAGAGGACGCGCAGCGAGCCGGTGTCGTGGCGGGCGAACAGCTCGCCCTCCGGGTCCTCCTTCTTGACCACGCGGATCGCCGTGGGCGCCGTGAAGAGCGTCTTCACGCCGTGGTCGGCGACGACCCGCCAGAAGGCGCCGGCGTCCGGGGTGCCGACGGGCTTGCCCTCGTAGAGGACGGTGGTGCAGCCGGCGAGCAGCGGCCCGTAGACGATGTACGAGTGGCCGACGACCCAGCCGACGTCGGAGGCGGCCCAGAAGACCTCGCCCGGGTGGGTGTCGAAGATGTTCCCCAGCGACCAGCGCAGCGCCACCGCGTGCCCGCCGTTGTCGCGGACCACGCCCTTGGGACGGCCCGTCGTCCCGGAGGTGTAGAGGATGTACAGCGGGTCGGTGGCGGCGACCGGCGTGCAGCCCACCGGCTCGGCGCCGGCCACGGCCTCCGCCCAGTCCGCGTCCCGGCCCTCGGTGAGCGCGGCGGTGTACTGCGGCCGCTGGAGCACCAGGCAGCGCTCCGGACGGTGAGCGGCCTGTTCGAGGGCGGAGTCGAGCAGCGGCTTGTACGGAACGGTGCGGGACGGCTCGATCCCGCAGGAGGCGGTCAGCACCACCTTCGGCCGGGCGTCGTCGATCCGCACCGCCAGCTCGTGCGCGGCGAAACCGCCGAAGACCACCGAGTGGACCGCGCCGATCCGGGCGCAGGCCAGCATCGCGACGGCCGCCTGCGGGACCATCGGCATGTAGATGACGACGCGGTCCCCCTTGGCCACTCCCCAGGAGGACAGCAGACCGGCCAGCCGGGCGGTCTCGTCGCGCAGTTCCCGGTAGGTGAGCCGGGTGACGGTGCCGGTGACGGGGCTGTCGTGGACGATCGCGAGCCGGTCCCCGTGACCGGCCTCCACATGGCGGTCCACGGCGTTGTGGCAGGTGTTCAGCTCCCCGTCCGGAAACCAGCGGTACAGCGGTGCGCGGGAGGCGTCGAGGGCCTTCGACGGCGGAACCGTCCAGTCGATCTCGCGGGCGGCGTCCAGCCAGAAGCCCTCGGGGTCCTCGATGCTCCTGCGGTGGGCGGCCGCGTAGGCGCCCGGCCGGGAGGCTGCCGAAGAGGTCACTGCCATACCACTGTCCTTTCTCACGGGGACCGCGGGAGGGGCGGTTCCCCTCGCGTCCGGCGCGGCAGCGGCCGCCGTGCCGGAGACGGGCTCGGGGTGTGGGGGAGGAGGCGCGGGAAGAGGCGGGGCGGGCCGTCGCCGTGCCGCCCGGCCCGCCGGCCTGCGGCGCGGCACGACCCGGACCGGCTGATCGGACAAGGTAGCACCCCCCTGTGCGGGCGGAACCTCCGAGGCGCCGGGGCGTTCCCGGGCGGTGCGGGCGGCTGCGGGCGGCTGCGGGGGAGAGGTCGAAGAGGGCTCCGGAGGGGCGGCCCGGCCCGGGCCCGGAGGACGCTTCCGTGCGGCGCCACGGGCGGGACCCCAGCCGCCACGGGCGGGACCCCGCCGCCCCGGAACGGGATCGTCCGGCTGCGGCGGCCGAGGGCTGGGTAGGTTCCGGTCATGAGTGAAGCCGTGGACGCAGACGAACTCCTCCGCCGGATCAGGGTCGCCCGGGACTGGGCGGTGGAGCAGGAAGCCGGAGCCAGGGAGCAGGCCGGCGAGGGAGGCGACACGGACTCCCTGGCCGCGAGCATCAACTACGCCGCCTTCTCGGCGGTCCGCGAGGTCCTGGACGTGATCATCAGTCCGGGCGGACACTCGCGGTAGGCGGCACCGGTCCCCGCCGCTCCGGCCACGGCGGTGCGGGGCTCCTCCGGCCCTCCGCGGGCCCGGGCGGCGGCCGCACCGGGCGGCCGCTCCGGTCCCGTGGCCTTCGGGCGTTCGCCGCTCCCCAGCCGCGCCGGGACGGGGCCGGCCCGGCTGCTCACCGCACCGTCATGCGACCGGGACCTGGACCCCGGAATCCAGGGCCGCCCGTAAGGCCGGCCGGGCGGCCAGGGTGGGGCACGCCGGTCCTGGAGGGAATCGCGAACCGGCCGAGCCGGAAAAGGTTCTTGGCTACGGTGGTGACCGTGACCGTGATCGATGCCGAGGATGTCCGCCGTATCGCGCTGTCCCTCCCGGAGACCGTGGAGAAGGAGGCGTGGAGCATGCCCACCTTTCGTGTCGCGGGGAAGATGTTCGTCACCGTCCCCGACGACGAGACGTCCTTCGCGGTGCGCTGCCCCCGGCATGAACGGACGGAGCTGATCGCCGCCGAGCCGGAGAAGTTCTGGGTACCGCCGCACGAGGCCGGTTCCGCCTGGGTGCGTGTCCGGCTGGCCGCGCTGGAGGATCTCGGCGAGCTGCGCGACATCCTCGTCGACTCCTGGCAGCAGGCGGCGCCGGAGCGCCTCCTGGAAGCCTTCCCCGCCCGGTGCCCCGGCGTGGACGGAGGCTGAGAACGGACACCGGGCCCGGCGCGCCCCGTGCCGATGCGTGAATGGACCACCTCTCCGGCCGCCCTTTCCGCCGTCGGCCTCTCCGGCTGGAGCGAGCGACGGATGACCCCAGACCGTGGCGGAGGCGCTACGAGGAACGGCCGGTGCGGCGCACCCGGGCCGGCCGGCACGTCGCTGCCCCGGCGGGCCACCGAGCGCCGGCCCCCGGCCGTGCAGTCCGTGTCCGGCGGTGGGGGTGGGGGTGTCGGCCGCGTGACGCCGGGGTCGGTCGATTGATGGATTGGGGCCGGCCCAGGGTGGGCAGGGAGCGAGGGTGTGTCATGTACACGCGCCTGCCTTTCCCCCACAAGGAGGACGCCCATGCCTGTCCGTAGGTTCGCCCGCGGCTCCGCCGCCGCTTTCACACTGGCTCTCGCCCTGGTCGGGGGTCAGGCCGCGGCCGCCCCTTCCGATGTGTCCGGGGGCAGCGCCGCTGCTGCCCGTGTGGTCACCTATGACGCGAGCGCGTCGGCGGAGTTCAGGAGCGCGGTCGACCGGGGTGCGGCGATCTGGAACGAGAGCGTCGACGGGGTGGAGCTGCGTCCCGTCGAGGCCGGCCGCCGCGCCAATATCCGGGTCCTGGCCGATAACGGCTGGCCCCGCGCCCAGACCACGTCGCTGGGCAATGGGACGGTCTACATGGGCCGGCAGGCGGTTGACCAGGGATATGACACGGTGCGGATCTCCTCGCACGAACTCGGTCACATCCTGGGCCTGCCCGACCGCAAACCGGGTCCGTGCTCGAGTCTGATGTCGGGTTCCAGTGCGGGGACGGCCTGCACCAACCCCTACCCGAACGCGGCGGAGAAGGCGGAGGTCGAGGGCAACTTCGGCGGCGTGCTCCAGCGGCCTGCGGGAGCACCGGCTCCGGCCGTGTTCATGGACTGATCCTGCCGCGCGCTTCCGCTTCCCCGGCGGGCCTCACCGGATGGACAGGTGGGGCGCCGTCGGGCGCGGGAGCCGGTGAAGTTCCCCGTGATGTTGGGCACTCGATGCTCACGCCGCGAGGGCGTGTCCTTGTCCGTGTCGTTGTCTGATCTCCAGCGGGGTGAGGTACCCCCACAGCGGGTGTTGCGTAGCCGTTTGCGGTTATAGAAGGTTTTTGATGAAGGCGAAGATCTCGGCGCGGGCGGTGGTCCGGTCGGGCCAGTGGCGGGTGCCGATCTCTGCTGTGGGCAGTGCGAAGAAGCTTCCGGCGGCGGCGTTGTCATAGCGAGAGCCGGTTCGTCCATACTCTGCCGCGATCCCAACCGGCCAATTGTGCGGCGGAGTTGTCGGAGGTGTATTCCGCTCCGTGGCCGGAGTGCACGGTGCAGCTAGGGTGGGGTTGGTTGGCTCTGTCGGGTTGGAGATCGCTATGGTCCCTGCTGCGGTTGTTGTGGTGTGAGACTCCACGGTTACCGGACTGTGCGGCGGATTCCTGGGTTTGAGGGAGCCCGTGAAGTCGGGGTCAGCTCAATTGAGGTGATGCGTCCGGGAGTTGATTCTTCGGTGGCGGTGGCAGCGAGCTTGTTGATCTGGGTGGGGGTGAGGTTGGTCAGGGCGCGGAAGTCCCGGTTGAGGTGGGCTTGGTCGTAGTAGCCGCATGTGGAGGCAGTCTCGGCGAGGGTCCGGGCCGGGGGCGAGGTGATGGCTTTCTGGAAGCGTAGAACCCTGGCCAGGGCCTTGGGGGAAAGCCCGATCTGTTCGCTGAAGAGCGTCTCCAGTCGGCGTCGGCTGCGACCGGTGGTTCGGGCGAGTTCGCTGACGGTCACCTGGCCGTGGGCTCGGCGTAGTCTGCTCCAGGCTTCCAGGACGACCGGAGAGGGCCACCGCCCCTCGCAGAGCCGTGAGGTGATCGCGTCGTCGAGGACGGCACATGCCTCCGGCCAGTCCGAGGCCTGCACCAGTCGTTCGGTGAGCCGGGCAACCCATCGGTGCCCAAGGATCTCCTGTGGATGGGTCGCTCTGTTCGCGAGGTGGTGCAGGGGGATGCCGAGCAGGCGGTAGGCGCCCAGCGGTGTGAGTTCTACTTGTACTCCGCAGGCCGTGCCGGAGATCTCGCTGATGTCGGCGTGGGAACACAGGCCAGCAGCCATCGCCTCCCACGTGGTTCCTTCTCGCTCCCGGGCGTAAGGGTCGTGCAGGCGTATCGGGTCGCCCCACCCGAAGAACAGGGTCACCGTGCACGCGGGAAGGTGGAGCGTGCGCCGCGGTTTGCCGTGCTCCACCCCGTAACGGGCGTAGTTCACCACGTCCGCCCGTAACCAGCCGGGCGCCTGCCGCACGTGACCCTTCACTTCCTCTCGCACGGCCTCATCCCCCTGAATCGGCTCCTGGCAATGGCGCCGGCCACACTCCTGCGGCCGGAACGCATGACGGCTCCCAAGAGTCCTCGGCCGCGTTGCTTCGCATTCGTACAAGCCGCCCAGCCTGCCCCTGGAGCAGTCTGCTGACTACGTCTCCGGCCTGTGAAGACCAGATCAGGCCGGGGGCCGGTCCACGCCGTCCGGCCATGCGGGTGCGGGGCACGCCGAGTACGCGATGCCCCACAAGCCAAGTGGCCGGCGTGGCCGCTGCAATCGGTGATGCAGACGCCGGGGGTCCACCAACCCTTGGTGACTGCCACGCCGAGCAACCCGCCCGGTCGGCAGGCTCATGCCTGTGCTGCGGGCGGCCAATCCACCGAGCTGAAGGAGTACGGACGTGTACAAGAAGCTGGAAGCACTGGGGAGCAGCCTCCTTGGCCTCTTCGTGCCGAGGGTCGAGGCCGCCGCCGCGGAGGCGGCCTGCAAATCGTGGCCCGCCTGCTGGCAGTGCAACAAGGCGTACGGCGGGGGCTGCAATTACAACGCACCCTGCTCGACCTGCAACAACGGCAAGTCCTACAGCTGCTTCTGCTGAGGACGGTATCGGTTCCGGCTGTTCGCGCGCCTGGTGCGGCCGATGCCGCCGCGCTGGGCGCGCAGGAAGCACAGGGAGGGACTGCGATGCAGTACCTGGTCAT
This sequence comes from Streptomyces xinghaiensis S187, assembly GCF_000220705.2. Taxonomy (GTDB): domain Bacteria; phylum Actinomycetota; class Actinomycetes; order Streptomycetales; family Streptomycetaceae; genus Streptomyces; species Streptomyces xinghaiensis. Next base: position 12,376 of record NZ_CP023202.1, on the reverse strand, counting down.
CGGGGTGCGGTGTCTTGTCGGCGTCGTCTTCCTGGTCTCGTCGATCAGCAAAGTGGCCGGCCGGAACGCCTTCCCCGGGTTCGTGACCTCGCTGCGCGGACTGTGGCCGCTGCGGATGGGCCCGGCCCGCCTGGTCGCGGGCTGCGTGATCGGTGCCGAGACGGCGATCTGGGTGCTGCTGGCGGTGCCGGGGCCGGCGGCGACCACCACGGGATGCACGCTTGCGGCCGGACTGCTGACGGTGTTCGCGGTGGGGATCGCGACGGCGATGCGGCGGGATGTACGCACGCCGTGCCGCTGCTTCGGCACCTCGACCAGCCTGCTCGGCCCCTGGCACATCGTCCGCAACGCTCTGCTGGCCGCCGCGGCGGCGGGCGCGGCCGCCGTCTCCGGTACGGGGCCCGGGGGCCCCGTCCGGCCCGATGGCGTGGTGGTGGCGGTGGCCGGAGGACTGCTGGCGGGCGGGCTGATCACCGTCGCGGATGACCTCCTCAGCCTGTTCCGGCCGTTGGACACCCCGAACGACAAGAACGAGACGGAGACGCATCATGATGCCGATTCTGACCGCGGCCGCGGTTCTGGCCGGGCTGCTCTGCGTGCTTGACCTGATGCTCACGCTGGGAGTGATCAGACGCCTGCGCGAGCACACCGCACTGCTGACCGACCTGAATGGCGGCCCTGCCTCCATCAAGGCGGGCGAGGAAGTCGGCGAGTTCACCACACTCACCGTGGAGGGGAAGCCGCTGAACCGGGCGGCGATGGCCGAGGAGACATTGGTGGCGTTCTTCTCGCCGGACTGCGGACCGTGTCAGGAGAAAATGCCGAAGTTCGTGGAGTACGCGAGCACGCTGCCCGGCGGCCGGGACCGGGTGCTGGCCGTCGTGGTAGCCGAACCCCACGAGGGGACGGAGTTCCTCAGCGCCCTGGCGCCGGTCGCCCAAGTGGTACGGGAGAGCCCGGACGGACCGGTGGGCACCGCGTTCAAGGTACGGGCTTACCCGTTGGTGCTGGCCGTCGCCCGGGACCGCCGGGACCGGGTGATCGTCACGGACGACCGGGTGGCGCTGGAACAGGCCGTGGCCGCGGCATGACGGCACCCACCGGCACCCACCCGCTGGCCCGTCGTGCCGTCGTCGCGGCCGCATTGCTGTGGCGGGCCGCGCCCGGCATGCTCTGTCTGTACCTGGCGCTGGCCCTGACCGCGGCCGCCCTGCCGGTGGCGGGAGCCTGGCTGACGAAGCTGCTGCTGGACGGGCTGATCGGCCACGCCGCCCCGCGCGGCTGATCAGCCTCGGCGCGGCGCTCGCCGTGACGGGGGTGGTCGCCGGTGCGCAGCCGCAGCTCACCCAGTACCTGCGAGCGGAACTCGACCGGCGCGTGGGCCTGGTCACGCAGGACCGGTTGTTCCGGGCGGTGGAGGAATTCGCCGGGCTGAGCCGGTTCGAGGACCCGCGTTTCCTCGACCGGCTCCGGCTCGCCCAGCAAAACGGCGGATCCCCGTACGGCAACCAGGCCGTGGACGGCCTGGTTGCGATGGTGCGCTCGGGAATCACGATTGCCGGTTTCCTCGGCTCCCTCGTCCTGATCAGCCCGGTGATGGCCGGACTGATCCTGGGGGCCGGGGCACCGACACTGGCGGCGGAGCTACTGCTGTCCCGGCGCCGAGCACGCATGCTGTGGGATCTCGGACCGGTGGAGCGACGGGAGGCCTTCTACAGCGACCTGCTGTCCACTGTCGAAGCTGCGAAGGAGATCCGGCTCTTGGACACCGGCACCTTCTTCCGCAACCGGATGACCGCCGAACGCCGCATGGCGAACGAGGCCAAGCGGGCGATGGACCGGCGGGAGGTGCTGGCCCAGACCGTGCTCGCGGCGGTCGCCGCGCTGGTGGCCGGGGCAGGCCTGCTCTGGGCGATCGGCGAGGCCCACCGGGGTGCTCTCTCGATCGGCAATGTGACGATCTTCGTCGCGGCAGTGGCCGGGGTGCAGGGCGCACTGGCAGCGCTCGCCGGCGAGACGGCCCGGGCTCATCAGGCGCTGCTGATGTTCGGCCACTACATGGCGGTCACCACGGCCGGGCCCGACCTCTGTCCCGGCCGGGACTCCGTGCCGCCGCTGCGCGAGGGGATCGAGCTGCGCAACGTCTGGTTCCGCTACTCGCCCGACCACCCCTGGGTCCTGCGCGGGGTGAACCTGCGCATCCCGCACGGCACGGCGGTGGCTCTGGTGGGTCTGAACGGTGCCGGAAAGTCCACGCTGGTCAAGCTGCTGTGCCGGTTCTACGACCCGACGCGGGGCGTGATCTTCTGGGACGGCACGGACATCCGCGACCTCGACATGGCCGAGTTGCGTGCCAGGATCGGCGCGGTGTTCCAGGACTATATGTGCTACGACCTGACCGCGCGGGAAAATATCGCGCTCGGCAATCTGGCCGCCCTGGACGACGACGCGCGCACGGCAGCCGCCGCCCAGCGCGCCGGAATCCACGAGCGGCTGACCGCGCTGCCCTGCGGTTATCAGACCCTGCTGTCCCGGATGTTCTTCATGGACTTGGAGAAGGACGATCCGGAGAACGGCGTCGTGCTCTCCGGCGGAGAGTGGCAGCGGGTCGCGCTGGCCCGGGCGTTCCTGCGCGACGGGCGGGATCTGATGATCCTCGACGAGCCGTCCGCCGGTCTCGACGCCGAGGCCGAGTACGAGATCCACACCTCACTGCGGCGGACCAGACAGGGCCGCACCAGCCTGCTCATCTCGCACCGGCTCGGCGCCGTACGTGACGCGGACCTGATCGTCGTCCTCGCGGAAGGACGAATCGCGGAACAGGGCACGCACGCCGCCCTCCTGGCCCAAGGCGGCGCCTACGCCCGGCTGTTCCGCCTGCAGGCGGCGGGCTACCAGGGCATGCGGGAAGGCGCGCCCGCGATGACGGGAGGGCAGTGAACGGCGATGAACGCAGAGCGCACCACCACCATCAGGCCGGAGCCGGTTTCAGCACTTGGCCGAGGCGCGGTGCTGCTGAGCGCTGCCGCCGCGGGAATGCTGGCAGCCGGTGTACTGGGCTCCCTGGCGGCCGAGGCGGAGGGCCTGACCCTGCTGTGCGGCCTGCTCGCACTGGTTCTGGCCGTGAGCGCTGCGCTGGCGCACGCCCTGGGCCGCGTCCTGATCTCGGTCACGGTCCGGGGCATGAGCATGGCACCCGCCTACCGCGACGGCGACCGGGTGCTGGTCCGCCGCGACCGGCCACCGGTCCCCGGCCAGGTGGTCGTCGTTGCCGACCTGCCGCCCGCGGGACCGGACCTGGCCCCGGCCTGGCTGATCAAGCGGGTGGCCGCCGTCCCCGGAGACCCGGTGCCCCGCGACCTGGCGCCCGTGCTCGCACACGCCCCGCAGGACCTGGTACCACCCGGAAAGCTGGTTCTGCTGGGTGACAACCAGAACGTCAGCCGCGATTCCCGCCACATGGGGTACTTTCCGGCGGACGCAGTACTCGGCACGGTCCTGAGAAGTCACCGGTGCCCCGCTCCTCCGGGCGGCTGACCCCGGAAGCGGCTGCCCACCGCTGCACAGTGCGCTGTGACACCCCCTGTCACCAAGTTCGCAGCCCACGTCGTCGACAACCACGGCCGACCCGGCCCCAGCCCTTAGAGGGACTGTAAATGGTTCGGTGTAACTCCCGACCGTGGAGGATGCATCGGATGACACGCGATGACGTGAACGAGCCCCGGCAGCCGAGGAAGCCGAGTTGGCGACTGCCGGGCCCGTGGATGACCAGCTGATCGATGAGTTGGTCGTCCGGGCCCAGGCCGAGGGTCTGCAGCTGACCGGTGAGGGAGGGCTCCTGCGGCAGTTGACCAAACGGCTCCCGGAGTCCGCCCTCGAAGGCGGGATCACCGAGACCACCTCGGCTATGACAAGCATGATCCGGCCGGGAAGAACGGCGGCAACCACCGCAACGGCAAACGCGGCAGGACCGTGCTCACCGAGGTCGGGCCGGTGGAGATCACCGCACCCCGCGACCGGGACGGCACCGTCGAACCGGAGATCGTCAAGAAGCGGCAGAAGCGCCTGACCGGCGTGGACGGGATGGTCATCTCCCTGGCTTCCAAGGGCCTGACCACCGGCGAGGTCCGGGCCCATCTGGCCGAGGTCTGCGGAGCCGAGGTCTCCCGCCAGACGATCTCCACCATCACCGACAAGGTGCTGGACGGCATGGTCGAATGGCGGAACCGGCCTCTCGATCCGGTCTACGCGGTGGTCTTCATCGACGCCATCCGTGTGCAGATCCGCGACGGCGCGGTCGCCAACCGCCCTGTGTACGTGGCCCTGGCCGTCACCGCCGAGGGCCGGCGGGACATCCTGGGCCTGTTGTGGGCCGGCGACGGCAGCGAGGGCGCCAAACACTGGATGCACATCTTCACCGAGCTCAAGAACCGCGGCGTGGGCGACGTCCTCATGCTGGTCTGCGACGGACTCAAGGGCCTGCCGGACGCGGTGGAGACCGTCTGGCCCCGCACGGTGGTGCAGACCTGCGTGGTGCACCTGGCGCGGAACTCCTTCCGCTATGCCGCCCGCCGGGACTGGGACAAGATTGCCAAGCTCCTCAAGCCCGTCCACACCGCGCCGACCCTGGAGGCCGCCCTCGAGCGGTTCGCGGAGTTCGCCGAGGCATGGGGCCGGAAGTACCCGGCCATCGTGAAGCTGTGGGAGAACGCCGGGGAGGAGTTCACGCCGTTTCTGCGGTTCGACACCGAGATCCGCCGCATCGTCTGCACGACCAACGCGATCGAGTCGGTCAACGCGCGGATCCGCCGGGCGGTCAAAGCCCGCGGCCACTTCCCCAACGAGACCGCCGCCCTGCAGTGCGTCTACATGGCGATCATGTCCCTGGACCCCACCGGCAAGGGCCAGGCCCGCTGGACCAGCCGCTGGAAGAGCGCGTTGAACGGCAGCGCGCCGGAACACGGTACGAAGCGATGCCGTGGCTGGCTTCCCGGCAGAATACTGCCGGGAAGGCACCCGGCGACGAGTCCGTTGCGTGGGGCCGCTCCCGGGGGGATCGATGACGACACACGATGGCCTGGACAGTGAGGCGCTGGAGCGGCTGCGCGTCCTGACCGAGCGGAACGTCGTGGGTATCCGGGCCGGCCAGGCTTTCTGCGGGACCGGGTTCTTGGTGACACCTGACACCGTCCTGACGTGTGCGCACGTGGTGGCCGGGCGCGGGGAGGGCAGCGTGACGGCGATGGTCGGGGGGCGCACCGTCGCGGTCGAGGTCGTGAGTCTTGTGCCCGAGGCGAAGGGCGCAGGAAGCACCTACGGTTTTCCGGATCTCGCCGAAGTGCGGCTGAGCGAGCCGGCACACGATGTGCGGGGGGTGTGGCTTGGCAGTGCCGGGCCGAGGCAGGCGGCGGCTGTGTCCATCCACGGATTCAGCGGGCACACATTGGAACCGGGCGTCCAGCCCGACACCCTGCACCTCACGGTGGCCGGTCGCAGCGGGCGCTTCGTGCGGCTTCAGTGGGACCAGGTGGTCCAGGGATTCAGCGGCAGTCCGGTGCTCGATACAACGACGGGGCGTGTGTGCGGGGTACTCAAGGCCTCACGCCACGAGAGGGGAATGTCGGGGGGATGGCTGATTCCCGTCGACGCCGTGGAGGAATGCTCGCCGGGGTTGCTGGAACGCAACCATGCCGCGCACCGGCCCGGGACGGTCTGGTTCGATCTCGCCCGCGACCGCAAGGGACGGCAGGCCGGCCTCTTCGGTCCCGAGCCCGGCGGTCTGAGTCCGCGGAACACGCCGGCGCAGATGCTGGCACGCGGAGCGATGCCGTTCGTGGACCGCCCAGAACTCGGCGAGCTCCAGAACTGGTGCTGGGAACTCGACGATCAGCTGCTGCGCCTGCTGTACGCGCGGGCGGTTCGGGCAAGACCCGCCTGTCCGCCGAACTGTGCCACCGACTGCGGCACATGGGCTGGATCGCCGGATTCGCGGACAGGGAGTCGCTCGGCAACCCTCTGCGCCGGCCCCAGTGGCTGGAAGGCCTCACCGCCGCGCTCGGCGCGGGTTTCCCCTGCTTGGTGGTGTTCGACTACGCCCAAGCACGGCTCGGCGACATCAGCGCTCTCATGGCGCATATCCACCGGCACCGGCCTGATGGCATCACCCTGCGCGTGCTGCTGCTGGCACGTTCCGAGGAGCCGTTGTGGCATGCGCTGAAGGAGGAGTTCGAAACACACTACATCGAGGACTGGGCTTTGAGGGGGGCGAGCTCGCAGAGGCTGCCCAACACGCTGAGCGCCAAGGACCCCGGCACCCTGGTCACCGAGGCGTTCGGGGAGTTCGCACGCCTGCTGGAATGCCCGTGGGTGTTCATGCCACCGTCTCTCGCGCGCCGGGCCGGCCGGCAGGACTCGGTTCTGGGCATGCTCGCGGCTGCCCTCGACGCCGTCCTGACCCTGCGCCAGGGCCAGGAGTGGAAGGAAAGCGACGATCCGCTGGCACGAATCTGCCGGCATGAGATCACGGGCTGGTACACGCTCCTGGAGGACCGCCTCGGGACAGGCGGTGTCCTGGCGGGGCGTACCGGACGGCTGATGGCAGAAGGCCTGTTGCTGGTGCCGACCCTGGCCCAGCGGCGGGACCGCGGTGAGCTGACCGCGCTGCTGACGTCCGTGCGCAGGACTGCCTTCCCCGGGCAGCCGCCCGTCAACGCCCCTGCAGTGCATTCCTGCTTACGCGCGCTCTATCCCGCGACGGAAGGTGACCACGTCGCGCCCCTTGAGCCCGACCGGCTCGGCGAGATCCTGGTGCGGCGTGTGCTGGCGGAGCCCGAGAGTTCAGGCGACGCCGTCGCCTACATCGGGACGGTCCTGGACGGATCCGCGTTTGGCAACGAGCAGGCGCGGACCACGGCCGTGGTGGAGACACTCGACGTCCTGGCCCGGGCCCGTGGCTGCACGACCGTGGGCCGGGTTGCGGACCACCCTGCCCACACGGTCCTCGACCGGGCGCTTGCGCAGGCCGTACGCGACAACCCTCAAGTCCTGGTGCCGGCCCTCGTGACCGTCGGTGCCCGCGTGCCGCACGCTGAACCCCTGGCGGACCTGATCCAACCGGTGCTGGAGACCTGCGAGACCGACCTGCTCTGCCGTGTCGAACCCCGCCTTCCCCGCTATCCGTCCAGCCTCTCCGCCTTGTCGGCACTCGTACTCCGGCGGCTGCTCCACGTGCCCGACACGGGGAGCGACGACACCAGCCGGCACGTCCGTCTGAAACGTCTGCGCAGGTACAGCCTGCGACTGGAGGAGAGCGGACACCGGGAGGACGCCGTGCGGGCAGCTGACGAGGCGGTCCTGCTCAGCCGCGATCTTGTCCGGAGGTCCGCGCAGTACCGGTCCGACTACGCCGCGGCGTTGCACAACCTGAGCCTGCTGCGGCACCGGTCCGGGCAGACGGAGTCGGCCCTGGGGCTCAGCGTCGAGGCCGTGTCCCTGTACCGGCAGCTCATCGGCAGCAATCCCGAGACGCGGCATCGCACCCTCATGGACATGGCAGGTGCGCTGAGCACGCTGGCCTTGCTGCGGCTTGGAGACACACAGGTCAACGGCGCGGCCCGTGACGCCGCCGAGGGCGTCATGCGGTGCGAACAGGTGCCGGAAGGAGCCCGTGAGGACGAGGTGTACCTCGACTGCCTGGAAACCCTGGCCGAGTGCCGCCATCGCACAGGCAGGACCGAGGAGGCCCTCACCTCCAGCATGCAGGCGGTCGAGCGGCTGGAGGACGTGGCCAGGCTCCGGCCCGGCCGCTATCTCGCCCGGCTGCCCGAGACCCTGCAGCGCCATGGCTTCGGGCTGATCCGGGCCGGGCGTTTCCACGAGGCCTATCAGGTGCTGAGCCGGGCGGCGACGGAGCGCGCGGCGCTGCCGTTGCGCACCTCGCCGCGACGGCGTGAGCAGCAGGCGCTGGTGCTCCAGGTGCTGCTCCAACTCAGTGACGAACTCGACGAATTCACACACGAACACGCATCATGGGTGCAGATGAAGACTGTGCTGGACGGTCGCACGAGCTGAGAGGAGCCCGGCGCCGATGGACAACGAAACCTCCGCCCACGCCCAACCCCCACCCATCCGGCGGCAGCGGGCAGTGGAGGTCTTCCGGAACCGCTTCGGCGCGCTGTTCAACGACGAAGTGCTCTCGCCCTCGGGCAAGCCGGGCCGCTACCTGCGCTGGCAGTGGTCCCACAGCGGAGTGGTGATCGTCCCCATGGGACAAGACGGCCTCGCGTTCGTTCCCACCTACCGATACCCGATCGGCGAGGTCTCCCTGGAATTCCCCCGGGGCGGTTGCGAAGCGGACGAGGATCCAGCCGTGGCAGCCGCACGGGAACTGCGGGAGGAGACCGGCTTCGACTGCGCCCCGTCCGCACTGCGCCCCCTGGGCGTCATCCACGCCGAGACCGGCCTGATCGAATCGGACGTGCACGTTTTCGCCGCCGAAGTCCGCCCCACCGGATCGGCAGACGCCCCACCGGCAGCCGAGCCGGAGGCCATGGAATCGGTGGCCGAGCCGGTCTGGGCCTCGCGCACGGAGGTGGTGAAGTGGCTGCAGAGCGGCAGCGTCACCTGTGGCGTGACGCTGGCTGCCCTGGCACTTGCCCTGGCGGACGACTCCGGCACCGGCTCCGGGCCGCCGACGTGAGCGGCGTGCGAGTCAGCCCACATACGCACCCGTGATCACGCGCTGCCGCATCTGCCGTGCGTCGAGCGCTCCGATGCCGGCCGCACCGTCTGCGGCCGGCACACTCCGGTCGACGACCTGCAGCTCGAGGTAGTCCTCCTCCCCGCCGGCCGCCGGCATGTCGAGTCCGGCGCCGAGCGCACCGGTCAGCGAGTCCTGGAAGATGCCGAAGCGCATCAAGTTGTGATTGCCGTCCAGGACCGCCCGCGCGCGTTCGTCGGTATCGCGGAAGGCGCGGACGAAGGCCTCCTGCACCCAGTTGCTGAACTCAGCCATGGCCTCCACCAGCTGGGACAGGTCTGGTCGGCTGCCTCGACGCAGCAAGCCCAATTGGCGAACGAGGACGCCGCGGGACGGCTGCTCGGTGGCCTCCAGGAACACCTCGACCGGCAGTCTGCCCAGCAGGAAACCGTCGAGAACACCGGCCGGCAGCGAGGTGCGCTCCAGGACCGTGCGGGTGGCAGCGGCGGGCAGTTCGACACTGCGCGGGGCAGCCGTCCCGGCTCCCAGCACATGGGGGAGTGCCTGGCGGTACGACTCGCCCGCGGCCCGGTCCACGGCGGCCACGGCGAGCACGACTTCCGTGCTTCCCGAGGAGTTCGTCCGGAAGGACTCCTCCCAATCCCTCAGAGCTTTGAAGTACAGCGGCTCCTGCCCCCTCACAAACTCCAGCGCGGCTTCAACCGTTCCGCGCGTCTCTCCCCCGGCGTCCCGCGTCAGCTCCTCCAGCAGCCGGATCACCCCGGACTTGAAGGCAGCCGATACGGCGTCAAGACGGTAGGTGACCGCGTGCGCATGCGTCATGCGGTCCACCAGCTCCGCGTATGCGGCACTGGGCACGTGTTCGACCTTCCGCAGCTTCTGAGCATCCCGGACGGCCGTCAGCCTCTGCCCGTCCCGGCACGCGACCCGGATACGGCCGCTGCCCAGGAGCGGCGCGAGATCCGACCTCACGGCTTGACCGCCGGCTTCGTGAGACGACACCAGAGCACGGAAGAGGGGAGTGTTGAGCGACTGCGAATCGCCAACAAGCAGAGTGTCGGACAGCAGAACGTGGAACAGCACGCGTGCCCGGAGATCCTCGGCGCTTGCGATGGGGGACTGCCGATGGATCTCGACGTCGGAGAGATAGACCTTCTCCGGCGACGACCGCGCATGCTGGCCGACCATGACCATGCCCCCTCCGTGACCGTGAAGTAATTCTAGGTGACCGGCCGCCGGGCGTCCCCGGAACCGGGCATCCTTTCGCCAGGAAGGCGACAAGCCAAACAGAGAGGAGAGCACGTGGCCGATACGGTCCAGGCAACCATGCCGGACGGAACCTCGATATGGGTGCGCGTCAACGACGAAGACGAGGGCCCCCGGGACACCGGCTTCGGTGACCGCCTGTCACGGCAGCTCGGCGATCTCCCCCAGACCCTGGAGACCGTCACGCGCAGCGTCAGGTCCGGACTGCAGCACGCGGCCCCGGACGAAGTAACGCTCGAATTCGGCATCGAAATCGCAGCCAAAAGCGGCCAGCTGGTGAGCGTCGTGACGGAGGCCGGGGGCAAGGCCACCCTCAAGGTGACAGTTACCTGGCGCAAGGAAGAGCCCGCAGAGAGCGCCGTGACGGAAACACCCCGCGAGGATCCCGAGGAGGACCGCGCATAACAGACCCGCACGGTCGTGCCCGTGTGGCACGCCGATGGCCGCTCCGCACCCGGCGTACCCTCGACGCCCCCTCCACCGTCTCCGAGGCGAAAAACGGTCCGGGGCCGCAGCCGCCGGCAAACCGGCGCTGTCGTGGGCCGTCCCACAGTCCGTGCCGCCGCGCTATCACCCGCCCGCAACCCCGTCCCGTCCAGAACCGGAGCCGCTGCTGTCCTCGGCCGACCTCTCACAGCCGTCCCCGGGAACGACGGCGCGCCGCCATAACCCACGCTCGAGCTGTTGCGGATCTGCAGCGGCACTTCGGTATCGGACTGCCGCCCGGCACGGCGGCGCACACGGGCAGCCGGTTCGAGCATCTGGCGGGCAGAGGAGGGAGACCGGCGGAGGCCGCCGATCGGACCACGACGGAGCGTCTGGCCGCGGTGCAGACCTTGTCGGCCACCGTTCCGGCGCCTGCTGCACTGGACATCCCGGAAACCCGCCCCGGCGCGCGGCTGTCCGGTCTACGGCAAACCATTCCCAGGAACATCGACATGGCTGATGCCAACGCGCTCCTCCCGGCCGACGGCTCGCCGGCGGACCAGGCCCGGCAACTACTCGAAGACCAGCCCGATGCCGGGCGGGTGATCGCCGGAAAACTCCTGGCACAGGGGTGCACACGACCCCTTCCAGGGGGTGGGCCGTTGGCCTTCTCGACCTGGGCACGGGCTGCCCACTGCAGCGCGCGTGTCGAGGTCGACTGTCCGGGGACTGTCAAACGAGCGGTGTAACCAGGGTGGTTGGGGTTACTGGCGGGCTGCGGAGAGTCGGCCGTCGAAGGTGATGTCGAATGCGTTCAGGGCGGTTTTCCAGCGCATGGTCCAGCGGGCTTCGCGGTCGCGGGGCACGGATATCTCGACCGGTCCGACATCGGTGAGTACGGTCTTGCCGCGGGTGCTGTTGCGGGAGTTGCCTCCGTTCTTACCGGCCGGATCGTGCTTGTCGTAGCCGAGGTGGTCGGTGATCTCGCCCTCGAGTGCCGACTCCAGCAGCCGCTTGGTCAGCTGCTGCAGCAGACCGCCCTCGCCCGTCAGCTGCAGGCCCTCGGCCTGGGCCCGGCCCACCAGTTCGTCGATGAGCTGGTCGTCCACCGCCCTGGACGGCTGCGGCTCAGGCGTCTCGACGGACTGGGTCTCGGTCACGTTCTCACTGGTCATCGATGCATCTTCCTTGATCAGGAGTTACACCGAACGTCTTACAGTCCCGCTAGGCCCACTCGACTCCGAGTTCAGCGAGGGCGGCGCGCTGCTCCGCGGTGAGCTTGTCTCGCCTCGCGCGAGTGTTGGAGATCCATACGCCGAGCTTGTGTTGGTGTTCCTGGCCGTCGATGACGACGCGTTCGACGTGTCCTCTCGGTACTGCCTTCTGGATGCCCTCGCGCTGGATCCACTGGGTGAGGGCCGCCAGACCGCGTTGGAAGGCTGGTCCTTTCCCTCCACTTATGGCCGTCGGGGCCGAGGCGGGGCGTTCGGCGGGTTTCACGCCCAGCGCTTTCAGCCGCTGCTGCTGTTCTTCGGAGAGCTCCGCCCAGCTGCGGCGTTGCCGGTGGAGCCATGTGCCGAGGTCGTCTCCTTCGAAGAGGACGCCGGGGGCGATGTTCGGCAGGACGCCGTCGGGTTCGTCGGCGGCGAGGTCACGCAGAACGGCGTAGTGGCGTTGCCAGTCAAGTGGCCAGGGGCAGTTCCAGTCCGGGTCGATCTGGGCGAGCTGTGCGGCGCGGGCTGCGGCGCGTTCGGGGCTTTTGCCGAGGCTGCCTTGGCGGCGGAGGTTGGCCATGTGTTCCCCGACCGGGACCAGTTCACTGTGCGCGTCGCCCCATACGGCGTCGCGCCGGGGGGCGAGGTGGCCGTGGGCGCGGTGGAAGGAGCGCAGCGCGGCGAGTTTGTTCTCCCAGCCCTCTTGGCCGGGTTCCCAGACCATCCCGGCCTCGTCGAGCAGGGTCTTGCG